>NZ_BOPC01000107.1 GCF_016863555.1 Micromonospora qiuiae | reverse complement strand
CCCGCCTGGTGTGGCGGGTGACCACCACTACCGCCCGGGGAGTCTCGACGAGACTGCCGGGCGGTAGTCGTTTCTGCGGACCGGGGAGTGGGCGTGGTAAGGACGCTTGACGACAGCGGTGCGGTAGATCCGTGGCGGCGGCGCACCCGTCGGAGCAAGCGGCAAATGCCGCTCTGGCAGGAGCTGCCGCTGCTGCTCATCGTGGCCTTCTGTCTCGCCGTGCTGATCCGCACCTTCCTGCTCCAGGCGTTCTTCATTCCCTCCGGATCGATGGAGGACACCCTGCTCGTCGGTGACCGGGTGCTGGTCAACAAGGTCGTCTACAACATGCGGAGCCCGCAGCGGGGCGAGGTGGTGGTCTTCCGGGGCACCGACCGATGGGTCCCGCAGGTCGACACGCAACCGCCGACGGGGTTCGCCGACAAGCTCGGCCGCACCATCGGCGACCTGGTCGGCGTCAGCCGTCCCGGCGAGAAGGACTTCATCAAGCGGGTCATCGCGCTGCCCGGCGACCGGGTGAGCTGCTGTGACGACCAGGGGCGGGTGCTGGTCAACGGCACGCCGTTGGACGAGTCCGCGTACGTCCTGCGGGACTCGCCGCTGGACCTGCCACCGAACCCGGAGGAGTGCCGGTCCCGGCGGTTCGAGGAGATCGTCGTCCCACCCGGCCAGATCTTCGTGCTCGGCGACCATCGGCTGGTCTCGCAGGACGCGCGCTGCCAGGGCCCGGTGCCCATCGACAATGTGGTCGGGCGGGCCTTCGCGGTGGTCTGGCCGTCCAGCCGCTGGCATTCGCTGCCGGTGCCCGAAACGTTCGCCAGCGTCGCTCCGCCGGCTGCGGCCACCGGTGGTGTCGCCCCGCCTTCGCGACCCACGCCCGACGGAGGTGTCGTCCTGCTGCTCCCGATTGCGACCGCCCTATCCTTGTTCGCGCGTTCCGGACGGTCGCACCGATCCGGGCAACGTAGGCTCCTCCCGTGATTGACGAGCAGACCGACAAGTCGCGCCACTCCTTCTGGAAGGAACTACCCATCCTCCTCGGGGTGGCGATTCTGGTCGCGGTACTGGTGCGCGCCTTCGTACTGCAGACTTTCTTCATCCCCTCGCCATCGATGGAGAACACTCTCAAGATCGACGATCGGGTGCTGGTCAACAAGTTGGTGTACAACTTCCGGTCGCCGCACCGCGGTGAGGTGATCGTGTTCAAGGCGCCGACGGAGTGGAGCGGCAACCCTGCCGGGGAGGACTTCATCAAGCGGGTGATCGGTGTCGGCGGTGACCGGGTGGTCTGCTGTGACGAGCAGGATCGCCTGATGATCAACGGCGCGTCGCTGGACGAGCCGTACATCTTCTCCTTCGACGGCCAGCGGGACAAGCCGGCGGACCAGGAGTTCGACGTCGTCATTCCGAAGGGTCGGCTCTGGGTCATGGGTGACCACCGATCCGCCTCGGGCGACTCGCTGGAGCACTACCAGCAGTCCAGGCAGAACATCACCCTGGCCACCATCCCGGAGACGGACGTCGTGGGCCGGGCTTTCACGATCTTCTGGCCGGTCAGCCGGGCCACTGTGCTGAGCGTGCCCGAGCAGTTCGAGGCGATTCCCAAGTCCTGACCGGGCGCTACCCGTGGCGTGGGCGTTGTCGTCGGTGTCTGGCAGTCTGGTGCGGTGACGGTCTACACCCCGAGGCGCGCGGCCCGCGTGCTCCTGGTCGACGGGAGGGGTCGGTTGCTGTTGTTCCGCGGCTTCGATCCGGCCCGTCCCGAGGGCGGCCGCTGGTGGTTCACGCCGGGTGGTGGCCTCGACCCGGGGGAGACGTACGCCGAGTGCGCAGCCCGCGAACTGGCGGAGGAGACCGGATTGCGACTGACCGTGGCCGAGCTCGGCGAGCCGGTCCACGCCGACGTGACGGAGTTCGCCTTCGACGGGGTGTGGTACCGGCAGGAGCAGCAGTTCTTCCTGGCCCGGGTGGCGGCCCACGAGGTGGACACGGCCGGGTTCAGCGAGGTGGAGCGGGGCAGCGTCGACGGCCACCGCTGGTGGTCGGTGCAGGAACTGGCCACGACCGGCGAGCGCTACTACCCGACGGACCTGGCGGCGGTGCTGGCCGAGGCGTTGGCCGGCCCGGCGCAGCAGAAGGGAGGCTTGGCGTGCTGACCCCGCCGCGCACGGTGGTGCGCCGCGAGGCCGGGCTCTACGCCTTGGAACGGGCCCTGCAACGGCGCGGCTTCCGGTTCGTCGCCGGTGCCGACGAGGCGGGCCGGGGTGCCTGCGCCGGCCCGCTGGTGGCCGCCGCCGCGGTGCTGCCCGAGGGCCGCCGCGGCGAGATCGACGGCCTGACCGACTCCAAGCTGCTCACCCCGGCGAGCCGGGAGCGGGTGTACGACGAGGTCGTCGCACGTGCCGCGGCGTACGCCGTGGTGGTCATCCCCGCCGAGGAGGTCGACGCCCGAGGGCTGCACGTGTGCAACCTCGCCGCCCTGCGCCGGGCGCTGGCGTCGCTGGCCGTCCGGCCGGAGTACGTGCTCACCGACGGCTTCCGTGTCGACGGGCTGGAGGTGCCCGGGCTGGCCGTGTGGAAGGGCGACCGGGTGGCGGCGTGCGTGGCGGCGGCGAGCGTGCTCGCCAAGGTGACCCGGGACCGGATCATGGTGGATCTGGACGCCAGGTATCCCGGCTACGGCTTCGCCGAACACAAGGGGTACATCACCGCCGAGCACACCGCGGCGTTGCGTGAACGCGGTCCGTGTCGGGAGCATCGGTTCTCCTACGTGAACGTGGCCGCCGTGACCGGCCTCGACGGCCGCCCGCCGCGCTCGCGCCGACCGCTGGGCGCAAGCCCGGACGAGCCGATGGAGCGTTCAGACGCCGCAGGGGGTACCGTCGGCGTGGCGTTGGGCGAGCAGCCTCGGCCTCCGGCGCCGGTGGGGGAAGATGTGGTCATGGAAGGCGGAGTGCGATGAGCGCGGAAGATCTCGAGAAGTACGAGACCGAGATGGAGCTCCAGCTCTACCGGGAGTACCGCGACATCGTCCGCCAGTTCTCCTACGTGGTGGAGACCGAGCGGCGGTTCTACCTGGCCAATCAGGTCGACCTGCACGTGCGTAACTCCGACGGCGAGGTCTACTTCGAGGTTGAGATGCACGACGCCTGGGTGTGGGACATGTACCGTCCTGCCCGGTTTGTCAAAAATGTGCGTGTGATGACGTTCAAGGACGTCAACGTCGAGGAGTTGGAAAAGCCCGACATCTCCCTTCCCGCCGACTCCGGTTTCGGCGGCTGATCCACACTCCGTGCTCCGGGCCGGAGCCGTCGGCGGACCCCCACCCGCCGTCAGGCGTCTTTCAGGCCCGGTCTGGGTTGCGGTCGCATGTCGGGCCCTTGCGCAGGCCAGATGGTCCAGGTTGCCGCAAGCCGTGGCCGGTCCATAGCAGATCACCTGTCTCGGCGGGGCTTGTCCACAGCGCCATCGGTTATCCACAGTGGAGCGCCTCGGGGTAGTGGGCCTGCCTTCGCCCCGGCAGGCTCCCCGGTATGCGAACACGGTTGATCCCGCTACGCCGTACGCTCTGCGGTTTCATGCTGATCATGCTGCTGCCCCCACCGACGGTGCACAGCGCCGCGGCGAGCCGGCTAGCTCCTCTGAACGGCTCGGCCCCGCTCAACGGTTCGGCCCCGCTGGGTGGTCCGGCCCCGCTGGGTGGTCCGGCCCCGGCCAGCGGTCTATGGCCAGCGGCGTGGCAGCTGGCGGAAGGCATCGCTCCGCCCGGCGCCGCCGGCCCGTTCCGGTGGCCGGTGGACGGCACGCCGCATCCCGTACGCCAATTCGATCCGCCGCCCCGGCCGTGGCTGTCCGGTCACCGTGGGGTCGATTTGCTCGCTTCGGCCGGCGCGCCGGTCCGCGCGGCCGGTGCGGGCACTGTCTTGTTCGCCGGGATGGTCGCCGACCGGCCGGTGGTGACCGTGGGGCACACCGACGGGCTGCGGACCACCTACGAGCCGGTCCGGCCGGCGGTCGCGGCGGGAACCGTGGTGCCGACCGGGGCCGTCCTGGGTGACCTGCTGGCCGGGCATCCCGGCTGTCCCGCCGCGGCGTGCCTGCACTGGGGGCTGCGTCGCGGGGCCGACTACCTCGATCCGCTGGCCCTGCTCGGCCTCGGCCGGGCGCGCCTGCTACCGCTCGACGGGATCGGCGTGGGTCAACGTTGGGCGAGCAGCGCGGGCAGCCGGGCGGCGAGCCGTTCGTACTCGTCGGGCGAGTTGTACACCTGCCCGCAGAGCCGCAGCCAGCCGCGTCCGTCCCAGGCGGTCACCGCGACCTGGGTGGCGAGCCGCTCGGCGATCCGCTCCCGCAGCGCCCGCGCCGCGTCGATGCTCGTGGCCAGGCCCGCCGGCAACGGAATGATCCGCATGGCGACCGTGGGTCCGCCCGGGTCCGGCAGGTCGGCCGGTGACACGCCGAGCGCGTCCCCCACCACCCGCTGACCGTACGCGGCCAGCGCCGCGTTGTGCTCACGTACCCGATCGAGGCCCAGGCTGCGCAGCGTGTAGAGCCCCACCGGTGCACTGAGCCAGGCGGTGTAGTCCGCCGTCGCCTGCCACTCCACCCGCCCGGGGAAGCCCGCCTCCTGCTCCCAGGAAACCACCAACGGCTCGATCCGCTCCCGCCACGGTCGGGCGACCACGAGCAGGGCGGTGCCCCGTGGGGCGTACCCCCACTTGTGCAGGTTGCCCACCCAGAAGTCGGCGCCGATGCTCTGCACCGTCGCGGGCAGCATGCCCGGCGCGTGCGCGGCGTCGACCAGCACCGACACCCCCTGCTCGCGGGCCACCCCGGCGATGGCGGCGGCCGGCAGCAACCATGCCGTGGCCGAGGTGATCTGGTCGATGACGAGCAGCCGGGTACGCCCGGGCCGCAGCCCGGCCCGCACGATCTGCACGACCTCCTCGTCGGTGGCGGCCAGCGGCAGCCGCAGCACCCGGTGTGTCGCCCCGGTGCGGCGGCACTCCCGTCGGACGGAGAACTCGACCGCGCCGTAGCCGTGATCGGTGGTGAGCACCTCGTCGCCGGGGCGCAGCCCGAGCGACTGAAGCACCACCGCCACACCGGTGGTCGCGTTGGTGGTCAGCGCGGCACCGTCAGGGTCGGCGCCGAGGAAACCGGCCAGATGGCGGCGGGTGTGCGTGATCCGGTCGACCAGCCCCCGGGTGAAGAAGCGCAGCGGGTCGGCCTCCATCTCGTCGCGTAGCCGCTGCTGGGCTCGCTGCACGACGATCGGCACCGCGCCGAACGAGCCGTGGTTGAGGTGGCTCACCGCCGGGTCGAGGGAGAAGAGCAGCCGGGCGCCCGTGATCGGCTCGGGCGGCGGTGGGACGCTCACCGGATGAGCGTAACGCCGAAGTGATCGCCTCGCGTCCGTCAGCGTCAGTCGGTGGGCAACCGTGACGCGGCCAGGCGCGGGGATATGCGCCCTGCCGGGGTGTGGCGGGGCGCGGGGTTGCGCCTGCCGGGATCGGAGTCGGGTCAGGCGCGGGGATGAGCCTGCCGGTAGGCGGTCCGCAGCCGCTCCACCGAGACATGGGTGTAGAGCTGCGTGCTGGCCAGCGAGGAGTGTCCCAGGAGTTCCTGCACCGCCCGCAGGTCCGCACCGCCTTCGAGCAGGTGGGTGGCGGCTGAGTGGCGTAGCGCGTGCGGGCTGGTCCGGGGCAGGCCGGCGGCCTCGGCGTACCCACCGACGATCCGACGGGCGGTCGCCGGGTGCAGACGGCCGCCCCGAGCGCCGAGCAGGAGTGCGTCGCCCGATGCTGGGCCTGCCAACACCGGCCGTCCCTGCCGCAGCCAGTCGTCGATCGCCTGCTGGGCCGGCATCCCGTACGGCACTGCCCGCTCCCGCCCGCCCTTGCCGCGTACCCGCACCACCCGTCGGCCGTGCTCGACGTCCGCCACGTCGATCCCGCACGCCTCGCTGACGCGTACCCCGGTGGCGTAGAGCAGTTCCAGCAGCGCCCGGTCGCGCAGCAGTACGGACTCGGCCACCCGATCGGGTGGACCGGCAGCGGCCACGGGTGGTTCGGGGTCTTCGGCCGTACGGCGGCCGGGGGCCTCGACGAGCAGCGTGGCCTGGTCGGCGCGGAGCACGGTGGGCAGCGCGCGCTGCGGGCGGGGGCTGGCCAGCGTGGCGGCGACGTCGGTGGGCAAGAGCCCAGCGCGGTGGGCCCAGGCGCTGAAGGTGCGTGCCGTCGCCGCGCGTCGGGCCAGCGACGTGCGGGCCGCGCCCATCGTCCGTTGCCTCGCCAACCAACTGCGTACCGTGTCGAGGCTCAGCTCGGACACGTCGGTGCAGCCCATTCGTCCGGCATGGTCCAGCAGGGACACCAGATCGGCGACGTACGCCCGAACCGTGTGCGCTGAGCGGTTGCGGACCGTGGCGAGGTGGCGGGCGAACTCGTCCACCGTGTCCCGCAGCTGCTCCGGCAGCGCCGCGTGCGCGGCCTGGGTGCCGCGGGTGCCCCGGTCGGAAGCGTCCGAATCTCGCACGGAACCCAGCCTACGGCCGGCGCCGGCCCGTGACCGTCCACGACCGGCGCTGCTGCCGGCGGCCCGGTCAGGGCTGGCTGCTGGTGGCCCGGTCGGCGCGGCCGGGGCTGGCTGCTGGTGGCGGCGGTTGGGGCTGGCTGCTGGTGGCCCGGTCGGAGCTGGCTGCCGGCGGTCCGATCGGAGCTGGCGGGGCCTTTGCTCCGGGTGTCACCGCCGAGCTGCGTACCGGTGACCGAACAGCGGACGTGTCTCGCCGCGCCGGAGGGTCTGGATCGCGGGGCGCAGGCCGTGCCGGGCGGCGGTGGCGAGGAAGTCCTGCAGAGGTGAGCGGAACACCCGGTAGTCGTCGTAGTGGATGGGTAGCGTGATCTCCGGTTTGACCAGGCGCATCAGGTCGACCCCCTGCCGGTCGTCCATGGTGACGAGGAAGCCGAGGATGCGGGTGCCGCCCAGGTGGATGAGCATCGCGTCGATGTCGGGAAACCGGTCGGGAATCTCGGCCAGGCTCGGGCGGTAGAGCGTGTCGCCGGTGATGTAGAGGCGCAGTACCCGCCGCCCGTCGCGGTCCAGATCGATGATCGAGCCCATCACCGCCGGCAACAGCCGGTCGAGCAGGCCGGGGCCGTGGTGCCCGGGTACGGAGGTGATCGACAGGCGTTCGTTGCCGTGGTGCAGTTCTCGCCGCTCCCATGTGGCCAGGCCATCGGCGGCGGCGAAGCCCCACCGCTTGAGCCGGCGCTGCGCCTGTGGGGTGGTGATGATGGGCAGGGACTTCGGCAGCCCGTGCCGGGCCGTCCGGTCGAAATGATCGCCGTGCATGTGGGACAGGACAACCGCGTCGAGGTCGGGCAGGTTCTCGATCCGTGTCGCGGGATTGGTGAGCCGGCGCGAGAACAGGCCGTAGCCCAGGTAGGCGCGCTGCCCGGAGTGCAGGAAGTTGGGGTCGGTGAGCAGGGTGAAGCTACCGAGGCGCAGCACGGTGGTCGCGGTCCCCACGAAGGTCACCTGACCGATCGGATCGAACCCGGAGGGCACCTCCGCCTCCCAACCCGCGTCCGGCTAGCCGACGCGATCGAAGTTCCTCAGTTTCGCCGCGTGGTCTCCCAGGACCATCGGGTGGGGGGACCGTTGAGCGAGCCGCGCGCCAGCCGCCGAGTCCCGGACAGCTCCGCGATACCCGGGATCCGCCCGACCAAACGTCCCCGATTTTGCGCCGGTCTCGGTGGCTTCGGTGTTCCGGTCTCGGTCGGTGTTCCGGCTGCTCCCGGCCGGGCCGGTGTTCCGGCTGCTCCCGGCCGCGTGGGGTGTTTCGGCTGCTCCCGATCGGGCGGGTGTTTCGGCTGCTCCCGGCCGGATGGGCTGTTTCGGCTACTCAATCGGATGGCCTCGATCGGGCCGGCCGGGCTGCCAGGAAATAGCCGTCGTCACGGCGTACCACCAGGGCCAGCTCCTCAAGTGTGGACAATTTGCGCAGCACCGTCCGGACGGCCAGGCCGGCTCGCGCGGCGAGGGCCTCCACATCGACCGTGCCACGCCGGGGCATCGCCTCCACGATTGCCCTCGCGTCATCGTCGAGCAGGTCGGTGGGCCGATCCGGACCGCGCGGCACCGGCGCCAGCTCGCCAATCCGACCCACCTCCTCCAACACCTGGTCGAGGCCGGTCACCAGCCGCACCGCCGGCTGCTCGCGCAGCATCTCGTGGGCGCCGACGGACATCGCCGAGGTGACCGGACCGGGCACCACCATCGCCGGTCGGTTCAGCGCGATGGCCCGTCTGGTGGTCTGGGTCGCGCCGCTGCGGGCCGACGCCTCGACCAACACCGTTCCCCGCGTGCCCGCCGCGATCACCCGGTTGCGGATGAGGAACCGTGGGCGCAGGGGCTCGGCCCCGGGCGGCCACTCGCTCACCAGCAGGCCGGTGTCCGCGATCCGGTCGAACAGCGCCGCGTTGCCCATCGGGTAGGGGCGGTCCACGCCACAGGCGAGCACCGCGACGGTGCGGCCATTCGCGTTCAGCGCACCACGATGCGCGGCGGCGTCGATGCCGAACGCACCACCGGAGACGACCGTCCAGTCCCGGTCGGCCAGGCCGTAGCCCAGACTCGTGGCGATGTGGATGCCGTACGGCGTGGCGGCGCGGGCACCCACCACCGCTACGGAACGTTCCAGCGCCTCGGCCAGCGGCCATGGTCCGCGTACCCAGAAACAGAGCGGCGGTGCGGTCTCCAGGTCGACCCGGCGGTGGGCGTCGGACAAGTGCAACGTGCGTAGCTCCTCGACCGTCGCGGGCCAGTCCTCGTCACCGGGAATGACGACGCGGGCCGCGAGACGGTCGCTGCGTGCCAGCGCCTCGGCGGCGACCGACCGGGCGTCCCCGGCGCGACTGCGCGCCGCGACGCTCTCGCGTAGCGCTTCCTGCGGAGCCCCGCCGTCGAGCAGCAGATCCAACGTGGCCACCGGCCCGAACTCGTCGACCAGCCTGTGCACCGACCGCGTCCCTGGCTCCGCCAACCAGGTCAACGCCACCCGGGCCAACACCGACTCCTCGCGCGTACTCACGTTCCCTCTCCCGTTCTGAGTTGGATGGCCTCGGCCACGTCCTCCCGGTCGGGGCGTGCCCGTCCGTCCAGGTCGGCGATCGTCCACGCGAGCCGGATGACCCGGTCGAAGCCGCGCGCGGAGAGCGATCCGGCGTCGAGCCGCGATCGCAGCTCGGCGATGTCCTGGACCGGCAACCGCCACGGTGGCCGGCGCAGCTCCGGGCCGGGTATCTCGGCGTTGAGCCGGTGACCAGATGCGGCCCACCGGGTGGCCGCCGCCGCGCGAGCCGTCGCCACCCGGGCGGCGACGATCGCAGAGGATTCAGGCGCGGTGGACTCCATCAGTTCGGCCGCGCGCATCGGCGGCAGGCGCACCTGAAGGTCGATCCGGTCGAGCAGCGGACCCGAGAGCCGGCCGAGGTAGCGGCGACGGGTCAGCGGGGGGCACTCGCAGCGGTCGTCGCCGGCCGGACTGGCGCAGGGGCAGGGGTTGGCCGCGATCACCAGTTGAGCTCGGGCCGGATATTCGGCGCCACCCCGGCTGCGGGTCAACAGCACCCGGCCGTTCTCCAACGGCTGGCGCAGTGCCTCCAGGGCCGCCTTGCTGAACTCGGGTGCCTCGTCCAGGAAGAGCACCCCGCGGTGGGCGAGGGAGACCGCGCCGGGCCGGGCCAGACCCGCCCCGCCGCCGACGATGGACGGCACCGTCGCGGTGTGGTGAGGCGCCTGGAACGGCGGTCGACGGAGCAGCCCCGCACCCGTCGGCAACAGCCCGGCGATCGAGTGCAGCGCGGTCACCTCCAGCGCGGCGTCGTCGTCCAGGTGCGGCAGGATCGACGGCAGGCGCTCGGCGAGCATCGTCTTACCGGCCCCGGGTGGCCCGATCAGGGCCAGGTGGTGCCCGCCTGCGGCGGCGACCTCCAGGGCCCGCCGGCCGAGCCACTGCCCGGCGACCTCGGCAAGATCGGGGCCGGCCGTGGCCGAGGGCGGGGCACCGGCCGGCGGCTCGGCCAACGGGTCACCGTCGCGGACGAAGCCGACCAGCCGGTGCAGGCTGTCCACGCCGCGCACCCGTAGTCCGGGCACGACTGCGGCCTCGGCGGTGTTGCCGGCCGGGACGATCACCCGTCTGACGCCGGCCTTCGCGGCTGCCGCGACCATCGGCAGGACACCCCGCACCGGCCGCACCGTCCCGTCCAGACCGAGCTCGCCGAGGATCACCACGCCGTCCAGCGGCGCCAACGGCAGCTCACCGGAACCACCGAGCAACGCCACCGCGATCGCCAGGTCGAATGCCGATCCGAACTTGGGCAGGGTGGCCGGTAGCAGGTTGAGTGTTATCCGGCGGTTCGGCCAGCGTTGACCGGAGTTCACCACTGCAGCCCGGACTCGGTCCCGGGCCTCGTGCAGGGCGGTGTCGGGCAGCCCGGAAATGACCACCCCGGGCAGGCCAGGCGCGAGATCCGCCTCCACCTCCACCAGGTGCCCGGTCATTCCGACCAGCCCCACGCAGAGCACCCGGGCGTAACTCATTCAGAACGCCCCTCGGAGGTGCTCGACATGGGCCCGGCCGGTGCCGGGCACCAGGACCGAGATGACGTCGAAACGAATCTCGTCGACGCTGGTGCCGGTAGCCCTCAGCCATTCGGCCGCCAGCCGGCGCAGCCGGCGCGCCTTGCTCGGCACCACCGCCTCGGCGGGCGTACCGAAGTCGGCGTTGCGACGCGTCTTCACCTCGCAGAAGGCCAGCACCGGCCCGTCCCAGGCGATGATGTCGATCTCTCCCGACCGGCAACGCCAGTTCTGGGCCACCGGGCGCAGCCCCGTCTCGATGAGGTGGCGGAGGGCGCACCGTTCCCCGTACCCGCCGACGGCCTGGTTTCGCTTGCTCATGACCGGCACCCTGCTCGCGTGGGCCGCTTTCGGCGACCCCGTGGGCGCGGGCTGTGGACGACCGAGGGTGCTGTGGACAAGCGGACGATCATGCCTTCGGTGTGCTATGGCGACGATTCCGGATCTTGCTCTCCGTACTGGGTCGAAATGGCCACATCGCCCCTGGTCAGCGCGGGGGTCAAATGGCGTCCGGGCGGCCGGTCGCATACGGTGCCGGTCGTGGACGGACGACGCAGCTTTGCCGACGATCAGGAAACGCGCTGGTACCCGGGTGAACGCGACCACGGCTATGGCGATCCGGACTGGCGCGGCGCGGCGGAGGCGCGCTACCGCGACGACGAGTCGCGCGCGGCCGAGTCGCGGGTTGCGCCGGACCCGCGGTTCGACGACGACGATCGGTACGGCTCGGTGCGGCGCTTCGGCGGATCGGACCCGCTGGGGGATGTCCCGGCGGAGACCGAGCGCTATCGGGCATCGCGCATGCGGCGTTCCGAATCGGCGGACCCGGAGGTTTCCGGTGAACTGCCGGCCGATCGTCCCGGCCGCCGCGCCGCCTCCGAGCCGAGCGCACCCGCAGGTGATCCGCTGGCGAGTGATTCGGCCCGGTCCGCCCTGCTCGCTGGCTACCCGATCGTGGAGGCGAGGCGGGGGGCGGAGCCGGCGAACCCCTTGGAGCAGCCGACCGGGCCGATGCCCTCGGTCGCACCCCGGGTCGACCTGCCAGTGAACGAGGCCGGACCGCAGGCCATCGCCGCGGAGGCCGGGTACCAGACGGTTGGTACGCAGACGAGTCTGCCGGCCGGCGATAACGTCTACCGCAGCCGGCGGCCGGTGCTCGCCGTACTGTGTGCCGTGCTGGTAGTGATCCTCGAGGTGCCGGCCCTACGGGTGCTGCTGCACGGGGTGACCGCGGACCCGGTGTCCGCCGCCGACGTACTGGTGGGCACGTTCCTGGTGTGCGGCCTGCCGGTCTTCGCGGCCGGCCTGTATGGGCTGCGGACCACCGGATTCTCGTTGACCGACGGGGCGCGGGGCTGGCTGCGTCCGCCGACCGCGTACCTGACCGTCGGACTGGCACTCTTCCTCGCTGCTGCCCTCGCGGTGGGCTGAGCGGCCCGCCGGCTGCGGGCCGGCCTCGGCCGCCTCACCCGCGCTGGCCGCTTATCTGCGCTGGCCGCTCACCTTTCGCGGGCCGCTCACCTTGCGGCGGCCGATCACCTTGCGGCGGCCGATCACCTTGCGCTGGCCGATCACCGTGCGGCGGCCGCCTCGCCTCAGCGGCGACTCCAAGCCCGGCGCGCCTTGGTGTTAATAAGGGGCCCTTCCTCGACACGAGGCGTTAAAAAGGGGCCCTTCCTTACACCTCAGCCGGAGGGGCGTACACTGGTCGACTGGCGACCGCCTTGTGCGGTCGACCTCGCGTGCCCTCCTCACGAGTCGTCGTGTGGCGGCGGCCTCCCTGGTCTCGATCTTGGTCGGGCCCACCCTGGCCGACGACCGGGCACCAGGCCGTCCGGCCGCCGGCCGGACGGGACAACCAGGGACCACAGGGAGTAGGAACCATGGCCGTCGTGACCATGCGTCAGCTGCTGGAGAGCGGTGTTCACTTCGGGCACCAGACCCGGCGCTGGAACCCGAAGATGAAGCGCTTCATCTTCACCGAGCGCAACGGCATCTACATCATCGACCTGCGCCAGACTCTCGACTACATCGAGAAGGCGTACGAGTTCGTGCGCAACACGGTGGCCGAGGGCGGCAGCATTCTCTTCGTCGGTACCAAGAAGCAGGCCCAGGAGGCGATCGCCGAGCAGGCGACCCGGGTCGGCCAGCCGTACGTCAACCACCGCTGGCTCGGCGGCATGCTCACCAACTTCCAGACGGTGTACAAGCGACTGCAGCGGATGAAGGAGCTGGAGGCCCTGGGTGACCTGAGCGGCACCGCCGCCGGTTACACCAAGAAGGAGACCCTGCAGCTCTCCCGCGAGAAGGAGAAGCTGTCCCGCACCCTGGGCGGCCTGCGGGACATGCAGAAGCTGCCGGCCGCGGTCTGGGTGGTCGACACCAAGAAGGAGCACATCGCCGTCGACGAGTCCCGCAAGCTGGGCATCCCGGTGATCGCCGTGCTCGACACCAACTGCGACCCGGACGAGGTCGACTTCCCGATCCCGGGTAACGACGACGCGATCCGCTCGGCCGAGCTGCTGACCAAGGTCGTCGCCGCGGCCGTCGCCGACGGTCTGATCGCCCGGTCCGGCCGTCGCCGGGGCGGCGACGAGAAGCCGGAGGCGGGGGTCGCCACCGACCAGCCGCTGGCCGAGTGGGAGCGCGAGCTGCTCGAGGAGCCCAAGAAGGCCGACGAGCAGCAGCCGGCCGAGCAGCCGGCCGCCGTCGCCGGTCAGTGACCTCCGTCGCCGCCCGGCCACCGTCGCTGATGGTGGCCGGCGGCGGCCAGGTGAGGGCACGAACCTCCCGGATCCGGGTAACCGGCACCTCAGACCATTCCACCGCAAACGAAGAGAGAGTCATGTCCCAGATCACCGCGGCGGACGTCAAGAAGCTCCGCGACCTGACCGGCGCCGGCATGATGGACAGCAAGAAGGCCCTGACCGAGGCCGAGGGCGACTTCGACAAGGCCGTCGAGATCCTGCGCGTCAAGGGCGCCAAGGATGTCGGCAAGCGCGCCGGCCGCACCGCCGCCAACGGGCTTATCGCCCACGCCGGCCAGGCCCTGCTCGAGCTCAACTGCGAGACCGACTTCGTCGCCAAGAACGAGGCCTTCATCACGCTGGCCCAGCGGTTGGTCGAGCACGGCGAGCGTTCCGGCCTGAACAACGCCGAGGAACTGCTGGCCAGCGAGATCGACGGCCGCCGCGTCGCCGACCTGGTCCAGGAGCAGTCCGCCAAGATCGGCGAGAAGCTGGTGCTGAACCGCTTCGCCAAGCTGGACGGCACGGTTGCGGTCTACCTGCACCGCAAGGCGCAGGACCTGCCTCCGGCGGTCGGCGTGCTGGTGCAGTACACCGGCAAGACCGACGAGGCGGGCGACGCCGACGCCCGCGGCGCCGCCATGCAGATCGCCGCGATGCGTCCGCAGTACCTCACCCGCGACGAGGTGCCGGCCGAGGTCGTTGACTCCGAGCGGCGTGTCGCCGAGCAGACCGCCCGTGAGGAGAACAAGCCGGAGGCGGCGCTGCCGAAGATCGTCGAGGGCCGGGTGAATGCTTTCTTCAAGGACTTCGTCCTGCTGGAGCAGGCGTCGGTCACCGACAACAAGAAGACGGTGAAGCAGGTGCTGGCGGAGGCCGGTATCGAGGTCACCCGCTTCGTGCGGTTCGAGGTCGGCCAGGCCTGACGCCGCCGGCCGGGCGCGCCACGCCCGTGGGCTGAGCAACGACACGACGAGGAGGCTGCCGGTGTACGCGACAGACACCGGAGCCTCCTCGTCCCATAGGGTCTGCAAGGGCAGGTAGGCACCCGGCGCTCGGGTGGGGAAGGACGGGCGGATGACGCAGGTTGTGAAGGACCGGACGGTGGCGGCGGATGACCCGACGGCACCACCGCCAGGTCGGGCGCGGCGGGTGGTGCTGAAACTCTCCGGCGAGGTGTTCGGCGGCGGCGCGATCGGCGTCGACCCGGACGTCGTCCAGGCCATCGCCCGGCAGATCGCGACCGTGGTGCGCCGCGGTGTCCAGGTCTCAGTGGTGGTCGGTGGCGGCAACTTCTTCCGCGGCGCGGAGCTGCAGAAGCGGGGCATGGACCGGGCCCGGGCGGACTACATGGGCATGCTCGGCACCGTGATGAACTGCCTCGCCCTCCAGGACTTCCTGGAGAAGGAGGGCATCGAGACCCGGGTGCAGAGCGCCATCACGATGGCCCAGGTCGCCGAGCCGTACATTCCGTTGCGCGCGATCCGGCACCTGGAGAAGGGCCGCGTGGTCATCTTCGGCGCCGGGGCGGGGATGCCGTACTTCTCCACTGACACGGTGGCCGCCCAGCGCGCGTTGGAGATCCACGCGGACGTGGTGCTGATGAGCAAGAACGGCGTCGATGGCGTCTACACGGCCGACCCACGGGTCGACCCGAGTGCCAGCAAGTTCGACTCGATCACCTTCTCCGAGGTGCTGCGCCGCAACCTGCGGGTCGCCGACGCGGCGGCCTTCAGTCTCTGCATGGAGAACGGCCTGCCGATGCTGGTCTTCGGCGCGCAAGGCGAGGACACCATCGTCCGGGCGGTGGGCGGCGAGAAAATCGGCACGCTGATCACCACCTGAGCCGTCGCCGACGCGACCCCCGGTGCCCCCGATGACCCGACAAGCCACGACGAGCACAAGAAGGAGGCGAGGAGAGCGGTGATCGACGACACCCTCCTCGAGGCCGAGGAGAAGATGGAGCGTGCGGTCGAGCACGCCAAAGAGGAGTTCGGCGCCATCCGCACCGGTCGCGCCAACCCGGGTATGTTCTCCAAGATCATCATCGATTACTACGGCAGTCCGACGCCACTGACCCAGATGGCGTCGGTGGCGATTCCCGAGCCGCGGATGGCCATCATCAAGCCGTACGACAACTCGCAGATCAACGCCATGGAGAAGGCGATCCGCGACTCGGACCTCGGGGTCAACCCGACCAACGAGGGCAACCAACTGCGCATCCTGCTCCCGCAGATGACCGAGGAGCGGCGCCGGGACATGATCAAGGTCGTCCGCCACAAGGGTGAGGAGGCCAAGGTCGCCATCCGCAACATCCGGCGCAAGGGCAAGGAAGAGCTGGACCGGCTGGTCAAGGACGGCGAGGTCGGCGAGGACGAGGGCCGCCGCGCGGAGAAGGAGCTGGACGACCTCACCCAGCGCTACGTCACCCAAGTCGACGAGCTGGTCAAGCACAAGGAAGTCGAACTCCTGGAGGTCTGACCCTCTCGCGGCGCGGGCCAAGAGCGAGGCGGGACCTGGTACGTCCTGCGGGGCGGGAAGGTGCAGTAGGCTCGGCACGATTCCCAGTGACCCGGCGATGAACGGTGGGGATCGGCCGGCCGACGGGCCGGAGAATCAGACGGAGCGCCTCGCGCGGGTAGGGGATGGTAGTGGCTGTGCGTCAAGTCGTGGATCTCGTACCGCTCTCGTCTGGTGCGTGATGTCCCACCTCGACCCCTACGGTGGCGCCGAGGCCCGCAGCGGCCGGAAGGGCCCGGTGTCGCTGCCCTGGCCGGAGCCGGAACTCGAGCCCGGCCCGTGGGAGCGGGACCCGCGCCCCACTGCCGAGACGTACGGGGTGAACGGGCGCCGGGACCTGGACCAGGAGGAAGCGCCCACCGCGCAGTTCACGCCGGTGCGCGTAGGAGCTGGTCTGGATCACGAGGAGGCGCCCACCGCGCAGATCCCGCCGGTGCGCGCCGGCGCGGGCCCGGACCACGAGGAGGCGTCGGTGCGCGCTGGCGACGAGCCGGAGCCCGACGAACGGCCGACGCCGGGCAAGCGTCACCGTGGTCGGCGCCGCGCCGGTGCCGGCCGACCGGCCAGTCAGCAGAAGTCGTCCGGTCGGGCCGGCCGTAACCTTCCGGCGGCCATCTCGGTCGGGGTGTGCCTGGGCGCGGCGGTCCTGTTGCCGCTGTTCCTGTACACCCCGGCCTTCCTGCTGGTGCTCGCCGCGGCCTTCGGCATCGGTATCTGGGAGATGTCCCGAGCGGTGCGCCGCAGCGGCGCGCAGGTGCCGCTGGTGCCGCTGATCGCCGGTGGGGTGCTCACCGTCACGATGGCCTGGTTCGCCGGCCCGGACGCGCTCCTGCTCGGCCTGCTGGTCACGGTCGGCGGCACGTTGGTCTGGCGGCTCGGTGACGGCATCGCCAACTTCCGGCGGGACGCCACCGCGGCCACCCTGATCGCGGTGTACGTGCCCTTCCTCGGCGGCTTCGCCGCCCTGCTCGCCTCGTCCCCCGGCGACGGGGACCTACGGGTGCTGGTGACCCTCGCCGCCGTGGTGCTCTCCGACACCGGCGGGTACGCGGCCGGGGCCAACTTCGGCAAGCACCCGATGGCGCCGGCGATCAGCCCGAAGAAGTCCTGGGAGGGGTTCGCCGGCTCGGTCGGCGCCGCGGCGCTCGGCAGCGCCCTGCTGCTCTGGCTGCTGTTCGACGTGGCCCCCTGGTGGGGTGCCGTGTTCGGGCTGGCGATCGCCGTCGCCGCGGTCCTCGGTGACCTGGCCGAGTCCATGATCAAACGTGATCTCGGCGTGAAGGACATGAGTAATCTGCTGCCCGGTCACGGTGGCCTGATGGATCGGCTCGACTCGATCCTGTTCGCCGTGCCCACCGCGTACCTGCTGCTCGTGGTCTTTGTCCCGGCGGTGAACTGAGGCATGGATCACGCTGGTACGGCCGCGGCGTGGAGGCGGTCGGATCGGATTCGCCTCCCGCGGACGGGTACGTTCCGTGCCGGGCGTGCCAGACTGGACGGGCCATGACGAGCCTGCCCCTGATCCCGGTCGACCCGGACGCGCCCGGCGCGCGCCGGGCGGCAATGCCCCCGCAACACCTCGCCGATCTCGACCTGGCCGGCCGGAAAGCCCTGGTCACCGGGCTGGGTGAGCCGGCCTTCCGTGCCCGGCAGGTCTCCACCCACTACTTCGGCCGGCTGGTCCGCGACCCGGCGCTGATGACCGATCTCCCGGCGGCGTCCCGCGAGCGGCTGGCCGAGCAGCTGCTGCCCCGGCTGCTCACCCCGATGCGGGAGCTGGCCTGCGACGACGGTGCGACGCGCAAGGCGCTCTGGCGGCTGCACGACGGGGCGTTGGTGGAGAGCGTGCTGATGGGCTACCCGGACCGGATCACCGTCTGCATCTCCAGCCAGGCCGGATGCGGCATGGCCTGCCCGTTCTGCGCGACCGGGCAGGCAGGGCTGACCCGTAACCTCTCCACCGCCGAGATCGTCGACCAGGCGGTGTACCTGGCCGGTGTGGCCGCCTCCGGCGTGGTGGCCGGGTCGCCGCCGAGGCTGTCACACGTGGTTTTCATGGGTATGGGGGAGCCGCTGGCGAACTACAACCGGGTGGTGGCGGCGATCCGCCGGCTGGTCGCACCGGCACCGGAAGGGCTCGGGCTGTCGCAGCGACACATCACCGTTTCCACGGTCGGGCTGGTGCCGGCCATCCACCGACTGGCCAGCGAAGACCTCTCGGTGACCCTTGCGTTGTCGCTGCACGCCCCCGATGATGAGCTGCGCGACGAACTCGTGCCGGTCAACCAGCGCTGGAAGGTGCGCGAAGTGCTGGACGCGGCGTGGGCCTACGCGGCTCGCACGGGGCGCCGCGTGTCGATCGAGTACGCGATGATCAAGGACGTGAATGACCAGCCGTGGCGAGCCGATCTACTCGGGCGGCTGCTGGCCGGCAAGCTGGCCCACGTGAACCTGATCCCGCTCAACCCGACTCCGGGCAGTCGCTGGGACGCCAGCCCGAAGCCGGTCGAGCGGGAGTTCGTCCGGCGGTTGCGCGATGCCGGGGTGTCCACCACGGTGCGGGACACCCGAGGCCGCGAAATCGATGGAGCGTGTGGGCAGCTGGCCGCCGCGGAGGACAGAGGCACCGACCCGGCCGGGGAGATGTCATGACCGGGCGTGGCGAACGAGACCAGGAGACATAGTGGCGAGTCAGGGTCAGCGTTTCCGGCGTAAGGCGCTCCGCCGGGGATACAAGGTTGACGAGGTGGACGCCTTCCTGGACCGGGTCGAGGCGACCCTCGCCGGCCAGCCGGTCGGAGCCCCGGTGGTCGCCCAGGAGGTCCACGACGTCGTCTTCCGCGTTCGCTTCAACGGTTATGACGAGTGGCAGGTCGACCTGCACCTCGACCGGGTCGAACGACAGCTGGCCGAGCTGGAGGAGCGTAGCGCGGGCCGTACCGGCGGCGATCTTCGGATGGGCCCGCCGGACCGGATGGGTCCGCCGATGCGCGAGGACCGGGGCATGTCGCCGGTGCCGCAGCCGCCGATGCCACCCCGGCCGATGCCCGCGCAGGCCGGCCCGCCGTACGGCCGCTACGACGAGCCGACCGGCGCCTTCGCCAGCGGTTACGACGCCCCCGGGGGCGGTTACGACGCGCCGCGCGGCTCCGCCGGTCCGATGGGTCCGCCGGGTGCTCCGATGGGCCACGGCGGCCCGCCGTCGCGCGGTCTGCCCGCCGGCCCCGGTGGTTACGGTCCGCCCGACGGGCCGGGCGGCTACGGTTCCCCGGACGGCCCCGGTGGCTATGGCCCGCCCAATGGGCCGGGTGGTTACGGTCCCCCCGACGGGCCGGGTGGTTACGGTCCGTCCGACGGGCCGGGTGGTTACGGTCCCCCCGATGGGCCGGGTGGCTACGGTCCGCCTGATGGGCCGGGTGGCTACGGTCCGCCCGATGGGCCGGGTGGCTACGGTCCGTCCGACGGGCCGGGTGGTTACGGTTCCACCGATGGGCCGGGTGGTTACGGTTCCACCGATGGGCCGGGTGGTTACGGTTCCCCGGACGGCCCCGGTGGCTACGGCCCGCCCGACGGGCCGGGTGGTTACGGCCCGCCGGACGAGCAGCGCTTTGACGGCTTCGAAGCGGGCCGGCACGGCCGGGTCGACATGACCGCGGAAATCCGCATGCCGGACCGTCGTGGCCCTGCCGGGCCCCCGGGCCTGCCACAGCAGGCGCTCGGTGGGCCGCCGATGGCCGGGCCACCGCCGATGGCGGGTCCGCCCGCGATGGGTGGGCCGCCGATGGCCGGACCGCCCGGCAGCGACCTCTATCGGGTGGATCAGATCCGACGTAGTTTCCAGGTACGCCGGTTCGGCAGCGGGTACGACCCCGACCAGGTGGACCGGTTCTTCGAGAGCCTGCTCGGCGGGATGGCCGGGCGTAACCCGATGCCGGTGAACCCGAAGGACCTGGACACCCTGCGCTTCGGGCTGGTGCAGGGCGGCTACTTCGAGGCCGAGGTCGACGCCGCGCTGAAGAACGTCCAGGACATCCTCTTCGGCCGCTGACACAGCCACGACGAAGGCCCGCCTCCATGACCGGGGCGGGCCCTCGTGCGTCGTTCCTCGTCGTTGCGCCCGGTGATCAGGACCGCAGGCCGTTGCGGCGCAGCACCGCGTCGCCGATCACGATCAGCAGCAGGAACGCGGCCAAGCCGATCAGCCAGAGATCCTCGACCCTGCCCTCGTGGTTGCCGCAGAGCATCGCCAACAGCGCGAGCGCGGTGAGAACCGCGCCGATCCGCCCGGCCTTGCGGTGCCCAGGCTTGTGCTGATCTGGCGACGTTACCGGCTCGCTTCCCGCCACTGTCGGTCCTTCCTCGCGTTGGGATCTCCAGCTAGTCTGGCATGCCCTGTCCGCGGGGACCTGCGGTGGGGCGGACACGGGCGGTCGGACGCCCGGGGCCTTTGGCCCGTCTCGATGGGACGGGCGGCTATGGCGGCGTCGCGGGGCGGCGAGCCCACTGCCTCCGGTAGCGTTTCGGCGTACGCCTTGATTTGTCTTTCTTGAGGGGGAACTGCGGTGCGAGTGACCGGTACCGGGCACGCGAGCATGCGGATCGACACGGCTGCGGGCAGCATCCTGTGCGACCCGTGGGTCAACCCGGCCTACTTTGCCTCATGGTTCCCGTTCCCGGACAACTCCCAGCTCGACTGGGAGGCGCTCGGCGACGTCGACTACCTGTACGTCTCCCACCTGCACCGGGACCACTTCGACGCGGCCCACCTGAAGCGGTACGTGTCGAAGAAGGCGACCGTGCTGCTGCCCGAGTTCCCCACCTCGGAGATGGAGGACGAGTTCCGCGAGCTGGGCTTCACGAAGTTTCTGAAGACCCGCAACGAGGAGGTCGTCGAGCTGAACGGCGGCCTCAAGATCATGATCCAGGCGTTGACCAGCCCGACCGACGGCCCGATCGGTGACTCGTCACTCTGGGTGGAGTACGACGGCGTCCGGCTGCTCAACCAGAACGATGCCCGCCCCACCGACCTGAGCACCTTCGCCGAGCTGGGCCACGTGCACGCGCACATGCTGCAGTTCTCCGGGGCGATCTGGTACCCGATGGTCTACGAGCTGCCGCAGGCGGCGAAGACCGCATTCGGCAAGCAGAAACGGGAGCGGCAGTTCGACCGCACCTGGCGCTACATCGACGACCTGAAGGCCGACCACGTCTTCCCGATCGCCGGCCCGCCCTGCTTCCTCGACGACGAATTGTGGCAGTTCAACGACATCTTCGACGACGAGGGGAACATCTTCCCCGATCAGTCGGTCTTCCTGGCCGAGTACGCCAAGGTCGGCGGGACCAACGGCATCGTGCTGCTGCCCGGCAGCGTCTCCGAGATCACCACCTCCGGGGCGACCACCACCCATCCGGTGCCGGTGGAGGAGTTCTTCGCCAACAAGGTGGCGCATCTGGAGGAGATGCGCGAGCGCAAGCGGCCGATCATCGAGGCGGAGAAGGCGTCCTGGCGGCACCCCGAGGTCGACGTGCTCAAGGAGTTGAAGCGCCGGATCGAGCCGCTGCTCGACGAGTCGATCTACCTGGCCAAGGGCGTGGGTGGGCCGGTGCGCTTCGACCTGGTCGGCTACGACGGGGAGAGCGTCGAATCCATCGTGGTGGACTTCCCGGGCAAGCAGGTGCGGCCGTACGCCGACGAGAAGGTGCGCTACCGATTCCGTACCGAGCGGGCGCTGGTGGAGCACCTGCTGCACATCGGCGAGGTGGACTGGGTCAACTCGCTCTTCCTGTCCTGCCGCTTCTCGGCGGCCCGGATCGGGCAGTACAACGAGTTCGTGTACGCCTTCTTCAAGTGCCTGTCCACCGAGCGCCTCCAGTACGCCGAGGGCTGGTACGACGAGCACGAGCGGGCGGTCGACGCCGAGGACATCACCATCGGCGACTGGACGGTGCAGCGGCGCTGCCCGCACCTGAAGGCGGACCTGAGCCGCTTCGGCATCGTCGAGGGCGACCAGCTCACCTGCCAGCTGCACGGTTGGCGCTTCGATCTGCCCAGCGGTCGCTGCCTCACCAGCGTCGGCCACAAGATCCGTGCGCACCGCGTCGGCGAGGAGACCTCTGTCTCCGAGACCGCCCAGCCGAGCTGAGTTCGCTGCCGGTCGAGCTGTGCTCGCTGCCGGTC
>NZ_BOPC01000106.1 GCF_016863555.1 Micromonospora qiuiae | reverse complement strand
GGTCCGGGGTCCATCGAACGTCGGGAGTGCGTGGTGGGGCATGTGTTGTTGGTCGAGAGCTGGGTCGGTGCGATGAGCACCCTGCTGCCTCGGGCGATCCGGGAGGCAGGGCATGGGTTCACGTTCTTGACCAGGAACCTGCATCACTACCTGCGCCAGGGCGTCGGCGAAGGAGTGCACCCGTTGCTCACCGCGGATAACGTGATCACTGCCGAGACCAACGATCTGGATGTGCTGCTGCCCCAGGTCCAGCGGCTGCACGAGGTTCTGCGGTTCGACGGTGTCATCACGTCGTGCGACTACTACCTCGGCACGGCAGCTCAGTTGGCCGCATATCTGGGTCTGCCGGGTGCACGGCCGGAAGCCGTCGAGTGTGCCTACCGCAAGGACTTGGCGCGGCAGCGGATGCAGGTGGCCGGCCTGCCCGGTCCGGCGTTCGCGATCACCGAGGACTGGCCGGGTACCGAGGCCGCCGCGCGCAGGCTGGGCTTCCCGCTGGTCATCAAGCCGGTCGACCTGTGCGCCGGGATGTTCGTCCGGCTGGTGGCCGACGGGGCACAACTGCGCGAGGCGTTCGATGTCCTCGACGAGTTTCCGGTCAATGCCCGTGGCCAGCAGCGCTCGCCGCTGGTGCTGCTGGAAGAGGTTCTGGTCGGGCCGGAGGTCAGCGTCGAGACCGTCACTGTCGACGGGACGACGACAGTGCTCGGCGTGACGGACAAGAGTCTGGCTGGTGAGCCGTGGTTCGTGGAGACAGGGCACATGTTCCCTGCCGCGCTCGATGCCGCGGCGGTCACCGCAGTGTGTGACATGGCGGTCGCAGCCCTCGCCGCGGTCGGGTTCGACCGGGGGGTGGCGCACACCGAGCTGCGGCTGACGGCAGCCGGGCCGCGGGTGGTGGAGATCAATCCGCGCCCGGCGGGTAACCAGATCACCGAGTTGGTGCGGCGGGCGGCCGGGGTGGATCTGCCGATGGTGTTCACCCAGCTCGCCCTGGGTGAGCAGCCGGACCTCGCGGTGGCCGACACGGGCGTACGCAGCGCGGCCATCTCGTTCCTGCTTCCGTCCCGAGCCGGAATCGTTGCCGGGATCGACGGTTCGGCCGCGCTCATCGCGGCTCCCGATGTCGTGGACTGGGCGGTGAAGCCCGCCGGGCACCGCACCGGCGACGCGGTGAGCAACAACAACTACCTCGGCCATGTCATGACGGTGGACACCGCGGGCCTCGGCGCCCGGGCCCGGGCCGAGGAACTGGTTGCCGGGCTGGGCGTTCGGTACGCCGACGACATGGCGGGGGCCCTCGCGTGACGACGCCGACGCCGGTCAAGACCGGTGCGCCGTTCACATCGGTGACGGACCTGATCGAGGCCGTCCGCGCTGCCCGTTTCGGCCCCGACCCGGCCGATGAAAGGATCAGCGTCGCGTTCACTACCCGGCAAGGCGTTCGGCACGCCGGGCGTGTCCGCGGCTACCGCAACCACGTGCTGAGCCTCCGGGTGGGCGCCACCGTCGGTTCATGCGCGGTGGAGCCTGATGAGCTGACCGACGATGTCGCCTACGACTGTGTGGGGCGCAGCGTCGCAGAACTGCTCACCCACCCGGTGCCGGCGGCACGCGTCGCGGCTCTCGACGCCTACCTCGCGGCGGCCCGCCCGCACGTGCATGCCGCCCATGACACCGTGACGATCCCCGCAGGCACCTCGCTGGCCAAGTCGACCGCCCGGGCCGCGGCAGTGGTGGAGCTGATACCGGTCGCCCCGGGGCAGAGCGTCCTGGTCGTCGGTGTGGTGAACTCCCTGCTCGAGCAGTTGCGCCGCCGTGGCGTCAGCTACCTGCCCTGCGACCTGGCGGGCGGCAGCACCGAATGGGGCGAGCCGTGCCTGCCGGACGCCGCCGCCCTGCTGGAACGCTGCGACGCCCTGCTGGTGTCCGGCATGACCCTGGGCAACGGCACGTTCGAGCCGCTGCTGCGGCACGCCCGCGCAACCGGCAAGCCGATGGTGGCCTTCGCGCAGACCGGCAGTGCCGTCCTACCGTGCTTCCTCGACGCCGGGCTGAGCGCCGTGTCCGCCGAACCGTACCCATTCTTCTGGCTCGATGGCGGACCGACGACGCTCTACCGCTACCGTGCCGCCGCCGGGTCGCCGTGCTGACCGCCTCCGCGCCGGCCACGTGCGCACCGCACCTGCTGGGGTTGCTGGGGCGCTCCCCGGTGGCGCTCGTCGACACCCCGCTGCCGTACCCGCACAGCGGCTTTTACGCCAAGGTGGAGTACCTGAGCCCGGGCGGCATGAAAGCACGGGCCGCCGTGGCCATGCTGCAGGCCGCCCGGCTGCGAGGCGAGCTTCGGCCGGGAGCCCCCGTGGTGGAGTCCACCAGCGGCACGCTCGGGATCGGGCTGGCGTTCGCCGGGCAAGCCCTGGGCCACCCGGTCGTCCTCGTGGTGGACCGCGAGATGGAACGACCGATGCGGGCGCTGCTGACCGCCTACGGGGCGGCGGTCGAGGAGGTCGAGCAGCCGCATCCGGTCGGCGGTTGGCAGCAGGCCCGCTTGGACCGGCTGCACGAGGTGCGGGCTCGCATCCCCGGCGCCTACTGGCCCGACCAGTACCACAATCCGGACAACGTCACCGGCTACTGCACCCTGGCCGAGGAGCTGACCGGACAGGTCGAGGCTGTGGACGTGCTCGTGTGCAGCGTCGGCACCGGTGGGCACAGTGCTGGCCTGGCGCGGGCACTCAGGCGGCATTGGCCCGGGATGCGGCTCGTCGGTGTCGACACCGTCGGCTCGACCATCTTCGGTCAGCCCGCGAGACCGCGGCTCATGCGCGGGTTGGGCAGCAGCATCTTCCCCCGTAACGTCGACTACGCCGCCTTCGACGAGGTGCACTGGGTCGGCCCGGTGGAGGCGGTGGACACCTGCCGCCGGCTCGCGCGTTCGGCGTTCGTCACCGGCGGCTGGAGCACCGGCGCCGTCGCCCGGGTCGCCGCGTGGATCAGCCGCATGCAGCCCGGCGCTCGGGTGGTCACGATCTTCCCGGATGGTCCGCACCGCTACCTCGACTCGATCTTCGACGACGCGTTCTGCGCCACCCACGGGCTGCTCGCGCCGGCTCCGGGCCATCCGATCGAGATTCCGTACCCGAACGCCGTCGAGGTGACCCGGTGGAGTCGCTGCCGGACGGTCCTCGACCCGCTGCGCAGCATGGCGGTGCCGGCATGAGGCTCGGCTGGCGCACCTACCCGCTGCGGCTACGCGAACCGCTGCGTATCTCCCGCTCGGCGATGCCGGGCCGCGACGCCGTCCAGGTCGACCTGTCCCACGACGGTGTCACCGGTCACGGCGAGGTCGTCACGAGCGTCTACTTCGGCCTCGACCTGGCCGCCATCCTCGGTTCGCTGACCGGGCTCAGATACCGGGTGCGCGGCTATGACGAACCCGAGGCGCTGCTCGCGGACCTGCCTGCGCTCGCTGCTGAGCTGCCCGCCGGTGTGCTGGCGGCACTGGACGCCGCCGTCCACGATCTGCTGGGCCGTCGAGCCGGGATGGGCGTGCATCAGTGGCTCGGCCGGCCCGCCTTCTCGCCGACGCCCACCGCCTACACCATCGGCCTCGTGGCGCCTGACCACGCTGCCACCACCGCTCGGGCGCTGGCTCGGCGCGGCTTCCGGCTCATCAAGGTCAAGTGCGGGGACGCTGCGGACCCGGCCAGGATCGCAGCCGTACGTGCCGCCATGCCGCATGCCCGGCTCGTACTCGACCCCAACGGCGCCTGGACACCCGAGCAGACCGTACGGCTGCTCGACGCGGTGCGCCCGCACGGCATCGACGCCGTCGAACAACCCATCGCGCCCGGAACACCGCAGCTGCTTGCCTGGATCAGCGCGCGCACCGACGTGCCGGTCATCGCCGACGAGGATGCCACCACGGTGGCGCATCTCGACGCCCTCGCGGGCGCGGTCGCCGGCATCAATATCAAGATCGCGAAGTGCGGGGGTATCCACGCCGCGCAGCAGATCGCCGCCGGGGCCAGCGCCTACGGCATGGATCTCATGCTGGGTTGCCTGGTGGCCAGCTCGCTGGGCATCGCGCCGGCGGTGCACCTCACCAGCGGTGCCCGGTGGATCGACCTGGACGGACACCTGCTGCTCACCGACGATCCGTGGACCGGCATCGGTGGCCACGACGGCATCCTGCGGCTGACCGACGAACCCGGACTCGGCGTGCGGGCGGCCCGATGAACACCTGGGTCACCCTGCGCGGCTTCCCGCTGTCCATTCGACTGCTGGTGGTCAACCAGCTCGGCGTCAACATCGGCTTCTACCTGCTGGTGCCCTACCTCGCCGGTTACCTGGCCGACGACATAGGTATGTCGGTCGCCGTGATCGGCATCGTGCTCGGCGTACGGAACCTCAGCCAGCAGGGTCTGTTCCTCCTGGGCGGCTCGGCCGCCGACCGGCTCGGCGCCCGCAGCGTCATCATCGCCGGCTGCGCCCTGCGCGCCGTCGGCTTCGGACTGTTCGCTATCAGCGCGTCATTGCCGATACTGCTGGCCGCGTCGATCCTGTCCGGGCTGGCCGGGGCGCTGTTCAACCCGGCCGTGCGCACCTACGTGGCGCAGGCCGCTGCCGACCGGCGGGCCGAGGCGTTCGCGTTGTTCAACGTGTTCGCCAGCGCCGGCGCGCTGCTCGGGCCACTGCTCGGCTCCGCCCTGCTGCTGGTCGACTTCCGGGTCGCCGCGCTGGCCGCCGCTGCCGTGTTCGCCGCGCTCACCGTGGCGCAGGCGATCTGGTTGCCCGCCCAACCGGTCACCTCCAGCGAGGCAACCGTCTGGCAGGACTGGCGTACCGGCATCGCCGACCGTCGCTTCCTGGCCTTCAGCGTGGCGCTGGCCGGCATGTTCGCGTTGCAGACCCAGCTGTACCTGATCCTGCCGATGCAGGCGGAACACGTCACCGGACAGCCCGTGGCGGTCGCCGTGTTGTTCGTCATCTCCACCGTCGTGACGCTCGCCCTGCAAATGCCCCTGACCGGCTGGCTGCAGGGCCGCTGGAGCCGCGGCACGAGCATCACCGTAGGTATGGCTGTCATGGGAGCCGGTTTCCTGTTGCCGCTGCTGCGCGTGGAATCGGCGCCACCGGTGCTGCGCCTGGTGCCCGTGCTGGCCGCTGCCATCCTGCTCACCCTAGGGGTGATGATCGCCCAACCCTTCGTGCTGGAGTTGATCCCCGCCTTCGCCGGGCACGGGCTGACCGGCACCTACTTCGGCCTGTTCTACCTGGTGTCAGGGATTCTCGCCGCCGGCTGCACCGCCGCCGTCGGCGCGGCGGTGGGCGCCGCCGCAGGCGCGGGCGTGCCTGCGGCGGCATGGCTGCTCACCGCCGGCGTCGGGGTGGCGTCGGCTGGTGCGGTGTGGCTGCTGCGCCGCGGTGGCCTGCTCACCCCCGCCCCGGCCCCGGTGTCGGCGGGTGTCTCATGAGTGGAGAGAACCTCCTCACCGACAACCCGGAGCTGTACGAACAGCAGTTTCCCGACCCGGGTCGCGTCGCCGCCCGGTTCGTCGACGACGTCGTGCGCCGATTTGCCGACCGGACCGTCGCCGGGCCCCGGCTGCTCGACGTCGGTTGTGGCACCGGCCGCGACGCCGGGCACCTCGCCACCCTCGGCTACACCGCCACCGGGCTGGACACGTCGGTGCCGATGCTGACCTACGCGCGGCGCCGCCACCCCGGGGTCCGGTTCGTTCGCGCCGACATGCGCACCTTCGAGCTGACCGACCGCTTCGACGTTGTCACCTGCCTGGACAGCGCGCTGCTGTACTGCCACCGCAACGCCGACCTGACCGCGTTCCTGCAGCGCTGCTACCGGCACCTACGTCCCGGTGGACTACTGCTGGCGGAAATGCGCAACGGTGCGTTCTTCCTCGGCAACACCGAACTACTTGGCGGTACTCGCACCCGCACCGTGAGCTGGCGCGACGTCACGTACACCTCAGTCACCAGGCTCTGGATCGACCACCGCGAGCAGCTGCTGCGCCGCGAGCGCGTCTGGACCTGGCCGGCCTGCCCGGAACCGCTGGTGCAGCCCTCGGCATGGCGGCTGCTGTTCCCCGCCGAGCTGCGGCACCTGCTCGACACCGCCGGGTTTGACGTCGTGGCCCTGTTCGACAGCCCCGGCCCACGTACCGACCCGCCCTGGCATCCGGAAGCCGTGCTGTCGAGCGTCCTGTCCGGTGACCGCCTGCACCTGGTCGCCCGCCGCCGCAACGACGCGGCGTAACCCTCTCCTTTGTAGCGAAAGGACACTCACCATGATTCACCCGCCCGTCACCGCGTCGAGAGTGTCTCGCCGCGGCCTGCTCGGCGGTGCCGCCGCGATCTCCGCCGCCCTGCTGACCGGCTGCGGCCCGGGGGACGACCCGGCCGCCATCTCGGCGGGACAGCCCCGGCGCGGCGGCCGGCTGCGGGCGGCATTCGCCGGCGGCGGTGTCAACGAAACGCTGGACCCGCACCAGGCGAACCTGTTCAACGAGGCGTCGCGCGCCAAAGCGATGTTCGACAAGCTCGCCGACTACGGCCCGGACGTCTCCATCCAACCCCGCCTCGCCGAGCGCTGGGAGCCCAGCAGCGACCTGACCCGCTGGCGGATCACCTTACGCCCGGCCACGTTCCACGACGGCAAGCCCGTCCGCGCCGCCGACGTGCTCTACAGCTACACCCGGATCACCGACCCGAAGAAGGCGTTCCGCGCCAAGGCCAGCCTCGAACTACTCGACCTGCCCAACAGCCGCGCCGTCGACGGCCGCACCCTGGAGCTGGCCCTCAAACGGCCCTTCGCCGAGTTTCCCAACGCCCTGGCCGCGTTCGGCGCGTACATCGTCCCCGAGGGCGCCGACAGCTTCGAACGGCCTGTCGGATCCGGGCCGTTCACCTTCGACTCCTGGCAGCCCGGCCGGTCGCTGCTGCTCAAGCGGTACGACGGCTACTGGGAGGGCGCCGCGCACCTCGACGAGCTGGAGTATCTGATCAGCAACGAGGAATCGGCCCGGGTCAACGCCCTGCTCGCCGGACAGGTGGACTACGCGCACGACATCACGCCCACCACCGCGCGTACCCATGCCGACAGCGGCCGAATGACCGTCACCCGGATGCCGAACAGCACCATGCAGTCGTTCGCCATGAAAGTCGACCGGCCGCCGTTCGACAACCGCGACCTGCGCGAAGCCATGTTCCTGCTCACCGACCGGCAACAACTGGTCGACACCGTCCTCGCCGGTTCCGGGCAGGTAGGCAACGACCTGTTCGGCAAGGGCTACCAGTACTACGCCGACGACATCGCCCAGCGCACCCGCGACCTCGACCGCGCCCGGTTCCTCATCGACAAGGCCGGCGCCAAGGGCCTGCGCATCACGCTCGACACCGCGGCTGTCGCCAGCGGTTTCGTCGAGGCCGCCAGCGTCTTCGCCGAACAGGCCAAGCAGGCCGGCCTCGTCATCGAAACCGCGATGGGCAACAAGGACACCTACTGGAAGGACATCCTCAACTCCGGCGTGCTGGCCTCGTACCGCTCCGGGGCCATGCCCATCGAAACGCACATCTCGCAGCGACTGCTGGCCAATTCCACCACCAACGCCACCCGGTGGGCCCGCCCCGAGTTCGACGCCCTTTACGCCAAGGCCATCTCCAGCGCCGACGAAGCAACCCGCCGACAGGCGTACGGCGACATGCAGCGCACCCTGCACGCTGAGGGTGGATTCCTGATCTGGGGCTTCGCTGACTTCCTCGTCGCCACCGCGCCCGGCGTCGGTGGGGTGTCCACCAACGCCCCTGCCAACAC
Source organism: Micromonospora qiuiae (assembly GCF_016863555.1). Classification (GTDB taxonomy): domain Bacteria; phylum Actinomycetota; class Actinomycetes; order Mycobacteriales; family Micromonosporaceae; genus Micromonospora; species Micromonospora qiuiae. The sequence continues at coordinate 15,258 of NZ_BOPC01000106.1, read as the reverse complement.
CCTCGACTGGGCCCGCTTCGACAGGGTCTGGCTGGGGTGAGTCTGCCCCGCTACGCCGCCGGGCGGTTGTTGCTCGGCCTCGGGCAGGTCGCCGGGATCACCACCATCGTGTTCGTGCTCACCGAGGCGCTGCCCGGTGACGCCGCCGTGGTGATCGCCGGCGACCACCCCGACCCGGCCCGCATCGCCGCGATCCGAGCGCAACTGGACCTCGACCGACCGGCCTGGCAGCGCTACCTCGACTGGCTGACCGACCTGATACGCGGCGACCTCGGCGTCTCGCTGATCTCGCAGCGGCCGATCGTCGACCGGCTCGCCGACAGCGCGGGCACCACCCTTCTGTTGGCGGCGGTGACCCTCCTTGTTCTGGTACCGCTCGCCATCGCACTGGGCATGCTGGCGGCCCGCCGAGAAGGGGGGCGACTGGATCGGGCGGTGTCCGCGGTGTCGGTCGCGCTCTACGCGGTGCCCGAGTTCGCCCTGGCGATCCTGCTCATCGCCGTCTTCGGCGTCCGACTCGGCTGGCTACCTCCCACCGCGTTCGGCGCCGACCTGCTCACCCAGCCGTCCGTGCTCGTGCTGCCGTTGCTCGTGCTACTCACCCGGCCGATCTGCACCATCAGCCGACTCACCCGCGCTGGCATGCTCGACGCCCTGCACGGCGAGTACGTGCGCCACGCCCGACGGCTCGGCATCACCGGGATCCGGCTCTGGCTTCGCCATGCCCTGCCCGGCGCTCTGGCACCGGTCGTGCAGCAACTCGCCCGCACCACCGACTGGCTGCTCGGCGGCGTCATCGTCGTAGAGGCGGTGTTCGTCATCCCCGGCCTCGGCACCGCCCTCGTCGATGCCGTGTCCACCCGCGACATCCCCACCGTCCAGGCTTTGTGCGTCCTCGTCGCCGTCACCACAGTGGTGGTGAACCTGGCTGCCGACCTGGTCGCGTTCCGCCTCGCACCCCGGATCGGAGCCGTGCGATGAGGCGGCTGCGTACCCTGACCGGGGCAGTGCTGCTCGCGGTGCCGCTCGCGCTGGCCGTGTTCGGCCCGCTGCTGACAGGCGAGCCGGGTGACCGCACGTTCCCGTTCTCCGGCGACGGCGTGCTGGGCACCGACTTCGTCGGCCGCGACGTCGGACAACAGGTCCTACTCGGCGGTCGGTCCGTCGTCGTGGTCGCCGTATGCGCGACGCTGCTGGCGTACCTCGTCGGTGTGCCGGTCGGCCTGCTGGCCGCCGCCACCCGCCGCCGATGGGTCGATGAACTGCTCATGCGCCCTCTCGACCTGACTCTGGCCGTGCCGTCACTGTTGCTGCTGATCCTGCTGGCCGCCACCGCGCCGCCCGGGCAGCTCACCCTCGTCGGGATCGTCGCGCTGATCGGACTGCCGGAGATCGCCCGGATCACCCGGGCCGCCGCGCTGCCGCTGGCCCACGGGCCAGCCATGGAGGCGATGCGCCTGTACCGCGAGACCTGGTGGCGGCGCGGCCCCGGCTACGTCGGCACCGGCATCCGCCGGATCCTGCTCGCCGATGCCGGAGTCCGGTTCATCGGCGCCATGTATCTGGTGGCCACCGCCAGCTTCCTGGGCATTGGCGTGGCACCTGATGCTGCGGACTGGGCCGTCATGGTGGACCGCAATCGCGCTGGCCTGTTCCTGCAGCCCTGGGCCGTCGCCGTGCCGGCCGCGCTCATCATCTCCCTGGCCGTCGGTCTCAACCTGGTCACCGACCGGATGCTGATCACCCATAGCAAGCCCAGCCCATCACCACCGCCCGGGCCAGCCACGACCGGAGATCGCCCGCAAGCGAACGAGCGTCTCCTCCAGGTGCAGGACCTCGCAGCCGCGGCCCCCGACCGGGCGTTGGTCCACGGCGTCTCCTTCAGCCTGCCCGCCGGCGAGATCCTCGCTGTCATCGGCGCCTCGGGCAGCGGCAAGACCACCACCGCCCGGGCTCTGCTCGGCGAGGTCACACCTGGCGTCACCCTCACCGGCACCATCACCCTGGCCGGCCAGCCCGTCACCACCGCCACCCCGCCCAAGCCCGGCACCGTCGGCTACGTGCCCCAGCAACCCGTCGCTGCGCTCAACCCCGTACGCCGTATCGGTGCCGTGCTCCACGAGATCGCCCGGCACCAGGCACCCGGCGACAGCCGCAGCACCCACCGGCGCACGGTGGCGGCCGTACTCGAACGCGTCAGCCTGCCCGTCGACCGCCGGTTCCTGCGCCGCTTCCCCCACCAGCTCTCCGGCGGCCAGCAACAACGCCTCGTCATCGCCCACGCCCTGCTGGCCCACGCCGTCCTGCTCATCGCCGACGAACCCACCACCGGACAGGACGCGCTCACCCGCAACGACGTCGCCCGAGAACTGACGAAACTCGCCCGCGAGGGCATCGCCGTCATCCTGCTCAGCCACGACCTGCACCTCGTACGAGCCGTCGCCGACCAGATCCTCGTGCTGCACCGAGGCGTCGCCATCGAATACGGTCCGGCGGCCGAGGTGCTAGCCATGCCACGACACCGGGACACTCGGGAGCTGCTCGCCGCGCCGCCGGCCCGGCCGGCGGCGGCGGTCCGCGAGGACAGGCCGCTGCTGCAGGTCACCGGCCTGAGCGCGACCCACCGCGACGGCGGTCGGCATCGCGACGTGCTCCGCGACGTCAGCCTGGCCGTCCCCGCCGGACAGTGCCTGGCCGTGGTCGGCCGATCCGGAAGCGGCAAGACGACCCTCGCCCGCTGCATCGCCGGCCTGCACCCCGCCCGCACCGGCCAAGTGACCCTCGGTGGGCACCACCTCGCCGCTCACCTCGACCGGCGCCAGCGGCACGAACTCGGTGCCATCCAGTACGTGTTCCAAGACGCACGCGCCAGCTTCAACCCGTACCGGTCAATCCTCGACCAGACCGCCAGTCCCGCGCGTCGCCTGCGGAACGCCACGTCGGAGCAGGCCCGCCGCACGGCCCTACGCCTGCTCGAACGGGTAGGCCTCGCCGAACACACCGTGACCCAACGTCCCGACCGGCTCTCCGGCGGCGAACTGCACCGCGCAGCGCTCGCCCGTGCTCTCGCCAGCGAACCCCGCGTCCTCATCTGCGACGAGACGACGGCCGGGCTCGACAGCGTCACGCAGCACGGCATCCTCACGCTCCTCGACGAGCTGCGGCGCAGCCTCCAACTGGCCGTCGTCGTGATCAGCCACGACCGCGACGTGGTGGCTCACCTCGCCGACCACATCGTCGTTTTCGACCACGGAGCCGTCGTCGACCGCGGCCCGGCCGACGCCCTGCTCACCCACGGACACCACCTGCTGACCCGCGCGCTTCTCCACACCGACCCGGCGACCGCCGTAGCACCGTCAGACCGATGACCGGAGAAAACATGCAGCAGTCCCGACACAGCGTCGGCCCGTACGACGTCCAGACGGCCGATCACCGCACGTTTTGGTCACTCATGCGAGCCGTTTGCGCTGGTGAAAAGTCAGTGGCTTGCCTTGGCAGCTGGCGGAAGGGTCTTGGCATGGCCATGCATCAGGACGAGGTGCCGGTCGACGACCGACAACATCAGGTACCGGATGGGCGGCGATCTGCTCGTAAGGCTCCCGCGAACCAGTTTTGTGAAGCCCGGTCGGCGGCAGATCCGCGCGTTGTAGCCAGGGCATGAGGGCAGGGTGTGTGGCCCTGTCGAGCTGAACCGTTAAAGCTATCGCCCAGGGCTCCATCGTGGTGATCAGGGAATGCGACCCGGAGGGTGACCCATCCGCGCTATCAGGTCGACAGCATCCACACACCCCACCCGGGGGCCCTGCCGCAGCAGGCTGAACGTCACGCTGGCCGGGACACCCCGCCCTGATGCCGGTCTCGATCCGCACATCGGCAGTGCCATGGTCGCCGTTCCGACGCTATGGCGGTATCCGATCAGATGACCGCCATTCCGCCGAAACCGAGTGGATCAACTGGACGCGATGGTCGGCCGCGGCGTCGGCGTCACCGGCGCACCACCCTGCCGAACCCGTGACGCGCCAGAAGCGTCGCACGCTCCGTGTTCGAATCCCGCTGGTGGCACCTCGAAGATCACAGCCGTGCTCACCGGGCACGTCCCCTCGGACGCAGGTGCTTGTCCCCCGTGCGAGCTACCGCAAGTGTCCACCGCACGGTGATGTTTCCTGACCTGCGACTCCATAGCGTTTGGCGTGGCCGCTGCGCCGCAGCCGGTTGTCGTCGAGGGAGTCGTCATGCGTTTGTTGAAACAGCTTCTGGCCGTCGCGGCTGTCGCTTTCGTCGGTATTCAGGCCATCGTCGCGGTGGAGGGGAACGCCTGGCTGACTCTGGTCATCGGTGTGTTGGCCTCAGTGGTCGCGGTTTCCGTCTACGGGTGGGTGGTACGCCGTACCGAGCGCCGGGACCTGACGGAGCTGGCGCGAGCCGGCGCGGGCGCTCGGATCGCCCGCGGGGCGCTGATCGGGTTCGGAATGTTCGCCGCGGTGATTGTGACCATCGCCTTCGTCGCCGACTACGACGTCGACGGCCTGGGCTCGGTGTCGGGCGCGCTGGCGCTGCTCGGGGTCATGGCCGCCGCCGCCGTGACCGAGGAGTTGCTGTTCCGGGGCGTGCTGTTCCGCATCGTCGAGGAACGTACGGGCACCTGGCTCGCACTGGTGCTCACCGGTGTGGTGTTCGGCCTGATGCACCTGTTCAACCCCGACGCCAGCGTGTGGGGTGCGATCTGCATCGCGGTCGAGGCCGGGTTCATGCTCGCCGCCTGCTACGCCGCCACCCGTAACCTCTGGGTGCCGATCGGCCTGCACTTCGGATGGAACTTCGCCGCCGGTGGCATCTTCAGCGTCGTGGTCTCCGGCAACGGCCAGTCCGAGGGCCTGCTGGACGCCACGATGTCCGGCCCGGCTCTGGTCACCGGCGGCGAATTCGGCCCGGAGGGCAGCCTCTACACGGTGGCGGCGGGTGTGGTGCTGACGCTGGTGTTCATGTGGCTGGCCCACCGCCGTGGTCACATCGTTGCGCGTCGCCGCCGTGCGGTCGACGTCCAGCCGGCGACGGCTACGGTTTCCTGATGGTCGGCCTTCGGATGGTTCCGGACTTGTGGCGGCGGTGGCCCGTCACGGTCCGGGATTTCCCGTTGGCGTTGCTGTTCGCCCTCGCGTCGGTGGTGCCTGCGCTGCAGGATCAGGGTACGCAGCTCGGTGACCTGCCGCGGCGCCCCTTCGACGCGCTGACCATCGCCGTCGTCGCCCTGGAGTGCCTCCCGCTCGCCGTCCGCCGACGCTGGCCTGCCCTCTGCCTCGCCCTGGTGTCGGTCGGCTTCGTGATCGACCAACTGCGCGCCTATCACACGGTGGCCGGCGCCGCGCTGGCCATCGCGCTTCTGAGCGCGGGGGCACACCTGCAACGTCGCCGACGTACCACCATCGTCCTGGCCTCCGCCGCGTACCTGGCGCTGGCCGTGGCTCTCGACCGGCAAGGGTCGACCGAGGGCGTGACGGGGTTCGCCATCTTCTACCTGTTGCTGGTCCTACCGTGGGGCATCGGAGCGTGGCTGCGGCAGACGCGGGCCGCCGAAGCCGAACGCCGCCGCCACGTCGCGCTGACCGCCCGCGCGGCCGAACGCACCCGCATCGCCAGCGAACTCCACGACATCGTGACCCACCACGTGACGGCGATGGTCGTGCAGGCGGAGGCCGCCCGCTATCTGACCGCCGCCCCCGAACGCCTCGACACAGCTCTGACCGCCATCACCGACACCGGTCGCCGAGCCATCACCGACCTGCGACACCTGCTCGACCTGCTCAATCCCGACCACGGCGCCGATCCGCGTACACCGTCGGTCGGCAAGCTCCGCGCTCTGGTCGAGCAGACCCGGCAGGCGGGGCAACCGGTCGAATTCACCGTAGAAGGCAGCCCCGCGCGTACGACCGGCGGTGCCGAGGTCGTGGCCTACCGAGTGGTGCAGGAGGCCCTGACGAACGCCCTCAAGTACGCCCACGGCGTCCGCACCACTGTTCACGTGCACCACCGCGACAGGGAGACCACTGTGCAGGTCAGCACCGAGGGTTCGGGTTCGTACGCCGGGGGTCCCGGAGGGAGTGGACGCGGCCTCGCGGGGCTCCGCGAGCGCGTCGGCGTGCTGGGTGGCGAATTCAGCGCGGAACGGCGCGCGGACGGCGGGTTCGACGTGCGGGCCCGCATCCCCACCGGGAGCCCATCGTGACGGCGCCGATCCGGGTGCTGGTCTGCGACGACCAGGCGCTGATCCGCACCGGCTTCGCGACGATCATCGACGCCCAGCCCGACCTTGAGGTGGCGGGCGAGTGTGGGGACGGGCGTGCCGCCGTCGACCTCGCCGGCCGGCTGCACCCGGACGTGGTCGTGATGGACGTACGGATGCCGGTGCTCGACGGCATCACGGCGACCCGCATGCTGGCCGGTGCCGGAGTGGCCCGACCTGTCAAGGTGCTCGTGGTGACGACGTTCAATCTCGATGAGTACGTGTACGAGGCGCTGCGTGCGGGGGCGAGCGGGTTCCTTCTGAAGGACGCCCCGCCGGCCCAACTGCTGCACGGTATCCGCACCGTCGCCAGCGGTGCGGCGCTGTTGGCGCCCGAGGTGACTCGGCAGCTCGTGGGCAGGTACGCGTCGCGCATCCGCCCCGCCGAAGGCACGCCGGACGACGTGGGGCTGACCCCGCGTGAACTGGAGGTGCTGCGCCTCATCGCCAACGGATTGTCCAACAGTGAGATCGCCGCGGCACTGGTGATCAGCCAGGAGACCGTCAAGACGTACGTGTCGCGCATCCTGACCAAGCTCGACCTGCGCGACCGCGTGCAGGCGGTGGTCTACGCCTACCGCGCTGGCCTGGCGACGTAGGACCAGGCGTCAGAGCGCCGGTAGGTGTTCAGCTCGGGTGAGCACCTCGTCGACCAGGCCGTGCTCCCGGGCCTGCTCGGCGGTGAGTCAGCGGTCCTGGTCCAGTCGCCGAGGCGCACCTGCGGGCCACGGTACGCAACACGTCGGAGCACACGCTGCTGCGTGCCGACCTCCCCGTGATCTGCCCCACGAACGGCTTGTGCCCGTCCGCGTTACGCCGACACGGGTATGAGCCTCGCTTACGACATCTCCTGTTCTCGGAGCGAACGTCCGCTCGTCCTGTTGCACGGTCTGGCCTTCGACCGCCGGCACTGGCAGCTGGCGTACCGGCGCTGGCTGGAGTCGGTCAAGCCCGGCGGGATCACCCTGCTGCCGGGCGGCTACCACTTTCCGCACCTGAAGTGGCCGGCCGAGGTCGCCCGGCTGCTGGCCGAATCCTCGGATCCGATGGCCAACGAGAGGATCCCGAATGCACGGTAAGGGCCTTCGGGTGCTTGTGGTGGGTGCGGGGCTCGCTGGCTTGGCTGCCGTCCGCGCACTGCGCGGCTGGGGTGCCGGGATCGACATAGTCGAGCGGTCGTCCGGCCCGGTTCTCGCCGGCAGCGGAATGTACCTGCCGGGAAACGCGGCGCGAGCGTTGAGTGACCTCGGTTTGCTTGAGCAGGTCGCGGACGTTGCCGTCAGGATCTCCCGCCAGCGGACCGCGACTTCAGGTGGGCGGCCGCTGTTCGAGGTGGACGTCGACCGACTGTGGCATGGCGTCGGCCCATGTCTCGGGCTGCACCGACGCGAACTGTATTTGACGCTGCTAAACGCGTTGGACGGCCAGCCGGTGAGATGGGGAGTGCGCCCGGTGAGCGTGATCGGGGTGGGCAGCCAGACCTTGGTCGAGTTTGATGACGGGGGCAGTGATGTCTATGACCTGGTCATCGGTGCCGACGGCGTACACTCGACCGTCCGGCGCCTGGTGTTCGGCAACGAGCTGGTGCGGCAGCTCGACCACTACTCCTACCGTTTCCTCGCGCCGAGATCCGAGACCGACGTGGCCTGGTCGGTGCAACTGGGCCGTGGGATGCAGTTTCTCACGGTCCCGATCGACGATCGGCAGCTCTACTGTCATTTCAACATCGGCTCCGGTGGTGCCCGAGCGGACTGGATGCAGGTGGCCCGGGAAACATTCACGGAACCGGTACGGAGCCTGCTGGACCAGACCGACGGGACCGGTCATGCCGGACCGTACGAGGAGGTCGTCCTCGCCACCTGGGTGGCCGGTAGTGTGCTGCTCGTCGGCGACGCGGCCCATGCGACCTCACCGAACATGGCGCAGGGCGCTGCGATGGCGTTCGAGGATGCCGTCGTGCTCGCCGAGTCGCTACGCGAGGCGGAGGACCTGACCACCGCTCTGGCCGCCTTCCAGGCACGTCGGCGGCTCCGCGTCGACTGGATGCGCACCCAGACTCATCGCCGTGACCGGTCCATCAGCCTGCCGCCCGTCGTCCGGAACCCGTTACTGACGATGTACGGCCGGCGAATCTTCCGCAGCAACTACGCCTGGCTGCTGAACCGACCATAGGAAGGCGTCATGTACGAGCGATACCGCCGCTCGCCGACGGCGCGTGCTCGGTGACCATCGACGATCATGTCGAAGAGAGGATGCACACGGTCCGAATGATGTCTGATGCGGCAATTGCGAGAACCATCGAGCACGAGGTACGCGCCGGTGACGGCCGGATCGTTCATGTCTACGAGGCGGGCGATCCGCACGGGAAGCTGGTGCTGGTGCACCACGGCACACCGGCGGCGGGAATGTTCGCCAAGGAATGGGTTCGGGACGCCCAGGCCCGTGGCATCCGGTTGGTGACCTACGACCGTCCCGGATACGCGCGCTCTGACCGGCTCCGCGGGCGCTCGGTCGCGGACGCGGCTGCCGACGCGGCGGCCATCACCGAGGCACTGGGTGTCGGTCGGTTCCGCACCTGGGGAGCCTCCGGCGGCGGACCCCACGCGCTCTCGTGCGCGGCGCTGCTGCCGGACCGGGTGGTCGCGGCGGCGCTTGCCGGCGAGGCGGTACTGGAGGAGTACCTGCGGCGGGATGCCGCCAGTTTGTTGGCCGCAGGCAGGGACGGGGTGGTGGAGAGCCTGCTGTCCCTGCCTCCTGGCGAACTGACCCGACGCAGCGGGGGCCGCCGCTGGTCATGTCGCACGGTCTGAGCTTCGGAGCGCTACGACGTGGCCGGTGTGTGCCAGTTCATCCGGCGGCAGGCATTCATCCTCTCTGCCGCCTGCGGTTAGGCGGGCCCGGTCCCACGTCTGATGCACATCGCCCTATATATATATCGCTAAAGGAAAAGGGACATGGACACGAACCTTCATCGACGGGCCGTGCTGGCCGCCATGGCCGGCACGACCGTCGGACTCGCAGCGGCGTCGCCGGCCGGCGCGAACACCACCACCACGACGACAACTTCCGAGCGGCTCAAGGGCTACACCTATCCGCTTAGTGCCCGCGGTGTGGCGAACCTGGCCGGCAAGCCGCCGTGGCACTACGTCGGCGACGCGGTCGGCGCGGAGTTCTGGACCAGCCCTGAGGCGGCCGCGGCCTCGTTGCCCACCGGCCTCGATCCGGATCCGGCCAGCTCCGGCCACGGGTACGCCGTGTTCATCGACTGGCAGTTCAATGGCGGCTCCGACGACTACCTCGACCCGCCGTACAGCCAGTACTCGGAGTTCCTGGTGTTGCTCGACGCGCAGTGGCAGGGCACGCCGGTAGCCTGGTGCCCGTTCATCTGGGTGGACAACGACGCCTCGCTGGCGCGAGGCTGGGTGCAGGGCTTTCCCAAGAAGTTGGGTTCCATTCGGCAGACTCGGGCCTTTGGCATGGACAGCCCGGCGACGCCCACGGTCGGTCCGGGGGGTCGGTTCGCCGCCGTCGCGTCCGCAGGGGGCCGCCGCCTCGCGGAGACCACCGTGACGCTGGAACGGAAGGCCGATCGACTGCCCGCGCTGACTCGGCCGATCGTCAACCTGCGGCATTTTCCGCGGCTCGCCGCCGGGCAGCACGACCACCCGGCCGTGCACGAGCTCACCCTGTCGGTGTTGACCAACCTGGGATTCGCAAACACCTGGGTCGGCACGGGCGATTTGCGGTTCCTGCCGGCACCACGGGAGGAACTCGCCGATCTCGCTCCGCGTCGGGTGGGCGTCGGCTTCCGTGGTTCCTTGTCGTACTCCGTCAACGACCTGCGCACTCTCTGAGGACCAGCCGAGCCTGAGACAGGCATCCCTGCGTCCACGACAGGCACGTCCTGGCCGTGCGGAGACTGCCCCCGCCGCTAGCGCAGGTGTCCAGGAACGTGGGCGGCGTGAGTCCAGACGGCGGTCTGGCCAAGATGGAAGGCCGGGCCCGGTTGCCGATGTGGTACCCGGGCCCGACGCCAGCTCTCGGGCCCGCCGATCGCGGTGTCCTGCTCGGCAGGGGTGCGGTGATCGGTGCCGTTGAAGGCGAAGTGTCTGACGGCGGCGAACTCGGCTTCGATCCAGTTCCGCCACGACGCATCCGTGGGTGCCAGATCCGCGCTTGTCGCGGCGGCTCCCCGATGATCATGACAAGCGCCACGCCCCCGCTCGGAACCCCACACAATACGAGGGGCGCCCGACGCACTAGCATTGCCGCGGTCCGAGGCGGCTTGAAACGAGGCGAGATGCGTTGGCTCCGGCAGTTGCTGGGTGGCAGGCGAGTCCAGCTCGATCCCGGGCGACAGCAGGCACTGCTGGCCGACGTCCGGCACCGGTACGGCGCCGGCTTGCAGGTCCGGTTTCCGGAACAGGTCGAAGCGATCACCCGAATGCTGAACGACGACGACGGCCTGGTGGTGGCGGCCCGGATTGTGAGCGAGGCCGCCGACGAGGCTCACGCGGACCTGCAGGCCCAAGCCCACGACGTGCACCGACGGACGGGCCGGCGGCTTTTGGTGCACCGCCGGAACTACCGGCAGCTGTGGAAGGAGGCCGGACCGGCGCTGCGGTGGCCCCTGTTCGCGCTGCCGTGCGGCCTCCATCCGTACGCGCAGGTGTCCGCCGCCGTCGCGGTGGTCGGCAGCCGCGCGTCCCGGCTCGGCCAGGTGACCGACCCGAACCCGCTCCTGGCCCGCGTGTTCGAGGTGCTCGACCTCACCACCGCCGGCTGGGAGTACGGCCAGGTACGGGTGGACACCGATGCCGCTGTCCTGGCCGATCGACTGATCTCGACCGCCGGGCAGGTCCTCGCGGCCATCGACGACCCGCCCCGGCTGCCGCCTCCGGTCCGCGAGGTGATGCGCCGCAACAACACCCTCGACGTCCACGATCCAACCGGTCCTCGAGTGGTCGGCGGAATCAACTTGGGCGCGCGGATGCGGGAGAGTCTCCTGGTCTGAAACACCGCGGCGGGCATCAGGTATGCCGCCACCGGCACCGCCCAGATTCTCGTCTGATGCCGTCTGATGCCGTCGAGCCCGACGTGCTCGTCGAACTGGAGGCGACCGCGATCTCGCAGTGAGCACTTCGCCCTGAGCATCAGGACGTGGTTCGGAGATTTCATGCCTCGGGACGAACAGGCACATGGGCTTGCTGTGGGCCGAGCTGGCTGATGTCGTACCCGTTGGGGTAGGTCTTGGTGTTGATGCCGTCGGCGAACAGTGGCGTGGTGCGGGGGGCTCCGAACCAGCGTTGGAGCCGTGAGCGTGTCTTCAGCGCCAGGTGCAGGCCAGCCCGGACCGGCCAGGCTGGTGTCTCGACGCGCATGGCGCGGCGCAGTGGCGCGTCATAGATGGCGCTGACGAGTGCGTTGCCAAGCGGGGCGAGGGGTGTGGGGATGCGGCTGAGCATCAGTATGCGGGTGGCTCGCTCGATGGCGGCGGCGTCGTCGTTGGGTTGCAGGTGAACCGCGTCGTGGGCGTCGAACCAGGTCTCGAAGTCCTCGTAGGAGTCGGGAATGTCGGTGATGCTCATCCGTCGGCCGAGCTCGCGGTAGAAGAGGTGGGTGGCTTGCCGTTCGTGGCAGCAGGGCTGGCGCCAGCCGTACCGCTGTAGCCAGCGAGTGGGGATCACGACCAGGCAGCCGAGAACGTAGCGGTAGTCGTCGTTGCCGATGTCGTACGGGCGGTGGATCTGGTTGATGCGCCGTAGGGCGTCTCGGCCGCGTCGGTGGTCGAAGCCGTTGAGGACCATTTCGTACATGAGCAGGCCGGTGTCGTCGAGGCGCTTCTGGGTGCGTTCGGTGAGCTCGCCGGTGGCGGTGTGTACGGCGGCGATGGTGGGGATGGAGAAGGAGCGGTTGAAGGCGAGGTTGAGCCCGAGCTTCATGTCCCAGGGGAACTCGTAGCGCAGCATCGTCTGGTAGATCGCCAGGTAGTCGCGCTCGGGGTCGAGGGTGCGGGTACGAGCGAGGTTGACGTAACGGCCTCTCATCGGCGGGTGTCTCCAAGCGCGGAATTCTGTACGGGGAGGCGTCGGGAAGCGGCGAGCGTCTGGGCTACCACGAGCGACCGGGCGTAGGTGCTGGATACGAGCGCCAGCCAGGAGATCTCCCCGGCGTAGCCGTCGGAGGGGCGGTGCAGGTCGTCGGGTGGCAGGGGGAGCGCGGCGCTGAGGCCCCGGTGATGGGCGCGGAGTGCGCAGGCCAGATGCGCCGCTTCGATCGTGGCCCGCCGCTCGTCGGCGGTCAGGTCAGCCCGCTTGGCGTGCTGCTCGGCCAGTGCCGTCACTCTGACGTCCATGTACGGGCGCAGCGCGAGGCAGCCGTCGCGGATCTCGGCGACTCGGCGGGTCAGTGCGTAGTCGATGTCGCGGACGGCACCGAGCCGTCGGCGCAGGCTTGTATCGAGTTCGAGTTCGGGCAGGGCGGTGACGAGGTCACGCCAGAGCGGTTCGAGGCGCTGGAAGGAACGGAAGTCGTCCCAGCGCCGGGTGATCGCCAGGATCGGGCCCCAGGCTGGCATGGTCAGGCCGATCATCATGAGCAACGCGCTGATGGTGACCAGGACCGCGGCGATCTCCCGCTCGCCGGTGGGTTGATGGCCGCTCCGGTAGGCGATCAGGTACGCGATCTTGTTGGTGCTGTAGAGCAGGGCGAATGCGGCGCCGACGGCGGTGATGCGAAGGCCCCGGCGCAGCCATGGGCGACCGCAGATGCGGGCGAAGCGCCAGCACAGCCGGGTGATGTCGGTGCAGTAGGCAAAAAAGCCGACGACCATGAAGATCAGCAGGTACGCGGTGACGGCGGGATCTCTGGCGTACTCGACCGTCAGCAGTACCGGGGTGTCGTAGGTGAGCGTGTAGGCGAAGAGAGCGACCATGGCGAGAAAGGCGCTGCTGGTGGCCCAGACCCAGAGTCGGCTGCGGGCTGCCGCCCTCGCCGGCGGAAGCGCGAGGTGGAGCAGCATGTGTTCGGCGCTGGCGGCGATCGTCATGGCGCAGCCGTGGGAGATGACTTTGGCCAGGTTGGGCAGGTCGGATGCGTGGTCGATGCTGCTCGCGAGGGGTGGGATGGCGAGCGTGATCCCGGCGGCGAAGGCTCCGAGTGCCACGCAGATCGCGCCTCGGGCCTGGCTGGGCTGCCGGTGCTGTAGCCGCAGCATGTAGCCGAAGGCGAACCAGCCGGCCACCGCGCATACGGCGTACAGGAGGGTGTCCATCTCGGCTACCAGTCGGGGTGTTCCAGCGAGTGCCGCAGCCGGCCGTACAACTCGGCCTGGCGGCTGTCCAATGGTGACTCGCGCCTTTCGTCCTGGCCGCTGCGGGCTCGTCGCAGGATCAGCGAGCCGATCATTTCGGCTTCGCGTTCCTCGTCGGCGGCGTAGTTGCTGCGGCCGAGGCTGCGGCGAACCAACGCTGGGTCGAGGTCGGGAAGCAGCAGACGCGAGGCATCCGGGTCCAGGACTTCGGTGGCCTGATGCCCGGCGATCAGGTGACCCAACTCGTGACCGATGATCAGCAGCTGATGCAGGGGCGAGGTCTCCTGCTCGAAGAAGATGGCATCGAACTCGCGGGTTGGCACGCACATTCCGCACACGGTGTGGGCCGGCAACTTGATGGGCACCAGGTGGATGGGCCGACCGCGCCGTTCGCCGAGCACGTCGCACAGCTTCCGGATCTCAAAGGGCTCCGGTATCTCAAGCTCGGCGACGATCTTCTCGCAGCGTTTGCGCAGTCGGTGCAAACTCACGTCAGCGTTCTCCCGCTCGTCAGCGTACTGCCACCGAAGGATCAACACGGCTAACTGCGATCGCCCGGCGCGGCGCCGTCTTCGCCGGAGCCGGCGCCCTCGGCAACGGCCCGCAATCGGGCCACCATCTGCTCGATGAGCTGCGTGTCTGTCGCGGACAACCCGTTGTCGGTGAGCACCTGGCGCAGCGCCACCTGCTTGACATCCATTCGGCGCAGCTCGCTGAGCAGCGTGAGCTGTTCCTGTGTGCGTCGTGCGGCCGCGTCGTCTACGAAGTAGCCGGTGTTCACTCCGAAGACGGAGGCCAGGGCACGGATGTGCGAGGTGCGCGGATCGCTGGCCACACCGCGGCGCAGCTCCCCGATGTAGGCGGCGCTGATCGTGACACCGGTTTCGCCGGCCGTGGCGTTGATCTTGTCGGCGATCTCTCTGTTGGTGTACTTCCGACCGGGCTCGTGGGAGTCGCCGAGCTCTTCAGGAGTCGGCCGAATTTTCTCGAACAGGTACTCCAGCCGGGCGGCAAGGGTGTCAAGAGGCGGTAGCTCCTGCTCAACGTGTTGATCGTCGATCATCGCTCCCCGCTCCCCGCACTTCAACGACTAAACGCCAGTGTCGCAGATGCGGGCCCCAGTAAAACAGGTGTTGACATGCGTACGCAAAGTGAGCGTATGCTCGCTCTTGAATGGAGCAACGGGTGTTGAGCGTCCACCCAAAAATGCTCAACATCTGTTGCGCGATCGGTGTTGGGCCTGGTCCGGCCACTCGAACGGGAGTCGCCGAACGCCGCTGATGGACGGGGGCGCTGGGCCGCTCGGCCAGGGAACTGCCGGCGGCCCAGCGACAGTGGCTCCGGGGCGACCCGAGGAAGGCAGCACGTTGATGACTGGCGGTGCCGGCCTGTGGCATTGGGTCTTCTGCCATTGCGTGGCGTGGAGTGGTTGGCCGGCCGGCACGTCCGTCAGGCTCAGTTCATGGGGCGAGTCGCCTGCACGAAGGTGACCCGGCCGAACTTGTGGTCGGCGTGTGCGATCTCCCGGGCGTCGTCGAACCCGGCGTCGGTCAGGAGCGTGAGGATGCCATTGCCGTGGTTGCGGGCCACGACCGGGTTGTGCGCCACCCGGGAACGCATGAGGTGGGTCAGGTGCCGCAGGACGTGGACAGGGCTGTGGTCATGA
>NZ_BOPC01000105.1 GCF_016863555.1 Micromonospora qiuiae | reverse complement strand
TTAAGAGCTCCTAACTTAATGATGTTGGGCGTGTCGCGCCGCTACTGCCACCCCGTCCCCACGACGGAGTCGTTATCCGGGGCGTAAGCCGCTGGACGACCATCGGGTGTTGTACGGGACCCGCTGCTCGACCAGATCGGCGACCTCCGCGGCCGCCTGACGGCCGGCCGCCCTTGGGCGCTGGTGTCACGCGGGGTATCCGCGGAGCCGGTTGCTAGCGCCGCTGGCCTCGGATGATTCGTTTCGGCCCATCCCTCTGGTTACGGATAGTCATCTTAGGGTGTCGCAAAGTTCGGTCTTGACAGTGGTAGCAAAGGCGAGCAGAGTTCAGACCACCTGATAACCAGGCCACCTGCTGAGGTGTCCTTGCTGTCGCGACGAAAGGCCAGACATTGAAGATCGTCCGCGTCGAGGCGTTTCCGCTCGGGATCCGGCTGGAGGAGCCGTTGCGCTGGGGCGCCATGGTGGTCCACTCCAAGGGCGGGATCGTCGTCGAGGTGGAGACCGACGAGGGGCTGGTGGGCCTCGGCGAGGCAGGCTTCTCCGCCGAGTACTTCCCGACCGTCGGTCCGATCATCAACCAGCAGCTCGCACCCCTGTTGATCGGCCGTGACCCGCTGGACCTCGCCGGCCTGTGGGAACTCATGTACCGGGCGACGCATCTGTGGGGGCGGCGCGGGGTCGAGACGTACGCGATCAGCGGGATCGACATCGCCCTCTGGGATCTGCTGGGCAAGGTCACCGATCAGCCGCTGCATCGCCTGCTCGGCTCAGCGAAACAGGAGGTGCGTGCGTATTACGCGCCGAGCCTCAAGTCGCCGGAGCGGATGGTTCCCGAGGCCCGCCGGGCGGTCGAGGCCGGCTTCACCGCCATCAAGCTGCGGGTCGGGCTCGGTGTCGAGGTGGACCAGCGGATCGTGGCCGACGTACGGGCCGCGGTGGGTCCTGCGATCGACCTAATGGTCGACGCGAACATGGCCTACGACCGGCGGACCGCGCTACGGATGGCCGCCCAGTTCGAAGACCTCGGGGTCTCCTGGTTGGAAGAGCCGATTCGCACCAACAGCCTCACCCAGTACATCGACGAGCACACCTGGCTCGCGGAACGGGTAGGTATCCGGCTTGCCGGCGGGGAGAGCCTGCTGACCCGGTTCGAGTATCTCGATGCCCTCACTCGCCACACCTTCGACGTTCTTCAGCCGGACTGCACCACGGTCGGTGGAATCAGTGAGGCCAAGCGTGTCGCCGACATGGCCAGCGGCTGGAACATCGAGTGCGTCCCGCACATCGGCTGCTCCTCTGGTACTGGTATCGGTCTTGCCGCCGGGCTGCACCTGATCCTCGCCTGCACGAACTCGCCGCTGGTTGAGTACGACGCCTATGGCGGGCCGGGCTGGGACGGGCTGCTCCAGGAACCCATCACCGCCGTCGGCGGCGTGGTGAACGCGCCCACCGGGCCGGGGCTGGGCGTCGCACTCGCCCCCGACGCGCGCGACCGCTTCGCGCTCGGTTGAGGAACGGCCCGGTGCACCCGACGCACGCGGCCGGCAGGGTCGCCGACGAACACAGGTACGACGAGGGGAGTCACGTGAGCGCGCCAGCAGGGACGTACACCGTCACCATCCTCAACAACGGTGACTGGGCGACCCATGGAACCGTCATGTACGACAACGCGTACCCGTCGCCCAAGCATGTGAAGATCGCCATGAACTTCTTCCTGCTTGAGGGCGGCGGGCAGCGGATTCTGGTCGACACCGGAATCGACAACGCGCTGGATTACACGACGCCGGAGCAGCGCGAGGAGTTCGGACTCACCACACACCGGACGACGGTGGCGGCGCTCGCCGAGCACGGCCTGACGCCCGACGACATCGACATCCTGATCATCACCCACCTGCACTTCGACCACTACGTCAACGCGCCGCTGTTCAACCGGGCCCGGATCGTGCTCAACCGGCGGGAGTACCAGCATGTCCTGCTGCCCGAGAACCGGGTCGTGCTGCCCCGCAACAGCTACCCACGCGAGGTCTTCGCCTGGCTGGTCGACGAGGCATGGGACCGGGTGGACCTCGTCGACGGCGAGGTCGAGGTACGGCCCGGCCTGCGGGTCATCTGGACCGGCGGGCACACCCCCGGACACCAGATCGTCGTCGCCGACACCACCGCCGGGCCGGTCGTCATCCCAGGCGACGAGGTCTACCTGTACGAGCACGTGGAGTCGCTGATTCCGATCGGCAACCACTACGACCTGCTGCGGCACGTGGAGACCCTGCGCCGGATCCGCGCGCTGGGCGCCACCGTGCTGCCCGCCCACGACATCCGGATCCGCGACCGCCATCCCAGCCTGCGGATCGGCGACTGACCGCCGGCATCGACGAGCCACCACCAGAGAACGAGAGGGAAACACACATGCGTCTGTCAGGACGGGTCGCGCTGATCACCGGTGGCGCCCAGGGAATCGGCGCCGCGATCGCGCGGGCCTACGCCCGCGAGGGCGCTGCGGTGGCGATCGCCGACATCCAGCCCGCCGACGAACTGGAGAAGGAGATCCGAGCCGCCGGCGGCACCGCCGCTCAGGTGTCGCTGGACGTCACCGATCCGGAATCGGTGGCCGCCGGGTTCGCCGAGGCGGAGCGGCAGCTCGGCCCGTTGGACATCGTGGTCAACAACGCCGCCATCGGTACGCCCGTCGCGCTGATCCAGGACCTCGACGTGGCCGCCTGGGAGCGTACGCTGAAGATCAATCTCACCGGCTCGATGCTCTGCATCCAGGCCGCCGCCCGGCTGATGCGCCCGCGCGGACGCGGCGCAATTGTCAACATCGCGTCCAATGTGGCCAAGCGTGGCCTGCCGAACCGTAGCGCCTACGTCTCCTCCAAGTGGGGCTTGCTCGGGCTCACCCAGACCGCCGCCCTGGAACTGGTCGACGCCAACATTCGGGTCAACGCGATCTGCCCCGGCCCGGTGGCGACGCCCCACCTCGACGAGGTCATGCAGGGGCACGCCCGGGCCGAGGGGCGCAGCGTCGAGCAGGTCGCCGAGGACTGGCGTACCGGCGCGCCGATGCGTCGCTTCATCGAGCTGGACGAGGTCGCGAACGTCGCCGTCTTTCTCGCCAGCGAGGAGAGCTCGGCGATGACCGGGCAGGCCCTGAACGTCACCGGCGGCCTGATCATGTCCTGATCTTCCTGGCCACCCGCCCATCGATCGCACCGCCATCACGTTCGGGAGGGGACGATGACGGAGCACCACCGCACTCATCTCTCGCCGCGGGCCGCGTACGACAGCGGCCTGATCGCCCGGCCGGATCAGCTCCTGGAGGTACGGCGGGACACCATCGCCGATGGCGACGCCCGCGGTGGCAGGACCGTGTCGGTACGGCCGTTGAACGGGCTCGCGGTCAGCATTCTGCTCGACCGGGGGATGGACATCGGCGGTGCCTGGTACGCCGGCACCCCGGTGTCCTGGATGTCCGCGGTCGGCGACTGCCGCCCGGGGCGGTCAGACGCTGACCAGGGCTGGCTGGACGGCTGGTCCGGCGGCCTGCTGACCACCTGCGGGCTGCGCAACGTCGGAGTCCCCAGCGACGGGCACGGCCAGCACGGCAACTTCACCGACCTGGCGGCCTTCGACGTGATGGTCCGCCGGTACTGGCTGCCCGACGGCGAGGCGGCGGTGGAGATCGCCGGCGTGCTCACCGACGCCGAGACCAACCCGGAACTCCAGATCACCGGGCCCGGTGTGGGGCTGCTGATGCGGGTGTCATGGGACCGCTCGACATTGCCACGGCTGCACACCTGGCGGCGACGTACGCCCCGGTCCTATGTCATGTCGATCGAACCCGCGAACTGCGGTCTCGGGGGCCGGGCCGCCGACCGGGCCGAGGGACGCGCGCCGTTCCTCGCACCTGGGGAGGAGCGGACCACCTCCCTGACCGTCGTCGTCGAACCACTCGTCCCGGTCCGCTGAGGACCGAGCAGAACGGAGCATTCTCGTGCGCGCAGTACTTCTTCCCGGCGACCGTCAAGCCCGCATAGTCGAGCTGGACAAGCCGACGCCCGGCCCTGGCCAGGTAGTGATTGAGGTCAAGGCCGCCGGCTTGTGCGGCAGTGACATCCACATGCTCTACCGGGTGCCGGCCGCCGAGCGACGCCAAGAAATCATGAAGGGCCTCTCTATCGACCCGGACATCGTCGGCAGCCACGAGCCGGCCGGCGTGGTGACCGAGGTCGGCTCGGGTGTGACGCACCTCCGGCCGGGCGATCGAGTGGCGGTGGCCCACCTTTCCGGCTGCGGCGTGTGCCTGTCCTGCCGCCGGGGCTGGGACATCGACTGCCCCGACAAGACCACCTACGGCTTCGACCGGCACGGCGCCATGGCCGACTTCATGCTCGCCGAGGCGAAGGACTGCGCGATCCTGCCGCCGTCGATCTCGTTCGCCGAAGGCGCCTTCTACGCCTGCGGGGCCGGCACCGGCTACTGGGCGCTGCGTCGTGGCCAGCTCGGGCCCTCCGAGACCGTCACCATCGTCGGCCTGGGCCCGGTCGGCGTCGCCGCAGCCTACTTTGCCAAGCAGGCCGGAGCGTGGGTCATCGGCGTCGACCCGGTCGCCGAGCGGCGTGAGTTCGCGCTGAGCCACGGCGTGGACGTCGCCATCGACCCCACCACCACGACCGTCGGTGAGGCCGTCCAGGAGCACAACGGCGGGCAGGGTGCGGACCTGGTCATCGACGCCTCCGGGGTGTCCGCGGGTCGTTCGGCGGCCCTGGACGCCGCCCGGACCTGGGGGCGCGTGGTGTTCGTCGGCTTCGGCGACGACGCCACCACCCTGGACATCGGCGCGCAGATCATCCAGAAGCAGTTGACCGTGCTGGGTGCCTGGGTCTATTCCACCCCGGACCTGCAGCAAATGCTGCATGACGTCGCCCGCCGCGGCTACTGCGTGCAGCCGCTGATCCTCCACGAATACGACCTCGCCGACGCCCCGCAAGCCTGGCGCGACTTCGACGCCGGATCACTCGGCAAGAGCATGGTCGTCTGGCGCTGACACATCGACCACCACCAACCTTCTCCGAGAGGATGACATGGCTACCTTCCGCCCCTCCATGAGCCGGCGCGCCCTGCTGCGCGGTGGCCTCGCCCTAGGCGCGGGCGCGCTGCTCAGCGCCTGCGGCGACGGATCGCGCTCCGGCACCGGCACCAACACCACCACCCTGGACGGTGACTTCAGCGACGCCGGTATCGACTGGAAGCAGTTCTCCGGCACCGAGATCACCTTTGGCGCGATGAGCCATCCGTGGGTGGACGCGCTCCAGCCGCACCTGCAGGAGTTCACCGAGCTGACCGGCATCCGCGTCAAGCCGCAGGTGCTTGGCGAGGCGCAGTACGTCTCGAAGATTGCCGTGACGCTGGCCGGCGGCTCCCCGACGCCGGACGTCTTCCTCGTCTACCAGGTGGGCCAGGCGGTCAGTTCAGGCTGGCTGGAACCACTGGATGCCTACCTGTCCGACCCACAGCTCACCAACCCGGCCTGGTACGCCTACGCCGACGACGTCTTTCCGGCGGCGCGGTCGTTCGCGCAGAGCGACGGCACCACACACGTCATGCCGATCACCACCGAGATCCAGGTGGTCTACACCCGCGATGACCTCGTGCCGTCCGGCCCCACCACCTTCGACGAACTGCTCGCCGCCGCCCGCGCGGCCAACAACGGCGACACCGCTGGGATCGGCCTGCGCGCGGTCGCCAATCCCAGTGAGGCACCCTGGCCCTACGCCGGATTCGTCTTCACCGAGGGCGGCTACCTCATCGACCCACAGGGTCGACCGGCGTTGGACTCCGCACCGAACGTGGCGGCGCTGACCTTCTACGCGCAACTGCTGCGCGAGTACGGGCCCAGGGGCGTCACCGGGTGGGGCTGGTTGGAGAACAACCAGGCGATGTCCCAGGGCCGTCTGGGTATGTGGTCGGACACCTCTACCTTCCTCGGCGGGCTGCGCGACGCGACCAACTCAGTGATCGCTGACAAGGCCTCCGCCTACCCGTTCCCGAGCAAGGACAGCCGGAGCGTGCCCAACTTCTGGTTCTGGACCGCCGGAATCAACGCCAAGAGCCAGCAGAAGAAGGCGGCCTGGCTCTTCCTGCAGTGGGCGACCAGCAAGCCTATGGCGGCGGCCGCCGGCGCGGCCGGCACCTCGCCGTCGCGGTCTAGTGCCTGGCAGGACGAGAGCATCCGGCAGCGGCTCGGCACCGAAAACGTTGACCGGGTGCTCTCCTCCTTGCAGGAGGCCGACTCCGAGCCAATGGCGCTGGCCTGGAAGCACGCCAAGTGGCCGGAGATCTCGGATGCCCTCGCTCGCGCCGTCAACGGCGTGGTGGCGGGCCAGAGCAGCCCCCAGGCGGCGCTGCAGGCGGCACAGCGGCTGGCGATCGCGGCGGTGCAGTAGCCCGATGTCCGACTCGACACTACGGGAACGGCGGCGGTCCGGGGGCAAGCGTTCCAGCTCCCGGCCGCCGGCCGCCGGCCGCGCCGTCACCGCCGGCGCGCTGGCGCGGGCGCGCACTCGCCGGCTGTTCCTCCTGCCGCTCACGGCTCTGCTGGTCGCGCTCACCGTGGTGCCGTTCGTCTACACCCTCGTCCTGAGCTTCACCAACATGGCGCCCACCGAGGCAAGCCTCCGGTTCGTCGGACTGTCGAACTACGCGGAACTGGTCGGCAGCAGGGAGTTCTGGTCCGCCGTCCGGGTCACCGCCGTCTTCACGGTGTCCGCGGTGGCGATCGAGTTCGTCGTGGCGATGGCGGTCGCGGTCGCGTTGACCCGGGTCACCCGGGGCGCCCCGCTGCTGCGGGCGCTGTTCCTGCTGCCGCTCGCGGCGGCGCCGGTGGCCAGCCTGTTCAACTGGCGGCTGATGTTCAACTCCTCGTTCGGGTTGATCAACTACGTGCTGGGGGTTCTCGGCCTGCCCCAGCCGGACTGGGGCGCCGATGCGGGCATGCCGCTGCTGAGCCTGATCATCGTCGACACCTGGCAGTGGACGCCGTTCGTACTGGTCATTCTGGTCGGGGGCATGTCCGCGATCCCAGCGGACGTGTACGAGGCGGCCTCGGTGGACGGCTCTGGCTCCTGGAGCACCTTCTGGCACGTGACGTTCCCGCTGCTGCGCCCGTTCGTGCTGGTGGCTCTGCTGTTCCGGGGAATCGACGCACTCAAGACGTTCGACAGCATTCAGGTGCTGACCGGGGGCGGCCCCGGCACCAGCACGACCACCCTCAACTACTTCGCCTTCCGCGAGGGCATCTCGTTCCTCAACTTCGGGCGGGCCAGCGCGGCCGCGATGCTGCTGTTGCTGGTGGCGATCCTGCTCGCACGACTGCTGTTGCGGTGGCTACGACCAAGCAAGGAGGAGGCACGCTGATGCCCGGTAAGCGAAGTTGGGTGGCCCGGATCGTGCTGTTCGTCTTCCTGGTCTGGTCGCTTTTCCCGATCTACTGGCTGCTGACCACCTCGTTCAAGGCACCCACCGAGGTGTCGAAGATTCCGCCGCGCTGGCTGCCACAACTCGACCTCAGCGCCTACACGACCGCACTCGCCTCGCCGGATCTTCAGGCGAGCCTGCTGAACAGCTTCGTGGTGGCGCTCGGTGCGACCACCATCGCCGTCGCCTGCGGTGTCCTGGCCGGATACGCGCTCGGGCAACTAGCGACGACCGACACGGCGCGTTACGAGTTCTGGGTCCTGACCAGCCGGATGGCGCCGCCTATCGCCGTCGCGCTGCCCTTCTTCCTGATGTTCCGCGTGGCGGGTCTACAGGACACCCTCGTCGGCGTAACCCTGGCCCACGTCGTGCTGGTGGTCGGGGTGGTGTCCTGGATCCTGATCGAGACGTTCCGTGGCCTGCCGCCGGCGCTGTTGGAGTCCGCCCTGCTCGATGGCTGCTCCTACGCCAGCGCCTTCCGCCGCGTGCTGCTGCCGCTCAGCATGCCGGGCATCGTCGGTGCCGGCAGCATCGCCTTCCTACTGTCGTGGAACGAGTTCTTCCTGTCGCTTATCCTCACCGACGTGGACGCCCGCACGTCGCCTCTCGCCCTGTACCAATATGTCGGTTTTCAGTCCCTTGATCTCGGGCAACTCGCGGCGGCATCCTGCGCCGTCCTGGTGCCCACCGCGTTGGTGGTCGGGTTCTTCCAACGGCAACTGGTCACCGGCCTGACCATGGGTGCGGTGAAGGAGTGAGTAGCGACCGGCAGATCAAGCGCATCGAACCGGTCCGCCGGCTCAAGGTCGCCGACTCGGTCGCCGCTCAACTGGAACGCCTGATCACCGAGGGTGAGTACGAACCGGGTGACAAGCTGCCTTCAGAGCGTGTGCTCTCCGAGCAGTTCGGCGTGGGGCGCAGTTCGATGCGTGAAGCGCTGCGCATGGTCGAGGCCGGTGGTCTGCTCCGCACCGACCACGGAGTCGGTGTCTTCGTGGTCAGCAAGACCAAGCGCCGCCAAGGCCTGGCCGACATGCTGCTGATCGACGACTACACCATCCCGGATCTGTTCGAGGTGCGGTTGAGCCTCGAACGGGACGCCGCGGGCCTGGCCGCCCAACGCATCACCCCCGCAGCCGCCGCCGAGTTGCGCGACCTCATCGAACGCTCGGCCGACCCCGCGCTCTCCGACGCCGAGTTCATCGAACTGGACGGGGAACTGCACAAGGCGATCGCCAAGGCGACGAACAACCTGCTGCTGCTGCGCCTTGCCGAGAGCCTGCAACCGCTCTTCACGATCTACTCGCACCGCGTGATCGCGCTGCCCGGCCGCCGTGCCATCGCTCACGAGGGCCACTGCCGGATCGTCGACGCAGTCATCGGCCGGCGGGTCCGCGACGCGAAGGCCGCAGCGGTGAACCACATCCGCGAAGTGGAGGCGAACATCGTCCAACGCCTTCAGGACGGCAGCGGCTGACGACAGCTGCGGTGGCGATAAGGGCCTTGACGCATGGCCCCGCGGCATTCCCGAACCACAGTTACCGAAGGTGAATGTCGGGCCGTACGGCAGACCTGACTAGGGCGGGTCCTGCCGGCTGCGCCCGGTGGACCGCCGACGGCACGGGGATCGGATCCTCGCGGCGGCGCAGGTTCATGACGACGGCACACCCGTGCAGGGGTCAGTTCTGTCCGACGACCTTGACGTCCTTCCAGAACGCGACCCGGTCCCGGACCATCTCGGCGTCGGGTAGCGGTTCCGGGTAGTACCAGACCGCGTCTACGCTGGTCTGGCCGTCGTGCTCCAACGTGTAGTACGACGCGGTGCCCTTCCACGGGCAGACTGTGTGGGTGTCGGAGTCCTGCAGCAGGTCGTCGCGGAGCGCGGCGCGGGGGAAGTAGTGGTTCCCCTCGACCACGACGGTGTCCCGGCTCTCGGCGATGGCCAGGTCGTTCCAGATTGCTTTCGGCATGCTCCCCAGACTATGCCGGCCCGTGTCCGCCCGGCCGTCGCTATCGCGCCACCTCGTGCAGCGTGACGGCGTCGAGTCGACCGCCGGTCAGTTCGGCGGTGAGGTACGTCGCGTGCGGCTGGCGGCGCCGGTCGGTCGGCGAGCCGGGATTGAGTAGCCGCAGACCACCGGGCGCCTCGCTGTCCCAGGGAATGTGGGAGTGCCCGAACACGAGCAGGTCACAGCCGGGAAACCGGGCCGCGCACCGCCGCTCCCGGCCGCTGGCCGGGCCGGTCTCGTGCACCACCGCGATGCGCAGTCCGGCCACGTCCGCGAAGGCGATCTCCGGCAGCCGGGCACGCAGGTCGGGACCGTCGTTGTTGCCGTAGACGCCGATCAGCCGGGCGCTGCGCCGCTCCAACTCGTCGAGCAACGACACGCTGACCCAGTCGCCGGCATGGATGACAAGGTCGGCGGCATCGACGGCAGACCACAGCCCGGACGGCAGGTCACGGGCACGTTTCGGCAGGTGAGTGTCCGCCATGATGACCAACCGCACACGGTCAGCCTAACCTCGCCCCGGCCCCGGCTAGGCCAGCCGGGTCAGCCCGCCGCCCGGTAAGCGCGACCCGCCGCGGGATCGTGACCTACTGAAGACCTGAGCAGGTGAGAAACCCAGCTGGGGTGCATGCTCGGGAGGTGCACTTCTCCATGCGGGCCGACGACATCGGTCAGGTAGGCCAGGTGGGACGGCTCGGCCCCACCGTCCTCTCCTGCCTGTTCGAGCAGGCGCAGGCAGCGACGTTGGAAGTCCAGTGCCGGCGGACCAGCCGGCGGTGCCAGGCCAGCAGGGTGGCCGGGGTGGCGATCCGACGCCTCCACAGGTCCCGTGGCAGGGCCCGGACCAGCGCGGAGAACACCGCCCGCTCTGGCCAGGACAGGTGCGGCCGACCGACCTGACGGCGTAGCACCGCCACCTCGTGGCGCAGCACCAGCAGCTCGGCGAACATTGCGGACTCGCCGCGCGTGGCCTGCGACAACCAGCCGAACACCTGCACCGCACTCAGGTACAGCAGTCGAACCGGCATCCCTGCCATCCTGCGTCACTGCCGCGAAGCAGCAGCTCACACTGTGTGCGAGGAGTTCTGGCACGCTACCAGCGCAGCCGATCCACCAGCGCTGCCCGCACATCGTCCGCCACGTCCCCGCCATGCTGGCGTAACTGCTTGCCCGCGTCTGCGCGGTAGGTGTCGTCGTCCACTGCTGCCGGGCCGCCCCCGTCATCGTGAAGTCGTGCGGCAGCCGGCCGGCGGCGGATTACGGTGCCAGGGCGGGCAGGAGGAACCGGCCGGTGAGGTCACCGGTCGCGCCGAAGACGACGAGGCGTCCGATTATCCGGCGAACTCGCGTACCGGCCGGCCAGCGATCTGCGGGCTGGCCCGAAACAGCGCGCCGGCCAGCGGGTCCGCCCCCTCCGGCAGGCCCTCCCGTGAGGTGGTGATGAACAACTCGTCCAGCTTCGCTCCACCGAAGGTACAGGCGGTGACCTTGCGGGCGGGCACCGTCAGCACTTCGTCGAGACGACCGTCGGGCGTGTACCGGTGCACGGCGCCGCCGTTGACGATCGCCGTCCACACCCCGCCCTCGACGTCGACGGTCAGGCCGTCGGGTTGGCCACCGTCGGGGATCTCGACGAACGTACGCCGATCGGTCAGGCCTGACTCGCGGTCGTAGTCGAACACGCTGATCCGGTGTGTGGCGGTGTCGTTGTAGTAGGCGCGAGAGCCGTCGGGGCTCCACTCGAGCCCGTTGGAGACGGTGACGCCGGAAAGCACGACCGCGACGGTGAGATCGGCGTCGAGCCGGTACAGGCTGGCGGCGCCCGACCGTTGGTCGTAGGCCATCGAACCGCAGTAGAACCGGCCGTCCGGGTCGCAGCCGCCCTCGTTCATCCGCACGTCGTCGCTCGACCAGAGTTCGGGCAGTGGTGTGCGGGAGCCGTCTGGGTCCTCCAGCAGGAACCCTCGCTCAATCCCGATCACCGCGCCACCGTTCCGGCGCGGGCGCAGCGCCGCGGCAACGGGACCCACGTGACTGCGCGAGACGTTCCCGTCGCCGTCGAGGGACAGCACGTCACCGGCCAGCATGTCGAGCCAGCGCAGGCCGCCCCACCGGGGCGACCACACCGGCCCCTCGCCGTGGTAGGCCACCGGGGCCGTCACCTGCTCAACTCGCATGACAACTGCCCCTTTGGGTATGACCGGCACCGCTTACCGCCAGACTAGGGGATTTCCTCGTCGCCGAGAAATAAAAGACGACAGGCGCGACGGCGGTGATCGCCCTCAATGCGTTCCTGGGTGAGCGCGGCGCGAACGCCTGCGGTTGCTCCAGCAAGTGACGGCAGGTACGGCGGATTCACCGGACAGGCGTGCCTTTGGCCGAACGGAAAGCGCTCGCCTCTGCCCGGAACCCCCGATAACCTGCCTCGACCAAGAAGGAGACTGCGGTGAGCGAGACGAGGACGCTGTGGCGGCCGACCGGCCCCGAGGGGCTCGACCTCGGGCGCGCCTCCGGTTGGAAGGCGTGGCCGCTGCGGTGAGGTCCTCTGGTACGTCTTGCAGGACGATCTCAACCTGGGGCGGGTCGGCGTAGGTGAGCCAGGACATCACCCAGGCGTAGGCCTGGCCGAGGTGACCGAGGCCGACGATCCACCAGTCTGCCGGGGTGTGGGTCAGTCCGGGCCCGTCAGCGCTGCTCCCCGGCTGCCACAGGTTCACCGTGATGGTGCGCCAGCCGGCGTCGCCGCCCGGGCGGTTCCGGATCGCGCCGGAAGGCCTCATGCACGCCGAGGGCAGCGGCGGCGATCGCGGCCAGAATGTTCCCCTTGATGCCGTGGTCCGGTCCCCGTGTCGGCCGGGTGGACGTGAGCGGTCCAGCCGTTCCATCTGGCCCGGAGCCGGACGCCGCTGGCGGGCGCCCGCAGCGCAGCGGCGCGCCACGCCCTGATGCTCGCGCGGGACGGGCGGTGATGTGGGCGGTACGCCGTCAGCGTCGCCTGGTCTCCGGCGGCGGGCCGCTGCTCTCCCTGATCACCAGCTGGGGGGTGCCGGAGGAGTTCTGGGGTGGCTGTTCCTTCCCGATCATGGCCACCACCTCACGGAAGGCTCGTCGCCCGACATCCACGAAGTCCTGTCGCACGGTCGTCAGGGCCGGGCTCCACAGCGCGCCGAGCGGGTGTCCGTCGAACCCGACGACACTGATCTCCTCGGGGACCCGGCGCCCCTTCTCATGCAGGGCGCGCAGCAGGCCGATGGCCAGTTCGTCGTTGCCGCATAGCACTGCGGTGACGTCGTCGCGCTCGGCGAGGGTGAGGCCGATCTCGTATGCCTGGTGGGGGTCCCAACCGGCCTCCATCAGCTGGGGTATTTCTGCGCTGGCGCGCTCGAGGGCCTTGCGCCAGCCGGCGGAGCGGCCGCTGCGGCGCCCGGCCAGCGGCACCGCGATGTGATGGACGGTGCGGTGGCCGAGTTGGAGAAGGTAGTCCGTGGCGGTCATGGCGGCGGTGGTGTCGTCGAGAACGACGTGGGGGACGCCGGAGCCCCGGCTGCCGGCGACGGCCACGACCGGGACTCCCGGCGGCATGGCGCGTACCGCCGCGATGCCCGCCGGGTCGAACTTCAGCACGATGACTCCGGCGACGGGGTTTGCCAGGGCGAGGTCGATCGTCTTGGTGACAGTGTCCGGGTCGTCGGCCTCGATGACCGTGATCATGACGATGTAGCCGGCCAGCCGGGCAGCCTCCTCGATGCCCTGGATGGTGAGGGCGTAGCCGTACCGGGTGGTGGCGCCGGCGAGTACCGCGATCACCGATTGATGCCCCTTGATCAGGGCGCGGGCAGCACCGTTTGGCCGGTATCCGAGCTCCTGGATCGCCCGCAGCACCCGTTCCCGGCGTTCCGTGCTGACCGGCACCGAGCCGGTCAGCACGCGTGACACGGTCGGCACCGAGACGCCGGCCAGCTTGGCGACGTCGGTGATGGCGGGCGTGCGGCTCACGGATCTGGGCATGTCACACACATCGTAGTCGGGTTACGGCGCCTGCCGAAGCGGCGCCGTAACGGAGTGCCAGGTAGATGATCATCGAAGGATTGCGGATAGATTACGATCCGTTTTCGCATCGCATGAAAACGTTATCATCCGTGTGCCGTGAACTTACCTGGGGCACCGCGAGCATCAGGAGGGGGTCCTCGGATGAGCGAGCACAGCGAGCGAACCAGGCCCCGGTATGGTGGTGCCTCACGCTGGCGCCGAGCCCAGTGGAGCGCCGGCATGAGCGAGCGCTGGCAGCGGGTGCGCCACCATCCTGGCGCGGTGGCGGCAATGTTCCTCCTGCCTGCGGGGTTCGGCTTCGTCGTCTTCTACCTCTGGCCCACGATCCGTGCACTGTGGATGAGCTTCACCGACTACAACCTCCTGCGCGGCTCCGGTGATTGGGTCGGTTTGCAGAACTACCAGGACCTGGTCGCCGACCCGCTGTTCTGGCACTCGATGCGGGTGACCGCGCTGTATGTGGTGCTGAACATCGGCGTGCAGACCGCTCTCGCATTGGCGATGGCGGTGATGATGGACCGGCTTACCCGGTCAGCACTGGTACGCGGTGTGCTGGTCCTGCCGTGGCTGATCCCCCAGGTGGTCGTCGGCCTGCTCTGGCTGTGGATGCTCGACCCCCGGCTCGGCGTGGTGAACCACGTGTTGGACTGGGTGGGCATCGGTGGCCAGGACTTCCTTGGCTCTCCGGCCCAGGTGATCCCGACACTGGCCGGTGTGAACACCTGGCGGTTCGTCGGCTACACCGCACTCCTGATCTTCGCCGGCCTGCAGATGATCCCCCGTCACCTGTACGAGGCGGCGGCGCTGGACGGTGCGGGGGAGTGGCGGACCTTCTGGCGAGTCACCCTGCCGCTGCTACGTCCGGTGCTGGCGTTGGTGCTGGTGCTGTCGGTGGTGGGCTCGTTCCAGGTGTTCGACCTGGTGCAGGTCGCCACCGGCGGCATCGGAGGCCAACCGGGCGGACCCGCCAACTCCAGCCTGGTGATCTACGTCTACATCTTCCGGCACGCGTTCAACTTCAACAATGCCGGCTACGCGGCCGCCATGTCGGCGGTGCTGGCGGTGCTGTTGGCCGCAGTCACCTTCTTCATCATGCGGGGGCTGCGTGGCTCCCGGTCCGACCTGGCGTGAAGGGCGGTTGGCGATGACATCGACGACCAGCGCACCAACCGGCCGGCAGACTGCGCCCCGCCGCCCGGCTCGCAGGCCGCGCCGTCCGCTGCGGTTCCGGCTGTCCCGCATCGCCGCCTGGGCGGTGTTGGCCCTGCTGCTGGCGGGGACGTTGCTGCCCTTCTACTGGATCCTGCGCACCGCCTTCTCGACCAACTCAGCGCTGTTCACCGGCGACCAGTCCGTGCTACCGCCAGAGCCCACCTGGGTCAACTTCCGGCGGGTGCTCGGGCTGGCCAGCCCCGAGGAGGTACGGGCGGCCGGCGGCTCCGGCGCCGAGCTGCAGTTCTGGCTCTACCTACGTAACTCCGTCGTCTTCGCCACGCTGGTCACGGTCGGGCAGGTGGCCTGCTGCGCGATGGCCGCGTACGCGTTCGCGCGGCTGCACTGGCGCGGCCGGGACGCGGTGTTCTACCTGTTCCTGTCCACGCTGATGGTCCCGCCGATCTTCCTGCTGATCCCGAACTTCGTGCTGCTCAGCGAGGTCGGCCTGCTGGACACGTTCGTCGGTTTGGTCGCGCCGTACTTCTTCATGACGCCGTTCATGGTGTTCTTCCTTCGTCAGTTCTTCCTCGGGATGAGCAGCGAGTTGGAAGACGCGGCCCGGATGGACGGAGCCGGCCATCCCCGGATCTTTCTGCGGATCTGTGTACCGGTGATGGCGGCTCCGCTCAGCACCGCCGCGATCCTGTCGTACGTGTCGGCCTGGAACGAGTTCATGTGGCCTCTCGTCGCAGGCAGCGACCCGAGCGTACGGGTGTTGACCGTGGGCCTGTCGGCCTTCCGGTCCGGACAGCCCCAGGCGGCGCCGGACTGGACCGGACTGATGGCGGCCACGGTGCTGGGCGCTCTACCGGTGATCCTGCTGTTCCTGGCCATGGGCCGGAGGATCGTCGATTCGATCAGATTCACCGGCCTGAAGTGACAGGAGGTCGCCGCAAGCGGCGACCTCGCGGGGGGATGGGTAACGCGCAAACTCAATTCCGAGAGGAGCCCACGATGAAGCTCAGCTGGCGCCGGCGGATCGCGGTACCGATGAGTGCCGCGATCCTGCTGGTGGCCGCGTGCAGCGGCACAGGTGACGACGAGAACGTGTCACTCGACTACTGGCTCTGGGACGACCGGCAGATCCCCCAGTACCAGGAGTGCGCGAACGCGTTCACCGAGCAGACCGGCATCAATGTCAAGATCACCCAGTACGCGTGGGAAGACTACTGGAGCAACCTCAACACCCAGTTCGCTGCTCGCCGGGCTCCCGACGTGTTCACCGACCACCTGGCGTTCTACCCGTCGTTCGTGCAGAACCAGGTGATCCTGCCGATCAACGAGTACGTCGAGCGGGACAACGTCGACCTGGGGCAGTACTACCCAGGGCTCGCCGACCTCTGGGTGGGCCAGGACGGAAAGCGGTACGGGCTGCCAAAGGACTGGGACACCATCGCCATGGCGTACGACTCGGCCATGCTGGCGGATGCCGGCCTCAGCCGGGAGGACGTCTGGAACGCCACCTGGAACCCCACCGACGGAGGCACCTTCGAGGACATCATCGCCCGGCTGACCGTCGACGAGAACGGCGTACGCGGCAACGAGCCCGGCTTCGACGCGACCAAGGTCGCCGTGTACGGACTCAGCTTCGACAACCCGTCCAACTCGGCATCCGGTCAGACCAGCTGGGGCAACTTCGCCCGCAGTCTTGGCTTTGAACTGCTCGCCGACGGCAACCCCTGGGGCACCGACTACCAGTTCGACGACCCGAGGTTGGCCCAGACGCTCGACTGGTTCGCCCGGATGGTCAAGGCCGGCTACGTGACGCCGCTGGCCGACCTACAGGGCGTCGGGTACGTCTCGCTGTTCGAGGCGGGCGACGTGGCGTTGACGATCAACGGTTCGTGGGCGATCAGCAGCTTCACCGGGATCTCCGGTGTCGATGTGGGGTTCGCGCCGCTGCCCACCGGACCGCAGGGCCGGTGGAGCATCTACAACGGTCTCGCCGACGCGATCTCGGCCAACACCGCGCATCGGGACGAGGCGTGGCAGTGGGTGAAGTACCTGGCGTCCGCCGAGTGCCAGAACGTGGTCGGTGAGAAGGCTGTCGTGTTCCCGGCCATCCCGGCCTCCCTGGAGATCGGTGAGCGGGCCCGGGAGCAGGCCGGCCTGGATGTCAGCGCCTACACCACCTACCTGGAATCGCAGAATACCTTCCTCTACCCGGTCACGGTGAACTTCGACCAGGTGACCCAGGCGGTCGGTGCCGCCGTCGACGAGATCCTGCTCGGCCGCCGTCCCGCCGCCGAGGCGTTGACCGCCGCGCAGCGGCAGGTCGACTCGATCATGGGCCGATAGGGACCAGCACCCCATGGACCCGATGTTCTCGCGGGACTGATCTGTTCACAATCTGAAAACCTTTTCACCGGATGACCTTGAAACGCGCTGTCGACCCTGCTGAGGAGCACGTGTGAGCACGACCCACCGAGACGACGAATACCTCCACTGGGGACACTCCGCCCTCGCGGTCATCCTCGCCATCCCGTCCGACGCCCCACCGAGCCTGGTGCACCTCGCGGTCGACAACGCTGAGGTGCACCAGGTCGGACAGCATCACCCGCTGGTCGAGATCCAGGTAGGTGGACACGGGCGTGCCTGGTCGGGTGCCCGCTCGACCGGCACGGCGGTGGGCCGGCGGCTGCGCTACGACGGCTACCACCAAAGTGTCGAGGACGGCTGGCAGCTACTGCGAGTCGACGCCACCGATCCCGGTAGCGGCCTGCGGGTCGAGGTGTGGTTCCGGACTCCGGTCGGGGTGCCGGCACTGCAGACCTGGACCGTGGTCCACAACCCCACCCCCCATCCACTGACCCTGCGGGCGGTCAGCTCCCTGGTGACCAACCTGATCCTGCCGCCCGACACCGGTACCGAGGACATCGACCTGCACTGGGCGCAGACCAGTTGGCTCGCCGAGAGCCGGTGGCGCCGCCAACCGGCACGCGAGCTCGACCTGCCCGACCTGGACCTGCCGTTGCACGGACACCGGTCGCGCGATGCCTTCGTGGTGACCAGCACCGGCTCATGGTCGACCAAACACGCCCTGCCGGTGGGGGTGCTCGTGCACCGCCCCACCGGCCGCGCCTGGTGCTGGCAGATCGAGCACAACGGGAGCTGGCGCTGGGAGGTCGGCGAGCGCCAGGCGGGGCTCTACCTTGCGGCGACCGGCCCCAACGACGCCGACCACCAGTGGCGGCACGTTCTCGCGCCGGGCGCCCACTTCACCTCCGTACCGGTGGGGATCGCGGTCTCCGACGAGGGTCTGGACGGGGCTGCGGCGGCGATTACGCGGTACCGCCGGCAGATCGTCCGCCCGCACCCGGACCGCGAGACCCTGCCCGTGGTGTTCAACGACTACATGAACACGCTGATGGGTGAGCCCACCAGTGAAGCCCTCAACCCGCTGATCGACGCGGCGGCCGCCGCCGGCGCCGAGTACTTCTGCATCGACGCGGGCTGGCACGACGACAGCCGCTCCAGCCGATGGCACGAGCTGATGGGCGGCTGGATCCCGTCGACCACCCGGTTCACCCACGGCCTCGGCGAGGTGATCGGGCGCATCCGCGCCGCCGGAATGGTACCCGGCCTGTGGCTGGAGCCGGAGGTGGTCGGGGTCGACAGCCCGGTGGCGGCCCACCTGCCGGCGGACGCCTTCTTCCAGCGCGACGGCGAACGGCTGGTCGAGGACGCGCGCTACCACCTGGACCTTCGCCACCCCGCTGCGGTCGCTCACCTCGACGGGGTGGTGGACCGGCTGGTCGCCGACTTCGGCATCGGCTACTTCAAGCTCGACTACAACATCGACTCCGGCGCCGGCACCGACCTGGCCGCCACCAGCCCGGGCGACGGCCTGCTCGGCCACGGCCGGGCCCTGCTCGCCTGGCTCGACGGGGTACTCGACCGACACCCCGGGCTGGTCATCGAGAACTGTGCCTCCGGTGCCATGCGGATGGACTACGCCATGCTCGCCCGGCTGCAACTGCAGTCCACCAGCGACCAGCAGAACCCCGAACGGTACCCACCGATCGCCGCGGCGGCACCGATGAGCGTGCTGCCGGAGCAGGCCGCCAACTGGGCGTACCCGCAACCCGGCATGAGCCCGGAAGGCATCGCGTTCTGCCTGGTCACCGGGATGGTCGGACGGCTCTACCTTTCCGGCCACCTGGACCAGATGGCACCCGACCAGCGCCGGCTCGTCGCCGACGGACTGGCCGCCTACCGCAGCATCCGCGGCCACCTCACGAGGGCGGTGCCGTGCTGGCCCGCCGGCCTGCCCCGCTGGGCCGATCCCTGGATCACTCTCGGGCTGCGCCCGTCGACCGGCGACGAACAGCCCACCTACCTCGCGCTGTGGCGCCGCCCCGGTGCCGACCCGAAGCTCACCATCCACCTGCCCCACCTGGCCGGACGTCAGCTCCGGCCGAGGCTCGTATACCCGCACGACCTTGCTTCCTGGCACGTGAGCTGGGAGCCCGAGCCGGGTCACCTGACGGTGGTCAGTGCCGACGCCGCGCCGGCGGCCCGCCTGTTCGCACTCGCCCCCGAGACCTGATTGGAGGCCCACCCGGTCGCCACCGCCGACCAGCACCGCGACACCGCACATCCCCACCACACCGGCCAGCACTCGTAGAGCAGGAGGAGAAGCATGGCCAGAACACTCACACCACTACCGACACGGAAAGCCGTACCGGCGCTCGTCACCGCGTTCGCCCTCGTCGCCGCGGCATCGGCGGCGGCCGTGCCCGCCCAGGCCCAGGAACAGCCGGCCGTCCAGCAGCTCGTCGTCGACCTCGGTGAGCGCACCGGTGAGTTCCGCGGTGCCGCCAGCGGCGCCCTGTACGGGCTCAGCGACGAGGGCGTGCCCAGCGACAACACCCTGGAGCCGCTGCGGCTGACTACCGTCAACCAGAAGCCACCCGCCGGTGCCCAGCACCCCAACGGCGACGCCCTGGTCGTGGCGGAGCCGTTCTTCCGCACCGGCGGCGAGTACATCCAGATCAACGTCCAGGACATGTATGCGCAGTGGACGTACGAGAACGTCGGCGGGGTGATCCCCTGCAACCAGGTCTGCTTCGACAACTACATGGAGAAGCTGGTCTGGGTGGTCGACCAGGTCTCCAAGCATCCGCACGCCGACCGGATCGTGTACGTGCCGTTCAACGAGCCGGACTTCATCTGGTACGGCACCTCCACCGGCAACCCCGTCCAGTACCAGCAGCGTCGGGACGCGTTGCTCAGCCACTGGAAGACCGTGGTCGAGTACATCCGTGAGCACCACGAGGGCGCCCGCGTGATGGGCACCAACGACGCGCTGTTCCGGGAGCGCTTCTACGGTGACTTCCTCACCTTCGCCCGCGACAACGACGTACTGCCGGACTTCGTCTCCTGGCACCAGCTCGACTCCACCGGCCTGGACCCGCAGCACGGCAACTACTTCCGCACCAACTATGAGACCTACCGGAGGCTGGAGCGGGAGCGCGGCATCGCGCCGATCCCGATCAACATCAACGAGTACGGCGGCAACCGGGACCTGACGGTGCCCGGTCAGCTCCTCCAGTACGTCGCCATGTTCGAGGAGGCCAAGGTCGACGCGGGCGGCAAGGCGTACTGGACCGCGGCCGGGCTCCTCGGCGGGGACGTCGTCGAGACCAACAAGCCCGGCGGCGGCTGGTGGTTCTACAAGATGTACGCCGACATGCGCGGATCCGACACCGTCAAGGTGACCCCACCGCCCGCCACCACCATCGACAAGCTCGAAGCCATCGGCGCCATCGACGACAACCG
Organism: Micromonospora qiuiae; assembly: GCF_016863555.1. GTDB lineage: Bacteria > Actinomycetota > Actinomycetes > Mycobacteriales > Micromonosporaceae > Micromonospora > Micromonospora qiuiae. The sequence goes on along the minus strand of NZ_BOPC01000105.1, from coordinate 2,890 downwards.
TCGTCAGGCCCGCATCATCGCCGGTGGTGGCACGGCGACCGACTTCGACGTCGTGATCGACAACATCGACCGGAAGCTGTTCGGCGGCAAGGTCAACGTGACGGTCTCCGCGACCACCTGGAGCGGGCAGAACTCCGACGCCCCGCCGCCGGTAGTGCTCCGCGACGAGGACCTCACCCCGAAGAACGGCTCGTTGGTGATCCCGATCCGCGGCCTCGGATTCCAAGGCGACGGCGCGCCGAACATCGACCTGATGTCGGCGTACGAGATCGTGCTGTCGCCCGGCGGTGCCGGCACCCGCCAGTCGGTCGACCTGCCCTGGCGCGCCTCGTACGAGGCGGAGAGCGCCACCATCACGGCCGGCACGGTGCAGACCTTCGGCACTCCGGCGAACTGGAACGCGGCCGCCGCCTCCGGCAGCCGGCACGTCGGCAACCTCACCCAGAACAACAGCGCGGTCACCTTCGACGTCGAGGTGCCCGAGGCCGGTGACTACAAGCTGAGCATCCTCTACGGCAACCAGACCGGTCAGCCCTCCCAGCAGGCGCTCTCCGTCAATGGTGGCCAGGCCCAGTTCGTCGACTACCAGGCCACGCTGAACTTCCAGTGGCGGACCCGCAAGGACGTGGTGATCCAGCTCCGGGCGGGGGCGAACCAGATCCGGCTGGCCAAGTCCCACCCCGAGTTGGGTACGGCGGTCGCCCAGGCGACGCTGGACCGGATCGACCTGGAGCGGCGCTCCGGCGAGATCGTCACCCGCGACTACGAGGCCGAGCGGTCGCAGACCAAGGGCGACGTGACCTACGAGTACGACCACAAACAGCAGTCGGGGGCGGGGCACCTCACCCTCAAACGCGGTGGCGAGGCGATGTTCTCGGTGTACGCCGAGGAAGACGGCTACTACGACCTGGAGTTCCGGCACAACAGCCCGGGACGGCCTGGGTCGGTCACCGCGAACATCGGGCTCGACCGGCGCCCGGTCGACGGCGCCGTGCTCCGAGCCAACCCCGGAGGTGGCACGTTCTTCAAGACCGACCGGCACCGCCTCTTCCTCTCCGCTGGGGTGAACCGGGTGACCGTGGAGCCCGCCGGCAACACCCCGGTACGCCTCGACCGGCTCAGCGTCACCCGAGCCTCGAACGCGCCGAGCGTGCGAACGGTGGAGGCCGAGTCGACCACTCTGAGCGGCTCGGCCAGGGTGGAGAGCCATGGGTACGCCTCGGGTGGACAGTACGTCGGCTGGATCGGCCAAGGACCACAGAACCGGCTGTCCTTCGAGGTCGACGTGGACACGGCCGGGGACTACATGCTCGTCGTGCACTACGCCAACGACGAGCGGAAGACCGGCCACGTCTACAACGCCGACATCATCTCCCGGCCGGTCGACCTCGTCGTCAACGGTGGGGACTCCACCCGGTACTGGTTCAAGAACACCTGGTCCTGGGGTAACTGGTGGGCGCGCGGCGTGCCGGTAACCCTCAAGGCCGGAACCAACACCATCACCATGTACAACGACCCGGCCATCGGGGCCACCGCCCAGGGGTGCCCCACGCCCTGCATGCCCACGCTGGACAGCCAGTGGGCGCCGAACCTCGACCGGTTCGACCTCGCTCCGATCAGGGTCCACTGATCCTCGGGCGATGTCCCGCGGTGGATCTTGGCCATCGGCCGAGATCCACCGCGGTAGCGGTAGCGGACGATCGGGATCGTCGCCATGTGCAGCAACGCGGTGTCGCCTGCCGAGGGTTGGACCCGTCTCGTCGGCCACCCAGGACCGCGTCCGGGCAACCAAACCGGCCGGTGGTCAGCTGCCGCGGGTCTTCACGCACCCCGGCCAGCCCCCGCTCCCACCAGCAGCGGCTACGCGGCCACCACAAGATCTGATGTTGTGGCCGCAACGCACAGACGATCACGTAGTGGCCGTCTCGCGTCCAGCCCACCTGGCGTGGGCCGCCCACGTCTGAGGGGAGACAGCGTGCTCTTCGACTTGACCCCGCTGGGGCCGAAAGAGTTTGAAGAACTGTCTCAAGCCCTGGCTGTGGCGGTGCTGGGTGGCGCAGTCTCTGTCTTCGGAGAAGGCAGGGACGATGGACGTGAAGCGACCTTCGAGGGCCGGATGCAGTACCCGAATCCTCTGCCGCCTACCGAAGCACGGGACGGCTACGGCATCCTCCAGGCCAAGTACCACACGATCAACGTTCAAAGACGAGGCACTAGCAAGGGCCAGCGAGTGAGTCGTCCAAACCTGGGAACGAATGGCGCGATCTTGATAGTTATCACGCGCAGTGACGGGCGCTCCAGCCTCAGGCGCGCTCCATCGGCGGCAGAAGAGTAAGTCTCTGGACCGCCCTGCGAGAATGCGAAACATGCCGTACCTCGTCGCCACCGAGCGCCTCGGGTGGCCACCACTTCGGCGTTGGCATGCCCTCACGATGTTTTTCGGAGAGGTGCAGACACGGCTGCGCTACGAGGTCGCCCCGGAAAAGCCGACAGCCACCTGCCACCTGCAGGTACGTGGTAACGACAACGCCCTGTGCGACTATCCGTGGCAGCTCCTGGTTCTTGTGCCCGGACAACCTCCGTGGGGTGAGCTCGCACAATGGTTGCGTTGCGACGAATGCGAAGACAAGTGGATCCCGACCAACTCGTAGGCTGCTTCGTCATGGAGGTTGGCCTCCGCCAGGCATGGCCATTTCTTAACTTCTGCGACAACCGTCCGACGCCGCCGCAAAAAGTCGGCTCTACCTCGACACGGATTGGTGCATCGAGGCCGTCAGCCGGACTCAAGGCACCGCTGCCGACGATGCCAGCTGGCTCACAGCTGCGCTCACCCTGAACGGCGCCACGATCGCAGGGGCACATGTGGCGGACGACGGCACACTCCTTTTAG
>NZ_BOPC01000104.1 GCF_016863555.1 Micromonospora qiuiae | reverse complement strand
CCAAGGTGGCCACCGTCCTATTGCCGATCGCTCTAAATCGTGTGTGACAGCAGCGCTGATCGCAACTGGTCGGGACGAGGGCAGCCGCTGGCTGCCAAGCGCGGACAACTGTCTGAGGTCACAGACGTGGGCGGACCTGCCGGACGGCGCGCCAGAACTTACAAGCGAGAGGTCGGGTGCTGCCAGGACCAGGAGTCGCCGGCGTGTGAGGGGTTATGGGGCGGCTAGCGGATCGGTAGCGTTGGGCGTGATTGCGGCCGTTGGGCCGGTGGTGCGTCCCGCGCTATCCGAGGAGGTTCCGGGTGGATTCTTTGCCGGAGTTGACGTTCGGGCAGCGGTTGAAGGTTTACCGGGAGCGGTCCGGGAAGACTCGGGCGGTGCTCGGTGGGTTGGTGGGGCGTAGCGCCGAGTGGGTCAAGGCGGTGGAGACGGATCGAATCCTTCCGCCACGCATTCACATGCTGGATCGGATCGCGCGTGCCCTGAAGATCGATGTTTCTGCCCTGGCTGGGGAGCTTGGTGACCGCTCTGCTGTCGTCAACGGGCCGGAGCATCCGGCGCTGGGGTCGGTCCGGGATGCCGTAAACCGTGTCGGATTCTCCGGCGATGCTCCGGTCGAGTCGTTGTCCAGGCTGCGGGAGCGGCTTGCGGTGGCGTGGCGGGCGCGGCATCAGGCGTCGGATCACCGTACGGTGCTGGGCGGGTTGTTGCCGGGGTTGCTGCGCGACGGGCAGCGCGCCGTGTTGGCGTACGAGGGTGATGAGCGGCGGCAGGCACAAGCGCTGTTGGCGGAGACGCTCGGGGTGGCGCAGATGTTCATCGCGTACCAGCCTGCTGCCGAGTTGCTGTGGCGGGTGGCGGATCGGGCGATGGTGGCGGCGCAGGAGTCCGGTGATCCGGAGGCGATTGCGTGTGCGGGGTGGTTTCTGTGTCAGGTGCATCGGGACGCCGGGGATTGGGACACCGCGATGGTGGTGACGCTGGACGTGTTGTCGGCTCTGGAGCCGCGGGCGGCCGACGGGAGCACGAATCTGCTGGCGCTGTGGGGCGCGCTGAACTTCGAGGCCGCGTACACGGCTGCCCGTGCCGGTGAGGAAGGGCGAGCCTGGCGGTACTGGGACCGTGCGGATCAGGTGGCTCAGCGCCTGCCGCAGGGTTTCTACCAGCCGCAGACGTCGTTTTCGCGGGTCATCATGGGCGCTCACGCGGTGACGGTGGCGGTGGAGTTGCAGAAGTCCGGTGAGGCGGTGCGGCAGGCCCGTCGCCATGACGCGGCGGCGATCCCGTCGAGGCCACGTCGGGCACGCCATCTCATCGAGGTCGCGCGGGCGCACTACGGCAAGGACGACAAGGAAGCGGCCGTGGCGACGCTGCGGCGGGCGTACGAGTCGGCTCCGGAGACGATCCGCTTCAACGGGTACGCCCGTCAGATCACCTTGGATCTGCTCGACGGGCCGCGTTCCACCCGAGATGACGCGCGTGACCTCGCGGCCAGGGTTGGACTCGTCTCCTGATTTCAGGGGTAGGAACCTTACCCGGCCCACCTCGCGACTGACCGTAACTTGTCGCTTACGGGACGCGGCGGGCGGTGTTGCGCCTTCCAGAGCACGTCGCCGCGCCCCTACCAGCGGAGGTGGGCATGAGCGAGAACTCTTCGTCTGAGAGCCGAGGCGAGCAGATTCAGGCAGCCGAGCGGGAGGCCGCGAAGCAGCGAATCCTTGCCCAGGCTGAGGCGGAACGGATACCGGTCGAGGAGACGACTCGGGCGGTGCCGGATCGGCCATGGCGTCGTCGTGAACGGTGACCGGGTGCCGATCGGTCGGCGGGTCGCGTATCTGCGGGCGCGGCGACGATTGTCGCAGCAGTCCCTCGCCGACCGGTTGGGCAAGTCGAAGAGTTGGGTCGACAAGGTCGAGCGTGGGGTCCGATCCCTGGAGCGGGTGTCGACCATCCGGGACATTGCCGCCGTTCTACGGGTCGACGCCGCGACGCTGCTCGGTCGTGACGCCCAGCCCGCCAACGCGGTCGGCGACAGCGAGGAGATCGCGCGAATCCGAGGGGCGTTGTCGGCGTACGAGGTGATGCGTGAGCGTCCGGCGCCGGTGCTTTCACCCGATCGTGTTGCCCGGCACGTCGGGTACGCGTGGACCGCCTACCAGCACGCCCGGTATCCAAAGGTGGTCGAGCTGCTACCGAGCCTGCTGCGCGATGTGCAGCGCACCTACGCCCGGGATCCGACGGCTGGCCGGCTGGTGGTGGAGGCGTACCGGGTGACGGCGGCGCTGCTGGTGAAGCTGGACGAGACGGATCTGGCCTGGCTGGCCGCCGATCGGGCGATGGCTGCCGCGACGGGTGACCGGGTGCTGGTGGCTGCTGCGGCGGTGCAACTCGGCCAGGTGTTGCGGTCCTCGGCGCGGGCGCGGTCGGTGCTGCTGACCGCCGCGTACCGGATCGCTCCTTCGGATCTTGGCGCCGGCTCCCCACAGGAGTTGTCGCTGTGTGGGGCGTTGTTGGTGCAGGCCGGGTTGGTCGCGGCCCGGTGCGGTGACGAACGCGCAAGCGGCGACCTGTTGGACGAGGCCGCCGAGATGGCGGCCCGGGTGGGCGACGGGCACGACCATCACCGGACCGCGTTTGGACCAACGGCGGTGGAGCTGGCGCGGTGCGCTGCCGCCGTGGAGTGGGGCGACGGGTCGGCGGCGATCACCCGGCACAAGCAGGCGGTCCGGCGGGACGGGTGGCGATTGTTGCCGGTGGAGCATCGGGCCGCGCACCTGATCGACGCCGCCCGCGCGTACCTCCAGACCGACGATCCCGGCAACGCGGCCCGCGTGCTGCTCGACGCGGAGATCCTGGCACCGTACGAGGTACGCCGACGGCCGGCGGGCCGGGACGTCCTCGCCCAGGTCGCCCCTGGTCCAAAGGCTCCAGCGATGATCGGTGAACTGGCCCTCAGCCTCGGGCTGGTGTGAGCGATGACCGCGCCATTCCTGTCCCTGGCCCAGATCCGCAACCGGCTGACCCTCACCGCCCGGCACACCCTCCGCAACCCGGCTCGGCAGGTGAGGCGATGCCCGGTGTGCGGAGCTCCAGCGGCAGACGCTGAAGTACAGCAGCGGAATACAGCAACCGTGCCGGCCGAACTCGACCGCGACGAGCGTCAGCAGGCCGAGTGACCTCGCACGACACCCGATCCGACCGGCCTGCCAACAGTTCGGGACGAAGAATCGGCGGTTCGAATCCGGCCACCCCGACCAGGTGCAACAGTGCATTCAGGGCTGGTCCTCCGGTGACGGAGACCGGCCCTGAATGCGTTCTGGGCTGCCCATCGACGGCTCCGCACGGTGCGCGGTGGCCCGATGCCCGGTAGCCTCGGGCGGGTGCGGATCATCGCGTTCCTGGCCGGCTTCATCGTCGTGCTGACCGCTCTCCTGCTGGTCACCATGGTCGTGGCGGCCGGCGCCCGACGCCGCCGCCATGCCCTTCAGACGGCCGCCCGCTGGGCGGTGCGTCACTACGCCATACCGGGGCGCGGGCATACCGTCGTCGGGGTCGCCCTGACCGACGCGGACGGCCGGATACACAGTGAGCATGTGGTCGCGCGCATTCCGGACGACGCACAGGACTGGCAGCGCGACTTCATCGCGGCCCGCCAGGAGGCCGAGGAGCGCGCCTTCCACCTCAACAGCGACCGCCCGCCAATCGAGGGCTGAAACCGGGCGCTCACCACCAACTGGGATAGTGCCGCAGCACTCGCTCTGCCGGCTCCGGTGGCTTCGACTGCCGCTCGCGCCACGCGCTGACGATGCCTGGGCCGTACAGCAGGAAGCCGGCACCGATCATGATTGCTGACACCGTCTTGTCCGGCCAGCCGGACCAGAGGCCGATGCCGGCCACGAGCCAGACGAGGACCCCGAGGCCGATCAGCACTGCTCTGCGCCGTGGTCGTCGCATGGCGCCAGCCTAGGGCGGGCGCGAAAGGCGGGCCCCCTCTTGTTAAGAGGGGGCCCTTCCTATGCAAAATCCGTTAACAAGGGGCCCTTCCTTACACCGTCAGCAGGTGGTGTAGCCCTTGCCCTTCTTGGTCCAGGCGCACTTGTCGATCAGCTTGCCGCTGGCGTTGCGCAGGTACGCGGTGTCGCCGGTGTTGTTCCAGACGTAATTGCCCGACCCCCAGTAGCGGGTGCTGGCGGTGTTCGTGCCCTTGCCGGTACGGATGACCAGGCTCTTGCCTTTGGCGAGCTTGACGTTGCCGGTGAACTTGTAGACGTGGTTGGCCTTGTCCCGCAGCGTCCAGTTCTTCAGGTTGATGGTGCGGGCACGCCGGTTGGTCAGCTTCACGTACTCCGCGTTGAGGCTGGCGTTCGAGCGGTTGTCCACCCCCGGCGAGTCGTAGTAGACCTTCGTGATCTCAATGGCCGGGGTGGCGGCCTGCGCCGGAGCGGCCACCACCAGTGCACCACCCATCGCGACGACGAACGCGGACACGAACCCGATGAGTCTTCTCGTCATGGTTGCTACCCCCACTGTGGGCGCCGGAATACCGGCGCGGACCGGTCACGCCAGCGCGTGACGGAGGGAGATTAACGATGCGAACCGCCAACGTGAACGCTTGCGAGGACCACGCCGCCGATTAGAGCCGGCCAGCGTCCGCCGAGGGTCCGGCCGGTCGTTTCGATCGACCGGTCCGTGTTTCACCGCTCGACGCACGTCGATGATCGTTGGCCCGAACGGGCATCTCCGGTATCGGATGAAGCTCCACCAACCGCTGGTGGATCCTGGATCAGAACCCGCGGGTCGGTCCGGCGGTGTGGCTGACCTGCACGGTGTGGGTGACGCACCCGTCGCCGGTCAGCCGGTGCAGCAGCAGCGCGGTGGGCTCGGCAAGCCAGTCGACGGACTCGTCGTCGCGCATGGTCAGAGCGACCTGCCGCCAGGTGCTCGGCGCGACGGTGAGCACCGTGCCGGCGAAGGCGGCGGTCACCGAGCGGTGCAGGTGGCCGGCGGCGACGCGTACCACGTGGGGGTGTCGGCGCAGCACCTCGGCGAGCGCGTCGCCGTCAGCGAGCCGGATCGCGTCCATCGCCGGGATGCCGACCTCGACCGGCGGATGGTGCAGGCAGATGACGGCCGGCACCTCGGGCCGCGCGGCTAGCACCCGGTCGAGCCAGCCGAGCTGTTCGTCGCCGAGCCGCCCGCCGTCCGTCCCGGGCACGAGGGAGTCGAGCACCACCAGGGTCGCCTCGGGATGATCGACCTGGTAGTACGCGGAGAAACCGCCGCCCAGCCACGGCGTGCCACCGAAGGCGTCCAGCAGCGACTCCCGGTCGTCGTGGTTGCCGGTGACCAGGTGCACCGGCAGCGGGAACCGGCCGATCACCTCACGCAGCACGGCGTACTCGTCGGGGCGGCCGTGAGCGGCCAGGTCACCGGTGATCACCACGCAGTCGGGGCGGGGGTTCAGCGCCAGCGCCCGGCCGAGCGCGCGGTGCAGCCCGGCGGCCGGCTCGGCGCCGAGCACGCCGGTGGTCACGTGTGGATCGCTGAGGTGAGCGATGAGCATCGGGCCTCCACTCGTAGCGAATTCCCACGCTAGACCGTGTCCGGCGCAGGCGGCGTCCACACCCTGTGGATAGCACATGTGTACGAAGGTGCCCGATCTGACCGCTGAGTACGCTTGATCGGCGACCCGGCACCGGCCGGAACCGCCCCCGACCTGGAACGACGTGCGAGTGGATCATCAGCAAATCGTCCGTGACGTCACGGCCCGCCTGCCCCTGGCGTCGACCGTCGCCGAGGTGTGTCAGGCGACGGTCGACGCCCTCGCCCGGTTCACCCCCGCGACCATCGCCGTTCTGCTGCATGTGAACGGCCGGCTCCGCTGCGTCGCCGCCACCGGCTCCTGGCAGGTCTTCGCCACCGTCGCACCGGACGCCGGGATCGTCGGCCGGGTGCACACCGTGGGCCGGTCGGCCATCGTCCCGGACGTCGCCGCCGACCCCGACCACATTCCGGTACGCCCGGACGTCATCGCCGAGGTGTGCGTACCGGTGCTGGACCCGGCGGGCCGTCCGGTCGGCGTACTCGACCTGCAGTGGATCACCCCGGCCGACCTCGCATCGTGGCGGGCCATCGCCGAGCGGGTCGCCGCTCGCCTCGGTGCCCGGATCGTGGCACTCGGCGGCCCGACCGAGGGTCGTGGCGAGAAGCTGCTGCGGCACGCCGCGGGGATGACCGCCGCCAGCACCGAGCGGGAGCTGCTCTCCGCCGCGATCCGGGCGGCCCGGGACGTGTCGGCCCTGGCCGCGGCCGTCCTGGTGATCGGTGGCCGAGACAACCCACGACTCGCCACCCCACCGGTGACTCCCGGCGAGTTGGAGGCCCGGCTGCGCGCCGAGTTGACCGAGGCGGGGCCGCAGGCGCTGCGACGTATCGTCGAGCGGGTTCATCGGTACGGCGCCGGTTACACCCTCGGCGAGGCCGGCCATCCGCCCACCGTCGAGCACGAGCCACTGGTCCGGGCCGGCGTACGCACGCTGGTGGCGGTCCCGATCGGCCCGACCGACGAGGGCGGGGTACTGCTGGTCGCCGACGAGCGGCTGCGGCGACCGGATCCCGCCACGGTCAACCTGATGGAACTGCTCGCCGGCCAGGCGTGGAGCTGCCTGGACCGGCTGCGCACCCTGGAGCGGCTCCGCGAACAGGCCGCCTCCGACCCGCTCACCGGGCTGCGGCACACCGGCCCGTTCGGGCAGCGGATCGCCAACGCGATCCCGGGACGCACCGCGCTGCTGGCGATCGACGTGGACGGCTTCAAGCGCGTCAACGACATGTACGGCCATCAGGCGGGTGACCGGGTGCTCATCGGTCTGGCCCGGGCCCTGGAGGGCGCGCTGCGCCAGGGGGACGAGTTGTACCGGATCGGCGGCGACGAGTTCGTCGCGGTGATCGAGGTGAGCCGGCCCGACGAGGCTGTCCGGGTCGCCGAACGGCTCGCCGAGGCGGCCCGCCGGATCGGCCGTACGATCAGCGTCGGCGTCGCGCTCCCCCGGCCGGGCGAGTCGCCCGAGCTGACCCTGCGCCGCGCCGACCAGGCCCTCTACGCCGTCAAACGGCAGGGCCGCGACGGCGTCCACCTCTCCGCTGCCTGACCGGCCCGTTTGCCAGGAGGTCAGGTCACGGGGTGTGGTGGTCAGGGGCGGGTGAGGTCTTCGGCGAGGAGTTCGGCGACCTGCACGATGTTGAGGGCGGCACCCTTGCGGAGGTTGTCGCCGGTGACGAAGAAGTCCAGTGCGCGGGGGTCGTCGAGGGTACGCCGGATCCGGCCGACCCAGGACGGATCCGTGCCGACCGCGTCAATGGGCATCGGGAACTCGCCGGCCGCCGGGTCGTCGACCACGATCACCCCGGGTGCGTTGCGCAACACCTCACGGGCGCCTTCGACGTCGATCTCGGTGGCGAAGACGGCGTGCGCGGCGACCGAATGCCCGGTCAACACCGGCACCCGGACGCAGGTGGCGGAGATCTTGAGGTCGGGCATCCCGAGAATCTTGCGCGACTCGTCGCGTAGCTTCATCTCCTCGGAAGACCAGCCGCCGTCGGTCAGCGAGCCGGCCCACGGCACCACGTTGAGCGCCAGCGGGGCGGGGAACGGGCCGAGGTCGTCACCGACCGCCTGCCGCACGTCGCCGGTGCGCGCGCCGAGCATCCGATCGCCGGCCACCTTGGCCAGTTGGTCGTGCAGGGTGTCCGCGCCGGCCTGGCCCGCTCCGGAGACCGCCTGGTACGAGGCGAGCACCAGCTCACGCAGGCCGTACTCGTCATGCAGTGGGGCGACCGCAATGATCATCGTGAGGGTGGTGCAGTTCGCGCTGGCGACGATGCCACGCGGCCGGTTCGCCACCTGTTCGGGATTGATCTCCGGCACCACGAGGGGGACGTCCCGGTCCATCCGGAAGGCAGCCGAGTTGTCCACCACGATCGCGCCCCGCCGCACCGCGATCGGTGCCCAGTGCCGGGCGACCTCGTCCGGGACGTCGAACATGGCGACGTCCACCCCGTCGAGTGCATCCTCGGTCAACGCCTGGACGGTCAGTTCCTCGCCCCGGCACCGCACCTTCCGCCCGACCGACCGCTCGGAGGCGAGCAGACGGATCTCGCCCCAGACATTGCGACGCCCGGTGAGCAGCTCACACATCACCGTGCCGACGGCTCCCGTCGCCCCGAGCACGGCCAGGGTGGGCAGCCTGGCCACCCTGGCTACCGCCCTGTCCCCGCGTACACCACCGCTTCGCCGTCACCACCGAGGTCGAACGCCTCGTGGATCGCGCGGACCGCCGCGTCGAGGTCGGAGTCCCGGCAGACCACGGACACCCGGATCTCCGAGGTGGAAATCATCTCGATGTTCACGCCGGCCTGACCGAGCGCCGCGAAGAAAGCGGCGGCCACCCCCGGGTGCGACCGCATCCCGGCGCCGATCAGCGAGACCTTGCCGACGTGGTCGTCGTAGAGCAGGCCCTTGAAGTTGACCGTCTCCTGGATCTTGCTGAGCGCCGTCATCGCGGTGGGGCCGTCGGCCTTCGGCAGGGTGAAGGAGATGTCCGTGCGGCCGGTGCCCTCGGTGGAGATGTTCTGCACGATCATGTCGATGTTGATCTCGGCACCCGCAGCGGTCTCGAAGATCCGCGCGGCGGCACCCGGCTCGTCGGGCACCCCGACGATGGTGATCTTGGCCTCGCTGCGGTCGTGGGCCACCCCGGTGATCAGTGCTTGCTCCACAGGAAGGTCCTCCATCGATCCGATGACCATGGTGCCGGTGTTGGTCGAGTATGACGAGCGGACGTGGATCGGCAACTCCGCCCGGCGGGCGTATTCCACGCTGCGCAGGTGCAGCACCTTCGCACCGCAGGCGGCCAGCTCCAGCATCTCCTCGTAGGTGATCTGCTTGATGTGCCGGGCGTCCGGGACGATCCGCGGGTCGGCGGTGAACACGCCGTCCACGTCGGTGTAGATCTCGCACACGTCCGCCCGAAGCGCGGCGGCCAGCGCCACGGCGGTGGTGTCCGAACCACCACGCCCCAGGGTGGTGATGTCTTTGGTGTCCTGCGAGACGCCCTGGAAGCCGGCGACGATGACCACCGCACCCTCGTCCAGCGCGCCCTTGAGCCGCCCCGGGGTGACGTCCATGATCCGCGCCCTGCCGTGCACCGAGGTCGTTATCACGCCCGCCTGCGAACCGGTGAAGGAGCGGGCCTCGTACCCCAGGTTGTGGATCGCCATGGCGAGCAGCGCCATGGAGATCCGCTCCCCGGCGGTGAGGAGCATGTCCAGCTCCCGCCCGGGCGGCAGCGGGCTGACCTGGTTGGCCAGATCGAGCAGCTCGTCGGTGGTGTCGCCCATCGCCGAGACCACGACCACCACGTCGTCGCCGGCTTTGCGGGCCGCGACGATCCGCTCGGCCACCCGCTTGATGCGCTCGGCGGTGGCGACGGAGGATCCGCCGTACTTCTGCACCACGAGTGCCACGAAGTGCACTCCCTCCCGGTTGCCTGAGCGTGCCGACGCCGCCGGCACCGGGGCCGGCGGCGCGGGTCGGACGATCTCAGGGTATCGGGCCGGTCTGACCACCGGGTCAGGTGATCCCACGATCCGGCCCGCGGTGAACGCAACGGCCTGCGACACGCCGGAAACACCGACGTTCGCGAGGGGTGTCCGGAGGCGGCCCACAACGCCGAGAATGGCCGGGTGTACGACCACCGTCCCGCCCGGCGCCTGCCCGCTTCACTCGCGCCCGCCCTGGCCGCCCCGCTTCTGCTCGCCCTGCCCGTCCTGTTCGCCGGCTGCTCCGCCGACCCGCCCGCCGAGCCGCCGCCGAGCAGCGCCCCCCGGCCGGTCGGAATGGACGCGGCGCGCGACGAGTTGGCCGCGCTCGCCGCCGCCGCCCAGGACCGGCACCTGGTCGCCCGCTACACCTTGCGGGTCGACGGGGCCAGCGATCGCGTGATCACGGTGACCAGCGGCAACGACGGCAGCTGGCGGGTGGACGTGCCGGGGGGTGCGCTCGGCGGCGCGGCGGACATCTCGCTCGCCGCGACGGCCGACGGGCTGTTCCAGTGCGCGCTGCCCTCGGCGACCCGACCGGAGCCGGCGAGCTGCGTACGCCTCGGTGAGCGGGACGACACCCTGCCACGCCGCCTCGACCCCCGGGTGCAGCATCCGTTCACCGACTGGCTGGACGTGCTGACCGACCGGCGTGCCCCACTGTCCGTCTCACCCGCCGCAGCGCCGCCCGAGGCGACCGGCACCTGCTACTCGGTGGAAACCACCGCGGCGTCCATCAACCCGCCGCTGGACGTGGGGATCTACTGCTTCGACGCCGACGGCACCCCCACCGCCGTGCGTGCGGCTTTCGGCACGCTGGCACTGGCCGCGCCACCGGAACCCGCCCCGGCCACGGTGCAACTGGCCGGGCCGGTGATCGAGGGAGAGCCGCTCGACATGACCGCACCGCCCGTCGAACCGGAGGCACCGGCCGACGTGCCCGGCGATCAGACGCCGCCGGGGGACGACGCCACGGGAACGGCCTGAGGAGCGTCGCGTTACGGGTGTTGTTGCCCACATCTCGGCACCCTGATCGAGCCGGCAAATCGCCCATACGGGATGCTTTGTGGCATGACGGACCTCACCCCGCTGCTTGCCTTCCGCTGGAGTCCGCGGTCCTTCGATCCGGGCGCCGAACTGACCCGGCCCGAGGCGGCAACGCTGTTGGAGGCGGCCCGGTGGGCGCCCTCGATCGACAATCGGCAACCCTGGCGGTTCGCGCTCGGGCACCGCGACGACGACACCTTCAAACGGATCCTGGTCAACCTGCCCCCCGCCGACCAGCGCTGGGCCGGTCGGGCCAGCGTCCTGCTGCTCGCCGCGTACCCCCGGGTCGGTCACCCGTTCGCCACCTACGACCTGGGCCAGGCGGTGGCCCACCTGACCGTGCAGGCCACCGCGCTCGGGCTGCACGTACGCCAGGTGACCGACCTGGACCACGCCGGCCTGGCCGCCGACCTCGACCTGCCCGACAATCTGCAACCGTACGTGGTGATGGCGGTCGGGCAACTGGGCGATCCGCTGAGCCTGCCGGCCGACCTGGTCGCCGACGAAACAGCGTTACGTCACCGGCGCCCCCTGGACGAACTCGTGCTGAGCTGCGTCGATATGAAGCAGTGACCGAAGGGTGCGAAATCCGTCTCAATTCCCGGACCCGCCTTCCCGGAACCCATCCCACCACGTAGGGTCACCCTGTCATGTGGAAGGCGCGCCTCCTCCTTGGTCGCCGCGACGAGGCCTGACGGCCGGCACCTCGTCGCGGAGTCGAACCGCGCCGCCAGCACTGTCCCGGATCCTTCCGCTCGGCACCGCTGCCGAAGCACTGCTGACGTCACATGACCACAGGAGAATTTCGCCATGGCTCACCCAGCCGGCACCACCGACGTTGAGTCCGATCCCATCGCCCGGCAGCGTCCCAGCCGGATGCCGTACCGCCGGTACCAGCCGTACCACCAGCAGTTCCGGATCGACCTGCCGGACCGCACCTGGCCCGCTCGCCAGGTCGAGGCCGCTCCGCGCTGGTGCGCGGTCGACCTGCGCGACGGCAACCAGGCGCTGATCGACCCGATGTCGCCGGAGCGCAAGCGCCGGATGTTCCAGCTCCTGGTCCAGATGGGCTACAAGGAGATCGAGGTCGGCTTCCCGTCGGCCAGCCAGACCGACTACGACTTCGTCCGCCAGCTGATCGAGCAGGATCTGATTCCCGAGGACGTCACGATCCAGGTGCTGACCCAGTGCCGGGAGCACCTCATCGACCGGACCTTCGAGTCGCTGCACGGGGCCCGCCGCGCGATCGTGCACTTCTACAACTCCACCTCCACTCTGCAACGTCGGGTGGTGTTCGGGCTGGACCGCGACGGCATCGCCGACATCGCCACCACCGGGGCCCGGCTCTGCCAGAAGTATGCAGAGATCCACACCCCGGACACTGAGATCCACTACGAGTACTCGCCGGAGTCGTACACCGGCACCGAACTGGAGTACGCGCTGGAGGTCTGCGCGAAGGTCATCGAGGTGGTCGACCCGACCCCGGACCGCAAGCTGATCGTCAACCTGCCGGCGACTGTCGAGATGGCCATGCCGAACGTGTACGCCGACTCGATCGAGTGGATGCACCGGCACCTGCCCCGCCGGGAGAGCCTGGTGCTCAGCCTGCATCCGCACAACGACCGGGGCACCGGGGTGGCCGCCGCCGAACTGGGGCTGCTGGCCGGCGCGGACCGGATCGAGGGCTGCCTCTTCGGCAACGGCGAGCGCACCGGCAACGTCGACCTGGTGACGCTGGGGCTGAACCTCTTCTCCCAGGGCATCGACCCAATGATCGACTTCTCCGACATCGACGAGATCAAGCGGGCCGTGGAGTACTGCAACCAGTTGCCCGTGCACGAGCGCCACCCGTACGCCGGCGACCTGGTCTACACCGCTTTCTCCGGCTCCCACCAGGACGCCATCAACAAGGGCTTCACCGCACTCGCCGCCGACGCGGCCGCGGCCAACGTGCCGGTCGACGAGTTCACCTGGGCGGTGCCCTACCTGCCAATCGACCCGAAGGACGTGGGCCGCAGCTACGAGGCGGTGATCCGGGTCAACTCGCAGTCCGGCAAGGGCGGCGTCGCGTACATCATGAAGACCGAACACCAGCTCGACCTGCCCCGCCGACTCCAGATCGAGTTCTCCGGCGTGGTCCAGCAGGTCACCGATCACGACGGCGGCGAGGTCGACCCGGCCACCATGTGGCAGATCTTCGCCCGCCACTATCTGCTCGACCACCAGAGCGCCCCGACGATCACCCTGGCCGACTACGCCATCGGCACCGCCGACGGCAAGGTCGAAATCACCGCACAGATCGGCGTCACCGGCGCACCCCGCACCGTCACCGCCATCGGCAACGGTCCCATCGACGCATATGTCAACGCGCTCGCCTCAGCCGGCACGAACGTCCGCGTACTCGACTATCACGAGCACGCGCTCTCCTCCGGAGGGGACGCCCAGGCCGCCGCGTACGTCGAGTGCCAGATCGGGGACCGTACGGTCTGGGGCGTCGGCGTGGACGCCAACATCGTCACCGCCTCCATCAAGGCCGTCACCAGCGCCATCAACCGCGCTGAGGGGTAAGGAAGGGCACCCTTTTAACGCCTAGTGCATAGGAAGGGCCCCTTTTTAACAGCGAGCTGTTAAAAAGGGGCCCTTCCTATCGGCTACCGACTACCGACTACCGGCGGGCATCGACTCGACCGGATCAGGTCGGTGGTGACCGACGCGCCGGCCGGTGTACGAGCAGGGCGGCGATCGCCGCGCCCACCAGCAGCAGCCCGGCGCACCAGAGCAGGGCCCCCCGGTACGCGACGGTCAGTTCGCCGCGTTGCTCGTACCCGGTGCCGGAAAGCCCGACCAGCAGCGGCAGAGCGGCCACCGCCAGCAGGCCACCGACCCGGGAGGCGGCGTTGTTGAAGCCGCTCGCCACCCCGGCGAAGCGGTCGGCGACGGCGGCCAGCACGGAGGCGGTCAGTGGGGCCACCACCATGGTCAGCCCGGCACCGAACAGTGCCACGCCGGGAAGCACCTGACGCCAGTACGACGCGCCCGGTCCGACCTCGCGCAGCAGCAGCAGACCGGCGGCAGCCAGCACTGGCCCGACCGTCAGCAGCAGCCGTGGCCCGATCTTGGCCGACAGTGCACCGGCACCGGGCGAGCCGACCAGCAGCAGTACGGTCATCGGCAGCAGGGCCAGACCGGTACGGAACGCCGACCAGCCGACCACGTTCTGAAGATAGACGGCGAAGAAGAAGGTGAACCCGCCGAGCGCGGCGTAGACCAGCACGGTGAAGACGTTCAGCACCGAGAACAGTCGGCTGCCGAACAGTTCGGTGGGCAGCATCGCGGTCTCGCCCCGGCGCCGCTCCACGACCACGAACACCACCGTGGCGACCACCGCGACCACGGCTGCGAACGCTATCGGCGGCGATGTCAGGCCCCGGCCGGGCGCGTCGACCAAGGCGTACGTGACACCGGCCAGCGCGAACGCGCCGAGCAGCGCGCCGGCCACGTCGAAGCGACGCGGCTGTCGACCCGGTCCCTGGGTACGGGTCGCGCTCACGTCCCGGCTCTCCGGCACCCACCGCACGGAGGCCAACAGCACGAGCCCGGCCAGCGGCACGTTCAGGAAGAAGATCCACCGCCAGGAGAGCGCGTCGATCAGCCAGCCGCCGACGAACGGGCCGAGCGCGGTGGAGACCCCGGACAGGCCCGACCAGGCCCCGATCGCCTTCGCCCGGTCGTCGGGGTGGAAGGTGGATTGCAGCAGCGACAGCGAGCCCGGGGTCAGCAGGGCCCCGCCGGCACCCTGGAGGAAGCGCGCGGCCACCAACCAGTCGGTACGCAGGGCCAGCCCACAGAGCACCGAGGCGACCGTGAACCAGACGACTCCGATCAGGAAGATCCGCCGTCGGCCGAAGCGGTCGCCGAGCGCTCCGCCGAGCAGCACGAACGCCGCGAGCGTGAGCAGGTAGCCGTTGACCGTCCACTGTAGGCCTGCGACGGAGGCGCCGAGCTCGGCGCCGAGTCGGGGCAGCGCCACGTTGACCACGGTGCTGTCCAGGAAGACCATGCCGGAGGCGAGTACGGCGGCGGCCAGTGTGCCACGCCCGGCGGCGGTTCCCATCCGGACAGCGGAGGCTCGTTCGGACATGGTTTCCAATCTGCCGTGCGGCATGTGCCGGACACCACGAAACGCCGAAACCTCGCCCGGGTACTGTGCGGGATCGCCGCAAGCCCGCAAGCTGGAGAGGTGTCGTCTTTGCGTACCAGATCAGGACCACGCGCCCTGGGGGCGCTCGCGCTTGTCGCGGCGCTGGCCCTCGGCGTGGCCGGTTGCGTCCCCTTGGAAGAGGAGCCGGAGCCGTCGCCCAGCGGCGGCGGCTCCGCCACCCAGATGCTCTCTCAGCTCACCGTAGCCGAGGCCGGATCGATGCGCGGCTACAGCCGCAGCCGGTTCCCGCACTGGCGCAAGACCGGCAAGAACTGCGACGTGCGGGACACCGTGTTGGAGCGCGATGGCAAGGACATCAAGCACTCCGGCTGCAACGTGGTGGGCGGCCGGTGGGAGAGCGTCTACGACGGACGCAGCTTCACTGACCCGTCCAGCGTGGATATCGACCACATGGTTCCGCTCGCCAACGCCTGGCGCTCGGGTGCCGACGAGTGGGACGACTCGAAGCGTGGTGACTTCGCCAACGACCTGGACCGGCCGCAGCTCTTCGCGGTTTCCGCGTCCTCCAATCGGGCAAAGGGTGATCAGGATCCGTCCCAGTGGAAACCACCGAACCGCTCATACTGGTGCCAGTATGCCGGCGACTGGGTGGCGGTGAAGCATCACTGGCAGCTGACGGTGACCAACGCCGAGAAGGCCGCGCTGACCGACATGTTGGAGGGCTGCACATGGGAGAGCAAGCCGTAACCGGACCTGACGGCACGCCCGCGCCCGAGCAGGCGCCGGACGCCGACGGGGAGCAGGCCGCGGCGGCGACCGGCAGCCCGCCCGGCCCCGCCACGGCCGGAATGATCGCCGACGGCGCCGCCGCCAACGAGGTGGAGGTGCCGGGTGCCGGGATGACGGCCGACGCCGGGGGTGCCACCGGTTCGCAGAGCCGGACCACCGACATCGTGCCTGGGCCGGGCGGAGTGATGACCGACGAGGTCGGCGTGGTCACCGGCGAGCTGACGCTGCGCACCGAATTCGCCGACGGCCAGGTCACTCTCCGCGTGCAATACAAGGACGCCGACGAGTGGTACGTAGTGACCGGCGGCACGGCGTCGCTCAGTGACCCCGCCGGACTGGACGCGGTGCACACCATCGCGGTGGGCCTGCTGAACCGCCCCGAGGGCTGAGCATTTTTCCTGGGCGTCGGCGGTACGTGTGTTAAAAGGGGGCCCTTCCTCTACCGCAGGCGTTAATAAGGTGCCCTTTCTTACACGAAGGAGCCGGGTTCGGTGGGGGCGGAAACCACGCCGGGTTTCTCGCCCTCGCCCTCCGGGCGGACGATCTCCACCTGCACCTTGTGCGGGCGCAGCTCGCCGCCGGCGATCTGCTCGGCGTAGTGGCAGGCGACCCGGCTGCCGCCGACCTCCCGCAGCGCCGGCCGCTCGTCGGCGCAGCGGGTCGGCTGCGCCCACGGGCACCGGGTGTGGAATCGGCATCCCGACGGCGGGTTGGCCGGTGAGGGCAGGTCTCCGGCGAGCAGAATGCGCTCCCGTCGGTCCTCCACATCCGGGTCCGGCACCGGCACCGCCGACATCAACGCCCGGGTGTACGGATGCAACGGCTCCCGGTAGAGGCGGTCGCTCGGCGCCTCCTCGACCAGCCCACCCAGATACATCACGCCGACGGTGTCGGAGATGTGCCGGACCACCGCGAGGTCGTGCGCGATCACGAGGTAGGTCAGGCCGAGGTTGTCCTGTAGCTCGTCGAGCAGATTGATCACCTGGGCCTGGATCGACACGTCCAGGGCGGAGACCGGTTCGTCGGCGACGATCAGCTCAGGCCCCAGCACCAGTGCGCGGGCGATGCCGATGCGCTGCCGCTGGCCGCCGGAGAACTCGTGCGGATAGCGGGAGAGCGCCCATCGGGGCAGACCCACCTTGTCCAGCGTCTCGGCGATGATCTTCCGGCGCTCGTCCCGGTTGCCGCCGATGCCGTGCGTCTGCAGGCCCTCGGTGAGGATCGACTCGACGTTCTGCCGCGGGTCGAGGCTGGACATCGGATCCTGGAAAATCATCTGCATCCGCTTGCGCATCGCGCGCAGCTTGCCCGGCGGCAGCGTGGTCAGTTCCACGCCGTCGAAGCTCACCTCACCGGTCGTGGGCGGAGTGAGCTGGAGCAACGCCCGCCCAAGTGTGGACTTGCCGCAACCCGACTCACCCACCAGGCCATACGTTCTGCCGCGCCCGATACTCAAGCTCACCCCGTCGACCGCCTTGACGTGGCCGACCGTACGGTCGAACAGCACTCCCCGCTTGATCGGGAAGTGCACCTTCAGGTCCCGTACCTCGACGAGGATGTCGCTGTCGGTCATCGCTTCTCCTCCTCGCGCGGCGCGGGCACCGGGGCCGGGTTGACGCAGCGGTAGCTGCGGCCGTCGTGGGCGAGCACCAGCTGCGGCGGTTCGCCCACGCAGGCGTCCACCCGTCGGCTACAGCGCGGCGCGAAGGCGCAGCCGTCCGGCCAGGGCAACAGGTCACGCACCGAGCCGGGGATGGGGTTGAGCCGCTCGCCGCGCCCCGCGTCCAGGCGCGGCACCGAGCCGAGCAACCCCACGGTGTACGGGTGCCTCGGCTCGCGGAACAGCGGGCGCCGCCGTGCCGTCTCCACCACCCGGCCGCCGTACAGCACGTTGATCGAGTCGCACATGCCGGCCACCACGCCCAGATCGTGCGTGATCATCACCAGCGCGGTTCCGGAGTCGCGGACCAGGTCCTTCAGCAGTTCCAGGATCTGTGCCTGAATGGTGACGTCCAGCGCCGTGGTGGGTTCGTCGGCGATCAGCAGCCGAGGCTGGCAGGCCACCGCCATGGCGATCAGGGCGCGCTGGCGCATCCCGCCGGAGAGTTGGTGCGGGTACTCCTTGAGCCGGCGCTTCGGGTCGGGAATGCCGACCCGGTCGAGCAGCCGGGCCGCCTCCTTCGCCGCCGCGTCGCCCTTCATGCCACGGTGCCGGGTCAGCACCTCGGTCACCTGAAGGCCGATCGGAAGCACCGGGTTGAGCGACGACAGCGGGTCCTGGAAGATCATCGCGATGTCCCGGCCCCGGATGTCCCGCCGCGAGCGGTCGTCGAGCTGAAGCAGGTCGGTGCCGTCGAAGACCGCCCTGCCACCCACCCGCAGGCCGGGCTGCTTCGGCAGCAGTCCCATGATGGCCAGCGAGGTCACCGACTTGCCGCAGCCGGATTCGCCGACCAGGCCGACCACCTCGCCGGCGTCCACCGAGAACGAGACCCCGTCGACGGCGCGCACGGCGCGTTGACCGCGTCGAGCGAAGGTGACGGAGAGGTCGTCCACTTCAAGCAGTGCCACTACCGACTCTCCGTTCGCGACTGCCGGGCTCGCAAGCTCACTCCTCGCGCTGCACACCGGCGACCCCTGGTTCGCGCCTGCGGGGCTCGCAAGCTCACTCCTCGCGCTTCACACATATCGGGTACCTACTTCCGCAGCTTCGGGTCGAGGGCCTCGCGCATCGCCTCGCCCAGCAGCGTGAAGCCCAGCGCGGTGATGATGATCCCGACCGCCGGGTAGATGGCCAGCGCGGGTCGGATGCCGAGCCACGGCTGCGCGTCGGCCAGCATCACGCCCCACTCGGGTACGGCCGAGTCGGGGTTGCCCAGACCGAGGTACGACAGCGCGGCGGCCTCGATGATCGCGGTGGCCAACGTCAGCGTGGCCTGCACGATGACCGGAGCGATCGAGTTCGGCAGCACGTGAGCCAGCGCGATCTTCGACTTGCGTACCCCGAGCGAGGTGGCCGCCAGCACGTAGTCGCTGTTGGACTGGCCGATCATCGAGCCGCGCAGCAGCCGGGCGAAGACCGGCACCGAGACCAAGCCGACCGCGATCATCACGGTGGTCAGGCTCGGCCCGAGCAGCGCGGCGATACTGACCGCGAGCAGCAGGCCGGGCATCGCCAGCAGCATGTCGATGATCCGCATCAGGGTGGTGTCCACCCAGCGGCCCAAACGGCCGCCGAGGCCGGCGGCGGCACCGGCGACGCCGCCGATCAGAACACCGACGGCCAGACCGATCAGGGTGGCCACCACGCCGACCAGCAGGGTCTGCCGGGCTCCGACGATCATGCGGCTGAAGACGTCCCGGCCCTGGTGGTCGTAGCCGAGCCAGTGCTCGGCGGAGTGGCCTGGGATCAGGCCCTGCCCGACCCGGACGACACCTTCGCGGATGCCCATCGTGTCCGTCGGGCCGTACGGCACGAAGAACGGTCCCACGATGGCGACCAGCACGAAGATGGTCAGGATGACCGCGCCGACGATGGCCGCGGGGTTGCGCCGAAGCCGCCGGAAGGCGTCCTGCCAGAGGCTGACGCCCCGCTCCTCCTCGCGCGCGGCGAGTTCGGCGAGGCGGTCGATCTTCTCGCGCTTCTTCCCGCTGATGATCGTCATCGGACCCTCACCCTCGGGTCGATCAGGCTGTAGGAGAGGTCCACGATCAGGTTAACCAGCACGTAGACCACCGCGATGATCATGATGAAGCCCATCAGGACCGGGTAGTCGCGCTGGCTGATGGAATCGGCAAGGAAGGCACCGATCCCGCTGAACGCGAAGACGGTCTCGGTGAGCACCGCGCCGGAGAGCAGACCGCCGGTGAGCAGACCGATCGACGTCGCCACCGGCAGCATCGCGTTGCGCAGCACGTGCCGGCGACGGACCACGTTCTCCGTCAGGCCCTTGGCCTCCGCGGTACGGACGAAGTCCTCGTTGAGCACCTCCAGCACGCTGGCCCGGGTGATCCGTACGATGATCGCCAGCGGAATGCTCGCCAGCGCCAGACCGGGCAGCACGAGATGCCAGAGCGCGTCGGCGGCGGCGTCCCACTCCCGGGTCATCAGTCCGTCCAGGACGAAGAAGTTGGTGATCCGGGTCGCGCCGATGGTCGGGTCCTGCCGGCCGCTGGAGGGGAACCAGCCCAGGTTCTCCGAAAAAATCGCCTTGAGGATGTACGCCAGGAAGAAGACCGGGATGCAGATGCCGACCAGCGAGCCGCCGACCGAGAGGTGATCCAGCAACCGGCCACGACGGCGGGCGGCCAGGTAACCCAGCGGGATGCCGATGCCGACCGCGATCACCATCGCGGTGACGGTCAACTCGACGGTGCCGGGGAAGCGCTGAAGGAACTCGGTGGTCACCTCGCGCTTGGTCGCGATGGACGTGCCCAGGTCGAGCCTGATCATCCGCCGGATGAACCGGCCGTACTGAATCAGGATCGGCTCGTCGAGGCCGAGGTTGTGGCGGATCGCGGCGCGCATCTCGGGCGTACCCCGCTCGCCGAGAATGGCGGTCTCGGGGCCGCCGGGCAGCCGGCGGAGCCAGATGAACAACAGGAGGGAGAGCCCGAACAGCGTGGGTATCAGCTGAAGCAGGCGTCTGACGATGAACCGGATCACGGCGGCCTCGAGGGTGTGCAGGGGATCGCGGGCGGACGCTGTGGGTAACAGCGTCCGCCCGCGGTCGGTGCGTCAGATCAGGACTTGAACTCGGCGGTGGAGAACCGCTCGTCGGTGAGCGGGCTCGCCTTGACCCCGGTCACGTCCTTGCCGAACACGATCGCCGGTGGCGAGTGCGAGATCGGAACGCCCGGCAGGAAGTCCATGATGTCGGCGTTCAGCTCCTTGTAGAGCGCCACCCGGGCCGCCGGGTCCGGTGTGGTGTCCGCCTGCTTGAACTTCTCGAACAGGGCGGGGTTGTTGAAGCCCCACTCGTCCTTCTGGCGGTCGAAGAAGGTGCCGATGAAGTTGTAGCCGTCGCCGTAGTCACCGGTCCACCCGAGGAAGTGCAGGTCGTGCTTGTTACCGGAAGTGGTGGCGTTGAGGAAGTCGGGGCTCCACTTCAGCGGAATCGCCTCGATCTTGATGCCGGCCGCCTGCAGGTCCGCCGAGAGCAGCTCGAACAGATCCTTCGGGTTCGGCATGTACGGCCGGGTGACCTCGGTCGGGTAGTGGAAGCGCAGGGTCAGGTTCGACGCGCCCGCCTCGGCCAGCAGCGCCTTGGCCTTGTCGACGTCGTACTCGTACTTGGTGACGTCGCCGTTCCAGCCCTCTACGGTGTCAGGGAAGAAGTTCACCGCGACCTGGGCGCCCGGGGGCAGCTTCGAGTCGACCAGGGCCTGACGGTTGATCGCGTGGGCGATCGCCTGCCGGACCTTCAGGTCGGCCAGCTTCGGGTTTCCCTTCTGGTTGATGGCCAGGTAGAGGATGTTGAAGGCCGGGCGGGTGAGGACGTTGAAGCCCTCGTTCTTCAGCGGCTCGACGTCGGCCGGGCCGACCAGGTCGTAGCCCTGGATGCCGCCGGAGCGCAGCTCCTGCTTACGGGCGTTCTCGTCCGAGATGGTCTTGAAGATCAGGCTCTTCAGCTTCGCCTTCTCGCCCCAGTAGTCCTCGTTCCGCTCCAGGGTCAGCGTCTTGTTGGGGACGTCCCAGGACTTGAACTTGAACGGACCGGTGCCGGTCGGGTGCTCGATCGCGTACACGGGGTACTTGATGTCGTCCGCGCTACCGCTGACGTTGCTGGCGTCGTACTCCTGCAGCGCCTTGGGGCTGTGGATGCCGAAGGACGGCAGCATCAGGGCGGCCGGGATCTTGCTGGAGACCCGGGTGAAGGCCAGGGCGACGGTGGTGGCGTCGGTGGCGGTGCAGGACTTGAAGAGGCTCGGCGGGAGAGTGTCGTCCTCATTGGCGGCGAAGCCACCCATGACGTCCTGCCAGTACGCGGTCACGTCCGGGCTCTGCATGAGGCCCTTGGCGTTGTACCAGCGGTTGAAGTTGACGCAGACCGCCTCGGCGTTGAAGTCCGTGCCGTCGTGGAACTTCACACCGGAACGCAACTTGAACGTCCAGGTCGTGCCCGCGGCGTCCGGCTCCCAGGACTCGGCGAGGCCGGGGCTGACCTTGGTGCCACCATCTTCCGGGCGGACCAGGGTCTCGAACACCTGACGGGCCACGCGCAGCGACTCGCCGTCGCTGGCGAAGCTGGGGTCGAGCACCTTCGGGTCTCCGGCAACGCCGAAGACGAGGGTGTCCTTGCTACTACCGCCGGATCCTCCGCGGTCGCTTTCGGCACAGCCTGCTACCGCGAGGGCCGCGGCCGCCACGGCCGCGATAGCGGCCTTCGGCCTGGATGCACGCATGGTGCTTCACCTCGTCCTATGGGGTACGGACAACGTGGTGACAGGGTCACCGATGGCGGTGACCTTAGCTCCCGTTAGGACCGGCCCGGAACGGCGCGGGAAGCTCTTGGTACCGGATCGTGTCCTTAACGACCGGCCCTCGCAACGGGGAGCGTTGGTCTATAGGACAAGCAGCACAAATCAGCACTTCTAATCGATATCATTCTGTTACATCTGTCGTCCGGTCGGCCGGAGCCGCTGTCACACCTCCCGCCCGTCTGTCGTCCGGAGCCGCTGTCACACCTCTCGCCCGCCGGAGGGATCGACTCACGAAGTCGTCGGCGGCGCGGGCGGGCCGACGGGCAGGCGCACCACCTCGAAGCCGGCCACGGCCGTACCAAGGGCCCGGAAATCGAGCCGGCGACACAGTTGCAGGAGTGCATCCGGCCACGGACCGTGGCTTTCGACCGACCAGCAGGGCAGCCAGCACCGACGGCGTCCACGGCCGTTGTCCGGTTCCTGCCGCACCTCGGCCTCCTCACGTGACGGGCGATCGGTGTTCATCGCCCGCCACGAGGCGGGTCGTCAGACGGCGCGACGGCCTTCGAAGGCCCGGCCAAGAGTGATCTCGTCGGCGTACTCCAGGTCGCCCCCGACCGGCAGCCCGCTGGCCAGTCGGGTCACGGCGATACCCATCGGCTTCACCATCAGCGCGAGATAGGTGGCGGTCGCCTCGCCCTCGGTGTTCGGGTCGGTGGCCAGGATCAGCTCGCGGACGGTGCCACCGCCGAGGCGGGCCAGCAACTCCCGGATACGGAGATTGTCCGGCCCGACGCCTTCCAGCGGGTTGATCGCCCCGCCGAGCACGTGGTAGCGCCCGCGGAACTCGCCGGTCCGCTCGATCGCGACCACATCCTTCGGCTCCTCGACCACGCAGATCACCTCTTCGCTGCGGCGCGGGTCGCGGCAGATCCGGCACTGGTCGGACTCGGCGACGTTGTAGCAGCTGGTGCAGAACCGCACCAGCTCCTTGACCTTGCGCAGCGCCCCGGCCAACCGGTTCACGTCGGCCGGGTCGGCGGACAGCACGTGAAAGGCGATCCGCTGGGCGCTCTTCGGACCCACCCCCGGCAGCCGGCCAAGCTCGTCGATCAGGTCCTGGATGGCACCCTCGTACATCTGCCGCTCAGAACCCGGGCAGGCCGAGGCCGCCCATCCCGCCCGCGACCGGGCCCATCTTCTGCTCGGTCAGCTCGCGGGCCGCCTCGGTGGCGTTGTGCAGGGCCGCGACGACCAGATCCTCCAGGGTTTCCACGTCGTCCGGGTCGACCGCCTTCGGGTCGATCTTGAGGCTCTTGACCTCGCCGGCGCCGGAGACCGTCGCGGTTACCAGACCACCGCCGGCGGTGCCGGTCACCTCAGCCTCGGCCAACTCGGCCTGCGCCTTGGCGATCTGCTGCTGCATCTTCTGCGCCTGCTTCAGCATCTGCTGCATGTTCGGCTGTCCACCAGGCCGCACGATGGCTCCCTCGCTTCGTCTACGTAACCCCGCCACCCTAACGCCCCCACCCCTCCCACCCCGCCTCCCACTCCACCCACCCCTCAACCTCCCACACACCCCACCCCCCGCCCTCGCCCCCGGCCCACCCTCGCCCCACCCTCGCCCCGCCCCGCCCCGCCCCGCCCCGCCCC
>NZ_BOPC01000103.1 GCF_016863555.1 Micromonospora qiuiae | reverse complement strand
CTTTCGGTCGCCGATAGGTCCTTTACAGGGCTTTCGCCCCGGCAGAAAGTGCAAGATCGCCGATCTCCTTGAGGGGGACGGCCTCGCAGGCGTGAAAGCGGGGCAGGATCGGCGCATAGTGGGTCTGCTTACCGGTCAGATCGCCGGTCTCCTCCGGGGCGCCTCGCGGGCAGCGGCTCACCCCGCGCCCATCCCCTGGCCAGATCGCTCCCGGCAGGCAATCTTGGACGCTTTCTGCCCCCAGAGGGGCCTTCCGAGTCCAAGATCCACCGAGATAGGGTGATCTTTGGGGTATATCGGGCGCGGTGGCTCGGTCTAACGGGCAGATCGGCGGCCGGGGCAGGGCGGGGTAGGGTGCGGCGACAGCCGGGGCGTGTTGGTGCGGTGGGCGGAGAGCGGTGCGGTTAGTCCTTCACGAGGCGAGGGCAAGGTGCGCCACCACGGTGTTCGCCACCCGCATCTCGCTCCGCTGCGCGGAGCGAGCCTAATCGGGAGGGAGAAGGGGTCTACTCCCGAGTTTAGGAGGACTCGCGGGCTGCGGGGCCGCTGCCGAAGAGAACATCATCCCAACTGGGCAGCCGCTTGCGCGGCTTGCCGGAGGCGTCGGACGTCTCGGACGCAGTCGCGCCCTGTCGGCGCGGTCGGAGCACGGCGAGCGAGGGTACGGCCGGAACCTCCTTCGGCGCGTCGGAGTCGTCGTCGAACGCCGAGCCCTGACCACCGCCGAGCAGCGCGGCTGCCCCGCCGCTGACGGCCCGCTGCCGGGGCGAGTCCGACCCGGCCAGCGCGGCCGGCGACCGGGGCTCGAGACTGCGGCCCGAGGTCGAGCCGAGCGGCCGGTCGAGCGAGGCGAGCAGGGCGTCCCGGCCGGCCCGGATCGGGTCACGGCCCGACCGGCTCGGGTCGGCGGGCGCGGGCAACCCGTGCCCGCCCCGGCTCGGCTCGCCGCGCGACGGAGTGGGCAGGGCGTGACCGCTCCGCTCCGGCGCCGGGTCCTGACCCAGAATCGGGGTCGGGCGCTCGGCGCAGAGGTACTGTGCCATGTCGTCGTGCGGGGTCACCGACTGGCGGGTCTTGTCCAGATCCCAGGCCGCCTGCGCGGTGGCCTTCCCGGACGGCCAGGTGGCGACGATCCGCCAGGTGCCGTCGTCGCGGCGCCACGCGTCCCAGGAAATCTTCTCGGTGTCGATCCCGTGCTGCGCGAGCCGGCCGTTGACCACCTCGGCGAGCGGCGTCGGCTTCTCGGCGCCCTTCAGCCGGGTGCGGCGGGCGTGCTGAGCGAGCATCGCCCGCTCCTGGAGCACCGGCCCGGCATAGCGGAGCACCCGGTCGACCGGAACGCCCGCGATGCGGGCGACGTCCTCGGCGGACTCACCGGCGCGGATCCGAGCCTGGATGTCCCGTGGCGACAGCGACGGCACCGGATCGGCGGTGGAAGCCACCGCGAGCGCGGGTGCGCCCGGCTCGGCGTGCAGTGCTCCGGCGACACGCTCGTCTATGGGCAGGGCGAGCAGTCGCCCGACCTCGTCGGCGAGCACCAGGGCCTGGCCGTCCTCGGAGAGGGCGACGAAGCGTACTGGGCGCATCGCGTTGCCTCCGTCCCGCTTCGCTGGCCGTACGCCACGAGCCGGCCACCCGGGCGTTGCGTACCACCGTACGCCCATTCGCTGCCAGGTGGGAGACGCCACGCCCGGCGGATGGGCAGATCCGGGCTGCTCCGCCGCTGTCCGACGGCTCAGCCGTGCCCGGCCGCCCTGAGTTGGGCGGCCGGGCCCATGGCCGTACGTCGTGGACCGGTTACAGCCGCTCGACGACGTAGTCGATGGACGCCGTCAGCGCCTCCACGTCGGCGGGCTCGACGGCTGGGAAGAGCGCGATCCGCAGCTGGTTGCGGCCCAGCTTGCGGTACGGCTCGGTGTCCACGATGCCGTTGGCGCGCAGCGCCTTGGCGATCGCGGTGGCGTCCACCCCGTCGGCGAAGTCGATGGTGGCGACCACGTTGGAGCGCAGCACCGGGTCGGTGACGAACGGCGTGGCGACGGAGGAGCGCTCGGCCCAGCCGTACACGATTGCGGCGCTCTCGGCCGTGCGCTTGGCCGCCCAGGCCAACCCGCCCTGGGAGTTCATCCAGTCCGTCTGCTCGGCGGCGAGGAAGATGGTGGCCAGCGCCGGGGTGTTGTACGTCTGCTCCAGCCGCGAGTTGTCGATCGCGGTGACCAGGTCGAGGAAGGCCGGGATGTACCGACCCGACGCCTTGATCTCGGCGGCCCGCTCCAGCGCGGCCGGCGACATCAGGGCCAGCCAGAGTCCACCGTCGGAGCCGAAGCACTTCTGCGGGGCGAAGTAGTAGACGTCGGTCTCGCTGACGTTGACCTCCAGCCCGCCGGCGCCGGAGGTGGCGTCGACCAGCAGCAGCGAGCCCGGGTCGGCGCCGGCCACCCGGCTGATCGGCACCGCCACGCCGGTCGAGGTCTCGTTGTGCGGAGTGGCGTAGACGTCCACGCCCGCCTCGGCGACCAGGGTCGGCGCGCTGCCCGCGTCCGACTTGCGGATCGTGGGCTCGCCGAGGAAGGGCGCGTCCTTGACGGCCCTGGCGAACTTGGCACCGAACTCGCCGAAGCTGGCGAACTGGGCCCGGTCGCGGACCAGGCCGAACGTGGCGACCTCCCAGAACGCGGTGGTGCCACCGTTGCCGATGATCACCTCGTAGCCCTCGGGGAGGGAGAAGAACTCGGCGATGCCGGAGCGCAGCCGAGCCACCTGGTCGCGGACGGTCTTCTGCCGGTGCGAGGTGCCCAGGTAGCTGGTCGCCACCTCGGCGAGCGCGGAGACCGCGGCCGGACGGACCTTGGACGGCCCGCAGCCGAATCGGCCGTCGGCGGGCTTGATCTCGTCGGGAATCCGGATGGTCGGTGCGTCAGCCACGATCTTGAAGATCCTTCCGAATGGGCGGGGGCGGGCCCGGTCACGCCGGTGCGGATCGGCGACGCCATGCGTGGCCCGCACGGCTCGGTCGAAATTCGGGCCCCGGTCCGGCAACACTGCCGATTCTCATCCTCGCACCAGCGGTGGCCTGACCGGCCCCTTGTCCCACGCCGAACCATGAGGTATCCACCACAGCCGCACCTTCCCCACCCCGCCCCGGCCCCGATCTGACCGGACGTCGGCGCCCAGCAGGGCAGGCTGAGTGTTAAGAAGGGCACCTTCCTATGCATGAGGCGTTAATAAGGTGCCCTTCCTTACACCTCAGGCGCTGTGGGGGAGGGTGTCCCAGCCGTCGACCTCGTGCGGCTTGCGGGGGCCCGGGCCGACGTAGCGGGCGGAGGGGCGGACGAGGCGCTTGAGCTTCTTCTGCTCCAGGATGTGCGCACTCCAACCGCCCATCCGGGCGCAGGTGAACATGGAGGTGAACATGTGTGCCGGCACCTCGGCGAAGTCGAGCACCACGGCGGACCAGAACTCGACGTTGGTGGCGAGCACCCGGTCCGGCCGGCGGGCCTGCAACTCGGTCAGGGCGGCCTTCTCCAGCGCCTCGGCGACCTCGAACCGCGGCGCGCCCAGTTCCTTGGCGGTGCGGCGGAGTACCCGGGCGCGCGGGTCCTCGGCCCGGTACACCCGGTGGCCGAAGCCCATCAGCCGCTCGCCCCGGTCGAGCACGCCCTTGACGTAGCTCTCGGCGTCGCCGCTGCGCTCGACCGCCTCCAGCATGCTCAGCACCCGCGACGGCGCACCGCCGTGCAGCGGGCCGGAGAGTGCGCCGATGCCGGAGGAGATGCAGGCGGCGGAGTCGGCGCCGGTGGAGGCGACGATCCGGGCGGTGAAGGTGGAGGCGTTCAGGCCGTGCTCGGCCGCCGAGATGAAGTACGCGTCCACGGCCTTGACGTGCCGCGGGTCGGGCTCGCCGCGCCACCGCTTCATGAAGCGCTCGACCACTGTCGAGGCCTTGTCGATCTCCTTCTGCGGCACCGCCGGCAGCCCGAGACCGCGGGCGGACTGGGCGACGAAGGAGAGCGCGGTGACCGACACCCGGGCCAGGTCCTCGCGGGCCTGCTCGTCGGAGATGTCCAGCATCTGCTGCAATCCCCAGTACGGGGCGAGCATCGCCACGGCGGACTGTACGTCGACCCGGATGTCGCCGGAGTGCACGGGCACCGGGAACGGCTCGGCCGGCGGTAGGCCGGGGCCGAACCGGCCGTCGACCAGCAGCGCCCAGACGTTGCCGAAGGAGACTTGACCGATCAGGTCCTCGATGTCGACCCCGCGATAGCGCAGCGCGCCACCCTCGCGGTCGGGCTCGGCGATCTTGGTTTCGAACGCTACGACGCCCTCAAGTCCGGGTTTGAAATCGGCCATCTCACTACTCCTGGTGTGTCGTCGGTGCGCCCGCCCGGGCTCGGTGTCCCGGCCCCGGCCGGGTGAGCGCCTTAGGCGACCCTCAGGGATGTGTTCGTGACATCTTGCCCGCTGGTGATCGGGTACGCGAGACGCCGTCGATGTGCTGCACACGACATCCCCGGACCCGTGGGTCGTCGCCCGTTCGGCAAGACTGGACCGTACATGCTGGTCGGGCCGGCGTCGGCCTGGTGCGCAGGGGAGGGTACGTGACGGGGGACACACCGCTGCCAGCGGGAATGCGCCACGAGTACGCCGCCGGGGCCGGGCTGATCGAGGCCGACCTGGCGGATGACTGGCACACCCAGTTCGACCGCTGGTTCGCCGAGGCGGTGGCTGCCGGGCTGCCCGAGCCGAACGCCATGGTGGCGGGCACCGCCGACGCCGCCGGGCGGCCGAGCGCGCGGACCGTGCTGCTCAAGGGGTACGACCCGGAGGGCTTCGTCTTCTTCACCAACTACCGGTCCCGCAAAGGAGCCGACGCCCTCGCCAACCCGCACGCCAGCCTGGTCTTCCCCTGGTTCCCGATGCAGCGGCAGGTGATCGTCGCCGGCTCGGTGGAGCCGGTCGGGCGGGCGGAGACCGAGGCGTACTTCGCCAGCCGGCCGCGCGGCTCCCAGTTGGGCGCGTGGGCCAGCGCCCAGTCGTCGGTGCTGCCGGACCGGGCCGCGCTGGACGACGCCTACCGCGCGGCGGCGGAGCGCTTCGCCGACGTGGACCCCATCCCCGCCCCCGCGCACTGGGGCGGGCTGCGGGTGCGGCCCGAGTCGGTCGAGTTCTGGCAGGGCAGGGCCAGCCGGCTGCACGACCGGCTGCGTTTCCGCCGTACCGACGGCGGCTGGGCCGTGGAGCGGCTGGCTCCGTGACCGCGACCGACACCACCCGGCCGCGCGAGCAGCGCCGCTGGGCGATCGACCTGCGTCCGCTGCGGGTGCCGGCGTACCGGCGGCTGTGGCTCGGCAACGGCATCGCGATGTTCGGCTTCCAGTTCACCGCGGTCGCCGTACCGGTGGAGATGTACGCGCTGACCAAGGACTCGCTCTGGGTGGGGTTGCTCGGCGTCGCCGCCTTCGTACCGCTGCTGGTTTTCGGATTGTGGGGCGGTGCGGTGGCCGACGCCGCAGACCGGCGCCGGGTGCTGCTGGGCGGTTCGGTGCTGCTCTGGGTCTCCGTGCTGGGGCTGCTGGCGCAGGCCCTGCTGGGCGTCGGCAGCCCGGTGCTGCTGCTGGCCCTGGTGGCGCTGAGCTCGGTGTCGTTCGCGATCGCCAGTCCGGCCCGCGCCGCGCTGGTCGGCCGGCTGGTCCCGGCCGAGTTGGTGCCCGCCGCCACCACGCTGAACTTCACCACGGCGATGGCCACCTCGGTGCTCGGTCCGCTGGCCGCCGGTTTGATCCTCGCCGCCTTCGAGCTCCGGGTCGCGCTGCCGGTCGCGTACGGGCTGGACGCCATGCTGCTCGTGGCCCTGGTCTGGGCGGCGCTGCGGCTGCCCGCCATGCCGCCCGAGCCGGACCCGGACGGCGAGCCCCGGCAGGCCGGGCTGCGCAGCATCGTCGACGGCGTGCGCTACCTGGCAGGCGCTCCGGTGCTGTTGCTCTCCTTCGCTATCGACCTGATCGCGATGGTGTTCGCCTTTCCTCGGGCGCTCTTTCCCGAGGTGGCGACCGAACGGTTCGGCGGCGGCGCGGCGGTGGGCTGGCTGTACAGCTCGATCGCGATCGGCTCGCTGCTCGCCGGGCTGCTGTCCGGCTGGATCGGCCGGGTCAGCCGGCAGGGGCTGGTGCTGGTGCTGGCCGTCGTCGGCTGGGGCGTCGCGGTGGCGCTGGCCGGGCTGGCCCGGCACCTCTGGCTGGTCGTCGCGCTGCTGGTGCTGGCCGGGGCGGCAGACCTGGTCAGTTCAGTGGTGCGGCAGTCGATGCTGATCGTCTACGCGCCGGACCGGATGCGTGGGCGGCTCCAGGGAGTCAACACGGTCGTGGTGGCTGGCGGGCCGCGCCTGGGCGACCTGCGGGCCGGCGTGACGGGGGCCGGCCTCGGCAGCGGGGTGGCCTGGGTCGGTGGCGGTCTGGCGGCCGCGGCGCTCGCGGTGCTGCTCGCCGTGGCGTTCCCGGCGCTGGCCCGCTACCGCACGCAGACCGGGTCCAGCGGGGATGACGTTTCCGGCGATCGCCGACCGCGGCGAGCGGACAGCCGCACCTGACGGCTAGGGTCTGGCGACATGGAAACCCGCGAGCCGCGTCCCCTGTCCGGGGCACAGTGGACCATTTCCGCCGCCGGCCACGAGGCGGTGATCGTCGAGGTGGGTGGCGGACTGCGCACCTACCGGCAGGACGGTGTCGAGCACCTCGACGGGTACGCCACCGACGAGATGTGCCCCGGTTCGGCCGGTCAGGTGCTGGCGCCCTGGCCGAACCGGATCCGCGACGGCGTCTACACCTTCGGCGGGCGTTCGCTACAGCTCAACATCACCGAGCCGGAGCGGTACACCGCCCTGCACGGCCTGGTGAACTGGGCGTCGTGGCAGCTGATCGAGCAGCGGCCGGACGAGGTCACGATCGGCTACGACCTGCTGCCGCAGCCGGGTTACCCGTGGCCGTTGCGGCTGCGTACCCGGTGGAGCGTGGCGGCGGACGGGCTGCGGGGCGAGCACGAGGTGACGAACGTCGGTGTCGAGCCGGCGCCGTTCGGCTTCTCCGTACACCCGTACCTGCGCCTGCCCGGGGTGGCGGTGGAGGACATTGCGCTGCGGGTACCCGCACAGACCCGGATGGTGGTGGACAGCCGGCTGTTGCCGGTCGGCGTGACCCGGGTCGCCGGCACCGAGTACGACTACACTGAGCCGCGCCGCATCGGCGACGCGGTGCTCGATCACGCCTTCGGGCAGGTGGTGCGGGACGCCGACGAGGGCTCGGCGGTGACCCTCACCGGCCCGGACGGCACGGGCGGGCTGCGGATCTGGGCCGATGCGCAGTTCGGCTGGTGGCAGATCTACACCGGTGACACGCAGCCCGGTGAGCGGTACCGCCGGTCGGTCGCGGTGGAGCCGATGACCTGCCCGCCGGACGCGTTCCGCTCCGGTCGGGATCTGATCGTCCTGGCGCCGGGGGAGACCTGGCGCGGCGTCTGGGGCATCCGGCCCGGCGGTTGAGCCGTCGAGTGCCGGCTCAACCAGGCGGTGGGTCCGGGTCTGCCGGGGGCGGGTGAGGAGCACAGCGTGGAGTTCGCGGAGGTCGTACGGCGACGCCGAATGGTGCGCAACTACGACCCGGACCGTCCGGTCCCGCCGGAGGTGGTCCAGCGATTGCTGGAGCACGCGGTGCGGGCCCCGTCGGCGGGTTTCGCGCAGGGCTGGGGGTTCCTGGTGCTGGAGGAGCCGGCCGACCGGGAACGCTTCTGGGCGGCCAGCACCCCGGAGGGGGGCGGGAGGGAGCGCTGGCTGGCCGGGATGCGCCGCGCCCCACTGATCGTGGTGCCGCACGCGAACCGCTCGGCCTACCTGGAGCGCTACGCGGAACCGGACAAGGGCTGGGCGGACCGGTCGACGGAACGCTGGCCGGTGCCGTACTGGTACGTCGACACCGGCTTCGCCGCGCTGCTGATGATGTTGACCGCGGTCGACGAAGGGCTCGGCGCCTGTTTCTTCGGCATCCCGCCGCAGCGGCTGGAGTCCTACCGCGCGGCTTTCGGCGTGCCGGAGGCGTACGATCCGATCGGCGCGATCACGGTAGGTTACCGTGCGCCCGACCACCGGTCACCATCACTGCGCCGGGGGCGCCGTCCGGTGGAAGAGGTTGTCCGGCGAGGGCGGTGGAGCTGACCCGAAGTGGTGGGTTTCGTCCGGTTGCTACCGGACGACCGGTAGCGAAACTGGCATCAGGGAGCAGAACGTGGGGTGCGGGGTGCGGCTACGCTGGCAAGGTCATCGGTGCTGCGGATCGCGGCGCCATGCCGCGAGCCGGCCCGGTGTCGCGGCTCGTCCCGGCCAGGGGGAGGGGAGCGTGCCGTCGTGATCTTCAGAGCGGTCCGGGACGGGCGTCCCTACCCGGAACACAATCTGACCCTCAAGCAGTGGGCGGAGATTCCACCCCGCCCGCTGCGACTGGACCAGCTCATCACCACCAAGCGTGAGCTGGCGCTGGACAAGCTCCTCGCCGAGGACTCCACCTTCTACGGCGACCTCTTTCCGCACGTGGTGCAGTGGAACGGTGGCCTCTACCTGGAGGACGGCCTGCACCGCGCGCTGCGCGCCGCACTGCAGCAGCGAAACCAGATCCACGCACGGGTGTTCGTGCTCGCCGGGCCGGTCGAGTGAGCTCGAGCCCGATCGACCTGCTCGACCTGGACTCGTTGCTGACCGATGAGGAGCGGCAAATCCGCGCCGTCGTGCGGCAGGTGGTGGACGACCGGGTCCGCCCGCACGTCGCCGGCTGGTACGAGGCGGGTCAGGTGCCGGCCCGGGAGTTGGCCCGCGAGTTCGGCAAGCTGGGGCTGCTCGGCATGCACCTGTCCGGGTACGGCTGCGCGGGCTCGTCGGCGGTCGCGTACGGGCTGGCCTGCCTGGAACTGGAGGCCGGCGATTCCGGCGTCCGGTCCCTGGTCTCGGTGCAGGGGTCGCTGGCCATGTACGCGATCTGGCGCTACGGCAGCGAGGAGCAGAAGCAGCGCTGGTTGCCGGCGATGGCGACCGGCGAGGCGATCGGCTGCTTCGGGCTGACCGAGCCGGAACACGGCTCCGACCCGGCGTCGATGGCCACCCGGGCGCGCCGCGACGGCGACGACTGGGTGCTGACCGGCAGCAAGATGTGGATCACCAATGCGTCGATTGCCGACGTGGCGGTGATCTGGGCCCGCACCGACGACGGCGTGCGCGGCTTCGCCGTACCGATGGACACTCCCGGCGTGACGGCGCGCGAGATCGGCCGCAAGATGTCACTGCGCGCCTCGGTGACCGGCGAGATCTCGCTCGACGACGTCCGGCTGCCGGCCGCCGCGCGACTGCCCGACGCGATCGGGCTGAAGGCGCCGCTGAGCTGCCTGACCGAGGCCCGGCACGGCATCGTCTGGGGCGCGCTCGGCGCGGCCCGCGACTGCCTGGAGACCACCCTGGCGTACGCGAGGACCCGCACCCAGTTCGGTCGGCCGCTGGCCGGCTTCCAGCTCACCCAGGCCAAGCTCGCCGACCTGACGGTCGAGTGGAACAAGGGCTACCTGCTGGCGTTGCGGCTCGGCCGGCTGGCCGACGCCGGGCAGTTGCGCCCCGAGCAGGTCAGCGTGGGCAAGCTCAACAACGTACGCGAGGCGCTGGCCATCGCCCGCCAGTGCCGCACCATCCTCGGGGCGAACGGGGTTTCCGGCGACTATCCGGTGATGCGGCACGCCAACAACCTGGAGAGCGTGCTGACCTACGAGGGCACGTCGGAGATCCACCAACTGGTGATCGGGCAGAAGCTCACCGGCGTGGCCGCTTTCACCTGAGGGTTCACCTGCGAAAACGCGAAGCCGTGCCACTCGGCGAGCGGCTGTCGTACCGGGGGCTTACCGTCATCAACAGACAACGCGTCTGACGAGGACGGTGAGGGCGATGGCACGCGACGGCGGCATCAACGAGCCCACCAGCGCATATCCCGAGGTCGAGTTGCACCCGGATCAGTCGGACGGCTCGCCCTCGTCGTCGGGCGGCGGTGCGGTGCGCGCCCTGCTCTGGGTGCTCGGCGCGGCGGCGTTGGCGGTGGTGCTGCTGCTCGGCGTGCAGACCGCCGGGATCCTGCCTCAGTTCCGCAACCCGTTCACCAAGGAGCAGACCGATCGCAGCCAGCCCGCGCTGCTGGAGTCGATGCGGGATCTCAGCCGCTACGTGGCCGCCGAAGGCAACTTCCAGGTCGTCGTCGACCTGCAGAACGACCGGCGCCACGTGCCGGACTGGCTGCTCAACCAGCGGACGCTCTTCGTCGGCGCGGGCAGCGTCGAGGCGTACGTCGACTTCGGCGCGCTCGCCGAGGGGGCGGTCGTGCCGTCGGCGGACGGCAAATCCGTCGAGATCAAACTGCCTGCGCCGCAGCTCGCCGAGACCAATCTCGACCTGGACAAGAGCTACGTCTTCGCGGAGGAGCGCGGCCTGCTCAACCGGGTCGGCGACCTGATCGGTGGCGACCCGAACCGGCAGCAGCAGGTCTACCGGTTGGCCGAGGATCGGATCACCGCCGCTGCCCGGGAGAGTGGCCTGGCCACGCGGGCCGAGGAGAACACCCGCAAGATGCTCGAAGGGCTGCTCGGCTCGCTCGGCTACGAGCGGGTGACCGTCACGTACGTCGCGCCCTGACCCGCCCCCGCCGCCCTCGCCCTCCCCGCCCTCGCCATCCCCGCTTGCCCCGCCCGCACCGCCCGATCGGCTCGGCAACTTCGGGGAGAGTGCTGTCTGCCGGTGCCCGGAGGCAGCAACTTTCCCGAAGTTGCCGGTGACGGCTGTGGGTGGTCAGTAGCCGGCGACGGGGTAGCGGTCCTCGTTGGGCATGATGATCCAGAGCGCCAGATAGATGATCACCTGGGTGCCGGGCAGCAGCAGCGACAGCAGGAACAGCAGCCGGACGATCCCGGCCGAAATTCCGAATCGCTGGGCCAGGCCGGCGCAGACCCCGGCGAACATGCGCCCCTGCCGGGGCCGGACGAGTTTGCGGCTCATGGCACTTCCCCTCTGCGGCGGTGCGCCGCTTGTCGTAGTCAACGTTAGAAACGGATGGCCACTCCGCCCTCGGTCCAGAGGAGGAACGCCATTCCCCTGACCCGTAGGTGCTTACCCGTGCGGCCAGCCCGCGACGCCTGGGCGGCACCGCACGTGGCATGATCAATGCGGGCCTTTCGGCTCGCCGGATGTCGTGCACTGTTAACCTGTCGTCCGTTGCGCAGGCAGGAGACGGCGGTGACCTCTGGCGTGGGGGCGTTGTGGTCGCACCGCAACTCGTTGCGCATCCTGGTCCGGCGCGATCTCGCGGTGAAGTACCAGCAGTCGGCGCTGGGCTACCTCTGGTCGCTGATCGAACCGCTGGGCATGGGAGCCATCTACTGGTTCGTCTTCGGCGTGCTCTACTCCCGCGACACCAACCGTCACCTGGGCGACGCCGCCGGGTCGTACCCCCTCTTCCTGATCACCGGGATCTTCGCCTGGATGTGGACCAACTCGGCGCTGAACGAGGCGACCAACGCTCTGACCGGCCAGTCCCGGCTGATCACCACCATGAACCTGCCCCGACAGGTGTTCCCGATCGGCCGGGTCGCCGGCCGCTTCGCCGAGTACGCCGCCGGCGTACCGATCCTGGCCGCCATCGCGATCTTCTACGCCGCCCACGGCCGGATCGAGCCGGGCTGGTCGCTGCTGGCCCTGCCGCTCGCGGTGCTGGTGCAGGCCACCCTGCTGATCGGAGTCGCGCTGCTGCTGTCGGCGTGCAACGTGCTGATGCGGGACGTGGAGCGGTTCATGCGTCTGGTGATCCGGGTGCTTTTCTACGCCACGCCGATCATCTATCCGTTGAGCCTGGTCCGCAGTTCGGGGCTGCCCGACTGGCTCAAGGTGGGCTACGAACTCAACCCGCTGGTCGGCATCTTCCAACTGCACCACGCGGTGTGGTACCCGGACGAGTTTCCGGCCGCCCGGATGCTCGTCACCACCATCGGCATCAGCGTGCTGGTGCTCGTCGCCGGCTGGTGGGCGTTCCGCCGGCTCGAACCCGCCGTGCTCAAGGAACTCTGATGGCCGACGCGATCATCGAGGCGGACGGGCTCGGCATCCGGTTCGTCCGCAACCGTCGCCGGCAACTGCGGCTTCGGGAACTGGTCATCCATCGGGGCCGGCGGGGCGGCGCCGAGGGGCAGTTCTGGCCGCTGCGGAACGTCAGCTTCTCGATCGCGGCGGGCGAGACCGTCGGGGTCATCGGCCGCAACGGCACCGGCAAGAGCACCCTGCTGCGGCTGATCGCCGGGGTGCTGATCCCCGACGAGGGGCGGATCCGGGTCTCCGGCGACGTCGCCCCACTGCTGGAACTTTCCGCCGGCTTCTCCAGCGATCTGACCGGGCGAGAGAACCTCTACCTGGTGGGCGGCCTGCACGGGCTGTCGTCGGCGTACCTGAAGCGGCACTTCGACGAGATCGTGTCGTTCGCCGGCGAGCAGGTCGAGCAGGCGATCGACACCTCGGTACGGCACTACTCGTCCGGCATGAAGGTCCGGCTCGGCTTTGCGATCATCTCCCACCTGCCGCACCCGATCCTGTTGATGGACGAGGTGACGGCGGTTGGGGACGCGGAGTTCCGCGCGAAGTGCTACACGACCATCGACCGTCTGCTCGGGGAGGGGCGCACTCTGGTGCTGGTCTCACACAACGAAAACGATCTGACCCGGTTCTGCCGCCGAGGGCTCTACCTCGACGCGGGCCGGCTGAGCGTCGACGGCACGATCGCCGAGGCGCTGGCCGCGTACGACGACGCGGTCAACCGGTGACCCTCGCGATCGTGCTCGCCGCCGGGGCGCCGGCCGCGAGCCTACCGACAGGCGGCGGTGAATCGCTGACCGACCGGCTGGCCGCCCAGTGGCGCCGGGCGGGGGTGTCCGAGGTGCGGGTCGCCGCCGACCTCGACGAGCTGGCCGACCTGGCGGGCCAGGCTGACGGGCCGGTGCTGGTCAGCGCCGCCGACCTGGTCGCGCACACCGCCGTACTGCGGCATCTGCTGACCAGCCCGGTGGGTGCGACCGTGGCCCTGGTGCTCACCGAAGCGCCCACCGGCGGGCGGACGGCGGTACGCGAGGAGCGCGGCCAGGTGGTCGACGCCGGTCCGCCGGAGCGGCTGGAGGGCGATGCCACCGGCATCTTCGGTGGCGCCGTGCGGGTCCGCCGCGACGACGTGCCGGCGCTGGTCGCCGCTGCCCGTACCGCGGCGGCCGAGGAGTTGTCGGCCGGCTCCGGCTCGGCCGGGCAGTCGTCGACCGGGCCCGCCGTGGACCGGGTCTTCGCCGGACTCACCGGGCAGGGGACGCTGGTCTTCGCTCATCGGGTACGCCTGCTGGTCGCGCGACGGGTCGACGACGCGGCCGGGCTGGCCGGGGCGGAGGCGGCGATCGCCGCTGTGCCCGAGGACCGAGCCGAACTGCGGCTGTCGGTGAAGGAGAAGGACGACTTCTTCACCACCTACTTCGTCAGCACCTGGTCGCCGTACGTCACCAAGGCGGCGGCCCGGATCGGGCTGAGCCCGACCGCCGTCACCATGCTGTCGGTGGTGTTCGCGGTGGCTGCGGCGGCGTTCTTCGCCACCGGCGGCCGGCCGGCGCTGGTGGCCGGCGCGATCCTGCTCTACCTCGGGTTCGTGCTGGACTGCGTGGACGGTCAACTGGCCCGGTACACCCGCAACTTCAGCGCCTGGGGCGGCTGGCTGGACACGATGGCCGACCGCGCCAAGGAGTACCTGGTCTACGCCGGCCTGGGCTGGGGCGCCACGGCGGCCGGGTTCCGGTACGGCTGGGCGCTGGCAATCGCCGCGATGACGTTGCAGACCGTGCGGCACATGACCGACGCCTGGTACGGCGTACTGCACGACGAGGCGGCCCGCCGGCCGAAGGACGTCGGCACCGGCGGCGGGGGCATCGGCGACCGGCTGAACGCCGCGTCCACCCGGGTGCAGGCCGAGACGGGTTCGCTGTCGTACTGGCTCAAACGGACGGTGGTCTTCCCGATCGGGGAACGGTGGGCGCTGATCGCGCTGGCCGTGGCGCTGTTCGACCAGCGGGTCGCCCTGCTCGCCGTGCTGACCTGGGGAGTGCTGGCGTTCGCGTACACCGGTGCGTTGCGTACGCTGCGGGCGCGCTGGATGGGGATGTCGGTGCTGGACACGGTCGACGCGACCCTGCACCGCGACGACGGCCCGCTGGCCGCCCGAC
Organism: Micromonospora qiuiae; assembly: GCF_016863555.1. Taxonomy (GTDB): domain Bacteria; phylum Actinomycetota; class Actinomycetes; order Mycobacteriales; family Micromonosporaceae; genus Micromonospora; species Micromonospora qiuiae. The sequence continues at coordinate 9,573 of NZ_BOPC01000103.1, read as the reverse complement.
TGCCGGTGCGGCGCCGTCCGGGGCCGCTGGACTGGCTGGTGCCGGCCGCGCTGCGGGCAGTGGAGTATCTGTTCGCCATCGCGGTCGGAGTGATCGGCGGAGCGCCGGCCTGGCTGATCTTCGGGTACGTCTTCGTGCTCACGTTGCACCACTACGACCTGGTGGCCCGGCTGGAGAAGCGGCAGGCCGCCCCGCCGCTGCACGCCGCCACCCTCGGGTGGGAGGGGCGCTCGCTGTTGCTGGCACTGGCGGCGATCGCCGGAATTGTGAGTATCGCCCTGGTTACACTCGGTATCTACCTCCTGGTGCTCTTCGTGGTGAGCGTCGTGCTGGCCTGGTTCGTCCGGCCGACCCGGGCCGCGCGGGTGCCGGCAGGTGCGGGAGGTCGCGCGACGATCTGACGGGGGCAGGGACGACGATGACGCTGATCAGCTTCGTCGTCCCGGCCTTCCGCGTGCAGGGCTACCTGCGGGAATGCCTCGACTCGATCCTCGGCCAGCCGGTCGCCGACATCGAGGTGATCGGCGTCGACGACTGCTCGCCCGACGCCAGTGGCGACATCCTCGACGAGTACGCGGCCCGCGACGACCGGGTACGGGTGGTCCGGCTGGACCGCAACGTCGGGCTCGGCCCGGCCCGCAATGCCGGCCTGGACCAGGCCGTCGGCGAGTACGTCTGGTTCGTCGACGGCGACGACTGGCTCGCCCCGGACTGCCTCACCGAGGTCGCCGCGCGACTGCGCGACACCCGACCCGACGTGCTGCTGGTCGACCACGTCCGGGCGCACTGGGACGACACGGTCACCCGCAGCGCGATGGAGCAGGTCTTCCCGGAGCCGCCGGGCGCGGTCACGTTCCGGCTCGTCGATCAGCCGGAGACGCTGGAACTGCTGCACACCGCGTGGAACAAGCTGGTCCGGCGGCGGTTCCTGATCGACATCGGGCTGCGCTTCGCCCCCGGCTGGTACGAGGACGTGTCGTTCAGCTATCCACTGCTGCTGGCCGCCGACCGGATCGGCGTGCTCGACGTGGTCTGCGTGCGCTATCGGCAGCGCCGGGCGGGGGCGATCACCAGGACCCGGGGAGAGCGGCACTTCGACGTGTTCGAGCAGTGGCACCGGGTGTTCCGGGAGGTGGACCGGCTCGGCGCCGGGCAACTGCGGTCGGCGGTCTTCGAGCGGATGATGTGGCACTACCTCGCCGTGCTCGGCAACGGCGACCGGATCGCCCCCGAACTGCGGCCGGCTTTCTTCTCCCGGGTGACGATCGAGCACGCCCGGTTCCGGCCACCGGGCGGGCACCGGATACCCGACGGCGTCGAAGGGCTCAAGCACCGGCTGGTGGCGGCCGGCCGGTGGCGCACGTTCAGCGCCCTGCGCGCCACCAATCGGATGGGGAGGATCGTCCGCCGCGTCTTCCCGCCGGCCGGGATCGCCGCACGGGCGGCGCGGGACCTCACGCTGCGCGGATACCACCGGGCGGAACTGCACCGCCCGCTCGACGAGAACCTCGCCCTCTACGCGGCCTACTGGTACCGCGGCTACGCCTGCAACCCGGCGGCGATCTACGCGACGGCCCGGCAGTTGGCGCCGCAGATCCGGGGCGTGTGGATCGTCCGTCGCGACCGGGTGCACACCCTGCCCGAGGGGATCGAGTACGTGGTGGCCGGGACGGCCGCGTACCACCGGATGCTGGCTCGGGCACGGTGGCTGGTCAACAACGTCAACTTTCCGGACTCGGCGGTCAAGCGGCCGGGCTCGGTGCACGTGCAGACCCACCACGGCACGCCGGTCAAGGTGATGGGGCTGGACCAGCAGCGGTACCCGCTGGGCGCGACTGGGATGGACTTCGCCGGGCTGCTGCGCCGGGTGGACCGGTGGGACTTCAGCATCACCTCGAACAGCTTCTCCACCCAGATGTGGGAACGTGCCTATCCGGCCGCGTACACCACTTTGGAGGTGGGGTATCCACGCAACGACCGACTGGTCACCGCCACCGCCGAGGAGGTGCTGCGGCTGCGCGCCGCGCTCGGCGCCGGCCTCGGCGAGCAGGTGGTGCTGTACGCCCCGACGCACCGCGAGCACCTGCCCCGGTACCGGCCGCCCTTCGACCCGCAGCGGTTGCTCGACGCGCTCGGCCCGTCCGGGCTGCTGCTGATCCGCTGCCACTACTTCCAGGAGGTGGACCGGCGGGCGCGGCACCCGGCCAACCGGGAACGGATCGTCGACGTCAGCGGCCACCCCCGGGTCGAGGATCTCTACCTCGCGGCCGACGTGCTGGTCACCGATTACTCCTCGGCGATGTTCGACTACGCCGTCCTGGACCGGCCGATCGTGGTGTACGCCCCGGACTGGGACGCGTATCGGCTGACCAGGGGTGTCTACTTCGACATCACCGCCGAGGCGCCCGGCCCGGTGGCGCGCACCTTCGCCGGGCTGCTCGACGTGTTCCGCCGGGGGGAGGCGTACTCGCCCGCCGCCGACCAGGCACGGGCCCGGTTCCGGGAGCGGTTCTGCGCGCTGGAGGACGGACACGCCGCCGAACGGGTGGTTCGCCGGGTCTTCCTCGGCGAGCCACCCGCCTGAGATGCGGTTACGTCAATCGAGGGAGCGTAATAGGTCTGCCACGACCTGAACATGACACGTTTACCCGATGTGCGACCGCGATGATCCTGGTCACAGTCAAGCGGGGTTCCGCCGACGATGTGGGGGAGGAGACGGTGACCACCGTCGCGCTCAAAGATGTCACCAAGGTCTTCCGAGACGGCACCGTCGCGGTGGACAGCATCAACCTCGACATCAACGATGGCGAGTTCATGGTCCTGCTCGGGCCGTCCGGCTGCGGCAAATCGACCGTGCTGCGGATGGTCGCCGGGCTGGAGGAGCCGACCACCGGCGCGGTGATGCTCGACGGGGAACTCGCCAACGAGCTGCCACCCCGGGACCGGAAAATCGCCATGGTCTTCCAGGACTTCGCGCTCTATCCGCACATGAGCGTGGGGGACAACATCGCCTTCCCGCTCAAGCTGGCCGGCGTGGAACCGGCCCCACGCGGCGAGCGGGTCACCGACGTGGCCAGCGCACTCGGCATCGGCGACGTGCTGGAGCGGCGGCCCAGCCAGCTCTCCGGCGGGCAGCGGCAGCGGGTCGCGATGGGCCGGGCTATCGTCCGCCGACCGGGGCTGTTCCTGATGGACGAGCCACTCTCCAACCTGGACAGCGGCCTGCGGGCCGAGCTGCGGGCCGAGATTTCCGGCCTGACCCGGGAACTCGGCGTCACCACCATGTACGTCACCCACGACCAGGCCGAGGCGCTGACCATGGCCGACCGGGTCGCCATCATGCGCAAGGGCGTCCTGCAGGACGTGGGCACCCCCACCCAGGTGTACAACCGCCCGGCGACCCTCTACGTGGCCGCCTTCCTCGGCAGCCCGCGGATGAACCTGCTGGAGGCGTCGGTCTACGTCCACCTCGACCGGTACGTCACCCTCACCCTCGGCGAACAGGCTCTCTACCTGCCCTGGGACGACATCCGCAGCCGTGCCGTGGCGCACTACCACGGCGAGCGGATCGTGGTCGGGATGCGGGCGGAGGCGCTCACCCCGGTCGCCCCGGACTCCCCGGGCGACGTGCTCCACGGCCGGATCCGCTACCTCGAACACCACGGCCACGAGTCGCTGGCCTTCCTCGACATCGGCGCCACCGCGATCATGGTCGACGAGATCGGTGCCGCGCCGGACGGCGACACCCCGACCGGACAGCGCGGCCTGCGCCGCTTCAGCCAGGTGATGCAGCGCTTCACCGCCCGCACCAGCAGCGAGCTGGCGTCGATGCCCGCCGACAACAACCGCACCAGCGTCCTGCCCGACACCGGCCGCCACCACCGTCGCCCCGCCGAACTGGCCGTCCGCCTCGCGCCCTACCCCGCCGTCACCGCCGGCCACCCGCTGGCCATCAAGGTACGCATGGACGCCCTGCACTTCTTCGACGACCGCGGCGACCGCATCGACATCGGCTGGCGCTGAGGTGTAAGGAAGGGCCCCCTATTAACGCCTGCGGTAGAGGAAGGGCCCCTTTTTAACGCCTGCCAGGAGAGAAGCGTCCTGTTGCCGTGGGTCCGGTCGGTAACGCATGGCTGAGATTGCAGGCGCAACTGCTCAATCCGGGCCGAACGTGTTGCCCCCGCTGGCGATGGTCGTGTTCGGTTGATGGCTGCCCAGCCGTTCGCAGATCAATGCCGTGCAGCCACTGCTGCTGCCGGCACGGCTGGTTCCGGCAGGGCCGGTCCCGGCAGGGCCTATTTCCTGGTGGCGGCTTGCGGCCAGGGACGTGATGCCCTGTTGTCCCTGTCGAGCTGAACCGTTTATGCCATCACACGATGTTTCTGGCGATGGTGGGCTGCGAATCGGCGCACCGTTTGTCACTGACCAGGCGAGGGCCGCGATCCGTTCACGCTCTCAGCTCGACAGGGTCAACCTTCGTGCGGCTAACGCCGTGCGGCAAAGCCGCAATCCGCCGTGCGGCAATCCGCAACTGGCGCGGGTGGTCGCGGTGCGCGACAGCAAGGACCGGCAGGGCCCGGTCCTCACCTTCGCCCCGAACACCCGGCGCTCCTTCCTGGCCTACGCGAAGCAGCGCTGAGGAACCCCCGATCGGTGGCAGCCCAGCTGTGCTCCGGATCGGCGTGTCGAGCAGCTGCACTGCCACCGATCGGGTTCCCGGTCGCCTTGCCAGGTAAGTTACCGGCTAGTAACGTGAGTGGGTATGACCATCGACTCGCGGCAGGTGGCGGCCGGCATGCTCGCGGCGGTGCCCTTCGCCCGTACGCTCGGATTTGAGTTTGTCGAGGTGGCCCCCGAGGCGGAGGGCGGGGTCCGGGCGGTGGTCCGGCTGCCCGACTCGCCGGCCACCCACAACCACGTCGGCGGCCCGCACGCCGGGGCCATGTTCACCCTCGGCGAGACCGCCTCCGGCGCGGTGGTGCTCGCCGCCTTCGGCCACCTGCTCGACCGGGCCACGCCGCTGGCGGTGCGCGCGGAGATCGCGTACCGCAAGCTCGCTCTGGGGCCGGTGCGGGCGACGGCCCGGCTGGGGCGCGCGCCGGCCGAGGTGGCTGCGGAGCTGGCGGCCGGCGAGCGACCGGAATTTCCGGTACGCGTCGAGATCGCCACCGAGGAGGGCAAGCCGACCTCCGAGATGACCGTCATCTGGACCCTGCGCCCGAACTGACGCGGATCGGCTCGACGCCGAAGCATGTTTGCCGGTGCGACGCGGTGGATAGATTGAGGGGATGCTCGGCCTGCCCGCTCACGTGACCGCGTGTCTCTTCGACCTGGACGGTGTGCTGACGCAGACCGCCCGGGTGCACAACGCCGCTTGGACCGAGACCTTCGACGATTTTCTGCGCCGGCACGCCACCACCGCCGGTGAGCCGTACCAGCCGTTCGACCCCGGCCCGGACTACCACCGCTATGTCGACGGGCGCCCCCGGCTCGACGGCGTACGCACCTTTCTCGCCTCGCGCGGCATCACCCTGCCCGAGGGCACGCCGGACGATCCGCCGGGCACGCAGACCGTACACGGCATCGGCAACCAGAAGAACGCCCTGCTGCTGGAGCGGATCCGCAGCATCGGGGTGGACGTCTACCCCGGCTCGGTGACATACCTGAAGGCGGTGGCCGAGGCCGGCCTGCGCCGAGCCGTCGTCACGGCCAGCGCCAACGGCCGGGAGGTGATCGCCGTCGCCGGGTTGGAATCGCTGCTGGAGGCCCGGGTCGACGGGCTGACCGCCCGCGCCGAAGGACTGCGTGGCAAGCCGCATCCGGACACCTTCCTCGCCGGAGCGAAAATGCTGGGGGTCGAGCCGAAGCAGGCGGCTGTCTTCGAGGACGCACTCGCCGGGGTGGAGGCCGGCCGGGCCGGCGGCTTCGGGTACGTGATCGGGGTGGACCGTGCCGGCCAGGCCGGCGAGCTACGCGCGCACGGCGCGGACGTGGTGATCACCGACCTGGCCGAGTTGCTCGCCCCGGGACGGCCCGAATGATCCGGGAACGGGCGTACCCGGTCGAGCCGTGGCACGTGCGCGAAACCCGGCTCGACATGGACGTGCTCGCCCAGTCCGAGTCGGTCTTCGCGCTCTCCAACGGGCACGTCGGGCTACGCGGCAACCTGGACGAGGGTGAGCCGCACGGCCTGCCGGGCACCTACCTCAACTCCTTCTACGAGCTGCGTCCGCTGCCGTACGCGGAGGCCGGTTTCGGCTTCCCCGAATCCGGCCAGACCATCGTCAACGTGACCAACGGCAAGCTGATCCGGCTGCTGGTGGACGACGAGCCGCTGGACGTGCGCTACGGCGAGGTGCTCGCCCACGAGCGGGTTCTCGATATGCGTTCCGGCACCCTGCACCGGTCGCTGCACTGGCGCTCACCGGCCGGCCGCGAGGCCCGCGTGAACAGCACCCGGCTGGTCTCCTTCCGGCAGCGCTCGGTCGCCGCGATCCGGTACGAGGTGGCGGTGGCCGACGACAAGCCGCTACGGCTGATCATCCAGTCCGAGCTGGTGGCCAACGAGACGCTGCCGCCGCAGAGCCGCGACCCACGGGTCGCCGCCGTGCTGGAGTCGCCGCTGGAGGCCGAGGAAGAGCTGACCACCCCCGACGGCGGGCTGCTGATCCACCGGACCAAGGTCTCCGGTCTGCGGGTCGCCGCCGCGATGGAGCACGAAATCGAATCACCGGCGCGCACCACCACCGAGTCCGAGGGGTACGAGGACTGGGTGCGTACCACGGTCGCGTGCGTGCTGGAACCGGGCCAGACGCTCTGCGTGGTGAAATACCTGACGTACGGCTGGTCGAGCCGGCGCTCCCTGCCCGCCCTGCGTGACCAGGTCGGCGCTGCGCTGGCCGCCGCCCGGCTGGACGGCTGGGACGGGCTGGCGCGCGAACAGCGGGAATACCTCGACGAGTTCTGGGACGCCGCGGACGTGGAGGTCGACGGCGACCCGGAGGTGCAGCAGGCGGTCCGGTTCGGGCTGTTCCACGTGCTCCAGGCCGGCGCCCGCGCCGAGCGGCGGCCGATCTCCGCCAAGGGTCTCACCGGCCCCGGATACGACGGGCACGCCTTCTGGGACACCGAGATGTTCGTGCTGCCGGTGCTGACGTACACCCATCCGGCGGCCGTACGCGACGCGCTCTACTGGCGGTATGCGACGCTGTCGAAGGCCCACGAGCGGGCCCGGACGCTGAACCTGGCCGGTGCCGCCTTCCCGTGGCGCACCATCGAGGGACCGGAATCGTCGGGCTACTGGCCGGCGGGCACCGCCGGGTTCCACATCGCGGCCGGCATCGCCGACGCGGTGCGGCGGTACGTGCTGGTCACCGGAGACCGTCAGCTGGAACGCGAGATCGGGCTGACCCTGCTGGTCGAGACCGCACGGCTGTGGCGCTCACTCGGGCACCACGACCGCGCCGGGCAGTTCCACATCGACGGGGTCACCGGCCCGGACGAGTACACCGCCGTCAAGAACGACAACGTCTACACCAACCTGATGGCGCAGCGGAATCTGCTGGCCGCCGCCGACGCCGCGACACGATACCGCGACGAGGCGTACCACCTCGGCGTGACCGACGAGGAGGCGGCCGCCTGGCGGGACGCCGCGACGGCCATGCACATCCCGTACGACGACGAACTCGACGTGCACCAACAGGTGGATGGCTTCACCCGGCTACAGGAGTGGGACTTCGCGGGCACGCCTCCGGACAAGTACCCGCTGTTGCTGCACTATCCGTACTTCGACCTGTACCGCAAGCAGGTGATCAAGCAGGCCGATCTGGTGCTGGCCATGCACTGGCGCGGCGACGCGTTCACCGCCGAGGAGAAGTTGCGTAACTTCCTCTACTACGAGCGGCGTACGGTGCGCGACTCGTCGCTGTCGGCGTGCACCCAGGCGGTGCTGGCGGCGGAGGTCGGCTATCCGGAGCTGGCGCACAGCTACCTGCGCGAGGCGGCGCTGATGGACCTGCACGACCTGAACGAGAACACCCGCGACGGGGTGCACATGGCCGCCCTCGCCGGGGCGTGGATCGCACTGGTCGCCGGGTTCGGCGGGCTACGGGATCACGATGGCGTGCCGTCCTTCGAGCCACACCTGTCGAGCCGGCTGAACCGCCTGGCCTTCGCGCTGCAGTGGTGCGGCATGCGGCTCCGGGTCGACATCCGGTCGCACGAGACGACGTACGCGCTGCACCACGCCGACCCGGACGCGGAGCTGGAGCTACGCCATTACGGCAAGCCGGTCCGGGTCACCTGCGTGGAGCCGGTGACCGTACCGAACCCGCCACCCCGTGCGAATCTTCCCCCGGTCGAGCAGGCCCCCGGCCGGGAGCCCCTGCTCCGCCTGCCGGAGAACCCGACCTGACCCGTCTGTTTCGACGCCGACCCGGCGGTTCGTTGCCCGGCGGGCCAACCCTCCACGATGGTCACGCCGGCCCGGCGGTCAGATGGGCTCGCCCTGCGATGGTCGGCCGGTGGCGTCGTGGGGCGTCCTGGCTCTCGTATCGCCGGCCGAACGTGCCTGAGCCGCCTCGTCTGCCCAGTCGCGGCCGTGCTGGATGTCCTGATCCCGACGCTCGCGCTCGGCAGCCTCGGAAGGACGGGGCTCACGGTCATGATGGGGCATGACGGTCCTCGCGATCTGGTCGGCGGCGCCGCTGGCGCCGGTCCGTCTGCGGTCGAGGTGTCGGCTACCCGCCAGCCCCGCCCGCAAACGCTGCGCCCGCGCGCCGTACGTGGGATCGCGATGGCGTGCGGCTGGTCTGTCCGGGTATCCGGCAGGCGTGCCGACGCGGCGGGGAGGGCGATGATGGACGTACGAGGCTGCACGGTGACGATCCCGGCAGGGGAGGTCGACCTGCCGGCCGACCTGTTGGTGCCGCCGGAACCGGCCGGCGTGGTGCTGTTCGCACACGGCAGCGGCAGTTCCCGGCACAGCCCCCGCAACGTGGCGGTGGCGCACGCGCTCAACGCCGGCGGGCTCGGTACCGTCCTGGTCGACCTGCTCACCGCCCCCGAGGACGAGGTGGACGCGGTCACCGCCGAGCTGCGCTTCGACATCGGTCTGCTCGCCGGACGACTGGCCGCGATCGTGGACTGGCTGGCCAACGAGCGCCCCGGCGGGACTGCCTCGATCGGGCTCTTCGGCGCCAGCACGGGTGCTGCCGCCGCCCTCGTCGCGGCGGCGCAACGACCGGATCTGGTACGCGCCGTGGTGTCCCGGGGCGGGCGCCCCGACCTGGCCGGTGCTGCCCTCGGCCAGGTACGCGCGCCCACCCTGCTGTTGGTCGGCGGCCTCGACGAGCAGGTCATCGCCCTCAACCAGGAGGCGCTGAGCCAGCTGAGGGCCCCGGCCGACTTGCGGGTGATCTCCGGCGCGACCCACCTCTTCGAGGAGCCCGGCACCCTGGAACAGGTCGCCGAGGCGGCGAGGAGTTGGTTCCAGGACCACCTCCCCGTCCCCGTCAACGCCTCCCGTCCGCGCTGACCCTGCCCTGCCCTCCCCTGCCTTCCCACACTTTTCGC
>NZ_BOPC01000102.1 GCF_016863555.1 Micromonospora qiuiae | reverse complement strand
GTGTGTCGCAGGTTCGAATCCTGCCGGCCTTCAAGATCAGGGAAAACGTTCTGTGGGCTGGTAATACGCGCGATGCTCGATTGGCGAGCGTGTGCGGCCGTAGGCCACTGAAAGCGGCTGGTTGTCGTAGGTCGCGGAATATTCACGGAGTGATCTTGGTCGTGTCCGACCAGGTGAGGAAGCGCGCCTGAGCCGAGACCGGGCGGTGGCCGTCATACGGGCCAGGCGAGGCCGGGTGCGCTGTACCGGTCGCGCCACTTGGGGATCACCAGATATTCAACAACCGGGTTATGAACCCTGCGAACGCGAGGGCTGCCAGGCCGAAGTGGACGACGGTCCCGAGGTACCGCTCATCCGGACGGAGCGGCTCCCGATAGAAGCCCTCCGGAAAGGCCTCGGGCCTGCCCTCGTATACGTCCTGCGGGCCTTACCTGAGGTGGGCGAGCAGGTGTACTGAACCCGTCATGGCGAGGGACACAACGGCTAGGAAAAGGAGCAAGGTCACCACGGGGTCTCTCCGGACACACGATCGAGTGTGCTTACGAAGGCTGAACCTGTCATGGCACCTCGTCTGCGTCGCGGGGGTGATGCTGAACCACAACTAGATCACGCCACGCACCCCCGAGGTCTTCATCATCCGGTCGACCATCGTCCGGGCGGGTCCCTCGTCGGTGAAAGTCGTAGGAGACCTCCGGCCCTTCGTACCTGTTCTGGGCAGAGCCGGGCCAGGCGCGACGCTGCCCGGACGACAGAACTGGCCGACGAGTTCAGCCGCTTGGACTCCGGTGCGGCGATCAGCGCCCGGCACCGGCAGGCGACGGGCCAAGGTGCGCCGTACTGGCGTTCACACCGAAGCGCTCCGCCTTCCCGCCCAGGCGAGCAACAATCGCGGTAAAACGCACTCTGATTGGCTGTACAGCCATCCGTACGACCAAGCCGACCGACGAACACGGTCCGGGGCCGACGGAAGGCGACATGGCGAGCAGGCCAGCGGCAGTCACCGACGCTGGCCGACAGCAGTCTTGATCTTTGCAAGGCTGGGGTAGCGCGCTTGCGGGCGGCCTTTGGCCGTCCTCGGGCGTCCGCAGCGCTTCGTGCAGAGTGCGCGCAATGATCTTGTCGCGTGGGGCCGGTCGGAATGCCGGAAGCGCAGGTCGCGGCCGCAGTGGTGAGGGCGGCTGGGACACCGCCATTACGGCGAAACGGCGATCGGCGCTGTGTCGCCGCGTGTCGTCCTCCGCTTGATGGGTTGAACGGCTTCAGTTGATAAGTTACGCGGGCCTTGTTGCATGCCGGAAACGGAACGTGACGCCGGCTGTCCATGACGGCTGGTGTGCCAGCCATCCGCTTCTGGGCCGAAAAGCGGCTACCAGACTCGATGTTCGGCCCGTCATGCCGGTTGCTGGGTGCTGCCTGGTTCTTGGTGGGAGACGTCCCGCGACAGTTGTTCGACCCGGCGGAGGCGGCCATCCGGGGTGAGCTCACCGAACATGTGGATCTCCGTCGCGATCACTTGGCCGCGACGCATCACAGCGGTCAGCGTGTAGCGAGCGGCGACCTGCCCGCCGGAGATCAGCGCGTCGTGGACCTCGACGTGGACCTGCGTGGCGTTGCGTCGGCCGACCTTTACGTGGGCGAGTAGCCGCTCCTTGTCGAGCGGTATGCCGTCGTTGCGGAGCACGAAGTCGTCGGTGTGATAGCGGCCGAACACGGCTGCCGGGTCCTCATCGCCGAACGTGAGTTCCTGCGGGTAGCCAGTCAGGTACCCGACCAAGTCGTTCCCGGGCGTGCGGAAGGGCTGCTGGGCCATTACGGTTCCTCCACGCTATCTTAGACAGGCGTGTCCAAGTTAAGCTCGGTGCTTAGGCTTGTCAACCGTGGCGGAATCGGTTGCACCCCGAAGTCGTAAACGGCGTCTCGATGCTGAGCGCAGCCGCGCCGCAGTGCTGGACGCGGCGATCGCCGTGCTAGGCCGACAAGCGGAGGCGAGCATCGAAGACATCGCCGTGGCTGCCGGAGTCGTGCGGCAGACGGTCTACGCCCACTTCCCATCCCGCAAGGCCTTGCTCGGCGCCATGATTGATTACCTCACTGCGGAAGTCGCAAGCACGCTGGATGCACTCGATCTGAAGACCCCGCCCGCGGACGAGGCGCTACGCCGGTGGTTGTCGGCCAGCTGGAGCATCATCGAGCGCTACCCCGTCCTGCTCAGTCCCGTCATCGCGGATGCTGCTCCGCCAGGGGACGAGTACGACCGACATCGGCCCGTCACCGCACAACTCATGGAACTCGTCCGTCGCGGTCGGCGCACCGGCGTGTTCGAGGCGCGCCATCCCGAAGCATGGATCGTCACCGCCGTCATCGCCCTGGGTCACGCCGCCGGACAGCAGCTCACAGCCGGTCAGATGAGCCCGAATGAAGCCGGAGCGGCCTATCGCGACAGCGTCTTGCGCCTAGTCCTCAGGCAGCCAGCCGCCGAGGATGGTTCATCCACGAAGACGACATCAAGCGGCGCCCAGTGAGGGGTGCCGGGACAGCAGGGTTTCAGGTCTCGCGGGGCACCAGGCCAGGCCGGGTACCATGGCGACTTCATTCTGTGACCAGCCGATCGGGAGCAGGCCGAATGACAGGGATACCTCCCGTCGCACTGTTGTCGATCCTCGTCCTGCTCGTAGTGCTTGCCGTTGACGTATGGGTTTACGCGGACGCCAAGAAACGACTGAGCCAAGGGGAGCAGGTTTCCGTCTCGCTCGGGGCTCTCCGGGTGGAGAGCCCGGAGGCATGGTTCCTGGGTTGTCTGATCTTGTGGGTGGTGTTCTTCCCGCTCTACCTGACGGCCACGAGGCGGAATCCGTTCGGTCGCAGCAGCGGGTGACGACAGCAGGTCGCAGCCGTCGCTGACACCCGCCAGACGCCAAGGGTGACGGCGGTCACACCTGGGCGGGACCCCGGTCGGCTGGGTCCGTCGTCTTACCGGGTGTGAGACCAGGTATGGACGCGGCTGACGAGGGCGAACTCGTGCGGCGCGTCGCCCGTGGGGATCGGCGAGCGTTCGACGAGCTCTACCGGCGCACCGCGCCGTGGCTGGAGGTGCGTCTGCGCCGCCGCTGTGCCGACCCCGACGTGGTCGCCGAAGTGCTGCAGGACACGTACCTGACGGTCTGGCGGGCGGCGGGCAGCTTCGCCGGCGTCCAGTCCAAGAGCGGCGGGGCGAAGGGGAGCGCGGTGGGCTGGCTGTGGACGATCGCGGCCCACCGCCTGGTCGATGCGTTCCGCCGCCGCGCGCGAAAGGCGCGGGTGCCGCAGGTGGAGTTGATGCCGAGTACGGCCCCAGCCGCCGAGGACGAGGTGATGGCCGCCCGGATCGGCCAGGAACTGGAACGGGCCCTGCTCGTCCTGCCACCCGAGGTCCGGGCCGCCTTACGGGCCACGGTCCTCGACGGGCTCTCCACGCGGGAAGCGTCAGTGCTGTTGGGCGTACCGGAGAACACCGTCAAGTCCCGCGTACGCCGAGCCCGGATCGCCCTGCGGGAGGCGCTGTCATGATCACCCACCCCACCCTTGCCCAGATCGACCGGTACGCAGCCGGGGATCCCGGTCTCGACGAGCCCAGCGTCTGGGCGATCGAGGTGCACCTTGAGGGGTGTGCCGATTGTCGGGCCCGCCTGGCCGGCAGCACCACCATGGACAGCCGGGCCGTGATCGAGCGGGTCGCGACGAGCCTGGATCGCGAGATCGCGGCAACGCCGGCGCCCGCCGGCCGTAGCTGGTCCTGGTCGGTTCTGCGGCACCGCTGGTTGGTCGGCACGCTTCTGCCGTGGCTGGCCATGACCGCCGCGGTGCTCGCCTGCGCTGCTCTGCTCGGCGTGCTGTGGACCGGGCTGCCTTCGGTGGTACTGCTGATCGCGCCACTGGCTCCGTTGCCCGGCGTGGCGGTCGCCTGGCATCGTCGTGCCGACCCGGCCTGGGAACTGATCGCCGCCACTCCCGCCGCCGGTCTGACGACGTTGCTGCGGCGTACGGCAGCGGTGTTGGCCTTTGTCATTCCGGCGCTCGCCGTGGCGGGCGCCGGCACCGGGGCGTCGTTGGCCCTGATGCTGCTGCCCTGCCTGGCGTTCACCGCCGCCGCACTGCTGCTGGGAACCCTCGTTGGCGTACGCCGGGCCGCGATCGGACTGATCGCGATCTGGACGCTTGCGGTGATCGCACCCAGCCTCGCCGCCGCCCGGGTGCCGGTGGTCCTGGCGGCGGAGAGCGCCCGCAGTTGGGCACTGGCCACGGCACTGCTGATCATCATGGCCCTCTTCCGGGTCAACGGATTCCGTCGACTTTCCCACCACGACTAGCCGCCGGCTCTGCGACAACGGCCATCCGGCCACGCCCCGATACCGCCATGCCCCGATACCGCCAAGCTGCCTTGCTGGCGATCGATGAAGGAGATGATGACGATGCGTGCCGTGAGTGCGGTCGAGACGGCCGCCACCACCCATCCCTGGGCGATCCACGCGGAGGACCTGCAGGTCCGCGCCGGACGACACCTGGCCGTCAACGGCCTTGATCTGGCCCTGGCCACCGGCGTGCACGGACTGCTCGGCCCGAACGGCGCCGGAAAGACCACGCTGATGCGCGCCCTGGCGACCGTTGTGGCTCCGGCCGGCGGGCGGCTGGCCCTGCTGGGGCATCCGGTGGACGGCCGCTCCGACCTGCGACCGGTGCGCCGCACCCTGGGTTACCTGCCGCAGCATTTCGGCTTCTACCCGCGGTTCACCGTACGCGAGTTCGTCGGGTACATGGCCTGGCTCAAGGAGATGCCGAAGGCCGACATCCCGGCGGCGGTGCAGCGCTCCATCGATCGGGTGGGGCTGACCGCCAAGGCCGACGCCCGGTTGAAGACGCTTTCCGGTGGCATGCTGCGCCGGGCCGGCATCGCACAGGCCATCGTCAACGACCCGCGGATCCTGCTGCTCGACGAGCCGACCGTCGGGCTGGACCCGGAGCAGCGACTCGACTTCCGCGAGCTGCTGCGTGACATCGGCACCGACAGTTGCGTGCTGGTCTCCACCCACCTGGTCGAGGATGTGGTGGCGGCGTGCACCGACGTCGTGTTGGTCAATGAGGGACGCCTGGTGTGGCAGGGCACCCCCGAGGTGCTGGCCGAGCAGGGCGACCAGGGGCACGCCGGTGACAGCCCGGCCGAGCGCGGTTACTCCGCAATCCTCCGCCGGCATCGTGCCGAGGCCGCCCAACGAAAGGAAGCGCTGGCATGAGCATCCTGGGTGTCGAACTGCGCCGTTCCGCCGCGCTCGGTGCCGCATCGATCACGGTGGTCATCGGGGTCGGCGCGCTCTATCTGGCAAGCGACCGCTGGTCGAGTGGCTGGATGCCGCTGGCCATGGCCGTCCGGGAGTACCTCCTCCTGTTGTGGCCGCTGGCCCTGGCCGCCGGTGCCTGGCAGGGCCGCCGGGAGCACCGGGCGAAAGTGGGCGAACTGTTCACCACCACCGCCCGGCCGCGCGTTCAGCGGATGCTGCCGGTCGCCGGTGCGATGGCCATCACCCTCGCGATCGCGTACCTGCTGGTGACCGCGGCGGGTATCGCCTGGATGATCACCACCGCCCAGCACCTGCCCCTGCTGAACTTCGTCGTCGTCACCGGGGTCGGTGTGCTGTCCCTGATCGCCGCGGCGTGGCTCGGACTGGGGATCGGGCGCATGTTCCCTGCCCTGGTGACAGCCCCGGCGTTGGGGGTGGCGGGCGTCCTGCTGGTCTTCGTCAGCGCGATCCGGCCCGCGGACTGGCTGGCCGCAGCGATCTCCCCGGTCCACGGCACGAGCCGCTTCCACGCCTGGCAGACGATCGACAACCGGGTCAGCGGTGCGCTCTCGATCTGGATGTTGGCGCTCGCCATCACCGGCCTGTTGCTGCTTGTCGCCGGTGGTTGGCGTGCCCGTACCGCTGCCCTGCTGCCGGTGCTGCTTGGGCTCACCGGGGCGATCGCGGTCGTACCCCGGGATCGGGATGTGTTGAACTGGCCGGTCGATCCAATCGCGCGGGAGTTGGTGTGTACCGAGGACACTCCGACGGTGTGTGTCAGTCGGCTCCACGCCAACGTGCTCGAAGCGCTGACCCCGCTGGCTCGCGAGGGCCTGACGGTGCTGGCGAAGCTGCCGAACGCGCCGACCGCCGTGCACGAGGACACCAGCACGTACGTGTCCGGCGACATCCGGCCAGCTCAGGACGGCGTTGTCACGATTCCGATCCGGATCGACAGCCGTGGTGGGCTCGCCCATCCGGTCGCCGTGCTTCCAGAGATCGTCAACAGACTGGGAGTCGGGTACGACGAAAGGTGCCAGAACCGCAATGACGTGGTTGAACGCGCGGCGGCCTACTGGCTCCTGGGCCGCGAGCCGCAGTCAGACGTGGGAGTGATTCCCGGAATGCTCTCCGAGGACCCAGAGATCAACGCCGAGGCGGTCAGGCTGTGGCAGGGGCTGCGCGAACTGCCCTACGACGAGGCGCTGGCCCGGGTGACGGCCGTCCGCGACGCCATTCTGGCCTGCACGGACACCACCGGAATGCTGTCCGGGAGTGCCCGGTGACTCCGACGATGCTGTACCTGCGTTCGCGGCGCGTACCCATGACCCTGGTCGCAGCCCTCGGCGGCGCGGCAGTGGCCTGGGCACTGTGGCTGGCCTTCGCCGACGAGCGGGTAGTCAGCCCGGTGGTGGTCGTCATGACGGTTCTGCTGATGGTCACGGTGCTGGCACCCACCCTTGCCGGCCCGGACGAGCACCTGGACCGGACCGCTTCGGTGCGCTGGCCCTGGCGGCGCGCGCTGCACCTGCTCGTCGGCCTGGTGGTCATCCTCGTGGTCCTGCTCGCCACCCGGCACACCGGCGCCCGGTTCGGACCGGCCGCCCTGGTGGCCCGCGACGCCGCCGGCCTGCTGGGGCTGACCGCCCTGTGCGCGGCGGTGGTCGGCGCCGCCCGATCGTGGTTCCTGCCGCTGGGCTGGACCACCGTCGCGGCCATGTATCCGCAGCAAGGCACCGGGGGCGCGATCGCGACGTGGCAGGGCCAGCCGCCCGACAACAACGCCGCGATGCTCGCGGCCGCGACACTCGCCCTCGGCGGGCTGATCGCCTACTCACTCGCCGGCCCGGCCCGGAAGGAGGCATCCGGGTACGATATGTGACAGTCGCCCCCACCGTCGCACAAAGCCCATAGGACAGGTAGTCGCCATCACGACTCCCGAATACTCACGGCGGCACAGGCGGTGTGACATGCGGCTGCATCGGGCAGAGTAGATGTATGGCTGACGTGCGGAAGGTTGCGCGTTCCACCGGGCAATTAGCCGGCGGCGCTCCTGGGCAGGTCCGAGTCGCGGTGATCGCCAATCCGGGACTGCTGCGGACGGTTCTGGTCGCGCTCCTCGACGCCACTCCCGACTTCGTCATGGCGGGGGAGGTCGACCCGGACGGGGACGTGGAGTCGGTGCTCGCGGCCCGGCGGCCCGACCTGTTGCTGGTCGACTTCGATGCGGTGGGCGCGCCCTCGGCGTCGGCGGGGTGGTGCGGCGTCGACGGATGTCCGGTCGTGGCGTTGACCGCCCGCTGTACCGTTCGGGCGCTGCGGCAGGCGCTCGGGGCGCGGGTGCGGGGGGTGGTCGCCAAGGACGTTCCGCCCGAGGAGTTGCTTGACCTGCTCCGCGCGGTCGCCCGTGGGCAGCGGATGATCGATCCGCTGATGGCGCTCGCTGCCCTCGACGCTGCGGTCAATCCGCTCAGCGAGCGGGAGCGTCAGGTCGCGGCCGCTGCGGCGGAAGGGCTGCGGACCAGCGAGATCGCGGCGCAGCTCTACCTGTCTCCGGGTACGGTGCGCAACCACCTGTCGACGCTGTTGCGCAAGACCGGCGCGCGGAACCGCTGGGAGGCGGTCCAGCGGGCCCGGGACGCCTGCTGGATCTGAGAACAGGTCATTCACTTCCGGCGTGCCGGGCTGCGACACGCGCACCCGTCTATCGGGCAGGCGCAACTTTCAATAAGCTTGTTCGACCGTGCGTCATTGTTCACGTACACCACGTCAGGGTCGGGGGGCATGTTGGAGGGTCGCCATGGTCCGCACGCTGCTCGCGCTCAAGGGTGGGCTGCTCCGGGGTGCCCTCGCCCGTCTGCTCGCGGCTGAGCACGGCATCGACGTCATCGGGGAGGCGGGCACGGCGCACGCCCTCCGGTCCGCACTCCGAGACGACCGCCCCGACGTCGCGGTCATCGACGCCGACCTCGTGCCGCTGCACGAGCTGACCGACATCGCGGACGCCCAACCGGAAAGCGAGTCCGCCGATGATCGGCGCGGACGGCTGCTGGTCCTGGTCGAGCAGCGGCGGGCCGCCCGCGTTCCCCCGGTGCTCGCCGAGCACGGTCAACGGATCGGCTTCCTGTGCCGGGACGTGGCCCCGGGACACATCGCCGAGGGGGTACGCCGACTCGCCCGTGGTCAGGTGGTGCTGGACCCGGATCTGGTGGTGGCGGCGCTCGAGGTCTCCGACAGTCCACTCACCCTCCGGGAACGGGAGGTGCTGGACATCGCCGCCGAGGGCCATCCGGTCCGGGAGATCGCCGAGAAACTGGTGCTGTCGCCCGGCACGGTCCGCAATCACCTCTCCCGGGTCATGGCGAAGACCGGGGCGCGGACCCGGTTGGAAGCGGTGCGGATCGCCCGCGAGTCGGGGTGGATCTGACGGGCTGCCCCCCGGCCTCCCAGTAGCCGACCAGCTCCCGGTACGCGGCGGACCGGGTCAGCAGCCCCTGATGGCTGTCCAGGTGCGCCCGCTGGCCGTCGAGCAGCAGCACCCGGCGGGCGCGCAGCGCCGAACTGACCCGGTGCGCGATGACCAGGAGCGTGCCGGGCCGCTCGGCGAAGGCTGTCTCGAGCCGCGCCTCCGCCGCCGGGTCCAGGTGGCAGGTGGCCTCGTCGAGGATCACCACGGGTGCGGGGGCGAGCCAGGCACGTAGCAGGGCCACCTGCTGGCGTTCCCCGGCGGACAGCCCGGCCGGGTGCAGCGTGGCGTCCAGCCCGCCCAGCCGCTCCACCAGCCCGGACAGCCCGAGCCGCGCGGCTGCCCGGGTGATCACCCCGTCCGTCATGCCGGGGCTCAGGTAGCGGAGGTTGTCCCGGACCGTGCCGGTGAAGACGTACGCCTCCTGCGGGATCAGCACCCGGCGGCGTGCCAGGTCGTCG
Organism: Micromonospora qiuiae; assembly: GCF_016863555.1. GTDB lineage: Bacteria > Actinomycetota > Actinomycetes > Mycobacteriales > Micromonosporaceae > Micromonospora > Micromonospora qiuiae. The sequence goes on along the minus strand of NZ_BOPC01000102.1, from coordinate 14,844 downwards.
GGACTTGCGCCGGCGACCGGCAGACCGCCGATGTGGACCGTCCCGGACTGTGGGCGCAGCACCCCGGCGATCAGACTGGCCAGGGTGGACTTACCGACCCCGCTCGCCCCGACGATCACCAGGTGGTCGCCCTCGGGCACGTCGAGGTCGAAGTCGTCGAGCACCGGGTCCGCGTGCGGCCCGTACCGGAAGGTCACCGCGCGCAGAGACAGCGCGGAGGTCTCCGGCCGCACGGCCCGAGCCGGGGCATCGGCCGCCGCCGTCGCGGCTCTCTCGTCCGCCGAGGCTGTCGAGCCCGCCGAGCCCGCCGAGACCGCCGAGCCCGTCGAGGCGGCCAGGTCGGCCGGGGCGCTGGTGCGCAGCAGCCGGTCGAGTGTGACGGTGAACCGGAGCCCTCCGGCGGCGACGCCCTGCACGAGGGTGTGCAACGCGGGCTGCACGCCGCGAATGACGTACACCAGGGCACCGAGCAGGGCACCCGGCCCGAGGCCCTGCCGGACCAGCCAGGGAGCGGCGAGGAGCACCACCGGCACCGGCAGCCAGCCGCCGACGGCCAGGCTCAATCCGCGGGTGGCAGCCATGGTGGCCAGCCGACGCTCCACCCGCGCCTGGGCGTCGATGTGGCTGCCGACCCACCGGGTCACCTGCTCCCGGGTGCCGCTGACCGTGACATCGCGGTGGCCGGCGAGGGCGGCGACGGCCACCTGGCCGAGCTGTTCGTCGCTGCGGACGTACTCCCGCTGCCGGGCGATCATCGCCGGCAGCACCGCCGCGAACAGGCCCAGCCCAGCCAGCACCGGCACCGCCACCAGCAGCGCCACCGGGGCGGCCAGGGAGAACAGGCCGATGAGGGCGGCCCCCGCGGCGAAGAGGAAGCCGCGGACCACCATGAGCAGCCCGGCCCAGGTGTCGCGCACCATCTCCACCTGATGCGTCAGGCGGGCCACCGCCGCGTCGTCGACCCGGCCGCCCGTCGCGTTGGCCAGCGCGCCCGCCGTCACTCGGCGCAGAAGGTCGTCGCGGAACGGTTCCACCAGGTCGCCGAGGCAGGCGTACGTCCGGTTGGTGCCGGCCGCGCCGACCAGCACGGCGAGCCCGAGCAGGGCCAGCCAGAGCAGCCCGATCGTCGGCCGGCCGGCCAGGAAACCGTCGTCCACGGCGCGTGCGGTGAGCAGCCCGACCAGCGCCGCTGGCAACACCTCGGCCAGCGACCAGGCCGCGAGCCGCGCCAGTGCCGCCCGCTGCGCTCGTAGCGTGGCCCGGGTGAACGCACCGACCGACGTCACGACTGGAACACCGCGCGGTAGTCCGGGTCGGCCCAGAGCACGGCGTGCGGCCCGACGGCTCGGATCCGGCCAGCGTCAATCCAGGCCACCAGGTCAGCGCGGGCGGCTGTGCCGACGCGGTGGCTCACCACGATCCGGGTACGCCGGTCGGACCGGTCGGTCAGGGCTCGGATCACCCGGTACTCGGTCACCGTGTCCAGGCTCGACGTGGCGTCGTCGAGGACCAGCAGCCGCCCGGCCCGCAGGGCACGGGCCAGCCCCAGCCGCTGCCGCTCCCCGCCGGACATGGCGACCTCGACCAACGGTGTGTCGTACCGGTCGGGCAGCCGCTCGACGAACTCGTGGATGGCCGCTGCCCGGGCCAGCGGCACCGGGTCGTCGCCGCAGCCCACCGCACCGCCCACCGTCTCGGCGACCAGCACCGGCCGCTCGAAGCCGTAGCCGATCGCCGTGTGCAGGGCCGCCTCGGTCAGCTCGGGCAGCGGCACCCCGTCCAGGCGTACCTCGCCCCGGTCGGGGTCGCGCAGCCGGCCGGCGACGGCCGCGAGCAGCGACTTGCCGGCGCCGGAGGGGCCGACGACGACGAGCAGCGCGCCACCGGGCACCCGCAGGTCGATCCGGTCGAGCAGCCACCGCCCGTCGGCGCTGCGTACGCTCACGTCCCGCAGTTCCAGGCAACCGGGTCCGGGTGGTAGGGGCCGGTGACCGTGGTGGCGGACCGGTTCGGCAAGCACCTCGGCGGCCCGGCGGCTGCCGGCGCGGACCTGCACGGCCTGGTTGAGGGTGCTGACCACGGTACCCAGGCCGGCGCCGAGCGCGGCGTACTGAAGGGCGGCCAGCAAATTTCCAGGGGTCAGTCGGCCGGCGGCCAGCGACAGCCCACCGACGGCGACGATCCCGAGTTGCAGCAGCGGGCTGACCACCGCCCCACGGGTGGCGGCCGTGGCCAGTACCGTCCAGGTGCGCCGGCCGTACCGGTGCAGCTCCTTGACCGGGGTGAGGATCCGGTCGGTCTCCCGGTCGGCGGTGCCGGCGGCGGCGATGGTCCGTGCCCCGGTCAGCGCCTCCACCAGCAGGCCGGCGAGCCTGCCCTGCGCGCGCTGGTAGCCGGCGACGGCGGCGGAGGCGTCGGTGACGAAGCCGCGTAGCAGGACGCCGAGCAGTAGCAGCCCGACGACGAAGGTCAGGCCGAGCCACGGGTCGATCAGGGTGAGCGCGATGAGGCTTCCCAGGGGTGGCAGCAGCACTGTGCCGGCCAGCACGAGCGTCGACGCCGCCTGTCCCGCGTCGGTGACCTGACCGACCAGCCGGCCCGCCAGGTCACCCACCGGATGGCGGGCCGCGGTGCGCGGGTCGAGGGCGAGGAGGTGCCGAATCAGCGTGTGACGCAGGTCGGCCACGGACCGTGCGCCGGCCGCGCCGGTGCCGTAGTCGCGGACCGCATCGGTGCCGACCAGGAGGAGGACGAGACCGACCACCACGGCGAGCCACCGACGGGCCGAATCGGTGGTGCCGCCGACGGCGGCGTCGACGGCCTGACCCAGAGCGGCCGGCAGAGTGAGCTGCGCGGCCACCCCGGCCAGGCTCACCGTGGCCAGCGCCGGGGTCCACCAGCCGGCTGACCGCACGGCCCGCCACAGCAGCCGGTCCGGCTGCACGGGCCGCGGCCCCGGGCCGGCGTGAACCGGTCCGGGGCCAGGCGCGGTGATCGTCACTTGCAGGTGGTGACGCTCAGCGAGCTGTCGCCGCAGAGCAGCAGGCTGGCCCGGCTGCCACCGCCGTAGTTCTCGGTCGGCGGCAGTTCCATTCCCTGGAGGTCGAGCAGAGCCATGACGTTCTCCTTCTCTCTTGACGGCCGGATCGTGAGGTGGCCGCCGGAATCGACGGCCTTCGGTCAGTTGCAGGTGGTGACGCTCAGCGAGCTGTTGCCGCAGAGCAGCAGGCTGGCCTGGCTGCCGCCGCCGTAGTTCTCGGTGGTCGGCAGCTCCATCCCCTGAAGGTCGAGCAGAGCCATGTCGGTGTACCTCCTCTCGGACGTCGTCGGGTCGGGATCGCCCCAGGGTGACCCGGGGGGCTGGGTGGGCCGGTCAGTCGCCGGCCGGGGCGGCGCCGGGCGTGGGCGTCGCGGGCAGTGGAGTCAGGAACGGCAGGTGAACGGAGTGCTCCGGTCGGGTGGCCGCGACGGCGGCCAGCACGCCGGCCGTGCCGGTGGCCAGATCCATGGAGAGCCGCAGCAGTTGGTCGCCGGGGAAGGCGGTCACCCCTTGGTACGGCAGGGCATGCCAGGCGAGCAGCCGGGCCTGCCGGTGAGCTGCGTCGAGTTCGCCCCGTTCGGCCAGGTAGGCCACGATGCCGGCACGCCCGGCGAAGAGTCCCGACTGGGCGTAGAACGGGAAGTCGGCGCAGCGGCGGATTCCGGTAACCGCCTCGTGCAGCTCGTCGTCCGGACGGTGCCGTAGGTACTGGTCGAGCACCAGGCCGATGCCGACGCTTCCCTCGGCGAGATAGGGCATGGTTCGCCAGCCCTCGTTGACCTCCAGGAGGCCGGCGTCGCGTCGTACACATCGGCGCAGGTCCTGGCGCAGCGCGATGGCGGCGTGGTCGAGCAGCGCTGGATCGTGGTCGAGGTCGTACCGGCGCAGCAGCATCAGCGCCACCCCGGCACCGCCGCGCAGCAGACCGGCGTGCGGGTGGGCGCCCCCGCTCACCTCGGCGACCGAGTCGACGTCGCCGAGCCGGTCCACGACCAGGTCGACCGCCCGCCGGGCGGCGTCGGCGTACCGGGGGTCGCCGGTCAGCCCGGCGAAGTGGGTCAGGTTCAGCGCGACGCCGGACAGGCCGCTCATCAGGTCGACACCGAGGCGCGTCCAGGGCTCGTCGAGGCAGCGGTCCAGCAGGCGCAGCGCCTCGGCCCGGTGCCCGAGTCGGTCCAGCACGTACGCGATGCCGTGCAGCCCGTCGTAGAAGCCGAGCCGACTGCCCGACGCGGGTTCCCGTACCCGATCGATGAGCCAGCGTTCGTGGGCCGGGTCGGTGGTCGCACCGCTGGCGTGCAGCGCCCAGAGCACCCCGGCCGCCCCGTAGGCCAGGTTCAACCCGCCGTCGCTGCCGGCGAACTGGCGGATGTCGCCGGGGTAGAGCCGGTCCGCGCGGTGCGGGGTGGCGCTGGCGGTGATCGCGGCGGCCAGCCGATCGCGTAGCCCGGGCCAGTCGTCGGGCTCGATCCGGACGGCGTCGGGGGCCCGGTGGTGGGTCGGGGCGGTGTCGCCGAGGATCACGGCGACCGACTCGTCGAGCAGCTCGCGGGGGACGGGGAACTGCTCCGCCACCAGTTCGGCCAGGTGGGCCGCCTTCTCCGGGGCCAACCGCAGCATCGCGGTCAGCGGCAGGAAGAGGGCCAGGCGCAGGCAGGCCAGGGCGTACCGGTCGACGTCGGGGCCGGTCCGGTCACGGGGAGCGGCGAAAGCCTGGTTGCGCAGCGCCGGCCGGCCGTCGGCGTCGGCGTCGGTGGCCACCTCGAAGTCGATCAGGGTCACCTGCCCGTCCTCGCCGACCATGATGTTGAACATGTGCAGGTCGCCGTAGACCACGCCGCGAGCGTGGATGGCCTCCACCGCCTCGGCGACCTGCCGGTGCACGTCGAGGGCCCACCGGGCGTAGGCGGCGCGGTCGGCGTCGAGGTGGACCAGCGGGTACCGCTCGACGACCACCTTGTTGAGCGGCCGGCCGGCGACGTACGCCAGGGCAAGGAACTCGTGCCCGCCGAAGCTGAACTCGTCGTGGACCCGTACCACGTGCGGCACGTCCGCGAGGCGGTGCAGCACCTCGGCCTCCCGGCGTAGCCGGCTCACCGCGTCGGCGCCGGTGGCATCGAGACCGGCGTGCGGGCGGGCCTCCTTCAGCACCACCCGGTCACCGGTGCGGGTGTCCCGAGCCTCGTAGAGGCCGCCGCCGTTCGAGAAGTGGATCACCTTCTCGATCCGGTAGGGCAGGTCGGTGGTGCTGGCGGCGTTGCGGGCGGCCAGGTGCGGGGTGAGGAAGTCGGGAAGGGTGACCCAGTCCGGGACGTGGAACACCGGGTCCCGGCGGTCGGGGACCAGGGTGCCGGTGGCGTCTTCGATCGCGGGCACCACCTGGCCGTCGGGGGAGAGGCAGTACCGGGCGGCGAAGCTGCCGTAGCGCAGGTAGACCGGGCCGTCGCCGTACCGCAGGTCGCTGAGGATGTACGGCCCCGGCTCGCCGTCGAGCAGCGCGGCCAGTTCCTTGGCGGCCAGCTCCAGTTCGGCGTCGTCGCGGGGGTAGACGGTGATGAACTTGCCGCTGCTGCCCCGGCGGGCGTACTTGCTGTTCCGCATGAGCAGCAGCCGCGGCCCGCGCAGGTGCTTGAACGGGATGCCCCGGGGCTGGCAGTAGTCCATTACCCGGGCCAGCACGCGCTCGGCGTTGTCCAGCCGGGCCGACACGTGGATCTTCCAGCCCTGCTCCGGGAGCGAGCCGCCGACCGGTGCGTGGATCAACCAGTCGTCCTTGACCTCGCGCTCCCAGCCGGGCGCCGCTGGCCGGTTCGCGGCATACCCGGGCGTCTCGGTGTCCGCACTGGCGAGCGAATCGTAGAAGAGCGGGTCGACCGCGCAGTACGAATCGTACCGTTCGTCCATGTCGGCTGCCTCCACCGGCTGATCGGTTGACGTCAATCTTGCGGGCGGCCGAGGGGTGGGCAAAGTGCGATCCGTCATGAACGAAGAGTGATTTTCGCACTGGGAATTCGTGACAACAGCGGAGTTTGAAATCGCGAATACCACCTGACCAGTAGCGACGTGACGCGGTGCGGGACGACGAAGGCCGGTGGGTGAGCAGTGAAGGCGCCGCGCCTCAGGTTGGCGTGCTGGCGGGGAAGGCGGTCAAGGCCCCCGTCGTACGACGGATCCGGGTCCGCGCCGCCGCTTCGGTCTCGCCGGAGAGCACGATGTGGTGCAGCACGGCGACCACCGCTAGGGCCAGCGCCTGCGTGTCGGCCCCGGACGGCACTCGCCCGAGATTCCGCTCGGCTGCCAGGTAGCGGGCGACCGCGTGCTCGATCGCCGCCAGGCCGTCAGCCTCGTCGCCGAGCACCGCGCGGACACCGGCCGTCAGGTCGGGCCGGAAGGCCAGCAGTCGGGTCAACGCCAGCAGCGTGTCCATCGGCGTGGCCAACAGTGCCTCGCTCAGATTTTCCGCGACCGTGTCGGAGCCGGCTCGGTCCGGCAACCCGGCCACCAAGCCGGAGATCTGGAAGGTCCGGTCGACGGCGTATCCGAGCAGGAAGTCGTCGAAGTTCGCGAAGTGTGTGTACAGCAGCCCGGTGGCGACCCCGGCCTCCTGCGTCACGGCCCGGCCGGTGAGCCGGCTCGGCCCGTCTCGGCCGATCACGCCCTCAAGCGCAGCGAAGAGCTGCTGTCGGGGTTCCGGGATGGCGACTCCGCGTGGCATGCCCGAAGTCTAGGCGCTGGCCGGGACGGTGCTGTGGCCAGAATGAGCGTATGCTCATTCTGGTTTGAGCGGATGCTCATACCGGGAGCGTGAGGAGGATTGGAATGAGACGTGCGGTGATCGTCGGCGCCGGCATAGCCGGCCTGGCTGCCGCCCTGCGACTCGGGCAGGACGGGTGGCACACCCTCGTGGTGGAGCGCGCTCCGAGCCGACGCAGCAGCGGCTACCTGGTGAACCTGCTTGGACCCGGCTACGCCGCCGCCGAACGCCTCGGCCTGCTTCCCGGGCTCTCCACCCACGCACTGGGGGTGTTCACCACCGTGCTGGTCCGCGCCGACGGGCGACCCAGGTTCACCGTGCCGTCCGACGTCGCGGAGGCCACCCTCGGTCCACGGGCCGTCACGGTGTTCCGCGGCGCCCTGGAGTCCACGCTGTACCAGGCGGCGCGCGACCACGCCGAGATCCGCTTCGGCACCACCATCGAATCGGCCGACCAGGACGCCGACCGGGTACGGGTGGCGCTCAGCGACGGCACCGCCGAGCACGCCGACCTGCTGGTCGGCGCCGACGGGGTGCACTCCGCCACTCGTACCGCCGTTTTCGGTTCCGGCTTCCGAGTCGACCATCCTTACGTCGTGGGCGCCTTCCCCCTGACCGGCTCGGTCGCGAACGGATCGGAGCCGTCCGCCATCACCTTCATCGGGCCGAGGCGTACAGCGGCGATGATCGACCTGGGACCGCACCGGTCATCGGCGTTCTTCACGTACCGATGTGCCGATCCGGTCGCCGACCTCCGGCGCGGACCGGTGGACGCGCTCGGCGCGGCGTTCGGCGATCTCGGCGGCGGGGTGCCCGATGCGCTCCGCCAACTCGGAGAGGATCCCTCCGGCGCCTACTTCGACGCGGTCAGCCAGGTCGTGATGCCCCAGTGGAGCAGCGGCAGGGTCGTGCTGCTCGGCGACGCGGCCTGGTGTGTCACGCTTTTCGCCGGACACGGTGCCGCCCTCGCGCTCGCTGGAGCCGACCAGCTCGGTGCCGCCCTACGGCGGCACGACGACATCCCGACGGCACTGACCGAATGGGAGCGCGGACTGCGCCCGGAGGTGACCAGACGCCAGGCTCTCGCCCGGCGGGGAATGCTCCAGTACGCGCCGCCCAGCCGGTTCCACGTACGGATGAACGACCTGGCCATCCGGGCGATCACCCTCCCCGGTCTCCGTGGCCTCGTCCGGCGTGGCATCGAGCGCGCGAACCGTTGAGGCAAGCGCCCTGCCAGGTTGATGCCGACGCCCGACAGTCAGCCGGTGGGCAGTTGGGTGGCGGCGGTGACTACCTGGTCGATCAGGCCGTACTCGCGGGCCTGCTCGGCGGTGAACCAGCGGTCCCGGTCCCAGTCCCGCTGGATCTCCGCCAGGGTGCGGCCACTGTGCTGGGCGATCAGCTCCAGCATGGTCCGCTTCACGTGCAGCATGTTCTCCGCCTGGATGGTGATGTCGGAGGCGGTGCCGCCCATCCCGCCGGAGGGCTGGTGCATCAGGATCCGGGTGTGCGGCAGCGCGTACCGCTTGCCGGCTGTGCCCGCGCAGAGCAGGAACTGACCCATCGAGCCGGCCAGACCGAGCGCCAGGGTCGCCACGTCGTTGGGGACGAAGCGCATGGTGTCGTAGACCGCCATACCCGCGCTCACCGAGCCGCCCGGCGAGTTGATGTAGAGCTGGATGTCCCGCTCCGGGTCCTCGGCGGCAAGCAGCAGGATCTGGGCGCAGATCCGGTTGGCGATCTCGTCGGTCACCTCGCTGCCGAGATAGACGATTCGTTCCCGTAGCAGCCGCTCGAACACCTGGTCGCCGAAGCCCCGCTGGCCGTCGTCCAGCATAGTGATCATGTCGTCACACCTCCGCCTGCCGGCGTGCGACGTCTTCTCGCCCGGGTGCCGGCTCACCCAGCCTGCGCGGCGAGTGCGGCCTGCTTCCAGCGCTTCTGCCGCCGGCAGATCCGCCCACGGCAGAACGGATGGCAGGGCCGCCGACGGCACCGTGGACGGGAAGGACCGGCGACCGGATGCCGACGCGGCGACCAGCCGCGGGCGATGGTGCCCACGGGGGCGACCGGAGCGGAGAACACGAAGACCCGGAGGCCGCCGACCAGGCTGCCACCGTCGTGCCCGGCGGCGAGGCCACCGGTCAACGTGCGTCCACCGGCCGAAGCGGGCCCACCGAACCAGCGGCTGGTGAGCGACGGAGCGCCGAAGCCGGAGCCGTCGAGGCGAGCGACGGGATGCGCCGAACCCTCCGTACCGAATCCGACGGGGGCGACCCGGCGCCCGGCGGGTACGTAGCCGGCATGGGGTGCGGTCGGCAGCCGGCGCTCGACCCGGCGCAGCTCGTCGCGCACCACCCCGAGCAGGTCGGAGAGGTGAAGGCCGAGCGCACGGCAGATCGCCGCGAGCACCTCCGAGGAGGCCTCCTTGCGCCCCCGTTCGACCTCGGACAGGTACGGCACGGAGACCCCCGCAGCCTGGGCGAGCTCCCGCAGGGTGAGGCCCTGACGCTGGCGTTCCCGGCGCAGCACCGCACCGATCACCTGTCGCAGCAACGACATGCCGGTCCTCGCTTCCGCCGGTCCTGCCTGACCTTCCCATGATGCCCCGCCACCGCCGAACATGCTGTCCCGCCTCCTTTGCCGCCCCGGCATGCGGATTCCCCGCCAGGGGCTATGTTGTGGGCGTGCAGGCGACGGAGACGGGGCAGGTCCCACGGTGATCCACCTTCCCGCGCAGCGGCGCGGCCCGCTCGGCGCGCTGAGCCTGCGGTTGGCCGCCGCCGTGGGGCTGGTGCTCGCCGTGGTCGCCGTGGTCTACCTGGAACGGGACCAGTACCAAGATGCCAACGACGACGGCATGACCCTGTTGGACTGCTTCTACTACGCAGTGGTCTCGCTCTCGACCACCGGGTACGGCGACATCGTGCCGGCCACCCAGGCGGCCCGGCTGGTCAACGTCCTGTTCATCACCCCGGCCCGGGTGCTGTTCCTGATCATTCTGGTCGGCACCACCTTGGAGGTGCTGACCGAGCAGTACCGGACCGGCCGCCGCCAGCACCGCTGGGAGAAGAGTGTGAAGGACCACATCATCATCTGCGGCTACGGCACGAAGGGGCGCAGCGCCATCTCCGCGCTGATGGAGAACGGGCTCGACAAGTCCCGAATCGTCGTGGTGGAACGCGACGGCTCGGCGCTGCGGCAGGCCACCTCGAACGGCCTGGTCGCCGTCGAGGGGTCGGCGACTCGGTCCTCGGTGCTCAACCAGGCACACGTGCGGACCGCCAAGGCCGTGATCATCGCCACCGACAGCGACGACTCGTCGGTCCTGGTGGCGCTGACCGTACGCCAGGTCACCGCCGGCCAGGTCCGGATCATCGCCGCCGCCCGGGAAGCGGAGAACGCCCCACTGCTGAAGCAGAGCGGGGCGCATCACGTGATCGTCTCCTCGGCGACCGCCGGCCGGCTGCTCGGCCTGTCGACCTCGGCTCCGCCGCTGATCGATGTGGTGGAGGACCTGCTCACCCCCGGTCAGGGCATGGCGCTGGCGATGCGGTCGGCCGAGCGCCATGAGGTCGGCCGGAACCCCCGTGAGCTGGACGCGCTCGTCATCGCGCTGGTCCGTCGGGGCAAGGTGGTCACCCTGACGGACCAGGCGGGCGCGGTGGTCGAGACCGGCGACCTGCTGGTGCACGTACGCGACGACCGACCCACCGCAAACACCCTGCCCTGATCTTCCCCGGTGGTCGTGCCGCCGGGGAAGATCAGCTGATCGTCCAGGTGTCGCCGCTGGCCAGGAGTGCGGCGAGCTGCTGCTCTGGGGTTTCGGTCACCTTCGCCTTCGCCTCCGCCAACTGGCCCTGCACCACGCTGTCGTAGGAGGGTCGGCGTACCGAGCGGAACACGCCGATCGGGGTGTTGCGTAGGTCGAATCCGGGCAGCCGGGACAGTGCGAATGCGTACGCCGGGTCGGTGATGCTCGTGTCGTGTACGACGATGTCTTCGGTGGGTGTCGATGCGGTGTCGCGTACTTCCAGACCGAAGCCGCCCGGCGGGTGCACGACGCAGAACTGGCCGTCCTTGCCGAACGTGATCGGCTGACCGTGCTCCAACCGGATCAGGTGGTCGTCCCGGGTCGCCGGGTCCTTGAGCTGCTCGAAGGCGCCGTCGTTGAAGATGTTGCAGTTCTGGTAGATCTCCACGAAGGCCGAACCTTCGTGCTCGGCGGCGGCGCGCAGCACCGACTGGAGGTGCTTGCGGTCGGAGTCGATGGTCCGGCCGACGAAGGTGGCCTCTGCGCCGAGTGCTAGTGAGATTGGGTTGAAGGGGGCGTCTGCTGAGCCGACCGGCGTCGACTTGGTGATCTTGCCGGCCTCCGAGGTGGGGCTGTACTGCCCCTTGGTCAGGCCGTAGATGCGGTTGTTGAACAGCAGGATTTTGAGGTTGACGTTGCGGCGCAACGCGTGGATCAGGTGGTTGCCGCCGATGGAGAGCGCGTCGCCGTCGCCGGTGACCACCCACACCGACAGGTCGGGGCGGGAGACCGACAGGCCGGTGGCGATCGCCGGGGCCCGCCCGTGGATCGAGTGCATCCCGTAGGTGTTCATGTAGTACGGGAAGCGCGACGAGCAGCCGATGCCGGAGATGAAGACGGTGTTCTCCCGGGGGATCTTCAGCTCGGGCATGAACTGCTGGATGGCGGCCAGGATCGCGTAGTCACCGCAGCCGGGGCACCAGCGCACCTCCTGGTCGGACTTGAAGTCCTTGGCGGTGAGCTTGAGGGCGACGGGCTCAGACATTCTTCAGGACCTCTTCCAGCATCGTCTCCAACTCGGCGGCGGTGAACGGCAGACCACGGACCTGGTTGTAGCCGATCGCGTCGACCAGGTAGCGGGCTCGGATCACGTGGGCGAGTTGGCCGAGGTTCATCTCGGGGATGACCACTCGGTCGTAGGAGCGCAGTACCGCGCCGAGGTTGGCCGGCAGCGGCGCGAGGTGCCGCAGGTGCGCCTGCGCGACCGGCAGTCCCCGCTGACGCAGGGCCCGGCAGGCGGCGCCGATCGGGCCGTAGGTCGAGCCCCAGCCGAGCACCAGCAACCGGGCGTCCCCGTCCGGGTCCTCCACCTCGACGTCGGGAACCGGGATCGTGTCGATCCGGGCGGCCCGGGTGCGCACCATGTGGTCGTGGTTGGCCGGGTCGTAGGAGATGTCGCCGGTCTTGTCGGCCTTCTCCAGCCCGCCGATGCGGTGTTCCAGGCCCGGGGTGCCAGGAATGGCCCATGGTCGGGCCAGGGTTTGCGGGTCGCGCAGGTACGGCAGGAAAGTGCCGCCGTCCTCGCTGTTGGGGGTGGTGGCGAACTCCACCCGCAGGTCCGGCAGGGTGGCGACGTCGGGCAGCAGCCACGGCTCGGAACCGTTGGCGACGTAGTTGTCCGACAGCAGGATCACCGGCGTGCGGTAGGTCAGCGCGATCCGCGCCGCCTCCAGCGCGGCGTAGAAGCAGTCAGACGGCGACTTCGGGGCGATCACCGCCACCGGGGCCTCGCCGTGCCGGCCGAACAGGGCCATGTTCAGGTCGGCCTGCTCGGTCTTGGTCGGCATGCCGGTGGACGGCCCGGCCCGCTGCACATCCACGATGACCAGCGGCAACTCCAACGCCACCGCGAGGGAGATCGTCTCGCCCTTGAGCGCCACCCCCGGGCCGCTGGTGGTGGTCACCCCGAGCGCGCCGCCGTAGGAGGCGCCCAGCGCCGCGCCGATCGCCGCGATCTCGTCCTCCGCCTGCATGGTGGTGACACCGAACCGCTTGTGCTTACTCAACTCATGCAAAATGTCCGACGCCGGCGTGATCGGGTAAGCGCCGAGGAACACCGGCAGGCCGGAGCGGACTCCGGCGGCCACGATGCCCAGCGACAACGCGGCGTTGCCGGTGATGTTGCGGTAGGTGCCCGGCGGCATCTTCGCCGGCTTGACTTCGTACCGGACGGCGAAGTCCTCGGTGGTCTCCCCGAAATTCCAGCCGGCCTTGAAGGCGGCGACGTTCGCCGCGACCAACTCAGGCCGCCGGGCGAACTTACGCTCCAGGAACCGCAGGGTCGACTCATACGGGCGCGAGTACATCCAACTGAGCAGACCGAGGGCGAACATGTTCTTCGCCCGCTCAGCGTCCTTCTTGGACACGTCCTGCTCGGCCAGGGCGCCGATCGTCATCGAGGTCAGCGCCACCGGGTGCACCGCGTAGCCGGCAAGGGTGTCGTCGTCGAGCGGGTTGCTCGAATAACCGACCTTGGCCAGGTTGCGTTTGGTGAACTCGTCGGTGTTGACGATGATGTCGGCACCCGGGGGCAGGTCGACGAGGTTAGCCTTGAGCGCCGCCGGGTTCATCGCCACCAGCACGTTGGGCGCGTCGCCGGGAGTGAGGATGTCGTAGTCGGCGAAGTGCACCTGGAAGCTCGACACACCCGGCAGGGTGCCGGCGGGCGCCCGGATCTCGGCCGGGAAGTTGGGCAGCGTGGAGATGTCGTTGCCCAGTTGCGCGGTTTCCGAGGTGAACCGGTCACCGGTGAGCTGCATGCCGTCGCCGGAATCACCGGCGAACCGGATGACGACCCGGTCCAACTGGCGGATCTGTTTGCTCACGGCCGCACCTCGCTTCGTTGCGTGCCGCGCTGCGGCCGGCTGAACTGGCTGGTGACCCCGTCTTGCCCGGCCACGGAGACCTCCTGACGCACCGCTGCCCCGGCCGTCCGATGACCGTCCGGCCCGCTGTCGTTTCCTCACTGAGAGCCTACGTCGAATTGGGGTCGCTCTTTGCCCGCAGGTCCGGCGACTGGGATCGAATTGTGGGGGTTTATGCCTGCTCTTGGGGGGTTTCGCCCAGGCCGCCGTAATCCAGATCACCGCCTGCCCGCCTGGCCGGTCGTTGCGGTCGGAACCAGATGCCGGTCCCGGTCTGTGGCACCGATCCGGTTCCGTCCGGTGCGCCGGTGCCGCTCCGCAGCGCCTCTGCGCTGGTCATGACCTCCGGCACCGCCGTCCGGCGACGCAGCGACAGGGTGGCCAGGCCGAGGGCGAGCAACACCAACAGCGCCGACAGTCCGATCAGCGACACGACGCTTCGCGCCGGCAGGCTCGCCCCACCGCTGCGATCCGCCGCCCTGGTCGCCGCCCCGGCCGGCGCGGCGACCGGCCCGGCCGGTGAGGCCGTCGCCGGTTCCTCCGGCGTCGCCACGGTGATCCGGAAACTGAGCCGTACCCGCCGGCTGGGGCCCTCGCGCGGATCGAGTTGGCCGATCACCGCACCGGCGAGCGGCGCGGCACGCCGGGCCTGCGGGGTCGCCGCCACCGGCAAGCGCAGTTCCCCGGTACGCCCCGCCGGCACCGACCCCAGATCGCAACGCGTACGCGTGGGTTCCACGGCGGCGCAGCCCGACGGTGCTGCCGGCACCGTCACGCCGGTGGGCAGCACCACCTCGACGCGGCCCTGGGCGTCCACGGCGCTGCGGTTGCCCAGCCGGACCGTCAGGCCGGCGCTGGCGCCGTCGGCGTCGATGGCGACCCCGTCGGTGCCCAACGTGATGCCGCCGGTCCCGACCCGCACCCCGCCCGAGGTGGATGGCGCCGGTGTCGGCGTCGGCCGTGGGCTCGGCGGAGCGTACGTGGGCTGGGGCGGGGTGGTCGCCCTGGGCGGAGGACCACTGCTCGGCGCCGGTACGCCGGTCGTGGCCGTCGGTGCCGGCGTCGACGGCGACGGTGGCGCGCTGGTCTCGCCCGGCGGCTGTGCGGTTGCCGGCGGGGAGGTGGGCTCCTCCGGGTCGCCCGTGGGCTCACCGGGCGGGCTGTGCGGTACCGACTCGGCGGTACGGATGACCGGCGCGGCGGCCGCCGCCCAGCCGGGCACCACGGCGACGACGACCAGGGCGGCGGCCAGCAGCGTCGTCCGCCACCGGCCGGCCTCCCGCTGGGCAGATCGTCCGTGCGGCCGGGCCATCGGACCTCCGTGCTCCGGGTGGTGGTGATCCCATGCTGGTCAGCAGTTGCCTCGGGACAC
>NZ_BOPC01000101.1 GCF_016863555.1 Micromonospora qiuiae | reverse complement strand
AGTTGTCAGCACGGTGAGGCCAGCCACGTTATTCAGCAGATTGATCAGCCACTTCGCTACCAAAGCGCGGCACGTATGGCAGCGCCAGTTTCCTGGGAGGTCAGGTAGGGGCGAACGTCGTGAGCCTTGACTCCGTTGTGTACGGCAAAATCCGCCAGCGCACCTTGGAAGAGCGGGGCCAGGGTTTTGACCAGCGCCACGATGTCCCCTCGGTCGGCGATGTTGGTCCAGCTCGTAATTCCCGACGGCCATAGGCCGACATGAGCCTGTGGTGCGGGCAGCAGCCGGTCGAAGATCATCCCCCTGATGCCGAGGGGAGAGCCGAGCGTGATCAATGCTCGGGGCGATGACGTACCAATCATGTGGAGTGCTTCGTACGCCACCACTGAGCCGAGCGAGTGTGCAACCACGAGTTGGGTATCCTCGGTCAGCGTGTCGAGCACACGTTGACGGATCCGATGCCGAATGTCGTGGTCGGTCAGATAGCGGCGGACCTGCCGCAATGCGCCGATGAGCAGATGATCGGCGAGGCCGGTGAAGAACCGAGAGTGACTCAACGCGTCGAGCGCACGTTGGATCATGTATGGGGTACGCAGCCGGGTGGTGGCGGCCGGGCCTGAGACGCCGGGGTCGACCCGGGCGGCCTCCGCCCACCAGGCCAGTAGCAGCTCCTGGTCGAGCGGGTCGGTAACGTCATCGGCGGTCAGCGGCGGCCTACCCACGCTGCGGGTGCCACTGGGCCGGAAAACGTCGCCGTAGAAGGACATCACCACCTCTCCCGACGTCAGGCTGCTGCCGTCGGCCATGGTCAGCCCATCTTGAAGCGCAGGCAGCCACTCCGCCAACAGCGTCTGCGGGCCCATCGTCTGCTGAGCGATGCCGTGTACGAGGACAACCCGTCCCATCCGCAATCTGCTCCTGTCAGGGAAAGGGGATCCGGAACGGTTAGATCCGGAGCGTGAAGGTGGCCAGGCCGGAGTTCGTCCCTACACAGAGCAGCCCGTCGGGGGTGAGCGCGATCTCGCTGATGTACGTCTCGAGGTTGAGTTCGGTCAGCAGCGTCTGCTCGGGTAGCAGCCAGATCCGCACCGTCCCGTCCGCGCTGCTGATGCCGAGCAGATCGGTCGCGCCGACCGAGCCGGTGGTCAGGCAGGTGATCCCCAACGCGTGTCGGGTCAGCGGATGCGCGACCTGTCGCTGAGTCTGAACGTCCCAGCAACGCAGCATGCCTTCGTCGTCGCCGGTGACCACGACGAACTGGTCACCTGAGCGGGCGAAAGCGACCGCACGCGCGCCGCCGTCATGGCCGGTCAGGGCCGCTCCGTGCTGGACGAAGTCGTCGAGCCGCCAGAGCCGGGCCGTCGCGTCCCTGGAGCCGGTGACCGCCAGCGACGCGTCGTCGGAGATCGCGACGGACAGTATCGCGGCGGTGTGACCGGTCAGCTCGGCCACCATGCTGCGGGTCGTCAGGTCCCAGACCCGGGGCGTCTCCACCTCCGAGCCGGAGATGAGGATGGTCCGCCCTGCCCGATGGGTGACGGCAAGCGCTGCCGGACCGCCGAACGGTTCAGGTGACGGATCGAACAGTTGCCCGAGTTCCTGCCGCTGGTCGAGATCCAGGATCCGGATGGTGTGGTCGATGCAGCCGGCCAGCAGCAGGACGGCGCCGTCGGCGTCAGTCGCCGTCGTAAGGGAAATGATACGTTGCCCGAGAGGGATTCGGGACGTGACGGCCGGTTCGGGCGTCAGGTCGTGGACCCGGAGCGTGTCGTCGTTGGCGACGATCAACCGTGGGGTGTCGCCGGTCGTGGCCACCGCCAGGGTGTCGACCTGGGGTTCATAATCCACGAGCGGATCGCCGATCTGGGTGCCGGAGGCGATGTCCCAGAGCCGTACCGAGGTCTGGTCGCCGGTCGCCGCAATCGGGCGTCCGTCCAGGTGGCCGAGCGCGGCGAGCCACAGGTACGCGGCTCGCAACGGTGGCGTGCAGGCGATCCCGTCGCGGAGGTCCCACACCCGGGCCGAACCGTCGACGCTGACGGTGAGCGCGATCGGCCGGTTGTCGACCGTCTCGGCGGCGGCGCGACGGACCACTCCGGTGTGCCCGACCAGTGCGGGGGTGACCGGCTGATCCCGTAGCAGGTCCCAGCCGACGACACTGTTGTCCGGCAACTGGCGCAGGGCCACCGGGCGACCCGCCAGGCAGGTCAGGGCCAGTGTGCGGCTATTGCGGTCCTTCGGGCTCCGGAGCAACAACGGCTGCCGGGTCTCCAGCTCCCAGATCGAGATCCGGCCCTCGGCCGAACCTGCCATGATCACGTACCGGTGGTCGACGATGCCTGCCGCGAGGATGTCCACGTCGTCGTTGTGGCCCGTCAGCGCCGGTCCGATGGCGGCGTGGGTCACCAGGTCCCAACACCGGACGGTGCCGTCGACGCTGCCGGAGAGCAGCAGGTGCCGGGCACCGGTGTGGACGATGCGGAGCGTCGAGACTCGGTTGGTGTGTCCGACCAAAGGCACTCGCGGCACCTGTGGTGGGTCACCCTCCCAGATCCGGATCGTCCCGTTGCCGTCGCCGGTGGCCAGCATCGGTCCGTCCGGGCCGGCAGCCAGCACGACCGCGCTGACCCCGTCTACGTGCCCGGTGAGTGGGGCGCCCAACTCCGTTCGGCTGTGCAGGCTCCAGATCCGGGCACTGTCGTCCAAGCTTCCGGTTATCAGGTACGGAAGTTTGCCGTCGGCATCGAGAGCGAACGCGTCGATCGCCTTGACATGACCCCCGTGCGGTCGGTCGGCGGCGAGGTCCCAGACCCGCACGGTGCGGTCGTTGCTTCCGGTGACCGCGACCGGCCAACCGTTGATCACGCCGAACGCTGCCGCCCGCACCCTGTCGGTGTGCCCGGTCAACGGCTGGTCCAGTTGCTGCCGGCTGTGCAGGTCCCAGACTCGCACCAGATTGTCGTTCCCGCCACTGATCGCGATCGGGCGTTCGCCGCTGGTGTCGATGGCCACCGTACGGACACCACTGCGGTGTGCCGGAGCCGGTTCGCCCAGCTGGCGCCGGGTGACCAGGTCCCAGAGCAGGATGGTCTCGTCCCTGCTTCCGGTGAGCAGCACGGTCCGGTCGTCCACCTGGCCGAGCGCGAGTGTCTGGATCGATTGGATGTGCCCGCTCAACGGGTCGCCGACCTGCTGCCCGGTACTGGTATCCCAGATCCGCACCTGGCCGTCCGCACCTCCTGTGATCGCAACCGCCTGGTTCGGTAACTCCGCCAGAGCCACCGCCTGGACGCCGCCGTGATGACCGGTGATCGGACCGCCAAGTTGGCACCAGCCTCGCAGGTCCCACAACCGCGCCGAGCCGTCCCGGCTGCCGGTGAGCGCCACCGGGCCGTGGTCCAGCTCGCCCACCGCGATCGACGTCACACCGTTGGTGTGGCCGCGTAATGGCGCCTGAACCTCCTGCCCGGTGGAAAGGTCACAGATTCGGATGGCACCATCCTCGGTACCGAGCAGCGCCAGAGTGTAGTCGTCCACCTCGACGAGGGCGATCGCGGTAACCCCGTCTGTCCCCTCAGGGCCACCGGCAAGCGGAGCCCCGATCTGCTGGTTGATCGTCAGGTCCCAGACCCGAACCGAACCGCGGTCGTCGCCGCTGACCGCGACCGGGCGGCCGTCAAGCTCGCCGACCGCGACTGCCAACACGTATCCTTCGTGGCCGAGTAGGCGCCGGTGCGCGCCTGTTCGGGACCATTCCGCCCACCGGGTGGACCAGGGCAGCGCCAAGCCGAGCCGGTCGATGTCGTGGGCCAGCCCGTCAGCTTCGCAGCGGCGTGCCGACAGTTGCAGGTACGCCGCCCGCTGGGCGAGGTCCCCCCGGTTGATCCGGTGCGCGACCTGTTCGTACGCCGTCCGGATCCGTCGCGCCGTGCCGGTGTGCACCAGGGTGAGCGCGCTGAGCAGCGCGGACTGGTCGACCGCGAGGAGAAACCCCGGGTCGTGGGCCAACTCGTCGATCCGCTCCGCCGCGGCCGCGTGGGTGGGCAGGTTGAGCCGCAGGTACGGATGGGTCTCGAACCAGCTCGGTCGATCGGAGCCGTGCCCCGGCACCTCCGCCAGCAGCGCCGCGACGATCCGCTGCTGTGCCTGGACCGCACGCCGTCGCGGATCCTGCCGCAGATGCTCTGCCAGCGTCTGGTGGTAGAGCCGGTACACCGAGCGGTTGTGCTCGACCACCTCGGCGATGTACGCCCCGGCCGCCATCAGCAGCCAGTCGACGTCCTCCTCGGTGCACTCGCGGCCGGAGAGGGCGGTCGCCAGCGTCGGCCACAGCCCTCGGGGCAGCCCCTGTCCCTCGGCGAAGGCGAGCGGGATGAGCAGGCGACGCACCTTGATCTCGTCGGGGCCGAACCGGCTGAGGTAGTCGTCGAACGCTTCGCCGATCTCGCTCGGCAGCCGGCTCGCCCAGCCGGGAACGGTGACGTCGACCGGTTCGGCGGCGAGGCGCAGGCTCCGCGCGGTCATCCGGGCGACCAGGTAGACGCCGGCGGCACGGTCGCCCACCGCGCGCGCCACTGTCTCGGCCAGGTCAGGACGATCCCGGTACGGCGTGGGCAGGTCCGGCTCGTCCGGAGCGGTGAGCATCTTGACCACGTACCGGGAGATGTCCGAGGGGCCGAGCAGGTCCGGGTCGTCCAGGTCGATGGGTCGCATCGCTGGCCCGAGACTACGGACGAGTTCCCGGCGGCTACCCACCAGCAGATGGACACCATGTATCTCGGACAGCGGGCGCAGCAGCTCGCGGGCGATCCGCCGGGGCTCGCCGCGACCGCCGGTGTCGGTGGCGGTGCCGCTACCCGCCTCGTCCAGCGCGTCGACCACGATGACCGTCTTGACGCCGGCCTGAGCTCGACGGCTGATCGCGCGAAGCAGCTCGCCCGCACCGTCGGCGGTCACCTCCAACCCGGCGGCGATCCGGGCGACAAGTTCCTCCTGCCGTTTGTGGCGGGCGTGCACCGCCACATCCACGATCCCCACCGGTACGACGGTGTTCGGGGCGATGTCCTCGACGTCCAGGCCCGAGCGGTAGTCCCGGTCGGAAAGCGCTACCACACGACTCAGCACGGACGACTTGCCGCAGCCCGGCTTGCCGGTGACCACCCGGCCCTTTCCGTCTCCACCAGGGGTGGTCAACCAGGTGACCAGCTGCGCCAGTGCGGCGTCCCGACCGCTGAAGTAGGTGCCCTGTTCCGACTCGAAGTCCACACCTCGGGAACGCGGCCCGAAGTGTTCCACCAGGTCCCGCTTGGCTGCGAGACGCTGCATCTCCAAGTCGGTGCCCTGAGGCGGCAGGTCGGCCCGGTAACCCAGGTTGGGTAGAAACGGCGCGACACCGGTACTCAGCCCAGAGGTCAATTCGGCCCGCTGAGGGCTGCCACCCTGCCGGAAGGCGGCGTTGAGCTCCGCAACCAGGTCGTGCAGGTCCAAGAACTCCTGTCGTTGGCCGGTTCGCCCGGTTACCGCCTCGACGGCAGCGGGAAGCGCGGCCACCATCGTGCCGTCTCCGGCTTCGTCCCGACTACGGGCCGAGGAAAGAAACCACATACCGGCGATCGCTGCGTCACCGGTCAGCCGGCGAGACAGCGTCTGTAACGCTACCCGTGCCGCGTCGGCGCTACCGGCACCGCCGTAACAGGTATCCAGGATGAGCAGCAGGTTGCGCAAGCCGGTACGGGTTAGGATCCGGACCAGGTCTTCGGTAGGCAGCGCACTCGCCGCGAGGTCTGTCTCCGTGCTGTCCCAACAGAGAAGGTAATGACGGTCGTCTACGAGGCCGTGACCTGCGTAATAGACGGCAACGACATCGTCTGCCCCGATACCAGCGTCCTGGCACCAGTGCGACATCACGCGACGGACGTGCTCGGCTGTCGCGTACTCACCCAGGCCTGCCAGAGCACGGCGGTATCCGAAGCGCTCGAACAGCGACGCGACCGTCGCGACGTCCGCTTCCACCTGCGGCAGGTATGCCGAGTCCGGAAGGTTGCGGTAACGAGCGGCGCCGATCGTGATCAGGTGACGGCGAGCAGGGGCAGCCCGGTCGTACTCGGACAATGCCGTCACCTCACGTGAAGCTCTGATTCCCGAGAGCACCGACCTTATCCAATGTGGGCTGACAGACACCAATCAGGTAGAGCCCACACGGGATTGGACAGTCGCTAAAAGCCATCGCCAGCGACTTTTCAAGGTAGTGACTGCCAAGCGTCGGACCATGGGCCGGGTCTGTCTCTCCCACGCAGTCAGGCTGCTTCGGTCTTGAGGCGGCCGTTGGCGTAGGGCTGTGCGGGTCGTTGGAAGCATGCGCCGGAGACGCGGGTTTCGATGGTGCGGACGTGACGGAAGCCCTGGCGGCGGTAGTAGTCGTGTAGCCGCTGGTTGGAGGTCCATGCGTCCAGCCGCAGCCAGGTCAGTCCGGCGTCGTAGGCCCGGCCTCCGGCCCAATCCAGCAACTCACTGCCCAAGTTCTCGCCGGCATGTGCGAGCGGGATCATCATCTTCGCCGCGTACAAGGCGTCTGCAGGATCGTCCTCCGGATACCACAGTGCCTCTGGGTCGCGGTCGGGCTTCCATAGGTTGTCGACGTCGAGGTATGCGGTCAGCGTGATGGTGGCGATGGGGTCGTGGCTCTCCCACACCATCCATGTCTGTCCGGCGGAGACCGTCGATGCCACAGCCGAGCGGGGCAGCGGGATTGACCACTGTTCTTCGCCTCGGGCGGCGAGCCAGGCCACGCGTTCCCGTCGCCAGCTCATGATGACGTCGACGTCTTCCAGGCGAGCCGGCGTGATGATCATTCGGGTGCTTCCTCCGGGCGGAATTTCGCGATGATGCGCACGTCGCCGTGGGTGGTGACGATCTGGTTGCGGTCGCCAGCGAGCACGTTGAAGGACACGCGTACCGGCCGGTGTTCGGTGTAGCCGGTGCGGATGTGCAGCAGGATCGGCGTGCCGGGTTGGAGTCCGAGCAGGTTCGTCTCCTCCGGCGTCGGCATCCGCGAGACGTACTCGTCGTAGTAGGCCACCTGCTCGTGACCTCGCTCAGCCAAAAGTCTGGTGGTCCCTTGCGGAATGTCCTTCGGCGAAAGCAGCTCTCGAACGTCCTCCGCGAGATCCATCGGGTAGTAGGTGTCCTGCAACGAGGACGGCTGGCCGTTGATGTGCCTGACGCAGCGGCGCAGCACTGCGACCGAGTCAGGCTCGACGTGAAGGCGTTCGGCGAGGTCGGACGAGACGGCTCGAATCATCAGGCTGAAGTCCTGCGATGCCTCATAGCCCTGCGCGACGACCTCCGAGCGCCACGCGTCGGTCTCGGCCACGGGCTGGGCGGGCATCTCGGCGCGATGAGCATGAAACGTCAGGGTGGCACGCCGCCGGACGACCATGCCGCCGCCGCGCCCCGGCACCCGGTACACCAGGCCCTCATGCAGCAACAACGCGGTCGCGTCGCGGACGGTGTTGCGTGAGGCGGCGTACTGTTCCTGAAGCTTCGGCTCGGGTGGGAGCCGATCGCCCTCGCGCAGGATGCCCGACACGATCTGGTCTCGCAGCTCGCTGGCGATCTGGCGGTACTTCGGCTGGGCCACGTCGCGCCTCCCTGATGTCGTACCAACCAATCTATCGAAGGGTCTTGACTGGGCTTCGACCGACTGAAATGGTTGGTACGAATCCAACGTCACGCTTCGTGCCACTGTAATCACTGGAGCTGCCGCCATGGAAGACCAAGCCGCCGAGCTGGCGCGAGACATCGAAGTGGTCAACCGTGCCCTCGAATCAAGTCGGGTACTCCTGGCGGCCCTCGCTCGGGCCGAAGACGCGCGTGAGCTGCGGCGGCCGACCAACTTCCCGCTGCTCACGCTAGTGGAGCAGGCCGAGAAGGTCGCTGCCCGGGTGACGAAGTACCTGCGGGATGCCTCCCGCCCGTGAACCCTTCCGCCTCGCCAGAAAGCGAGAGTGCTCATGGTTTCCGAAGTCGTAGCGATCGCCCTGGCCGGCGGGCTGGTGCCGGGGTTTCTGCTCGGGCTGTTCGCGTTCAAGGTGAAGTCGCGGTGGTGTCCGCGCTGCGGCGAGTCCACCCACGCCATGCCGCCTGTGGAGGGCAACCGATGAACCGCCCGCACCGGCGCGACCACAACTCGATACCCCTCGGCCGGCGCGTCGCCGAACTACGGACCAACCGGGGCATGAGCCAGCAGGCGTTCGCCGACCGGCTCGGCAAGTCGAAAAGCTGGGTCGACAAGATCGAACGCGGCGTACGCAAACTCGACCGCTACTCCGTCATCCGCGAGATCGCCGACGTGCTGCGCCTCGACCCCGACATCCTCCTCGGCCCCCGCCAACCACCACCGACCGCCCCCAGGCTGGACGGCATCGACGCGGTCCGCGCCGCACTCGCCCGCTACCACGATCGGCCCCAGCGCACCGTGACGGCGGACCAGGCGCGCCGGCAGGTCGCGTACGCCTGGATGACCTACCAACACGCCCGCTACCCCCAACTCCTAGACACCCTGCCCGGCCTGCTCGACACCACCCGCGGCACCCGAAGCCTGCTCGTAGCCACCTACCGCATCACCGCCAACGTCCTGGTCAAACTCGACCACCCCCACCTCGCCTGGCTCGCCGCCGACCGCGCCGTCACCACCGCCGCCACCATTCCCACCCTCACCACCACCACCGCCACCATCGCGGTTGCTCAGGCTCTGCGCGCCCTCGGCCACCACCAACTCGCGCTCACCGCCGCCCTCACCGCCACCGGCACCGCAGACGACGACACCGTACGCGGAACCCTCTTCCTCCAAGCCGGCCTCGCCGCCGCCACCACCGGCGACCGCCGCAACACCCACGACCTGCTCGACCACGCCGCCACCCTCACCGACCGACGCACCAACCACACCGACCCCCACCACACCGGCTTCGGGCCGACCGCCGTCCAGATGGCGCGCTTCCTCGCCGCTCACCACCTCGGCGACACCACCGAAGCCCTCCACCGACACGAACACGCCCTCCGCAGCGACGGCTTCCGACAGCTACCACCCGAACACCGCGCCGCCCACCTCATCGACGCCGCCCGGCTGCACCTCGACACCGGCAACCCGAGTCAGGCCGGGCAAGCACTACTCCACGCCGACAGCGTCGCCCCCGCCGAAGTCCGCAGCCGCCCTGCCGCCCGTACCCTCCTCGCCGAAATCATCCAACGCGGACCGGCAGCGGCCGACGTCGCTCGACTGGCCACCATCGTCGGCCTGACCCGACAACCCTGACCCGCGACCCGTCGAATGCAGAACTCGACCCAGCCAAGTCGTGAGGCGCGGTGAACGAAAACCGTTCAGCGACCTGATCCGCGCTCTTGCCCGCGCTGACTGGGATGCAGCCGACGCTCTTCTCGTCGAGATCCGCGATAGTGGTCGGATCGGCGGCCCTCTGATCATCGGGATGGCGTTCGCGCTCGCCATCAACCGAAACTTCGCCCCCGACGCCACTCCCAACGATGTCGCCGCCTGGGTGTCGACAGCCCGTGGCCAGTACCGGCGCACCTGCCGATACCACGCGAGCGGATTCCGCTCATCACTGGCCGACGCGCCGGCAGCGGCGTCCTGTGCGCGGGGCCGCGAGTTGCGGTGTCTTGCGCGACGGGCCGGTTGCGGACGTGCTTCATCGCCCGGGCCTCCGACAGGACCCGCCCCCGCCCCATTGCCGGGCGCTCTTATTGGATCGGGCCGGGGCGGCCCTCCGGGCGCCGGGTCACCTGGTCCGGTGAGTGTGCTCGGCACGTACCGGCGGCACGCACTTACGGCCGCCGGCGAGACGGGTTAGACCAGGGTGACCGCTTGCCGCAGCGGGCTGTCGAGCAGAACCCGAAGGGGGTTGAGCGCCATGCCGACCGATCGCCCCAGTTCCCGGATCGACTGCGCCGAGCCGGTGGCGGACGCGATTCTCTACGAGGGCTACCTGCTCTACCCCTATCGGCGCTCATCGGCCAAGAACCGGGTGCGCTGGCAGTTCGGGGTCCTCGTGCCTCCGGCCTGGGCGGCGGCGCATGGCCTGGTCGACAGCGGCGTGGCCGGCTCCGCGGAGTCGCCGTGCCAGCAGACCGAGTGCCTGCTGGAAGCGTCCGACTCGGCGCGTGTCCGGATCCGGCTGCGGTTCCTGCACCTGCAACGCAAGCTGGCCGAAGAGCGGACGGCGGGCGGGTACCGGCCGGTCGACCGGATCGAGACCGGTGGCCGCTCGGAGCTCAGTTTCGACGAGGCGGTACCGCGCGAGTTCGACATCGAGGCGTCCGTGGGTGACCTGCGGCGGGGCCGCCGGCTGGACGTCCGGGTGCCGGGTGGGGAGGACGTCGAACCGCTGGTCGACCATCAGGGCGAGCCGGTCGGGCGGGTGGTACGCCGGCGCTGGCCGTTGTCCGCGTCGGTCACCGTCTCCGCCGCCCCGGCCGAGGCGCCGTTCCCCCTGCTGCGGCTCGCGATCCGCGTCGAGAACACGGACGGGACCACCCCACCGGACAGCACGCGGGACGAGGCGTTGCGCCACTGTCTGCTGGCGGTTCACACGCTGGCCACGGTCAGCCGGGGGCGATTCCTGTCCCTGCTCGACCCACCAGAGTGGGCGGCGTGCGCAGTCCGGGAGTGCCGCAACGTGCACACGTTTCCGGTGCTCGCCGGTGAACCGGGCAGCGCCGACGTGCTGCTCTCGTCGCCCATCATCCTCTACGACCACCCGCAGATCGCGCCGGAGAGCCCGGGCGACCTGCACGACGCGGCCGAGATCGACGAGATCCTCTCGTTGCGGACGCTCACGCTCTCCGACGCCGAGAAACGGGAGGCGCGGGCCACCGATCCCCGGGCCGCCGCGATCATCGACCGGGTCGACGCCATGCCGCCCGAGGTGCTCGAACGGTTGCACGGTGCCATCCGGTCCCTGGCACCCGTACGTCGGGGTGGCGATGCCGCCCCCGAAGAACGGCCGTGGTGGGAGCCCGACAGCGATGACGGGATCGCGCCCGAGAGCGAGATGGTGCTGGTCGCGGGCGCTGCGCTGACACGGGGCAGCCGGGTCCGGTTGCGACCCCGGCGGCGGGGCACGGACGCCCACGACATGTTCCTGGAGGGCCGTACCGCTCGGGTGGAGCAGGTGCTGCTCGACGTGGACGGGTCACGGTTCCTGGCCGTCACGGTGGACGACGACCCGGGCGCGGAGCTGCACCAGTGGTACGGGCGCCTGCGTCACTTCCGTCCCGAGGAGGTCGAACCGTTGACCGGGGAGGTGGCGAGCCCGTGAGCGGCGCCGTGAGCAGTCTCGACGGCGGGCGGATTTTGGTCGCCGGCATCGGCAACATCTTCCTCGGCGACGATGCGTTCGGCGTCGAGGTCGTCCGGCGGCTGCGGGACGTGCTCCTCCCACCAGGGGTGGATGTGTCCGATTACGGCATCCGGGGAATGCATCTCGCCTACGATTTGCTGGACGGCCGCCACGATGTGCTGGTCCTGGTGGACGCGTTGCCGCTGGACGAACCACCCGGGACGTTGGCCGTGATCCAGGTGGACCTCGACGATCCGGGCTGGACGCTCCGGCCGGCCGACGTGCTGCACGCGCCGGCCGCCGACGCGCACGGCATGGATCCCGAGTCGGTGCTGCGTCTGCTGCGTGGGCTGGGCGGGAGCATCGGCCGGGTCCTCGTGGTGGGTTGCCGGCCCGCCGTCCTCGACGAGCACATGGGGCTGTCCGCTCCGGTGGCCGCTGCGGTCGACGAGGCGGTCCGAACGGTGACCGGGATCGTGCGGGAGGAAGCCGCGCGGTTGGCCGGCGGCGAGGGGGCGGCACGAAGCGTGCCCGCAAATGACAGCGAACGGGGGGTGAGCACGCATGCATGAGACGGGCCTGTCCGAGGCGATCGTGGCGGCGGCGGTACGCCGGGCGGCCGGACGCCGGGTCACCGGGCTGCGGGTGCGCATCGGTGGTCATCCGGTCGACCCGGATGTCGTCACGCAGGGCATCCAGCTGGCCGCGGCCGGCACGGTCGCCGCGGACACCGCTGTCGACCTGGTGTTGGAACCGATGACGGTGGCCTGCCACGACTGCGGCCGCAGCGGGCCGGTCGACGACCATCTCGTGATGGTGGCCTGCCCGCGGTGCGGGGGTGTCGACATCGACGTGACCGGCGACGACAACGTGGTCCTGGAGTCGATCACGGTGGAAGACGTCGAAGTGGGTGCGATCTGATGGACGCCACCGAGGTGCTTCGGCACGACCACCGCGTGGTGGAGCAGCTGTTCCGGGACTATCGGGCCGCGGCATCGGACGCGCAGCGCCGTGGTGTCGTGGAGATCCTCATTCGCGAGCTGTCGAAGCACGCCGCCCTGGAAGAGGTTCTCTTCTACCCGTTCGCCGCGAAGGTGCTGGCCGACGGCCAGGTCGACCAGCACCTCTCCGGGCACCGGCCGATCAAGGAGTTGCTCCTCGAGCTGGACCGTTGCCGGGCCGGCGATCACGCGCAGGACGAGCTGATGGAGCGGCTGGCGTCCGCCGTCGCCCGGCATGTGCAGGACGACGAGAACAAACTCATGCCGCAGCTGTGCGCCCGGGCCGACGAGCAGGCCCTGCGCGAGCTGGGCGAGGAGATCGACCGGGGCAAGCAGCGGGCCCCGACGCGCCCGCACCCGCACGCGCCGGACACGCCGCCGGTGCTGACCCTCGCGGCACCGGTGGTGGCCATCTACGACCGGCTGCGGGATCGGATGCAAAGGAGGCCACTGACATGACGCAGGGCGTACGCGACCCGGCGGTGATCCCACAGGAGAACGGGTTCGACGAGGTCACCATTCTCTGGATCTCCGAGGGCATGAGTTGTGACGGCGATTCCGTGTCGATGACGGCCTCCGGTCAGCCCGCGATCGAGGACATCGTGCTCGGGCTCATCCCCGGTCTGCCGAAGGTCAACCTGAACAACAAGGTGTTGTCGCCGGCGGTCGGCGGCGAGGAGTTTCTGGCGCCGTACCGGAAAGCGGCCCGCGGGGAGATGACCGAGCCGTTCATCCTCGTCATCGAGGGCTCGATCCCGAACGAGAACATCAACGGCGACGGGTACTGGACCTCGTTCGGCAATGACGAACACACCGGTGAGCCGCTGACCTTGAACTGGTGGATCGACCAGCTGGCACCGAAGGCGTGGGCGGTGGTCGCGGCCGGCACGTGCGCGACGTACGGGGGGATCCACGCCATGGCGGGCAACCCGACGGGGTGCATGGGCCTGGCCGACTACCTCGGGTGGGACTTCCGGTCGCAGGGCGGCCTGCCGATCGTCAACGTGCCCGGCTGCCCGATCCAGCCGGAGAACTTCATGGAGACCCTGACCTGGGTGCTCTACCACGCGGCCGGCTCGGCGCCGCCCCCGCCGCTGGACCACATGCTGCGGCCGCAGTGGCTGTTCGGCAAGACCGTGCACGAGGGCTGTGACCGGGCCGCCTACTACGAGCAGGCCGACTTCGCCAAGGACTACAAC
This sequence comes from Micromonospora qiuiae, assembly GCF_016863555.1. Lineage (GTDB taxonomy): Bacteria > Actinomycetota > Actinomycetes > Mycobacteriales > Micromonosporaceae > Micromonospora > Micromonospora qiuiae. The sequence continues at coordinate 11,650 of NZ_BOPC01000101.1, read as the reverse complement.
TCGCCCAAGTGCCAGGTGAAGATCGGCTGCTGGGGGCCGGTCATCAACTGCAACGTCCCGAAGCGCGGCTGGATGGGCGGCGTGGGTGGCTGCCCCAACGTCGGCGGCATCTGCATCGGCTGCACCATGCCGGGCTTCCCCGACAAGTTCATGCCGTTCATGGACATGCCTCCCGGCGGCAGCCTGTCGACGCTGCTGATCAAGCCGTACGGCGCGTTGATCCGCCGTCTGCGCAGCATCACGAACGTGACCGCCAACCGGGAACCGAAGTGGCACCACAACGGTCCGGAGCTCACCAGCGGCTACAACCCCCGATGGCGTCCGTACGCGCCGGCAGATCCCCGCCGCCAGGCGGCAATGGAAAGGAACAAACCGTGACCGCGACGAAGCCGAAGCCGGCGGTCGATCAGAAACCCGGCGAACTGGTGGAGATGGCGTGGGACCCGATCACGCGGATCATCGGCAACCTCGGCGTCTACACGAAGATCGACTTCGCCAACCGCGTGGTCGCCGAATGCCACACCACGTCGTCGCTGTTCCGCGGCTACTCGGTGTTCATGAAGGGAAAGGATCCACGGGACGCCGGCTTCATCACCAGCCGGATCTGCGGCATCTGCGGCGACAACCACACGACCTGCTCGGTGTACGCGCAGAACATGGCGTACGGCATCAAGACCCCGCCGCTGGCCGAGTGGATCATCAACCTCGGCGAGGCCGCCGAATACATGTTCGACCACACCCTCTTCCAGGACAATCTCGTCTTCGTCGATTTCTGTGAGGCGATGGTCAAGCAGACCAACCCGAGTGTCCTCGCCCGCGCGGAGGTCACCGCGGCTCCGGGTCGGGACATCCACGGCTACCGGACGATCGCCGACATCATGCGCGCCTACAACCCGTTCGAGGGCGAGGTCTACAAGGAGGCGTTGAAGGTCAGCCGGACGACCCGGGAGATGTTCTGCCTCATGGAGGGCCGGCACGTCCACCCGTCGACGGTCTATCCCGGCGGGGTCGGCACCATGCCGCAGCCGACGCTGTTCACCGACTACCTGAGCCGGCTGATCAGCATCCTGGACTTCGTCAAGAAGGCCGTCGCCATGAACGACGACATCTTCGACTTCTGGTACGAGGCGCTGCCGGGCTACGAGGAGGTCGGCCGCCGGCGGGTCCTGCTCGGCTGCTGGGGCGCGTTCCAGAACCCCGACGTCGTCGACTACCGGTACGAGACCATGACGAACTGGGGACGGGCGATGCATGTCACGCCCGGCATCGTGGTCGACGGCAAGCTGCTCACCACGGACCTGGTCGACATCAACCTCGGCATCCGAATCCTGCTCGGCAGTTCCTACTACAAGGACTGGGCCGGCGAGGAGGAGCCGTTCGTCAAGTACGACCCGCTCGGCAACCCGGTCGACATCCGCCACCCGTGGAACCAGACCACCCTCCCGGACCCCGGCAAGCGCGACTTCAACGACAAGTACAGCTGGGTGATGAGCCCGCGCTGGTTCGACAAGAGCAGCGGTGAGCACCTCGCGCTGGACACCGGCGGCGGCTGCTTCGCCCGGCTGTACACCACGGCGCTGGCCAAGATGGTCGACACCCCGTACGTCAAGTCGACCGGGAACAGCGTGCTGATCTCGCTGCCGAAGAGCCTGCAGCTGCCCGAGATGACGCTGGAGTGGAAGATCCCGAAGTGGTCGAACGCCCTGGAACGGGACCGCTCGCGGGCCTACTTCATCGCGTACGCCGCGGCGATGTCGCTGCACTTCCTCGAACGGGCGATGGAGCGGATGCGCGCCGGTGACATGCGGGTCTTCGCTGAGTTCGACGTGCCGGACGAGGCCATCGGCTGTGGCTTCCACGAGGCTGTCCGGGGCATCCTGTCGCACCACATCGTGATCCGCGATCGCAAGATCGCCAACTACCACCCGTACCCGCCGACGCCGTGGAACGGCAGCCCCCGCGACAGCTACGGCACCCCCGGCCCCTACGAGGACGCGATCCAGAACACGCCGATCTTCGAGGAGAACGGCCCGGACAACTTCAAGGGCGTGGACATCATGCGGGCGGTGCGCAGCTTCGATCCCTGCCTGCCGTGTGGGGTGCACATGTACGTCGGCGGCGGCCAGACCCTCAAGAAGATCCACTCGCCGATGTTCGGCGCGTCGCATGGCTGAGCAGCCCAACGTCCCGCGGCTCGACGACGCCGCCGTCGAGCCCCGGCTGGCCCGCCTGGACGCCGTGCTCGCCCAGCTCGAGCAGACCCCCGGCCGCACCGCCGAGCTGGCGCTGGAGGCCGTCGAGACGCTGACCGAGGTGTACGGCGAGGCGCTGGCCCGGGTCACCGACCTCGCCGTCGACGATCCCGGCGCGCTCGACCGGCTGACCGGCGACGAGCTGCTGCGGCATCTGCTGCTGTTGCATCGCATCCATCCGGATCCGCTGGAGCGGCGGGTGGCCCGTGCGGTGGACGACCTGCGGCCGCAGTTGCGCGCGCAGGGCGCCGAGATCGCGCTGATCGGCGTCCAGAACGAGGTGGCACACATCAGCCTGTCCGCGCGGTCGTGCGGCGGCAGCGCCCTGCGGGACCTGGTGCAGGAGCAGGTGCTGACGTTCGCGCCGGAGCTGTCCGCCGTGGACGTGGTGGCACCCGCGCCAGCTTCGGCGCTGATCCCGGTCACCGCCCTGTGGCAGCGTCCGGACCGGCCCGAGGCGGCGGCGATGCACGGGGCGGGGCGCGCTGCGGAGCCGCTGACGTCGGGTGACCCGGCATGACGGCGGGCGCGCTGCAGCGGGCGATCCGCCGCGCCGGGCAGCGCGCGGCCGCGGTCGAGCGCTGCGGCATGTGCGCCGGGCCGGTCGGCCCCGAACACCGGCACGTCTGGGACGAGCAGGACGGGGAGCTGATGTGCGCCTGCACACCGTGCGCCCTGCTGTTCGAACGCGAGGCGGCCGCCGGCGGCCGGTACCAGCTCGTCCCCACCCAGCGCATGCGGTTGACCGGGCTGTCCACCGACGGGCTCGGCGTGCCGGTCGGCCTGGTGTTCTTCGTGAAGCAGCAGGACGGCCGGGTGCTCGCGCACTACCCGAGCCCGCTCGGCACGACCGAGTCGGAGATCGATGCCGACGCCTGGCGGGCCGTCGAGGCACGCTCACCCGTGCTGGCCGAGCTGGCGCCCCGGGTCGAGGCGTTCCTGATATGGACGGGCACACCGCGCGGCGGCGGTCAGCAGTGGCTGGTGCCGGTCGACGATTGTTTCCGGCTCGTGGCGCTCATTCGCCGGCACTGGACGGGCATGTCCGGGGGAAGCGAGGTATGGCGGGAGATCGCGGGATTCTTCGACGACCTCGGGCGGCGGCACGGTGGGCCGTCCGGCAACGACTGATCAAGGGGGCGGTAATGGGCGAGATCCGGGTGGGTGATCCCGATGTCGAACTCGACGCGCCGGCGCACACCAAGGGCGTCGAGGAGGGCAACTCGCGGAGAAGAAAGCAGGCGGGCCACAACGCTGACGGGACGGTGGACGGCCGCCGCTCGACCGGCATCCGGCCCGAGAAGCACGACCCGATCCTGCCGATCATGCCGAACCTGCCGCCGGGCTGAGCCCGGCGGTGGCCTGGAAGGAGGTGAGCTGTGCGAAAGCTGTTGTTGCTGGTGGCCGGCGTCGCCGTGGCGGGATTGTTCTGGAAGGAACTTCCCGCACTGCGGCGCTATATCAAGATCGAGAAAATGTGACCGGAGAGGACCGGCAAGTCGATGTGTCTTGGGATCCCAGGCGAAATCGTCGAGATGAAGGCTGGGCACGACGACTTGGCCATCGTGGACGTCGTGGGCGTCCGGCGGGCGGTCAACATCGGCCTGCTGGAAGCGGACCGGATCGGCATCGGGGACTGGGTGCTGGTCCACGTCGGGTTCGCCATGTCGAAGATCGACGAAGCCGAGGCTGCCGCCACGTTGGCGCTGCTGGCCGGCCTCGGGCAGGCGTACACCGACGAGCTGCAGGCACTTGCCGAATCTGACATCACCTAGGGGCGACCATGCGTTTCGTCGACGAGTACCGCGACGCGGACAAGGGCCAGGCGTTGGCCACCCAGATCGCCGCGCTGTGCGAGCCGGGACGGCAGTACAAGTTCATGGAGGTCTGCGGCGGGCACACGCACACCATCTACAAGCACGGGATCGAGGACTACCTGCCGGAGAACGTCGCGCTCGTGCACGGGCCGGGATGCCCGGTCTGCGTCATCCCGATGGGCCGGGTGGACGACGCCATCGCCATCGCCAACGAGCCGGGCGTCATCCTCACCGCGTTCGGGGACATGATGCGGGTTCCGGGCGGAAACGGCTCGTTCCTGGACGCCAAGGCGGCCGGTGCGGACATCCGGATGGTGTACTCGCCACTGGACGCTTTGAAGATCGCCCGGACCAACCCGGACCGGAAGGTGGTCTTCATGGCGATCGGGTTCGAGACCACCTCGCCGTCGACTGCGATGACCGTGCTGCGGGCCGCCGCCGAGGGCATCGACAACTTCTCGGTGTTCTGCAACCACGTCACCATCCTGCCGGCGATCAAGGCGATCCTCGACTCACCCGACCTGCGGCTCGACGGCTTCCTCGGACCTGGGCACGTCTCCACCGTCATCGGCTGCCGGCCGTACGAGTTCATCAGCCGCGACTACGGCAAACCGCTGGTGTGTGCCGGGTTCGAACCGCTGGATCTCCTGCAGTCGGTCTTCATGCTGCTCAACCAGCTCGCCGAGGGGCGCTGCGAGGTGGAGAACCAGTACACCCGGGTGGTGCCCTGGGACGGCAACCTGCGGGCGCTGGAGGCGATCGGCCAGGTCATGCAGCTGCGGCCGTACTTCGAGTGGCGTGGCCTCGGCTTCATCTCGCACTCGGCGCTGCGGATGCGCGACGAGTACGCGGCGTACGACGCCGAGCGGATCTTCGACGTGCCGGGGGTGCGGGTGGCCGACCCGAAGGCGTGCCAGTGCGGCGAGGTGCTCAAGGGTGTGCTCAAACCCTGGGAGTGCAAGGTGTTCGGCACCGCATGTACGCCGGAGACCCCCATCGGCACGTGCATGGTCTCCTCGGAGGGCGCCTGCGCGGCCTACTACAACTTCGGCCGCTTCACCCGGCAGCGGCTGACGGAGGCGGCGCGAGTATGACGACCGAACGCACCGCCGGGTGGGCCGAGCGCGCGGTGGCCGAGGCGGAGGCGACGACCGAGCACGAGCCGGGGGCGTTGTCGCAGGAGCAGCAGGTGCTGAAGCGCATCGAACGGGCCCGCAGGCGCGCGCCGAAGATCCGGGAGCGCCGGATCACGCTCGCCCACGGCGCCGGCGGGAAGGCGACACACAGCCTGGTCGAAGGGCTGTTCGTCGAGGCGTTCCGCAACCCGACGCTGGAGGCGCTCGACGACGCCGCAGTGCTCTCCGTGGGCGCCGGCCGGCTGGCCTTCACCACCGACTCGTACGTGGTGTCGCCGCTGTTCTTCCCGGGCGGGAACATCGGCGATCTCGCGGTCAACGGCACCGTCAACGACCTCGCGGTCAGCGGCGCCCGGCCGCTGTACCTGTCGGCCGGGTTCATCCTGGAAGAGGGCTTTCCCGTCGCCGACCTGCAGCGGGTCACCGCCTCCATGGCCGCCGCCGCGGCGCGCGCCGGGGTCCAGGTGGTCACCGGGGACACGAAGGTGGTGCAGCGGGGCAAGGCCGACGGCTGCTACGTCAACACTGCCGGCGTGGGTGTCCTGGAGCGGCCGGTGAGCCTGGGCGCCGCGCAGGTTCGCCCCGGCGACGCGGTCGTCGTTTCCGGGCCGATCGGCGACCACGGCGTGACCATCATGCTCGCCCGCGGTGAACTGGACATCGCCGCCGACCTCGCCTCGGACACCGCGGCGCTGCCCGCCCTGGTGGACGCCCTGCTGGACGCGGCTCCGGGGGTGCGGCTGTTGCGCGACGCCACCCGCGGTGGCGTGGCGACCGTCCTCAACGAGATGGCGCAGGCGGCTCAGGTCTCCGTCGTCGTCGACGAGGCGTCCGTACCGGTGCGTCCGGCCGTGACCGGCGCCTGCGAGCTGCTCGGCATCGACCCGCTCTACGTGGCCTGCGAGGGACGCCTGGTGTCCGTGGTGGACGGCACGCAGGCGGCGGCCGCCGTGGCGGCGCTGCGCGCCCACCCGCTCGGCGACGGCGCGGCGGTGATCGGCCGCGTGGCCGCCGACCCGCCCGGGATGGTGCTGCTCAAGACCGCGTTCGGCGGAACCCGGGTGGTCGACATGCTGGTCGGCGACCCACTCCCCCGCATCTGCTGACGGGTAAGGAAGGGCCCCTTCTTATCGCCTTTTGCATTGGAAGGGGCCCCTCCTAACACCTCACTGGGTGCCGGGCGGCGGCCACCACCGCCTGGCCGAGGGAGATCCCGCCGTCGTTGGGTGGCACCCGCGAGTGCACGAGCACCCGGAAGTCGTCCCGCTCCAGCCCGGTGACGACCGCACCGAGCAGCAGCACGTTCTGGAAAACGCCTCCGGAGAGCGCGACGGTGGTCAGTCCCGTGTTCTCCCGTACGGCTCCGGCCGATCGGGCCACGGCGTCGGCCAGGCCGTGGTGGAAACGGGCGGCGATCCGGCCCGGGTCCACGTCGGCGAGCAGGTCGTCGACCACGCACCGGACCAGCCCGCGCCCGGCGTCCAGCAGCGGCACCCGGCCACCCGCCTCGACCGGGTAGCCGCCTCGCTCGTCGCGGTGGGCCCGCTGCTCCAGGGCGATCGCGGCCTGTCCCTCGTAGGTGATGCGATCGCACAGGCCGAGGATCGCCGACACCGCGTCGAAGAGCCGACCGGCGCTGGAGGTACGCGGGGAGTTCGTCCCGGTCCGCGCCAACGCCACCACCGCGGGCCACTGCCGCTCGTGGCGGCGCAGCACCGGCAGGTCCGGTACGGCGTCGCCGTATATGTCATCGAGGTAGGCCGCCGCCATCCGCCACGGCTCGCGTACCGCCGCAGCCCCGCCCGGCATCGGCACCGCGCCCAGGTGACCGACCCGCTCGTACCCGGTGAGGTCCGCGACGAGCAGTTCCCCGCCCCACAGGGTGCCGTCCGGGCCGTATCCGAGACCGTCGAAGGCGACGCCGATCGCCGGGCCGGGGTCGCGATTGTCGGCCAGGCAGGACGCGATGTGAGCGTGGTGGTGCTGGACGCCGACCAGTTCGACGTCGTCGCGCTGCAGGGCATACTTTGTGGACAGGTACTCGGGATGCAGGTCGTGGGCGACGACCTGCGGCCGCACGTCGAACAGCCGGGTGAAGTGCGCGATGCCGTCGGTGTACGCCCGCAGCGTCTCGTAGTTCTCCAGGTCACCGATGTGATGCGACACAAACGCGCGCCGTCCCTTCGCCACACAGAAGGTGTTCTTCAGCTCCGCCCCGCACGCCAGCACCGGCCGGCCGAACCGCCACGGCAGCGTGATCGGGGCGGGCACGTAACCGCGGGACCGCCGTACCGGCAGCTCCCGGCCGCGGAACACACGAACCACCGAATCGTCGGTCCGGACGTGGATCCGCCGGTCGTGCACGAGGAAACCGTCGGCGATCGGCGCCAGCCGCCGGCGGGCGTCGTCGTCGCGGTACGCGATGGGTTCGTCGGAGACGTTGCCGCTGGTCAGCACGATCGGCATGCCCAGCCGCTTGAGCAGCATCTGGTGCAGCGGCGTGTACGGCAGCAGCACCCCCAGATCGCGGTTGCCCGGCGCCACCGACGCGGCGACCGGGGCGTCGGCGCGGCGGGGCAGCAGCACCACGGGACGGCGGACGCCGGTGAGCACCGGCTCGGCCGCCGCCGCCACGTCGACCAGGGTGTGCGCGGCCGGCAGGTCGGCGGCCATCACCGCGAACGGTTTTTCCTCGCGGTGCTTGCGGGCGCGCAGCGCTGTGACGGCCCGATCGTCGTCGGCTCTGGTGGCCAGGTGGTAACCGCCGAGGCCCTTGACCGCGATGACCCGGCCGTCGCGCAGCCACCGTACGGCGGTGTCCAGGGGGTCACCGGGGACCGGGGCGCCGTCGGCGGTGACGAACCGCAGGGCCGGACCGCAGGCGGGACAGCACACGGGCTCGGCATGGAAGCGGCGGTTCCCCGGATCGGCGTACTCGGCTGCGCACTCGACGCACAGCGGGAACCCGGCCATGGTGGTGGTACGGCGGTCGTACGGGACGTCCTCGACGATCGTGAAGCGCGGGCCGCAGTTGGTGCAGTTCGTGAACGGGTAGCCGTGGCGCCGGTCCACCGGGTCGGACAGCTCGGCGAGGCAGTCCAGGCAGGTGGCGGTGTCCGGGGAGATCAGGGCGTCTCGGCCGGTGCCGGTGACGCTGGTGACGATGGCGAAGCCGGGCCGGCCGGTCGGCGGAACCGGCTCGGTGGTGAGCCGCTCGACCTGGGCGAGGGCCGGCGCCCGCCGGCTGAGGTCAGCCACGAAGGCGGCCAGCCGCTGCCCGTCCCCTTCGACCTCCACGAAGACGCCCGCGGTGTCGTTGCCGACGAAGCCGGCCAGGTCGTACTCGGTGGCGAGCGCGTGCACGAACGGCCGGAAGCCCACCCCCTGCACGATGCCCTCGACGCGGACGTGCACCCGCCGCACGCTGGCCAGGTCCGCCACGACCGGTCAGAGTTCGTCGGTCAGCGCCTGCTGGGTGAGTTCCCAGAGCACGTGGTAGATCGTCGTCTGCGCCTCCTGGACCCGGTGCACCGAGGCCGACGGCACCACGAACAGGTGGTCGACGAACTCGCACTCGGCCATCCGACCGCCGTCGTACCCGGCGAGCCCGATGGTGAGCATGCCGCGCCGGGCCGCCTCCTCGAACGCGTGCAGCACGTTTTTTGATCCGCCGCTGGTGGAGAGCCCCACCGCGATGTCTCCGGCCCGGCCGAACGCCGCCACCTGCCGGGCGAAGACGACCTCGAACCCCACGTCGTTGGAGAGTGCGGTGATCAACGCGACGTCGTGGGTCAACGAGATGGCCGGTACCGGGCGGCCGGCGGTCGGTGGGTGCAGGAACAACTGCGCGACATCCTGCGCGTCGGTGCTGCTGCCGCCGTTGCCGAACGCGTACAGCGTGCCGCCGGCCCGGAACGCCGCGGCGCACCGGCGGGCACAGTCGACCAGCCGCTGCCCGTGTTCGGCGACCAGGGATTCGCGCAGGGCGACGATCTCCGCCGCCTTCGCCGCGGTGGACCGCGCCACCTCGGCGAGCACCGCGTCCACGTCGGTTGGCCGGGTGTCCAGGAACGGGTAGAGAGCCCCGATCGCGCCCGCGACGCCCGCGCTCACGGGGCCCACCTCGGTTCGCGACTGCGGGGCTCGCAACACCGGCTCACTCCTCGCGCTCACGGGGCTTTCTCCACGACGGCAATGGCCTCCTTGGCATGTACCAGCACGACGTCTCCCGGTCCCGCGTCGACCAGGGCCACGCTGACCTCCTCCGGCCCGGCGTCCGTGTCGACGACGGCCAGGCCGCCGGACAGCGTTTCCCGTACCCGGACGGCGACCGCTGCGTCGGAGCAGGTGAGGCAGACGTCGTCGTGGCACTCGGGCACGGCCCGGGTTGTCGGCACCGGCCGCGGGTTCACCGGACCACCTCCGGCTCCAGCAGTCCGGGCTGTTCGAACAGCACGTGCACCAACTCCCACAGGATGTGATAGATCGTCACGTGCACCTCCTTGACGATGCACGGGTCATCCGAGCGGGCGATGACGACATGGTCGGCGAGGGCGTCCCGGGCGATGTCACCGCCGTCGCCGCCGAGAAGTCCCACGGTGAGCAGACCGAGGTCGCGGGCCGTTGTCAGGCCGCGCCGCACGTTGGCGCACCGGCCGTCAACGGACAGGCCGAGCGCGATGTCCTCCGGCGCGGCGAGCAGGCACATCTGTGCCGCGAACACCTCGTCGAAGCCCTCGGCGCGGGCGATCCCGGTGAGGGTGGCGGCGTCGTTGGTCAGCGAGATAGCCGGCAGGGCCCGCTTGCCGACGATGACCGGGTGGACGAACTCCACCACGACGTGCTGGGCGTCGGTCGCCGGCCCGCCGTTGCCGAAAACGATCAGCTTTCCGCCTCGGTGGAAGCGTACGGCCATCTCGTAGCAGGCCCGGGCGATCTGCGGCGCGTCGCCGGCGAGCGCCTGCGCCGGTGCCACCCGGCGGGCGAACGCGCGGCCAACGGCCAGCGGCACGGACGACTCCATGCTCCTCCGTTCAGGGTCGGGCAGCGGCGTACCGGCCCGCGCCGCCGGAATGTGCCCGCTGGAAGGCGCCTGCCGAGCGGCGCAGACAGGCGCCGATGACCTGGTCGAGCTGCGCGAGCTGGACGGTCCACGACCGGAGATCGTCGCGGCCCTTGGCGGTGAGCCGGTAGCACCGGCGGGCCGGTCCCGCTCCGGCGGTCTCCCATACGGAGACCAGCGACCGGTCGCGTTCCAGGCCGCGCAGCACGCGGTAGACATGGCCGGGTTCCACATCGGCCAGTCCCAGCGCCCGGAGCCGGTCGATCAGGTCGTATCCGTGGCCGGGCCGCTCGAAGACCAGAAGCAGGAGGAACGGATGCAGCAGTCCACGTAGCTCACGTCCGTGCATGCCAATCCTTTCCCGGCTCAGGACACCACCCTTCCACGAGCTAAACACACTTTCCTCCCCGAACGTGGCGAAATGCCGGTTTCGGCTTTCACCAGCGGCCCCAGTTGCTGAGTGCAAGCGGTCGCCGCAGAGCCCCTGCCTCGCTGAGCCTCAGTCCCGCAGCCCGAGACCTCAGTCCCGCAGTCCCGGGTCGAGCATCCGGTGCCCGGCGGTCGGCCGGTAGGCCCAACCGCTGCGCTCGTCGGTCTCGTCCGGGCGCAGTGGACCGCCCACCGCCGGCTTCCGGTGGCGGATACTCGTCGGTGAAGTTGATCCAGTCGACCTGCCAGGAGAGCACGGTCTCGGCCGTGAAGGTGTCGGCTTCTGCGCTGAGTTCCGGTCGCATGAGCTGGCGGACGAGGGCATGGTCGACGGTGGTGTGTTCGGCGAGCAGGACGGCGTCGTAGAGGTCCTTGCCTTGTGGGTACATGTCGGTGGCCAGCCAGAGCAGCTTCCATGCCAGCGCCAGCGAGGCGGGCGCTGCCAGTATCGGCTCGTCGACACCGGGAAGTGTCAGCACCTCTGGCGGGAGTGGGAGTTGTTCGCCGAAGACGATGTCGATCCGTATGTGGCCGTCGGGAGATCCCCGTGCGCTGAAGGGGATGAGCAGGCGTCGTCCGTCAGCGCGCTCATACGTCCAGATGGCGGACTCGGTGATCCGGTCTGGTTGCAGGCCGGCACCGGGCGCAGTTCGGACGGCGGTCCTGATGTCATCGAGCAGGGTTCGGGCGTCGCTGCTGTCGCTGGTGATGGTGTGAGGAGTGGCGACACAATCGAGGTCGCCCGGCTCGCGGGCGGCGTCCCCGACCCAGGCCGCCATGGTGACGCTGCGGCCTCGACCTCGTCCCGCGACACCGACAAGATCAACACCCCGAGCGCCTGGTCCGGCCGCACGGCCGGGCGATCCACCACTTCGGCCGCCACGACTCTCACTCCTGCTGACCGTGTTCGGGGTCTTCTGGCTCCGGCGTCGCGCCTTAGGCGTGTTTCGTAAG
>NZ_BOPC01000100.1 GCF_016863555.1 Micromonospora qiuiae | reverse complement strand
CGTCCCGCACGACGGTCAGGGCATCGCGGATGTCCGGGAGAACCCTGGCCCCGGTTCCCGGGTTTCCTCCGATGACGCTGGCCCGCCGTACTGTAACCATCGATGTATGACCAAGCGCTGGCGGCAGCTCACCGTCTGGTTGCACATCCTCACCTCAGTGGGGTGGATGGCGCAGGCCATGACGCTGTGCGTGCTCCTCGCCGTCGGCCTTGCCGCCGACCTCCCCGCCGCCCGCGACGCGGCGACCTCCATGGCGCACCAGGTCGACGGCCGCCTGCTCGCTCCCATGGCTGGTGTCTCGGCCTGCACCGGAATCGTGCTCGCGGCCGCCACCCCGTGGGGCTTCTTCCTCCACTGGTGGGTGCTGATCAAGTTCGCCATCAGCATGGTCCAGGTGTACCTCGGCATATTCGTGCTGTCGCCGGCGCTGGCCACCGGGCCCTCGCTACCTCTGGTCATCGGTACGGCGCTGATGGCGAGTGCGATCGCGTTCCAGGGCTGGCTTTCCGTACGGAAGCCGTGGGGCACGGTGCGCAGGGGCCGTCGGGCCGCTGCGGGAACGGGGCCGAGGTGGGCCTTCGTCGCCACCGTCCTGGGTGGGCTGGCTGAACTGGCGCTTGCCCTCGTCCTCGGCCACCCCATGCCCCTGCTGTCTCTGATTCTGATCATCATTGTGGTGTCGCGCCGGCCCCGCTGGGCTGGCTCACCCCGCATCAGGCCAGCCCAGGTGTAGATGCCAGGCGGCCCTCACCGGGGAGGACGCCACGCCACCGCCTGGATCTCGATCAGCAGGTGCGGGTGCGGCAGTTGGTGTACGGCGACGGTGGTGCGGGTGGGGCCGGTCTCGTCGAAGTATTCGGCGTAGACCTCGTTGTAGCCGCCGAAGTCGTTCATGTTGACCAGGTAACTGGTGACCTGGACGAGGTCGGTGAGATCGGCGCCGACGGAGTGCAGGATGTCGCGGATGTTCTCGATCACCGCCCGGGTCTGGACCCGGATGTCGAGGCTGGTGGTGCCCATCGCGTCCACGGTGGCGCCGGCGATCGTGTTGTCCGGCAGGCGACTCGACGTACCGGAGACGTAGACGAACCCACCGGCGACCTTGACGTGCGGGAACCGGCCGCGCGGCGTCGCTTTGCCGGCCACGAGGCCGCCGGTCGCGGCGTCATCGCGGCCGGTCACGGCGCCACCCGCAAGGACGCGGTGCCGAGCCGGTCGACGGTGACCCGGACGTGGACGCCGGCCCGCAACGGCACGGCGGCCGTCGCCGCACCGGCGAGCAGCACCGAGCCGTCCGTCAGCTCCGAACTGGCGAGCCGGGCCGCCTCCGGCAGGGCCCGGCGCGGGTCGCCGAGGATCGCCGCCGTCGACCCGGTCTGGACGGTCTGCCCGTCGAACTCCAGCAGCACTCCGAGGTTGTCGATTCCCTCCGGCACCGGTTGCCAGGCGCCGAGCACGAAGCCGCTCGCCGAGGTGTTGTCGGCGATCACCTCGGGAAGCGTGAAGCGGAAGTCGACGTAGCGGGAGTCGATGATCTCCATCGCGGGCGCGACCGCTGCGATGGCGCCGCCCTCGATGAGGAAGGCGACCTCCGGTTCGACCTTCGGGTGGATGTGGTCATCGAGCGCGATCGTGCTGCCGTCAGGAATCTGCATGGCGTCGGTGAGCCGTCCCAGGATCACCTCGTCGACACCCATCTGCGTCATCTTGGCGCGGCTGGTCAGCCCCAGCTTCAACCCGACAAGACGTTCACCCCGCGCCGTGCGGTGCGCGACAACGGCGCGCTGCACCTGGTACGCGGTGGGCACGTCCAGCCCGGTGTCGGCGCTGAACTGGGCGGTCGGGGTACGGCGGGTCGCGGCGCCATCGAGGCGTGCGGCGATCTGTGCGATGGTGCTCATCGGTCCTCTCCAGTCGTTGCGCCCGGGTGCTGCTCGCCGGTGGCGGCGAGCAGGTCGAGCGCGACGTCGACGATCATGTCTTCCTGTCCGCCGACCATTCGGCGGCGACCGAGTTCGACCAGGATCGAGCGGACATCGATCCCGTAGCGGTCCGACGCCCGTTCGGCGTGTCGCAGGAAACTTGAGTACACCCCGGCGTAGCCCAGGGTCAGGGTCTCGCGGTCGACCCGGACCGGCCGGTCCTGCAGTGGCCGGACCAGGTCCTCGGCGGCGTCCATCAGCGCGAACACGTCGCAGCCGTGTTCCCAACCGTGCAGTTCGGCGACGGCGACGAAGACCTCCAGGGGCGCGTTGCCGGCGCCCGCGCCGTGCCCGGCCAGCGACGCGTCCACCCGAGTGGTGCCGTGCTCCACGGCGACGACGCTGTTCGCCACGCCGAAGGAGAGGTTGTGGTGGGCGTGGATCCCGACCTGGGTGTCGGGGTCGAGGACCTGCCGGTACGCGTCGACGCGTTCGGCGACGTCGCGCATCAGCAGCCGGCCGCCGGAGTCGGTGACGTACACGCAGTGGGCGCCGTACGACTCCATCTGCTTCGCCTGTGCCGCCAGGCTCCGGGGATCGCTCATGTGCGACATCATCAGGAACCCGGACACGTCCAGGCCGTTCTCGCGTGCCCACCCGATGTGCTGCGCCGAGATGTCCGCCTCGGTGCAGTGCGTCGCGACGCGGACGCTGGTCACCCCGAGGTCGCGGGCGGCCTTCAGGTCCGCGATGGTGCCGATGCCGGGCAGCAGCAGCGTGGTCAGCCTGGCGTTGGTGACCGCCTCGGCGGCGGCGCTGATCCAGTCCGCGTCGGACGCGGCGCCGTGGCCGTAGGTGACGCTGGAGCCGGACAGACCGTCGCCGTGCGCGACCTCGATCGCGGCGACCCCCGCCGCGTCCAGGGCGGCGGCGATCGACCGGACCTGGTCGACGGTGAACTGGTGCCGGACGGCGTGCATCCCGTCCCGCAACGTCACGTCCTGGATGTAGAGGTTCATGCCGGCACCCCCTGCTCGGCTCGCAACGCCACCATCCGCTCCGCCGTCCGCAGCGCGGCCGAGGTCATGATGTCCAGGTTTCCGGCGTACGCCGGCAGGTAGTGCCCGGCCCCGGACACCTCCAGGAACACCGACACCTGCACCCCGGTGAACGTCCCACCCAGCGCCGGCACGTGCCCGGACACGTCGTCGAACTGCACCCGTTGCTTGAGCCCGTAGCCGGGGACGTACTCGGCGACGGTGGCGACCATGGCTTCGATCGACGCGGTGACGGCGTCGCGGTCGAGGTCACGATCGGGGCACAGGCAGTACACGGTGTCGCGCATCAGCAGCGGTGGTTCGGCGGGGTTGAGAACGATGATCGCCTTGCCCCGGCGGGCGCCGCCGACGACCTCGATCGCCCGCGCCGTCGTCTCGGTGAACTCGTCGATGTTCGCCCGCGTCCCCGGCCCCGCCGACCGCGACGCGATGGACGCCACGATCTCGGCGTACGCCACCGGCGTCACCTGCCCGACCGCGGCGACGACGGGCACGGTGGCCTGACCGCCACAGGTCACCATGTTCACGTTCGGCTCACCGACATGCTCGTCGAGGTTCACCGGCGGCACCACGTACGGCCCGACAGCGGCCGGGGTCAGATCCACCACCAGTCGGCCGTGCTCACGCAGCAACTCCGCGTGCCGGCGGTGCGCACCCGCCGATGTCGCGTCGAACACCACCCGCACGTCGGCGAACTCCGGCATCGCCAGCAGCCCGTCGATGCCCTCGGCGGTCGTGGCCACACCGAGACGGTGGGCCCGCGCGAGACCGTCGGAGTCCGGGTCGATGCCGACCATCGCCACCATTCGCAACGATTCCGACAACCGCAACACCTTGATCATCAGGTCGGTGCCGATGTTGCCCGACCCGATCACCGCCACACCGGTGCTCACGCCTCCTCCTTCGTACCGAAGCTGATTCGGACCGACCCCAGGCCGGAGATGCGCGCCTCGTACCCGCCCTCGGCGGTGACCGGCACCATCGGACCGAGCGCCCCGGACAGCACCACGTCCCCGGCGCTCAGAGGAGCACCGGCAGCGGCGAGCGTGCCGGCGAGCCACGCGACGGCGTGTACCGGGTTGCCGAGACACGCCGCCCCGGCACCGACGGACACCGGCTCACCGGCGTGCTCCAACACCATGCCGGCCAGCCGCAGGTCCACGTCCGACAGTCGGCGGGGCTGGTTGCCGAGCACGAACAGACCGGACGAGGCGTTGTCCGCGACCGTGTCCACGATCGAGATGTCCCAGTCGGCGATGCGCGAGTCCACGACCTCGATCGCGGGCAGGAGGTGGTCGGTCGCTCGGATGACGTCGGCCGCCGTCACGCGCTCGAACGGCAGGTCGGCGCCGAGCACGAAGGCCACCTCGGCCTCCACCCTCGGCTGCATCAGCGCGCCCAGGTCGACCTCGTTGCCGTCCGGGACCGCCATGTCGGCGAAGAGCACCCCGAAATCCGGCTGGTAGACACCGAACGCCTGCTGCACCGCGGCCGACGTCAACCCGATCTTCGCCCCGATCCGACGCCGACCGGCCGCCACCCAGTCGTCCACCTGCGCTTGCTGCACCGCGTACGCGGCGTCGACGTCCCCGAGCGGCAGCAGGTCACCGCGCAGCGGCGCGATCGGGACACGGCTCTCGTACGCCGACCGCAGCACATCGGCTGCCCGGGCTACATCGGTCATGACAGGTCCACGCAGACGTTGGTGAGTTCGGAGTAGAAGGCGAGTGAGTGGGTGCCGCCCTCGCGGCCGACGCCGGACGCCTTCATCCCGCCGAACGGAGTCCGCAGGTCCCGCAGGAACCACGTGTTGACCCACACGATTCCCGCCTCCAGCCGCTGCCCAGCCCGGTGCGCCCGACCGATGTCACGCGTCCAGACCGTTGCGGCCAGGCCGTACTCGCTGTCGTTGGCAAGGGCGAACGCCTCGTCCTCGTCGTCGAAGGGAGCTACATGGCACACCGGCCCGAAGACCTCCTCGCGGTTGACGCGGGCGTCGGGACCCAGGCCGGTCCAGACCGTCGGTCGCACGTACGCGCCACCGTCCCGGCCGTCGCCGAACTCCGGCACACCTCCACCGGCCAGCACCGTTGCGCCCTCGGCACGCGCCAGATCGTGGTAGCCCAGCACCTTCTCCCGGTGCTGGTGCGAGATCAGCGGCATGGTGCCGGTCGTCTCGTCCGCCGGCCATCCGAAGGCCAGTTCGTCAGCGCGCCTGGCCAACCGGGCTACGAACTCGTCGAACACCGGGCGCTGCACGAACAACCGCTCTGTGCAGAGGCACACCTGGCCACCGTTGGTGAAGCTGGAGCGCACCGAGCCCTCGACGGCCGCGTCCAGGTCGGCGTCGGCGAAGACCAGGCCAGCGTTCTTGCCGCCCAGCTCGAACGACACCGCCTTCACCCCGTCGGCGGCGGCCCGCATGATCGCCTCGCCGGTCGCCGATTCGCCCGTGAAGGTGATGGCGTCCACGCCCGGGTGGCGGCTCAGGAATTCACCCGCCGACCCCGGCCCGAACCCGTGCACCACGTTGTAGACACCGTCAGGTACCCCGGCCGCCGCCATCACCTCCGCCAGCAGCGTCGCCGAGGACGGTGTCTCCTCCGAGGGCTTCACCACCACCGCGTTTCCGCAGGCGAGGGCCGGGGCAATCTTCCACGTCAACAACAGCAGCGGCAGGTTCCACGGCACGATCACCCCCACCACCCCCACCGGCTTGCGCACCGCGTAGTTCAGCGCCCGGCCGCCGGCCGGCGTGACGGTCGTGAACGTCTCCGTGGGCGTCGTCGAGGCGATCTCCGCGAACGCCCGGAAGTTCGCCGCGCCCCGCGGGATGTCCAACGTCCGCGCCTGCGCCACCGACTTGCCCGTGTCCCCGACCTCCGCCGCCACCAGGTCGTCGAAGCGGCGCTCCAACTCGTCGGCGATCCGGTACAGCACCGCGGCCCGTTCCCGCTCACCCATCAGGCCCCACGGCCCCCGCACCGCCGCGCGCGCCGCACCGACCGCGGCGTCCACCGTGGACTCGTCGGCCTCGGTGACGTACCGGATGGTGTCCCCGGTGACGGGGGAGAGCTTGGCAAACCGGCTACCGGAGGTGTCGAACCGGCCGCCGACGTAGTTCGGCAGTGTGCTCGGCTCGCCGTCCGGTCGGCCGGCGAGCAGGGTCGGGGACCAGAGCCTGGTCATGATGCGTACCTCCCGGTCAGGTGGTGTGGGGTGCGGAGCCCGCGTCGGCGACCAGGGCGACGACGGCCGCGTCGACGGTGTTCTCGCCGGTGACCGCGGCCGCCGCCTCGTCGGTGACGACCAGGACGGTGGTGCCGACGCCGACGTTCAGCGGGTCGACGGCCACCAGGTCGGGGCCGTCGGGCCGGACCCGGACCAGGACGAGCCGCCGGCCCTGGAGCGGGGCCAGGATGCGGTCCGCCCACACCTTGCCGACGACCTCGCCGAGCACCATCAGCTTTCTCCCCGCAGGCCGGCCATGACCTCGCGGATCCGGGCGGTGTCCGGGTTGTCGAGCAGCGCGGCGGTGGTTGGGTGGGGCTTCGGGTAGACCTGCGAGCTACGCAGTTCGCCGTGGGCGCGGATGGCGGCCTCACCGGCCGCGACGGCCTGGCGGACGGCGGCGAGGGTGCCCCGCACGGCGACGGCCAGGTAGCCGCTGGTGACCCGTTCGACGCCGACGCACCGTACGTCGGCGGTCTTGATCATGGCTTCGATGCCCGCCGAGAGGGCCACGACGCCACGGGTCTCGACGATTCCGATCGCGATGTCGGACGACATGTCTGGTTCTCCTTACCGGCTGTCAGTTGCCGACGAGCTGGGGCTCGGCCGCCAGGGCGCTGACGGCGTCGCAGGGGCTGGCGAAGACGATGGAACGCACCGAACGGCTCTTGGCCCGCGCGGTCTCCTCGCCGATGTCGATGGCCTCCTCGACGGTGGCGAGGTCGCCGCGCACGGCGACCGCGACGATTCCGCCGCCGAGCCGGACGACCTTGGTCACCTCGACCTCGGTGGCCTTCACCATCGCGTCGACGGCGTCGAAGATGGGGGTGAAGCCTTCGGCTTCGACGAAGCCCACGGCCGGGTTGCGCATTGTTCCTCCTTATTGATAATCGGGCAGGTTCCAGGACAGGACGGCGGCGCCGGTGCCCCAGATCGGGCCGTACGCGTGCAGGTGCGCCGGGCCGGTGGCCGCCTGGGCGCCGGCGGCGAAGGCCAGCGCGCGGAACTGGCTGTCGGCCTGCGCCTGCCGGGCGAAGTCCTCGCGTACGGCGAGCACCTCGTCGATCTTGCCGGCGGTGAGCAGGTCGAGGATCCGGGTGTTCCACTGGTCGTGGCCGGGTTCGCCGATGCGGTCCTGGTGGGGTTCGATCCACTGCTGGATGAGACCGGAGGAGAGCCCGGTCACGACGACGACGGCGGCGCGCAGGCCGGCGTCGCGGGCGGCGGCGGCACCGGCCCGGCCGACGTCGGCGAGGGTGTCGGCGCCGGCGTAGAGGTTGCAGGAGACCTGTGCCCAGCGCAGTCTGCGGTCGGGATCGAGCAGCGTCGAGGTGACGATGGTGCCGGTGTCGATCGGGAACCCTTCGTAGCGGGTCCGCCGGGCCTGCATCCCGTCGGCCTGGACCCGGTCGGCCCAGCGTTCGGTGAAGTCGACGTCGAAGCGCAGGTCGTAGTCGAGCAGGCCGTAGTCGTAGGCGTACCAGTTCTCGTCGACGTGTTCGCCACGCGGGTTGGGGTCGCACTGGAACTGGTGGCCGAGCACGGTGAACCACTGGGTCGACAGCAGCAGCACCACGTCGGGGTCGAGCCGGCGCAGCCGGGCGCCGACGTCGCGGGCCGCGTCGGCCAGCGCCGACCAACTTGGCGCCGGTTCCTCGGCGAGCAGGTGCGGCATGCCGGGCAGCAGCGCCCCGGCGACGATCCCGGTCCGGTCAGCCATGGTGGCTCCCCTCGGGCAGCCATTCCACGACGGCGTTGCCGGTGCCGATGATCGTGCCGTAGCCGAGCACGTCGCCGGCGACCTTGGGCCAGCCCATCGCGGCGAGCATCCAGGTGAGGCTGCCGGCCTTGGTCTCGGAGGCGGTCGCTTCGATGTGTTCAGGGATGAGTTCGCGCAGCGGAGCGGTGGGTCCGCGCCGGATCGCTTCGAGCAGCTTCATGTCCCAGCGGTACTGGTGGTTGTTGTACGGGTGTTCCCGTTCCATGTCCTCGGGCAGTTCGGGTTCCTCGTGCCAGTGCAGGTGTGACAGGGAGTTGGAGGCGAGCAGCACGGCCCGGCGGCCGGTGGCCTCGACGGCCCGCCGGGTGGCTTCGCCGAGGACCTCCATCTCCTCGAGGGAGGCGTCGGAGTAGAAGTACGGGTTGTTGTTGGCCGACAGCGAGACCACCGGGATGTCCCAGGACGGGTTGGCCAGGTGCAGGGCACCGATGGTGGCGTAGTCGACGCGTACCCGGGGATCGCGCATCTTGCGGGTGACCAGGCCGAGTCCGCTGGCCTCGTCGGCGATCGCCTCGCCGAGTTCCACGTCGGTACGGAAGTCGTACCGGTAGCGGAACAGGTGCGGAAAGATCGGTTCGACGGAGAGGCCGCGCGGGTTCGGTACGCAGTTGACGTGGTGGCCGACCATCGTGATCCAGTGCGGGGCGTGGACGATGAGCACGTCCGGCTTGTGCACCTCGCGGATGCGGGCGCGCAGTCGCTCGTACGCCCAGCGCAGCGTCTCCCACCCGCCGGTGGAGCGCGGCTCGTTCTGCGGCGGGTTCTCGCCGTAGATCAGGTGTGGTGGATGCGGGCTGAGGCAACCGGCGACGATGCCGGGCCGCGCCGACGCCGCGGCCGGCTGCGGGGTCCGCGGGGCGTTGGTGGTGCCGCTGCTGCCGCGGGCCGGCATCAGCGGCACTCGGAAGACCTTGCTCATGCCTCTCCTCCTCCGGCCAGCACCCGCACGTAGGAACGGTCGTGCGGGGCGGTGCCGAGAATCCGAAGCCCGTCGTCGTCGAGGGCGATTTCGTCCGCGGCCAGTGCCGCGTCGTGCCGGACCCAGGCGCGCAGCGGGGCCGGGTGTCCACCGTGCAGCTCGACGAGGGTGTCCTCGGCGAGGCCGCTGCCGGGCGCGACGTACGCCAGCCGTCGCCGCCCGCGGTGGCCGGTGTAGGCCGGGCTGGCGGTGACGATGGTCCGCAGCCAACGCCGTGCTTCGCGCAGTCGCCGCCGGGTGGCGGCGGTCGCGGCCGGGTCGGCCTGTCCGGCGGGGTCGAGTTCGACGCCGTAGCGCTGCCGGGCGTCCTCGGCGGTCAGGTATTCCTGGGCCACGTCCTCGGCGACCTCCTCGGGCAGGCGTTCGAGCGGGTCGCCCCAGCCGCCGCCGCCGGCGGACTCCATCACCAGGACGTCCCCTTCGCGCATCGGGAAGCCGGCGACCTTGCCGGGGGTGGCGAAGTCGACGCGCTCGCCGTCCGGGCGCCGTAGGTAGGTGACGGTGGGTGCGCCGGGGCCGCCGTGCCGCAGCCCGTACGGTGGGACGGTGGTCCGGTCGGTCTGTACGGAGTACGCGCCGCCGCTGGCGAGCAGGCGGGTTTCCCGGCGGCTGCCGAGGCCGCCGCGACGTGCCCCGTCACCGCCGGAACCGGTGCGCAGTTCGCACGCCTCGATGAGGATCGGGATCTCGGTCTCCAGGCGTTCGACGGACTGGATGGTGGAGATGTCGCCGAGGTCGACGGGATTCATCGCGCTGGGCCCGTCGGATTCGAGGAACCCGCCGTTGCCGCCGGCCGGGTAGTCGTAGTAGAGGTATGGCCGTCCGGTGTGCTCGTCGATGCCGCCGATGAGGTTCTGGAAGGTGGTGCCGAACTGGTCGGCGGCGATGAGGTCGGGGGCCACCTGGCTGAGGGCGGCCATGACGGCGGAGATGACTCGCTTGCGGACCTCGCTGTGCGCGTTGGCCGGCGCGGGATAGCTGACGTGTACGACGGTGCCGGGTTCGGTGTGTACCCGCAGCGGGCGGAAGGCGCCGTGGTTGACCAGGCCACCGGGGTCGAGGGCGGACTTGACGGCGATGAAGACGCCGGCGACGGTCATCGCCCGCGACGAGTTGACCACGGCGGCGACCTGGGCCGACGAGTCGCGGAAGTCGGCTTCGATCTCGTCGCCGTCGACGGTGAGCCGGCAGCGGACGATGGCGGCGTCGTACCGGCCGTCGGTGTAGAGGTCGAGGTAGTCCTCGTAGTGGTAGGTGCCGTCGGGCAGGGCCCGGATCATGTCGCGCAGTCGCTGCTCGGTGCGGTCCATGTTGGCGGCGACGGCTTCGAGGACGAGGTCGGTGCCGTGTCGGGCGACGAGTTCCCGCAGCCGGCGTTCCGCGGTGTGGCAGGCGGCGATGCTGGATTCGAGGTCGCCGCGGCGCTCGTCGGCCATCCGGACGTTGGCGAAGACGATGTCGAACGCGGCGCGGTTGGGCCGGCCCTCCTCGATCAGCTTGATCGGCGGGATCCGCAGCCCTTCCTGGAGGATCTCCGTGGCCTGCCCCGAGACGCTGCCCGGGGTCATCCCGCCGATGTCCGCCCAGTGCATGCGGACGCAGGGGAAGAGGAAGAGCTGGCCGTCGATGAAGACCGGGCTGATCAGCGTGACATCGTTGAGGTGGCTGCCGCCGCGGTAGGGGTCGTTGACGATGTAGAGGTCGCCGGGGCGCATCTCGTCGGCGAAGTCGGCGAAGATCTCGGCGACCGAGGCCGGCATGGCGATGACGTGGCCGGGCATGTCCCGCCCCTGGGCGACCATCTGCCCCTGCGGGTCGAACAGCGCGCAGGAGAAGTCCTGCGCGTCGGCGATCACCGGCGAGTGCGCGGTACGGAAGATCGTTTGTCGCATCTCCCGGACGATCGAGATGAGACCTTCGGTGACGACTTCCAGGTCGATCGGGTTCATAGTCATGCGGATGCCTCACTGGTTCCGGCTCGATCCCGGGGGCGGGAGAACGGACCATCTGGGTGGATCAGCGTGCGTAAGCCGGGCGTTTCGGAGAGACCACCCTGACTTGGCTCAGATTGTGGTCCTAGAGTTATATTATGGAACCTAGCAACCGAGAAGGTGGGAAGCAAGATGCGGTACGCCACTGACGCCACCCCGGACGACGAGCCCGCTCCCCGCGAGCCCGGCACGCAGGCGCTGGACCGCGCGCTCAGCGTGCTGCTCGCCTTTTGCGGCAGCGAGACCGAACGCAAGGTCAGCGACGTCAGCCGGGAACTGGGCCTACACAAGTCGACCGCCAGCCGGCTGTTCCGGGCGCTGGCCGACGCCGGCTTCCTCCAGCGCAACGAGGAGAACGGGAACTACCGGCTCGGCGTGGCGGTCTTCGAACTCGGCGCACGTTATCTGGCCGGCCTCGACCTGCACGCCCTCGCCCGGCCCCTGGTGCAACGGCTGGCCGAGGACGAGGGCGAGAGCGTCAACCTCTCCGTCTTGGAGGGCCTCGACGCGATCTCGATCCACGTCGTCCAGGGCACCCGGAACCTGCAACTCGTCTCCCGGCTCGGCCGGCGCATCCCGCTGTGGTGCAGCGCGGCCGGCAAGGCCCTGCTGATCGACCAGGACGACGCCACGCTGCGGGCCACGCTCGCCACCGCACCGTTCACCGCCCTGACCGGCAACACGATCACCGACCTCGACACGTTCGTGTCCCGGATGGCGGTGGTTCGTGAGCAGGGCTGGGCGCTCAACGACCAGGAGAGCGAGGAGGGACTGCGCGTCGTGGCCGCGCCGGTGCGCGACCGTCGCGGCCGGGTGACCGCGGCCATCAGCGTCTCCGGCCCGATCTTCCGCCTCGACGGCGAGCGGGTGGAGAAACTGGCCGCGGCGGCCCGCCGGACCGCCGACGAGCTGTCCCGGCAGCTCGGGTACGGCTTCGGCGAGGTCTGGGGCGACTGAGAGGCTGTCGGTCAAAACTTCTCCTGCACCACGTCGGGGTGCACCTTCACGTGCAGCAGCGCCGGGCCGGTCAGCGGCAGCACCGCGTCGAAGGCCGCCCGCGCGCCCGCCTCGTCGGTGACCGTCCATGACGGCACCCCGAGCGCGCGGGCCACGGCGGCGAGGTCCCGGCCGGGGAACCGGGCCAGCTGCGGATCCACCCCGCGCGGGGCGAGTTTGCGCACCTCCGCGCCGTACGCGGCGTCGTCGAGGACCACCAGCAGCACGGGTGCGCCGACCCGGGCCAGGGTGTCCAGCTCGCCGAGTCCGGTGAACAGGCTGCCGTCGCCCTCGAAGGCGACCACCGGTCGGTCCGGGCGGCCGATGGCGGCGCCGACCGCGAACGGCAGTCCGACGCCGATGCTGCCGAACTCCCATGGCGCGACGAACGACCGATCGGTGGCGGCCGAGTCGAGCAGCAGGTTGGGCCAGCCACCGAAGTGACCGACGCCGACCACGGTGGTCCGCTCCCGCGGCAGCCGATCGGCGCAGATCCGGATGAATGCCCGCGGATCGATCAGGTCCGCGGTGGAGCGGATGTCGAGTCCCTCGAACGGGTCGGCCACGGCCAGCTCGGCAGCGAGTTCCCCGCTCCGCCAGTGCGGCCGCGACAGCGGCGGCAGCAGCGCCGAGAGCGCCCGCGCGGTCTCGCCCGCGTCGCCGATCACGCCACCGGTCACCGGCCAACGTGCTCCGATCGCCGCCGGGTCCACGTCGACACTGACGACCGCCGCGTTTGGGAACAGGGTGCCGTGGTCGGCGGTCCACCGGTTGAGGTTGGCCCCGAAGGTGACCACCAGGTCCGCACCGGCCAGCACCCGCCGGGTCAGCGGCCGGGACAGCCCGCCGGCCACCCCGAGGTCGTACGGATGCCCGGCGAACAGGCCGGCGGACATCAGCGTGGTGGCGAGCAGCGCGTCACACCGGTCGGCGAGATCCTTGATCGCGGCGGCGGCCGGTTCGGCGCCCCGCCCGGCGAGCAGCACCGGGCGGCGTGCCGTCCGCAGGCGCTGCGCGAGCGCCTCGACGGCGGCGGGATCCGGCACGAGCGGCAGCGGCGGGCGGGGCGCCGCCGGCACCGGGAGGATCGGGCCGGCCGGCACCGGTTCCTCCTGGAGGTCGAGCGGCACGTTCAGCACGACCGGGCCGGGCAGTTCCCGGGCCGCCCGGAAGGCCAGCCCGACATCGCGGGCGGCGGTCCCGGCGCTGGTCACCGGCACGAACGTGCCCGCGGTCGCCAGCGCGTACGGCTGTTGCTCGAAGTGCTGCACGTGCAGCGGGTCGCCGGGCGGGGTGTCCCCGGCGATCAGCACCAGCGGGGTGCGGGCCTGCCGGGCGATCGTCAACGCGGCCCCGGCGACGGCCAGCCCCGGCCCCTGGGTGACGGTGACGACCGCGCAGCGCCCGGTGACGCGGGCGTACCCGTCGGCCATCATCACCACGGCGTTCTCGTTGCGGGCCGCGACGAACCGGACGCCATGCCGGTTCACCAGGTCGGCGACCAGGAACATGTTGGCGTCGCCGAGCAGGCCGAAGACGGTGTCGCCACCGTGCGCGACGACGGCGTCGGCGATCGCCTCGCGTACCTTCATCGCGCATCCCGTTGCAGGTAGTCACCGGGCGACCGCAGCGCCACGCTCAACGCGCCGAGGTACGAGTCGTTGGCCGCCGCGTCGAACCGGGGGCCGGCCAGCCGGGCGGCCCGCTTGGTCATCGAGCGGCCGACTGCCGAGGTGGCCAGCAGCCGGTCGACGATGGCGGCGACGGCGTCCGGCAGCCCGGCCGCGTCGACCACCCGGGTGACCAGGCGTAGGGCGAGCATGTCGGCGGGGTCGACCCGCTCGCCGAGCAGCAGCCAGCGCTTGGCCAGGTCGGCACCGACCAGATCGGCGAGGATCGCCATGCCGCTCCAGGTCAGCGGGATGCCGAAGGTCACCTCCGGGAAGGTGAAGAACGCGCTGTCGGCCGCGACCCGCAGGTCGCTGGCGAGCCCGAGCACGGCCCCGGAGCCGATCGCCGGCCCGTTGAAGGCGGCGACCGTGGTCTGTTCCAGCCGGTACCAGCGTTCGACCAGTTCGGCGGTACGCCGCTGGACGTGCATCGTGGTCTCGGCGTCGAGGCCGGCCAACTCGTGCAGGTCGGTGCCGGCGCAGAACGCCGTACCCTCGCCGGTGAGCACCACCACCTCGACCGCCCGGTCCCGGCCGAGTTCATGCAGCACGTCCTCGAACCGGGCGAGCATCGCCAGGTCGAAGCTGTTGCGTTTGTGCGGCCGGTGCAGGGTCACCCGGGCCAGGCGGCCGGAGCGGTGCAGCAGCACGGAGTGTTCAGCGGTCACGGCGACTCCGAGTCCAGTAGGGCGCGGTCGACCAGCGCGGCGGCGTGGCCGACGTACGACAGGGGATCGAGCAGCCCGGCGAGTTCGGTGCCGGGCAGGGCGGCGGCCACCTGCGGGTCGGCGCGCAGCACCTCGGCGAACGGCCGGTTCTGCTCCAGGCTGTCCCGGACGATCCGCATCACCAGGTGGTGGGCCTGCTCGCGGCCGAGCGGGCCGGCGAGGCGGAGCATGACCGCCTCGGAGAGCACCAGGCCACCGGTGAGGTCCAGATTGAGCCGCATCCGGTCCGGGTTGACGCCGAGGTCGCCGAAGACCTCGACGAGCCGTTCCAGGGCGCCGCCGATGAGGATGAAGCACTCCGGCAGCAGCTTCCACAGCGTCATGCCGACGCCCATGTCGCGGTCGTCCTGGGAGATCATGGTCTGCAACGCCAGCGGCACCTGGGCACGCAGCGTGCCGGCGGCGGCGATGACCGCCTCACACCGGATCGGGTTGCGTTTGTGCGGCATGGTGCTGCTGCCGATCTGGGTGGCCCGCTGCGGCTCGTACGCCTCGCCGACCTCGGTCCGACCGAGGAAGTAGACCTCCCGGGCCAGCTTCTCGGCGCTGGCGGCGATCAGCCCGAGCACCATCAGGCACTCGGCGAAGCGGTCCGACGTGGCGTGCCACGGGGTGTCGGCCACCCCGAGGCCGAGTTCGGCGGCCACGGCGCGTTCCAGCGCGAACGCCTGAGGGCCGTAGCCGGCCATCGTGCCGGCGGCACCGCCCATGCTGGTGACCAGCAGCCGCTCGCGCATCTGGGCCAACCGGGACCGGTGTCGTTGCAACTCGCTCTGCCACACCGCGCAGCGCAGCCCGAACGTGGTCGGCAGCGCCTGCTGTCCGTGCGTACGGGCCGGCATCGGGGTGGTGCGGTGCCGCAACGCGAGCCGACGCAGGATGCGTACCAGCTCGTCGACCTGGCGGGCGACGATGTCCAGTCCGGCCCGCACGCACAGCACGAAACCGGTGTCCATCACGTCCTGGGTGGTCGCGCCGAGGTGGACGTACCGGCCGGCGTCGCCGGGGCAGGCGGCGGTCAGTGCCCGCACCAGCGGCACCAGCGGGTGCACGGTGTCGGCGGCGTCGGCGGCGAGGACCGCGGTGTCGAGCCGGTCGAGCCGGGCCGCGTCGGTGATCGCCTGCGCGGCGGCCGTCGGGATGATGCCGAGGCTGGCCTGGCTGCGAGCCAGGGCCGCCTCGACGTCGAGCCAGGACTGCATGAGCTGCCGGTCGTTGAAGACCCCGCGCATCTCCGCGTTGCCGAAGAAGCTGGTGACGGTCAGCGAGTCCAGAAAACACGAGCCGATTTGCATCAGTTGTCCCCCTCTTCGGTGAGCAGGCCGAGCGCGGCGCGCCGGTCGACCTTGCCGGAGGGCAGCAACGGCAGGTCCGGCACCGTCCGGATCAGCGTCGGCACCTTGTGTCGGGCCAGCCGGGCGGCGGCGACCCGGGTGAGTCGGTCGGGGTCGGGGTCGGTGCCGGCGGTGGGGACGACGAGGGCAGCGACCTCCTCGCCCCAGCGCGGCGACGGCACCCCGAGTACGCAGACCTGGGCGACGGTCGGGTCGTCGAGCAGTGCCGCCTCCACCTCCGCCGGGCTGACGTTCTCGCCACCCCGGATGATCAGTTCCTTGATCCGGCCGGTGAGGGTGAAGATCCGATCGGCGCTCAGCGCGCCCAGGTCACCCGTGCGCAGCCAGCCGTCGGGCGTGATCGCAGCCCGCGTGGCCTCCTGGTCGTCGACGTAGCCGGCGGTCACCGACTCGCCGCGTACCAGCAGCTCACCGGGCTCACCGGCGGGCAGTTCGGTCCGGGTTCCGGGGGCGACCACGGTGGCGGACAGGGCCGGCAGGATGCGGCCGACGGTGCTGCCGGGTAGGCCGCAACCACCGTCGCCGGGGTCGACGCTGATCGTCGGGCCGGCCTCGGTCTGCCCGTAGATCACCGCGATCCGGTTAAGCCCGAGCACCTGCCGGGTGCGGGCCAGCAGCGCCGGGGCGCACGGGGCACCGCCGAGGAACCCGAGCCGCAGCGAAGACAGGTCGAAACGTTCCGGTTCGGCCTCGACCCGGTCGGCGAGCATCGTCGCCATCGTCGGTACGGCCTGGAGCACGGTGCAGCGGTGCCGGGCGATCTGGGCCAGCACCGTGTCGGAGCGGAACCGGCGGGCCGACACCCACAGCGCACCGGTGACCAGGGCCAGTACGGCACCGCTGCTGAGGCCGGCCGCGTGCGCCAGCGGCAGCGGCGAGGCGATTCGGTCGTCGGCGCCGATTCCGGCTGCGGCGGCCGTCCACTCCGCGTTGGTGATCAGGTTGCGGCCGCTGAGCGAGACCATTTTCGCCGGGCCGGTGGAGCCCGAGGTGAACTGGATGTTCAGCACCGCGTCCGGGTGCCCGGCCGGTGCCGGCGCCGGGTCGGCCCAGCCGGGCAGCCCGGCCAGGTCGTCGCCGAACGCGTGCCAGCCGTCCGGGCGGGCGTCCACCGGCAGCCCGGCGACCGCCTCGGCGGCGGTGGCCCGGCCGTCGCGGTCGCGGACCCGCTCGGCTGCGAAGAGCCGGCGCGCACCGCTGCGGGCCAGCGCCGCGGTCAGTTCCGGTGTGGTCAGGCCGGGATGCAGGGTCACCAGGGCGGCGCCCCGCCAGGCTGCGGCGGCGAGCAGGAGCAGCCAGCCGAGGCCGTTCTCGGCCCACACGGCGATCCGGTCGCCGCGCCCGATGCCGAGTGCGGCGAGGACGGCCGCGCCGCGGCCCGCGAGGTCGGCGAACTCACCGGCCGACACCGGCCGGTCCAGTTCGTCGAACAGATAGAGGGGTCGGTCCGGCTGCCGAGCGGCGCGGTCCAGGACGGTGGCGTCGAGGGCGGGTGGCGTCACCGGGTCACTCCCGGGTGAGCAGCAGGTACCCGTGCTCGTCGACGGTGGCGGTCCAGCCGGCACCGACGACGGTGGTGCTGCCGCTTTCGCGGACGACTGCCGGGCCGGGCACCGCGTAGCCGGGGGTCAGCTCGTTACGGCGCCAGACGGTGGCGTCGACCCAGCCGGCCGGGCCGTAGATCCGGGTCCGGTCCGGCTGCGGCGAGCCGCCGGCCGGCGCCGTGAACCGTACGGCGGGGCGGGGGCCGAACGCGGTCAGCCGGCAGTTGACGATCTCGGCCGGGTGCCCGGAGCGGGCATACGCGTACCGCTCGGCGTAGGCGGTGTGGAACGCCGCCACCAGCTCGTCGGCCGTCGCCGGCACGTCGTCGACGGGGACGGCCAGGTCGAAGGACTGGCCCCGGAACCGCATGCCGACCGACAGGCCGAACGTGACCTGGTCGGCTTCGACACCGTCCTCGGCCTTGAGCTGGGCCCGGGCCACGTCACGCAGTTCGGCGACGACGCCGCGTACGGTGGCCAGCCCCGCCTCGTCGGCGGGCACCAGCACGGTACGCACGTAGTCGTGCCGGGCCTGGGCGGTGACGAAGCCGAGCGCGGAGAAGTTGCCGGGGACCGGCGGCACCAGCACCCGACGGATGCCGAGTTCGTCGGCGAGCGCGGTGGCGTGCATCGGGCCGGCACCGCCGAAGGGCATCAGCACGAAGTCGCGGGGATCGTGCCCGCAGGCCACCGAGATCTCCTTGATCGCGCTGGTCATCTTGATCGTGGCGATCCGGAGGATGCCGTGCGCCAGTTCCAGGTCGTCGAGGTCGAACTCGGCGGCGAGCCGCCCGACGGCCGCGCGTGCGGCGTCGACGTCGAGGCTCACCTCACCACCGAGGCTCTCCTTCGGGTCGAGGTGGCCGACGACCAGGTGGGCGTCGGTGGTGGTCGGTTCGGTGCCACCGCGGCCGTACGCGGCCGGGCCCGGGGTCGAACCGGCGCTGCGCGGCCCGATCCGCAGTTCGCCGCCGAGGTCCCGCCAGGCGATCGAGCCGCCGCCGGCGCCGATCGTGTTGATCTCGACCTGGAAGGTGCGGTTCGGGTATCCGGCGATCTTCCCATCGTTGGTCATCAACGGGGTGCCGTTCTTGATCAGGCAGACGTCGGTGCTGGTGCCACCGATGTCGCAGGTGATCACGTTCGGGTAGCCGGCCAGGCCGGCGAGGTGCACGCTGGCGGCGACGCCACCGGCCGGACCGGACAGGGCCAGGTTGATCGGCAGCCGGCCGGCCTCCTCGGTGGAGACGACGCCGCCGCTGCTGGTCATGATCGACAGCGGGTAGGTGTAGCCGCCGGTCGCCAGCGCGGCACCGAGCCGGCGCAGGTAGTCGGCGACCGTCGACCGGACGCTGGCGTTGAGCACCGTGGTCGCGAACCGCTCGTACTCGCCCTGCTCGGGCACCACATCCGAGGAGATCGTGCAGACCAGGCCCGGGTACCGCTCAGCGAGCCGGGCCGCCGCCGCCCGCTCGTGCGCCGGGTTGCGGTAGGAGTGCAGCAGGCAGACGGCGACGGCCTTCGGCCCGGCCGCGGCCACCCGGTCGAGCACGGCGTCGAGGTCGCCCGGGTCCAGTGGCCGTACCACGCCGCCGTCGGCGCCGATCCGCTCCCGCAGCACGTGCCGCAGCCGGCGCGGGGCCAGCGGCGTGCGCGCCACCTCCTTGACGCTGTAGAGCTGCGGGCGGTGCCCCAACCCCATCTCCAGTACGTCGCGGAAGCCTTCGGTGGCGATGACGCTGACCGGCTCGCCGGCGCCTTCCAACAGCGCGTTGGTGACCCTGGTGGTGCCGTGGACGAAGCGTTCGACCTCGTCGAGGCGTACGCCGAGCTTGGCCAGCCCCTCGAAGATGGCCGCGGCCGGATCGTCCGGGGTGGACAGGGTCTTGGCCTCGGCGAGCCGGGCGGTGGCCGGCTCGTACACGATGACGTCGGTGAAGGTGCCACCGATGTCGACGCCGATGCACAGCATGGCGAGCCTTTCGGTAGTGGTGGGCGCGCGGTTCCGGGCGGCCGTCGCCGGCCCGCGGTCGCGGGCCTGGCTAGAAGTTGACGCCGTACCGGCGCAGGGTCTTGCTGGTGACCATCCGCAGGATCCAGTCGAAGAGGTAGCCGAGCAGGCCGAGGGCGATGATGCCGACGAAGACCCATTCGGTCTTGGCGTAGTTGCGGGCGGTCCAGATCAGCGATCCGAGCCCGCTCTGGGCGGCCACGATCTCGGCGGAGACGATCGTCAGGAACGAGTTGCCCATGGCCAGCCGGGCGCCGGTAACCACGTGCGGCACGGTCGACGGCAACACCACCGAGACCAGGGTGCGGACCGGGTTGGCACCGAGTGCCCGGGCTGCCCGTAGTCGCAGTTCGTCGACGGAGAGCACCCCGGCGAGCGTGTTGAGCGCGACGATGAAGACCGTGGTGTAGAAGATCAGCGCGACCTTTGACGCCTCTCCCGGCCCGAGCCAGATGATCGCCAGCGTGACGAAAGCGATCGGCGGCACGAACCGGAAGAACTGGATGTACGGGTCCAGCATGAGCCGCAGCCACGGCACGCAGCCCATCAGCAGGCCGACCGGTACGCCGATGACGACGCCGAGCGCCCAGCCGGTCAGGATCCGCGTCGACGAGGCGGTGACCGAATCCCACAGCGTGCCGTCCCGGACCAGTTCGACCGCGCCCTGCCAGGTGAGCAACGGCGAGGGCAGGAAGAACGCGGTGTAGTTGCGGCTGACCAGGTCCCAGATGGCGATGCCGAGCAGCACCGACAGGGCTCCCAGCCCGACGCGGGTCAGCCGGCGCCAGCGTCCGCGCCGACGGGCCGGCGCGGGCGTGCTCCGGCTCAGCTTCTCCGGAACCGTACGGACATCCACGCTCATCGCAATGCCCTCCGATCGCCGTCGGCCAGCCGTACGCCGTTGACCCCCGAGGGCGGGACGGTTCCGGCGCCGGCCGGGCCGGCGGGATCACCCGCCGCCCCGCCGTCGTGTCCGTCGTCGAGGCCCTGGGCCCGCAGGGTGCGGGCCACCTCGGCGCCGATGTCCTCGCGCAACTGACGGAAGAGCGCCGCGCTCGCCGGATCGGTCAGATCCCGCGGCCGCGGCAGGTCGCACGGGTAGACGTTCTTGATCCCCGCCGACGGGCCGGCGGTCATCGTGACGATGCGGTCGGCAAGCAGGATCGCCTCGCCGATGTCGTGGGTGACGAAGACGATCGTCGCCCCGGTCTCCCGCCAGATCCGGTCGAGTTCGACCTGCATCACCAGTCGGGTCTGCGCGTCCAGCGCGCCGAACGGCTCGTCCATCAGCACGACCGACGGCTCGTTGGCCAGCACCCGGGCCAGCTGCGCCCGCTGGCGCATGCCGCCGGAGAGCTGGGCCGGGAACCGGTCGGCGCTGTGGCTGAGCCCGACCATGGCCAGGTAGCGGTCGACGGCCGCGGCCCGCTGCGCCTTCCCGACGCCGCGCATCCGCGGGCCGAAGGCGACATTCTGCCGTACGGTCAGCCACGGGAAGAGTGCCTCGGCGCTCTGGAAGACCACGCCGCGTGACACGTCCGGTCCGGTGACGCGGGTGTCCCCGCAGGTCACCTCGCCGTTCACCGGGATGACGAACCCGGCGATCGCGTTGAGCAGCGTGGATTTCCCGCATCCGCTCGGCCCGAGCAGGCAGACGAACTCCCCGGCGCCGATGTCCAGGTTCGCCTGACGGACCGCCACGAAGTCACCGAACCGGATGTCGACGTCGCGTACGGACACCGGGGAGCCGGAGCCCGTCACGCCACTCCCCTGATCATGACGGCCGCCGCGTCGGCCTTCTGGTTCACGATCTTGCTGTCCTCCTGGAACTGAGCGATCTCGCCGTAGCGCTGAATGTCCTCGTCGGTGAAGTCACGGACCTGGCACTGCACCCCCTCCAGGAGGGTCTGCGCCTCGGCCGCCGGCACCTTGATCGCGGTCTCGGTCACCGTGCCGGCCTTGGCCGGGTCGGCCGTGAGCTGCTCGCACGCCTGGCCGATGGTGTCGACGACCTTCTTGGCCGTCTCCTTGTTGGCCTCGTACCAGGCGCCGTCGACACCGATCACCAGGTTGTAGACGTATCCGATGTCTCCGCTGGTCAGCAGCACCTTGCCGCCATTGGCGACGCCCCGCGACGGCCACGGTTCCCACATGATGTAGCCGTCGACGTCGCCGCGTTGCAGCAGCGCCGGCATCTCGGCCGGGGAGGCGTTGACGAACTCCACCGAGTCCCGGCTGATGCCCTGGCTGTCGAGCACCTTGTTGGTCGCGTACTCGTTCACGGTCCCCGGCACGACACCGTACTTCTTGATGCCGACGACGTCGGTGATGCCGGAGCGCGCGACGAGCTTGATGAAGCTCGGCGACTGCGAGAAGACCGCGAGGCCCTTGATGTCGCCGCGGGTGGCCCGGTTGAGCAGGCTCGACTCGGTGCTGGCCGTGATCTGGCCCTGCTTGGCCAGGATCGCGTCGAGGCCGCCGGTCCCCTCCTGGTACTGGGTGACGGTCAGGTTCAGGCCGGCCTTCTCGAAGAGTTTCTCCTGATCGGCCAGGTAGATCGGCGAGTACGCCGGGTCGACGCCGACCCCGAAGTTGACCACGGCGGAGGTTGCGGCGCCGTCGCCGTCGGACTCGCCGAGGGACTGGTTCTCGGCGCACGCGGTCACGGCGACGGTCATCAGCAGGGCTGCGGCCCCGGCCCGCAAAGCTCGCATTCTCATAGCTACCCCAGACTTATGCGGCTCATATTGTGGTCATGGTTGCTTAATGTGGGACGGTACTGCGAGGCGGGTCACAACGTCAAGGGCTCCAGCCCGACTGCTCTTGCAACAGAGAGTAGGCGGGCGACGGGCTTTCCCACTTCACGCCCGACACCGAGGAGGTACGACCATGAAGTACCTGAACAGGTCACTTGATGCGGCGAGCTCGCAAACACCGCAGGCCGAAAGCTTTCCCAAATCGATTACTCACAGTGTCGATGGCTCGATCGCCCGGACGGTGGTCGAGCGGTCCTGGACCGCCACCGACACGATCCTCTATGCCCTCGGCGTCGGTGCCGGACAGGGCGACCCCGCAAGCGAACTCCGGTTCACCACCGAGAACTCCACCGGCCACCCGCATGCCGTGCTGCCCACCTTCGCCACCCTGCTCGCAGCCGACCCGCCCTACCTCGGCGACCCGGCGGCCGTCCGGCACGCCGGCGAGACCCTGACCCTGCACCGGCCGCTCCCACCGGCGGGACAGGCCCGCGCCACCGCCGTCGTAACCGGCGTGTACGACCAGACCAGCGGCATGCTTCTTCACCACCGATCAGAGATTCAGGACATCGACGGAACGCCAGTGGCCACCGTCGAACGGGCGATGTTCGTCATCGGCGCTGGCGGCTTCGACGGCCGGCGCGCACCAACGGCGCAATGGCGACGCCCGGCGCGGCACCCCGAGCACACCGTCACCTACCCGATCCGCCCCGACCAGGCACTGATCTACCGGCTCAACGGCGACCGCAACCCGCTGCACTCCGATCCGGCGGTGGCCGCCCACGCCGGACTGCCCAGCCCGGTCCTGCACGGGCTGTGTACGTACGGCTTCGCCGGGCGAGCCCTGCTGCACACCGTCGCCGGCGCAGACCCCGACCGGGTGCAGCGGATCAGCGCCCGGTTCAGTGCCCCGCTGTTTCCCGGCGACACCCTCACGGTGCTGGTGTGGCAACACCCGGCGGGTGCGCTGTTCCAAGCGGTGGACGGTCGCGGCCGGCTCGTCCTGGACCGGGGCGTACTGCAACTGCGAGGCCAGACGCCTGCTTCCCCTGGGTGAAGTATTCCGCTTCCTGCGGTGTGAGATCCATCGCCTGTGGGAAGGCCCGGGTGAGCCTGAGACGTTATCCCAGCACATGCTGGAGACGGATGTGGTGGTTATCGGCGCCGGACAGGCGGGGCTGTCCAGCGGGTACCACCTGCGCTCCTCCGGTCTTGACTTCGCTGTCCTGGACGCCAACCCGGCACCCGGCGGGGCCTGGCAGCACCGGTGGCCGACGCTGCGCATGGCGACCGTGCACGGCATCTTCGACCTGCCTGGCATGCGCTTCACGCCTCCGTCGCCGGACGAACCAGCCGCTGACGCGGTGCCGGCCTACTTCGCCGCCTTTGAGAGGGAATTCGGCATCGACGTGCAGCGGCCGGTCGCCGTCACGGCCGTTCGGAACGCCCGTGACGGACGACTCCTCGTCGAATCCGGCAACAGCACCTGGGCCGCCCGGGCGCTGATCAACGCCACTGGAACGTGGACCAGGCCGTTCGTGCCGTACTACCCCGGACAGGAAACGTTCCACGGGCGGCAGCTGCACACCGCCCACTACCGGGGACCGGCGGAATTCGCCGGCAAGCGGGTGGTTGTCGTCGGGGGCGGAACGTCGGCCGTGCAGCTCCTGGTCGAGATCGCCGAGGTCGCGGCGGCGACGTCCTGGGTCACCCGCCGGCCGCCGGTGTTCCGGGACGGCCCGTTCACGCCGGACTACGGACGCGAGGTGGTCGCCAAGGTGGAGGCACGGGTACGGGCCGGACTGCCCCCGGGCAGCATCGCCAGCGCGACCGAGCTGTCGTGGACACCGCAGCTGCTCGAAGCCCGGGAACGCGGTCTCCTCCTACGCCGGCCGATGTTCGACCGGATCGTCCCCGACGGCGTCCAGTGGCGCGACGGCGCGGCGCAGGACGTGGACGTCATCCTCTGGTGCACCGGCTTCCGGCCGGCGCTCGACCACCTGGCCCCGCTGCGGCTGCGGGGGCCCCGCGGCGGCATCGTCGTGGACGGCACCCGGGTGACCGCCGACCCGCGGATTCACCTGGTCGGCTACGGACCCTCCGCGAGCACAGTCGGCGCGAACCGCGCCGGGCGGGCAGCGGTCCGCGAACTGCGCGCTCTTCTGGCGGCGCCCGCCCCGGTCTGACCGCTCGGCGACGGTGGATCCGGCAAGGGCAGGTGCGGCTGGGAGACGGACCAGCGACGCTGGTCGGGATCTGGGAGGGCGTGTGATTCACTTACTTTGCGAGTGATGCCGCCTTCGGTTCTCTCGCCAGGTTGGGGTGGCTTCGTTGGTGGTGCGTTTGGTGAGGTTGTCGATCATCGCAATGCGGATCATGCTGGCGGAGTTGTCGGGCAGGGCTTCATGGTCACGGGCTCGCCGCCGGGTGGATGAGCGCGCGCGACGCGGGCAAGGCGTTTAGCCGCACCGTAGTGCGGGTCTGTCGCCGCTACGAATACCGTGACACGTAAGAATGGCATTGAGGCGGATGTGGGGAGTTGGCGGTGGTAAAGGGCAAGGTTCTGCGGTTCGACGAAGCACGTGGGTACGGCTTCATCGCACCGGACGGCGGCGGGGAAGACGTGTTCGTGCACATCAACGACCTGGGTGCGGAACGGGCGTACATCAAGCCTGGCGTGGCGGTGGAGTTCGACGTCGAGGACAGCGAGCGGGGTGGCCTCAAGGCCTCGTCGGTCCGGGTGCTGGGGCGGGCCAGCACCGAAACGACCCGTCGTCCGACGGTATCGGGGCGGGCGGCCGCCCGCGAGCCGGACGACGACGGGCTCTGTGACGTCCTCAGCGACGCGGAATTCCGTCAGGAGGTCACGGAGACTCTCCTGAAGGAGGCCAGCTCCCTGACAGGCGCTCAGGTGCTCGCTGTGCGGGAGAACCTGCTGCGATTGGCCCGAGAGCACGGCTGGGTAGAGACCTGAGCGGCGGGGACATGGCGTCGGCGTACTGGGCCGGCTGACCGTCGAGCACGGCACGGCGGTCAGCCGGTGGTCGTGACGGGGAGCGTCTGCGGGCACTGAGGGCCGTGTCCGCCCGCCGGCTGACGGCCGCCTAGCCATTGCTGAAACGCCTGCGGGTATTGCTGATCCCGCCCTCACCGCAGCCGATCGCCACCCGGAGGCGCCAAGAGCGACCGGCAATAGGCGAGGTGGTCTGGTGATGCTGTCCC
>NZ_BOPC01000099.1 GCF_016863555.1 Micromonospora qiuiae | reverse complement strand
GGCGCGCGGATTGCGGCGGCGGAGGTCAGACAGAGACGCGCGGATTGCGGCGGCGGGGGGTGGCGGGAGGGCTCTTGTGCGCGTTGACCCGGTGGCGCACGGCCTCGGCCGGGGTCACGTCGACCCGTACCGCCTCGGAACCGGCCTTGGCCGCGTCGAGCTGGGCCAGGGCGTCGTCCAGCGTGTCGAAGATCGGGAAGACCCCGTCGAGCCGCATCGTGTGCAGCACCGTGCGGATGAACCGCGACGGCGCGGCCAGGCAGAGCTGCGCGTCGCGCTCGCGTACCTCCCGGTGGGCGCGGACCAGCAGGCCCAGCCCGACCGAGTCGATGACGCGGACCCCGGCCAGATCCACCACGACGGTCCCGGCCACCTCGACTGCCTCGCGCAACGCGGCACGCAGCGTGTCGTCGGCCTCCGGGTCGAGGCCGTCCCTGTCGACGAGCACCCCTACGTCGCCGACGTGTTCGGCGTCGACACCCGGACCGCCAGCGCGGTCGCCGAGCGGGTTCGTGCCCGGTGGCAGGGTGCTGCACCGCGGGCATCGGTGCGGGCCGGTGGCGAACGGGGAACCGCTCCAACCGTGGTCGGAGACGAGCGTCCAGACGACCTCGGCGTCGGGCAGCACGCTTGCCGTGCCGCTGGTGGTCTCACCGCACGCGTCGCAGATCAGGGTCATCAGGTTGTCGTCCGGTACGACGGTCATCCTGCTTCCTCTCCGGTGCCGCGGCCGTCGCGGCCGGGTCACGGACTCGGGGCGCTCGGCGGAGGTGCGCCGTCGCCATGCGGGCGGTCAGCGGGAGTCGGAGCGTTCCTTGCCAGCGGTGGCGACCACGATCACGACACCGACCGCGGCGAGGCCGGCCTGGACGATCAGGCCCAGCAGGCTGAGCCCGCGGACTCCGGCCAGCCAGGCGCTGATGGCACCGAGCAGTGCGGCGACGCCGCCGATGGTCATGGTCAGCCACAGCGGCACGCTCGGCCGGCCGGGGACGACGAGCCGGCCGAGCGCACCGACGGCGAGGCCGACGGCGAGGGCCGCGGCGATACCGGCGATGGTCATGCTGCTCCTCGTACTGGCGGGCGGTGCGGATCAGGTGCGTACGGTGACGGCGGCGCGGCCGTACGCGGACTGGCGCGGCGCGGTGCCCGGAAGCGTCGGGTCGCCGGCCGGCGGTGCCTCCGTCCGGGTGCCCGGAGCCGGCGGGGCGGCGTTGTCGGTGTGCACCGGCAGGATCTGGTCCAGCCGGGCGGCCTGGAGGATGCGGGCGATGCGCGGGTTGGGATTGCGGAGCGCCAGCACGCCGCCGGTGCGCACCAACTGGCGGTGCACGTCGAGCAGCAGCCCGATCGCGGCGGCGTCGATGTGCCGGCAGCCGGACAGATCGATCACCACCTGCGTCGGATGCAGGGCGAGCAACCGGTCGAACACCGCCCCCGTCTCGGGCAGGCAGGCCAGGTCGAACTCGGTGATGGCCACCTCTACGAGCGGCACGGTGCACTCGGGGCGGCGCGGGGTGCTCACGTCGGTCTCCTGTTCTGCTGTCCCGAGGTCGGTTCTCACCCTGCCGATCCGGAGTGGCGGGCACCACGCGGTCGTATGACAGTTGTGTGACAAAACCCCCGCAGCCTGGTCGCGGTTGGCTGGTCCGCGCGGCCTTGTGGATGATTCCGGTATGACAGCCGTACTGGTGATCGAGGACGACGACCGGATCCGGTTGGCGTTGCTGCTCGCCTTGGAGGACGAAGGTTACGAGGCGCGTGGCGCGGCGACCGCCGAAGAGGGCCTGCGCTCACAGCGCCGGGAGTCCGCCGACTACGTGCTGGTCGACCTGATGCTGCCCGGCATCGACGGCTTCGAGGCCATCCGCCAGTTGCGCCGCGACGACGACGTACCCATCGTGGTGGTCAGTGCCCGCGACGACACCCACGACATCGTCGCCGCCCTGGAAGCCGGCGCCGACGACTACGTGGTCAAGCCGGTGGCGATAAAGGAACTGACGGCCCGGTTGCGGGCCCTGCGCCGACGGGCCCGCACGGTGACTGCGGTGGAGGCGGAGGTGCCGGTGTTCTCCTTCGGGGAGCTGGAAGTCAGCCCCGAGGCCGGGGAGGTACGCCGGGCGGGCGAGCCGGTCGCACTCACCCGCACCGAGTTCCGGCTGCTCTGCGAACTGGCCGAGCACGCCGGGCGGGTGCTCTCCCGCCAGCAGCTGCTCAGCCGGGTCTGGGGGTACGACACCGGCGACGAGCGGCTGGTGGACGTGCACGTGGGCCGGCTGCGCCAGAAGATCGAAAGCGATCCGGCAAATCCCCGGCATCTGGTGACACTGCGCGGGCTCGGCTACAAACTCCAGAGATGAGACCGCGCCTCGGACTGCGTGCCCGGGTCACCACCGCGTTCGCCGTGGGTGCCCTGTCGCTGTCGGCC
The DNA here is from genome assembly GCF_016863555.1 of Micromonospora qiuiae. Lineage (GTDB taxonomy): Bacteria > Actinomycetota > Actinomycetes > Mycobacteriales > Micromonosporaceae > Micromonospora > Micromonospora qiuiae. The sequence continues at coordinate 23,065 of NZ_BOPC01000099.1, read as the reverse complement.
TCGATGGCCCTGGTGTCGTACGAGCTGACCCGCCGTACGCTGCTCGACGAGCGGGAACGCACCGTGCTGCGGGCGGCGTACTACGACGCGGCAGTGGTCCGCGCCGGTCTGGACGTCGAGAATCCGGATGCCGCGGAGGCGCTGCGGACGCTGGACACCGGCACCAGCCGGCGGGCGCTGATGCTGCTCAACGGCGAATGGTACGGGCGTGTCGCCGGCACCGGGGTCACCGACGCCATCCCGCTGCCGCTGCAGGAACTGGTGATGGCCGGGGAGCCGGCAGTCCAGCGGATCCGGCTCGATGACCAGCCATTCATGCTGGTCGGGGTGCCGCTGTCGGAGTCGGCGTCCTTTTACGAGATCGCCTCGCTGCGGGAGCTGGAGCAGACCTTCCAGGTGCTGGCGCTGGCGCTGACCGCGGTCGCGATCGTGGTGGCCGGGTCGGGAGCGGCGCTGGGATGGTACGCCACCCGGCACGGACTGCGTCCGCTGACGGCCGTCGCCGACGCCGCCGAGCGGATCGCCGCGGGTGACTTCACCACCCGCCTGGCCCCGGACACCGACCCGGACCTGACCCGCCTGTCCACGTCCTTCAACCGGATGGTCGACGAGCTGGCCCAGCGTATCGACCGGGACCGGCGTTTCGCCGCCGACGTCAGCCACGAGCTGCGCTCGCCTCTGCAGACGCTCGCCGCAGCGGCGAGCGTGCTGGCCCGTCGGCGGGAAAACCAGGACGAGCGGACCGCGACCGCGGCCCGGCTGGTGGCCGACGAGATCGACCGGTTCCAGCAACTGGTCAACGACCTGCTGGATCTGGCCCGCGGCGACCAGCCGGTGCACCGGGAACCGGTCGAGCTGACGGAGCTGGCCCGCCGTGCCTGCCGCGACCGGGACCTGCCGGAGTCGTTGGTGCACCTGGCGGCGGACACGCCGGCGACCTGGCGGGTGGACCGGCGACGGGTCGCGCAGGTGTTGGCGAACCTGCTGGAGAACGCTGAACGCTACGGCGCCGGCCCGGTCGCCGTGCGGCTGCTCCGGGCGGGCGACGCCGGTGTGATCGAGGTGGACGACGAGGGCCCGGGGGTGCCGGTGGAGGACCGGGAGGCGATCTTCGATCGGTTCGTCCGCGGTCGGGCGGCCCACCATCGCGGTGGTGGCGACGGCAGCGGTCTCGGGCTCGCGCTGGTGGCTCAGCACGCCGCCGCGCACGGCGGCGAAGCCTCGGCCAGCGACCGCCCCGGTGGCGGGGCCCGGTTCCGGGTCACCCTGCCCGGGAGCCTCGGATGACCCCGATCCGCCCCCCGAACGCCGCTTCGCCGGTCGGTCCGCGCCACAAACTGGCCGCCGCGCTGGCGGTCGGCCTGCTCGGCCTGGTCGCCTCGTGCGGGGTGCCGGCCGAGGACCTTCCCCGGGCGGTGACCCCACCGCCCGGCCCGCTGCCGTACGAGGCGACCGCCACACCGACGGTGGCCGAGACCGGGGCGGTGACCGAGCTGCTCTACTTCTCCCGTGACGACCGGCTGATACCGGCGATCCGCCGGATCGACCGGGTACCCACGGTCGACGCACACCTGCGGGACCTGCTCGCCGGGCCGACACCCGCCGAGCGCGACGACGGCCTGACCACCGCCCTGCCGGGCGCATTCAGCAACGCCTCCGTGGAACTCGTCGACGGGCAGGCGCGGGTCACGGTCGCGCCGGCCGACGCGGAGACCGGGCGCATCGACGAACCGCTCGCGTACGGGCAGATCGTCTGTACGCTCACCGCCCGCACCGACGTCACGGGAGTGCTCTTCCTGCGCGACGGCGCCGCGCTGAGCGTCCCCCGGGCGGACCTGTCCCTGTCACCGGGGCCGCTCACCACGACCGACTACGCGGCCCTGATCAGCCCCCGTTGAGCCCGGGAACCCCGGGTCGGGGACCGGGTTTGCCGACCCCACCGATGTGGGCATCAGGTGTGCCGACGCAAACGCTCGGAGGGACGGCTCTCATGGAAATCACCGGCTTCTTCACCGCCATCCTCATCGGTCTGGTCATCGGCGCGCTCGGCCGGCTGGTCGTACCGGGCCGGCAGCGCATCCCGTTCCTGCTGACCATCCTGATCGGTATCGTGGCCGCCATCCTCGGCACGCTGGTCGCCGCGCTGCTCGGCGTGGACGACACCGCCGGCGTCGACTGGATCGAGTTGTTCATCCAGGTGGCCTTCGCCGCGATCGGTGTCTCGCTCGTCGCCGGGGCCTACAGCCGGCGCCGCTGACCCCGGCGCGATCACCGGCCCGCCCCGCGCCGGGGCGGGCCGGTGCGCGATGCCGACGGCGGTACGCCCGGCACTGATCGACGAGGCGGGCGGGCAACAGCGGTCTGGCGGTCGGGGCGGTGCGGCGAACAGGTGGGCCACCCGACGCACCCGGCCGGCGACGGATCGTATCCTTCTCCTGCATCGTCATGGCACGACATGGGGAGAGAGGGGACCTGGTGTGAACGACCGGGCCGAGACGTTGGAATTCCAGGCTGAGGCACGCCAACTGCTCCAGCTGATGGTCCACTCGATCTACTCGAACAAGGACGTCTTCCTCCGTGAGTTGATTTCGAACGCCTCGGACGCGCTGGACAAGCTGCGCCTGACGGCGATGCTCGACAAGGACCTCGCCGTCGACACCGACGACCTGCACATCGCCATCGAGGTCGACCGGGACGCGCGTACCCTCACCGTGCGGGACAACGGGATCGGAATGTCCCGCGACGAGGTCGTCTCCGTCATCGGCACGATCGCCAAGTCCGGCACCGCCGAACTGCTGCGCCAGCTGCGCGAGGCCAAGGACGCCGGGGCGTCGCAGGAGCTGATCGGCCAGTTCGGAGTCGGCTTCTACGCCGCGTTCATGGTCGCCGACAAGGTCGAGCTGACCACCCGGCGGGCCGGCGAGGACGGCGGCACCCGCTGGGAGTCCGACGGCGCGGGCACCTACACCGTGACCCCGATCACCGACGCGCCCCAGGGCACGGCGGTGACTTTGCACCTCAAGCCCGCCGACGCCGAGGACAACCTGCACGACTACACCGCCGAGTGGACGATCCGGGAGATCGTCAAGCGGTACTCCGACTTCATCGCCCACCCGATCCGGATGACCGTCGAGCGACCCGGCGAGGGCGACGCGACCACCACCGAGACGGTGACGCTCAACTCGATGAAGGCGCTCTGGGCCCGTCCGCGCGGCGAGGTGGAGCCGGCCGAGTACCACGAGTTCTACAAGCACGTCAGCCACGACTGGTCCGACCCCCTCGAGACCATCCACATGCGCGGCGAGGGGACCTTCGAGTACGAAGCGCTGCTGTTCATCCCGTCGCACGCCCCGCTGGACCTGTTTTCCCCGCAGGGGCGCCGCGGCGTGCAGCTCTACGTCAAGCGCGTGTTCATCATGGACGACTGCGACGCGCTGATGCCCAACTATCTGCGCTTCGTCAAGGGCGTGGTGGACGCTCACGACCTGTCGCTGAACATCTCGCGGGAGATCCTCCAGCAGGACCGGCAGATCCGGGCCGTACGCCGCCGGCTGGTGAAAAAGGTCCTCGCCACCGTCAAGGAGCTCAAGACCGAGCAGCCGGAGCGGTACCGCACCTTCTGGAGCGAGTTCGGCGCCGCGGTCAAGGAGGGCCTGATCGATGACACCGACAATCAGGACATCCTGCTGGAGATCCTGTCGGTGGCCTCCACCCACGACCCGGCCGAGCTGACGGACCTCGCCGGGTACGTCGGCCGGATGAAGGACGGCCAGAGCGACATCTACTACGCCACCGGCGAGAGCCGCGTCACCATCGAGAACTCCCCGCACATGGAGGCGTTCCGAGCCAAGGGCTACGAGGTGCTGCTGCTCACCGACCCGGTCGACGAGGTGTGGGTCGAACGGGTGGGCAGCTACGACGGCAAGACCCTGCGCTCGGTGGCCAAGGGCCAGGTCGACCTGGACACCGAGGAGGAGCGCAAGGAGGCCGAGTCCGAGCGGGAACGGCAGCGCGCCGAGTACGCCGACCTGCTCGGCTGGATGGGCGGGGTGCTCGCCGACTCGGTCAAGGAGGTACGCCTGTCGTCGCGGCTGACCACGTCGCCGGCGTGCGTGGTCGGCGACGCCCACGACATCACCCCGACGCTGGAGAAGATGTACCGGGCGATGGGCCACGAGGTGCCGAAGGTCAAGCGCATCCTGGAGCTGAACCCCAGCCACCCGCTCGTCACCGGCCTGCGCAAGGCGCACGAGCAGGGCGCAGCCGACAGCTCCCTGGCGGAGACCGCCGAGCTGCTCTACGGCACGGCGCTGCTCGCCGAGGGCGGCGACCTGGCCGACCCGTCGCGCTTCGCCCGGATCCTCGCCGACCGCCTCGCCCGCACCCTCTGAGGTGTAAGGAAGGGCCCCTTCTTAACGCCTCGTGTATAGGAGGGGCCCCTTCTTAACGCCCGCAGAGGCGTTCGCCGCCCGCCGTCCGGTACGCCAGACCAGCGCCGCGGCCGCGAGGCAGCCAGCGGCGGCCAGGAGGAGCGGTGGCCGTCCGCCCAGCAGCACGGCGGCCGAACCGAGCGGGGTCATCGCCGTGATCGGCCCGAACATGACGGTGTTGGCGCTCGCGGCGATTCGGCCGAGCAATGCGTCGGGGCTGTGCGTCTGCACGGCGGTGACGCCCGCGACGAGAGCCCACGGCAGACCGACTCCGGCCACGACCGACGCGGCCACCACCGCCGGCCACCAGGGCAGGCAACGGCCCAGGCAGCTCAGACCGAACAGCACCGTGCCGGCGACGGCCACGGCCGTCGGGCGGTAGCGGGCGATCAGCCGGCCGACGACCACGCCGCCGGCCACCGAACCGACGCCCTGGGCGCTGACCAGTACGCCGAGGAACGTGACCGGCAGGCCGAGGAGTTCGGTGACGACGGCGTACCCGGCGGCGGTGGTGAAGCCGGACATGCCGATCGCCACGGCGGCCAGGCACACCGGTAGCCGGATCGCCGGCGACCCGAACAGCACAGCGAGGCCGGCGCGTACGCCCCGGGGGTGCGGCGCGGCAGCCGATGGCGTAAGGGTCAGGCGCAGCGCCGCGTAGAGGGCGGCGGCCAGGGCCGGCAGCCCGGCGGCGAGCAGCGCGACCATCGGTCCGCCCTGCCAGGCGTACAGGCCGGCGCCGGCCAGCGGAGCCACCAGCTTGGCACCTTCCTGGGCGCTGGAACGCCAGCCGTTGACATCGCCGAGTTCGGCGGGGGACAGCGCGGCGGGCAGCAGGGCGCTCTCGCCGGCGTCGATCAGGACGTACGCCACGCCGTAGACCGTGGACACGACGTAGAGCAGCCACACCTGGCCGGGCCCGCGGATGGCCAGCAGGGTGGGCAGTACGGCGGCCAGGGTGAGGTTGGCGGCGACGACGACCGGGCGTCGGGGCAGCCGGTCGACGAGGCTGCCGAGCCACGGTCCGGCGAGGGTCGGGGCGTACACACAGATGCCGGCGAGCGCGGCCAGACCGGGGGAACCGATGAGGTCGAAGATCCAGAGGCCGGTGACCAGGGCCATGGCACTGCCACCGAAGCCGGACAGCAGCGACACCGCCACGAAGAGGACAGCGTTGCGCCGCATGAGCCACTCCCAAGTTGAGTCGAAGTGACTCACATCCTGGATCTTGAGTCGGTCTGCGGCAAGGCTGATCCGCCATTGTCAATGATGTGTTGACAGTGCGGCGGTGAGATCCCGGGCGACGTCGCGTACCGGCCTGGGCAGCGCCGGTGCGGAGCGGGCGAGGTCGGCGGCGACGTGCCGGGCCAGGTCGTACAGGCTGCCGGGCTCGGCCGACAGCGCGAGCGCGGTGGTACGCCGGGTCAGCGCGGCCCCGGGAAAACGGCCGTCCCAGCGGCGGTCGGCGTCGATCCAGCGTTGCAGGCCGGCGAGGTGACCCCGCAGGGCGGCGACCTCGCTCGGCAGGTGTCGGTCGGCCGCCATCCGGCGGGCCTGCCGGGAAGCGGTCAGCCGCTGGCGGCGTTGCTCGGCGGCCTGCCGGCTGCTCAGCCCGAGGGCTTCGGCGACCTGGGACCAGGTCGCGCCGGCCTGTCGGGCCCGGTCGATGAGATCGAGTTCGGTTTCGTCGAGGCACTCACGGGCTGACGGGACCTCGGCAAGCCGGGCGAGGTTGACGCCCAGGTCGGCGCGGTGGCCCAGCGGATCACGCATCTGTCAACATTACATTGACAACCGCTGGGCGGCGCCTGCGCGATTCGCGTCGGCAGCCTGTGCCGACGCAGCGGCGGCGCGGGGTGGTGCGGACGCCCTATGCAAGGCCGGTGTCAGACACGGCGGCGGATTCGCGGCGCGAGCGGCCGGTATCAGGCGGCGGCGGATTCGCGGCCCGGACGGCCGGGTGCCCAGCTGGGCAGCGCCGCCGGGGTTGCCCAGCCGTCACGCTGCGGGCTCTCCGGCGACCACGACTCGTCCGCCTCGTCGGTCGGGCCGCCCTGGGCCAGGTTGAGCGCACGCTGGGCCCGCTGCCACGGCTCGCAGGGCCACTCCTGTCCGGCGCAGATCAGGTGGACGCAGCCGCCCTCCTCGGTCGGTGCGTGGGCGTCGGCGACATCCAGGGCGAGCCGCCACAGCAGCGGATCGCTGACCTCGTCCGGACGGTCGGTGACGTGGCTTGGCCGGTCGGCGTTCTCAGACACGCGTGATCCCCTCTAGTTTCGAGCCTCGGGGCTCTCGTCTCCAGTCTGCCCGCAGCTCAAACGCAGGTAGCGGGCCGTTGGCAAGAGGTGGGCGGGCTCACCCGACCAAAAGTCGGGATGATTGACAGATCACCATCACTGGGCGAAAGATGTTCGCAACCTGATCACTGTCATGCGCCAGGTGGGCGACGCTGGGTAATCGTCGATGCGGGCGGCGTCGACCGCCGGGCACCTCCTGGCTGCTCACTGGGCTGAGGACAGCTGAGGCGAGGCGCGCGAACCCCCCCATCCCCGCCGCACGCCGAGAAGAGGGGCCACAAGCCTCATGCCCAGGTTTCGTACCCGTTCCCGCTGGCGTCACCGGCTACCCGTATCGGCGGCCGTGGCCGCCGGCGCGTGACGACCGTCGTCACCGCCGAACACCGGGCAACCAACTGCGCCGCCGACCTCCGCCCGGCGCAGTGACCAGCCGGGGACAACCGAGGATCGGATGAACACCGGGGGCCGTCGCGACACAGCGGCCCCCGCTCACCCGGTCAGGGCGTCGCGGTCGCCGACCGGTCGGCCGGCGCCGGGAGTGGGCCCGGCAGGGCACTTGGGCCGGGCGGCCGGTGAAACATCGCCTCGCCCTTGACCAGCCAGGCCACCCCGAAGGCGAACACCGCCACCGCCTCGCACCAGAAGAACGGTTGCAGCGCCTCGCGGGTCGGCTCCGACAGGGCGTTGCTCGCCACACCGAGCGCGATCGCGGCGAGGATGGCGAGGCCGCAGATGCGGTAGAGGGCGTTGCGCACCCGTCTGCCGGCGGTCGGCGACCCGTTGACCGGGAACCGCCAGAGGCAGAACAGGGCGAGAATCGCGAACAGCAGACCGGCGGCGACCTCGTGTACCCGGCCGAGCGAGAACACCCGCGCGGCGGCCGGGGCGTCGGTCACGGTCGGCACCAGCGCCACCACGACCGCGAGCACGCCCGCCGTCGTGCTCAACACGTCGTCGAGGCGGCGGTACCGGTAGTTGACGAGGAACACCCCGATCGCGCACAGGCTGCCGACGAAGACGTCCCGCATGTCGCTGTGGTAGTAGCTGCTGATCGAACTCAGCAGCTCGAATCGGCCGGTGGCCAGGGCGTGGCCGGCCGGCAGGACGATCGGCAGGGCGATGCCGAGCCCGCCGACGCCCAGCCGCAGCCGGCGCAGCGTCCGGGCGTCGGGCGAGGGCGAGTCCGGTGTGGAATTCATGTTTCCTCCCGAGGTGCCAGGTCAGGCAGCCTTGCCCAGGGTGTCCGCGATCAGCCGGAGGACCTGCTCGGGCGTCCAGTTGCCCGGCGGACCAGGCGGACCCGCCGGACCGGGCGGGCCGGGCGGACCCGCCGGACCCGGGGCTCCCCGCTCGCCTGCGAACCGCTGGGCGTACGCCCGCTGCACCTGCTCGTACGCGGCGGGGGTATAAGTGTCGCCGTTGGTGACCACGCTTCCCATCGCCTTGCGGCAGGCCAGCAGAGCTGCCGCGGTCAGCGGGCCGTAGTGCCGGTCGATCGCGCCCTTGTAGTAGCCGAGGGTCGCAAGCTGGCGCTGCAACACCTCTACGGCGTCGTTGTTGTCATTCAGCTTGCAGAACATCGACGACACTTCTCCCGTCGGAGCAGGGATCACCCATGGCTTCGTGGAGCGCTCGTGGCTCTCCCGGGTGTTCCAGTGAACATGCTCGGTGTGCGGGCTGCTGCCGGTGTACACCCGGCGGACCCACCCGCTACCGCGGCTGGCGATAAGGTGGTCGTGAATCCAGTACTGCGCGGACTCGTGCTGCTCGAAGACCCTCTTCAGCCGTTCGATGTCCTCGCGGTAGGGCATGCCGTCGCCGTTGACCTCCACGTCCATGTCCCAGGCGTCCACCGAGCCGTCCGGGTCCGGGTTGTGGTCGCTGGAGGTTTTCTGGTGGGCGGCATCTCCGATGGTGCCGTCGGACTTCTTGTCGCGGTTCGGGTACGCCGCGTTGACGGCGTTGCGGAAGTTGGTCAGGGCTTGGTTGAGGTACCAGTCAACGGCCATCAAGGTCACCCCTTGTGATGTGGCGCCTTGCTTCGCTCAGGCTCGATCTTCGCAAAGCGCCAGGTCAGAGGCCCCCCGGTCATTCATGCGTACCACCACGGACGGTCACCGCCCAGCCAGACTGGTGACGGGTACCCGACATTCGGCACCCCGCGCGTCCCTCGTTCGGGGGGTGCTTGCGCCGTCAGGTGCGCCCACGTCCGGGCGACGCGAAAAATCACCTCATGAACGGAAGGGGAAACTCCCTCGGGAAGAAACTGGGTGCCGCCGGCGTGCTGCTGATCGTCGGGCTGGTCGCCGCCTGCGACCCGCCGACGAACAAGACCCCGCACCAACCGCCGGCGCCGCAGGCCAGCGCAGGTCCCCGGACTCTCACCGTGGTGGCCGCCGGTGACCTGCTGGTCCACCCCGAACTCAGCGAGCAGGCCGCAGCCGACGCGCGGCAGGCCGGACGCGCCGGCCACGACTTCACCCAGGTGCTTGCCGCCGTACGCCCCCGGGTCAGCGCCGCCGACCTGGCGATCTGCCACATGGAGACGCCGCTGGCTCCGCCGGAGGGACCGTTCACCGGGTGGCCGTACTTCAGCGTGCCGCCGCAACTGGCCGACGCCGCCGCCTGGGCGGGCTTCGACACCTGCTCCACCGCCTCCAACCACTCCCTGGACACCGGGGTCGAGGGGATCGCCCGTACCCTCGACAACCTGGACCGGGTCGGCCTGCGCCACACCGGCACCGCGCGCAACCAGGTCGAGGCGCGACTGCCGAACGTGCTGGAGATCAAGGGCGTACGCATCGGACACCTGTCCTACACCGTCAGCTTCAACGGCATCCCGTTGCCGCAGGGGCGACCGTGGGCGGCGAACATGGTCGACGAGAAGGCCATCCTCGCCGAGGCCAGCCGCACCCGCGCGGCCGGCGCGGAGATCAACATCCTTTCCATGCACTGGGGTACGGAGTACCAGTCCGAGCCGAACGCGGAGCAGATCGACCTCGCCCGTCGGCTGCTCGCCTCGCCGGACATCGACCTGATCGTCGGCCACCACGTGCACGTGGTGCAGCCCTTCGAGAAGATCGACGGGAAGTGGGTCGCGTACGGGATGGGCAACCTGACGACCCGGTTCGCGGACGGCTCTCCGGAGAACACCCAGGACGCGGTGGTGCCCGAGTTCACCTTCACCCGTACCCCCTCCGGTCGCTGGGAGGTCACCGCGGTGAGTGTCCTGCCGACCTGGATGCAGTACCACCCGGCCGCGCGGGTGGTCGACCTGACCGCCGGGGTCAACGACCCGACGGTGCCGGCCGAGCAGCGCGCGCAGTTCGCCGCCGCCTGGAAACGGATCACCGCGATCGTCAACGAGCGGGGGGCCGGCTCCGCCGGGTTGCGGATACCGGAGTGAGCACCCGCGGCGCGGGCGGTGCTGATGTGCGCCACGGCGACCATGGCGTCAACATCCACCTTCCGCCCACTCAGCGGTGACGGGCACCAGGGGCGACCGCGGGGGCCGACCCTGGTGCCCGTCGAGGGCTCGTCAGTACCGCAGCTTGTGCAGGTAGCGGTAACCGACCTCGGCCGTACGCTGGGGCGTCACGTCGGGGGTGTCGTTCTCGACGATGTACTCCAGCACCGAGTGCTTCCGGAAGATCCGGCCGAAGTCGATCATCCCGGTGCCCAGGTCGGCCATGTCACCGTCGGCCGCGTGCCGGTCCTTCACGTGGTACTGGAGGGTCCGCTGCGGCGCGCGGCGGATGACGTCCAGGGTGAAGCCCTCGGGGTCGGCCGCGCCGTCACCGGACTGGATGCCGCCGGTGACCGCCCAGTAGATGTCGATCTCCAGGTGGACCAGCTTGGGATCGAGTTCCTTGGTCAGGATGTCCCAGGGGCGCCGGCCGCGCCCGAGGTCGATGGTGAACTCGTGGGCGTGGTTGTGGTAGCCGTAGCGCAGGCCGGCCCGGGCCGCCGCCGCGGCCTCGATGTTCATCTGTTCCGCCCAGCGCTTCCAGTCGTCGGCGTTCTCCGAGTACAGGTACGGCACCACCATGAACTTCTGGCCCAGCGTCACCGCGTTCTGGATCTTTTCGCGCAGGGCGGCGGGGGTGTCGCTGATCCCGTCGTGGCTGGAGCTGGCCTTGATGCCGATGCTGTCCAGGAATCTGCGCAGCTGGGCGGCGCTGCGCCCGAAGTAGCCGAGCGCCAACTCCACCTTCGGATAGCCGATCCGGGCGAGGTGCCGCAGGGTGGCGTCGTACCCCGGTTCACCGTTCAGCGCGTCGCGGACCGTCCAGAGCTGGATGCTGATCAGCCCCGGAGGAACCCGCCGCCGGCCGGTCTGCCCGGGGCCGCCAGCCGCCGCGGCGCCCGCGCCGATCCCCGACGAGGCGAGCCCGACACCGGCGGCCACCGCCAGCGAACCGCGCAGCAGCCTCCGCCGGTCGGTGACGGAGCGCCGTAACGCGGCCATCCCGTCGTAGCCGTAACACATGATGACTCCTCTCCTGGTCTACCGGCTCGGCACGAGCACGACCTCGTCCGTCCCGGTCAGGGCGGGCAGGCCGTCGCCACCGGGGTCGGTGTAGGACGCGACGAACACGGCAGACAGGTTGTCGGTCGCCGGGTCGTGACCGGACGGCACGGTGGTGAGGATCGAGCCGGTGCAGCCGTTGGCGGTGGTCTGCGGGTGGCCGTGGTCGTCGTGGCCGAGGATGTAGGTCACGCTGACCCGGGCGCAGTCCACCGGCTGGTCGTCGGTGACGCGTACCTCGTACCGGACGGTGTCGCCGAAGCGGAACGGCTGGCCGGCCACCGGCGCGATCAGCTCGACCACCGGCGCGGCGTTGCCGACCACGACCCGCACCGACGCCGAGGCCGACCGGCCCCGCTGGTCGGTCACCTTGAGCGTCGCCTCGTAGATGCCGTTCTTGCGGTACGTGAAGGTCGGGTTCGCCACCCGCGAATCGACCCGGTTGTCGTCGTCGAGGTACCACTCGTACCGGAGCCGGTCACCGTCCGGGTCGGCGGTGCCCGCGCTGGAGAACTCGACGGTCAGCGGCGCGAGCCCGTTGGTCACCGTGGCCGAGACCTGGGGCACCGGGCTGTGGTTGCCGTCCCAGCCGATGTAGTCGATCCGGGACAGCTGGGCATCCGGGTTCTCGCTGAAGAAGCCGTCGCCGTACTCGAGCACGTAGAGCGCGCCGTCCGGGCCGAACTCGAGATCCATCGGGTTGTCGAAGACGACCGAGGGGAGCACGGACTCGATCCCGCTCAGCCGGCCGCGCCGGTCCAGCTGGAACGCCTTCACGTAGTCCCGGGTCCACTCGTAGAACAGCGGCTTGCCGTCGTAGTGCGCCGGCCAGCCGGACGGGTTACGGCCGCGGGTGGTCGAGCGATCGAACTCGTACGCCGGCCCCGCCATCGGCCCGATGCCGCCGGTGCCCAGCTCGGGGAACTGCGCGGAGGGGCCGTAGCCGTACCACACATCCGGCTGCTCCACCGGCGGGAGCTTGCGCAGCCCCGTGTTGTGCGGCGAATCGTTGACCGGCGCGGCGCAGTTGAACTTCTGCCCGGACTGCCCGGTGGCGAAGTCGTAGTCGACGTACGGCTGGTCCGGGGTGACGCAGTACGGCCAACCGTGGTTGCCGGGCTTGCGGGCGACGAACCACTTGCCCTGCCCGGCCGGGCCGCGTCCCGGATCGGGCTGGCCGGCGTCCGGTGAGTAGTCGCCGACGTACAGCTCGTCGGTGGCGCGGTTCACTTCGATCCGGAACGGGTTGCGCAGGCCCATCAGGTAGATCTCCGGCCGGGTGTTCGGAGTCCCCTTCTTGAACAGGTTGCCGCTCGGGATGCTGTAGCCGCCCTTGGCGCCCACCTTGATCCGCAGGATCTTGCCGCGCAGATCATTGGTATTGGCCGCGCTGCGCTGCGCGTCGTACGCCGGGTTGCGGCCGGGGCGCTCGTCGATGGGGGCGTAACCGTCGGACTCGAACGGGTTGGTGTCGTCGCCGGTGGAGAGGTACAGGTTGCCCTTGGCGTCGAAGACAATGTCGCCGCCGACGTGGCAGCAGATGCCCCGGTCGACCGGCACGTCGATGATCTGCTGCTCGGTGCGCAGATCCAGCTTGTCCTTGACGAGGCGGAACCGGGACAGCCGGATCACCCCCCGGAAGGGTGCGAAGTCCGCCTCGGTGCCCCACGCCGGCGCGTCGCCCTCATTGACGTCCGGAGTGGACGGGTCGTCGACCGGGGTGTTCATCGGCGGTGAGTAGTACAGGTAGACCCAGTTGTTACCGCCCTTGCCGAAGCCGGGGTCGATCGCGACGTTCTGCAGGCCCTCCTCGTCGTGCTGGTACACGTCCAGCTTGGCGGCGATGGTGTTGCGGCCGGTGGCGGGGTCGTGCAGCCAGACCTCACCCGCGCGGGTGACGTGCAGTACCCGCCGGTCGGGCAGCACGGCGAGGTCCATCGGTTCGCCGGGACGGTCGTTGAGGGTGACCTTCTGGAAGTTCGCTTCCGGGGGAGGGCTGGTCGAGGCTGCGTTGGAGGGCGCGGCCATCGAGGTGGCGGGCGGGGCGACGAGCGCGATGGTCGTCAGGCCCGCCACGGCGAGCGTGAGTCGTCTCTTCAACTGCCTCTCCTTCGACTGAGGACTGTGCGGGGCAGGTCGGGACGTTATGGTCGGGGTCCTCCTTCCTCGGCTGATAGGGGGCAGCACAGGCCGCCCGTCGTCGTGCGACGCGGGCGAGCAAGTGGGCAAGGGTGGACGGACGGCCAGTGTCACGGTCGAGGTCGCTTCGGTTCACCTCGGCGTAACATCCGGCCCGAAGCTAGCAAATGCCATGCGAATGTGTCTATGGTTTTGTCCAGCTCCGGCACGACTTTCTGTCAGCGGTACGAAAGTCAGGCGACCCGAGTCCGAGCGGTGGGTGGGAGGATCGGCTCTGCGGGGCGTACGCACGTAGCCGGACACCTCCTGTGGGTGAAACCTTCGCAAACCCGACACCCGTGTGTCATCCCGGCCTGACCTCCAAGCGGGCGGCAGGCGACGTCGGGGGCTAGCGTGCAGGAGTATCCGGATATCGAGGATCACGGGCTTATTGGCGATGTGGAAGGATCGGCCGCGCTCTCCCTGTCGAGCTGAACCGTTTGTGCCATCGCGCGGCTGTCGAAACACGACCGGCATGCCGCTGGCGACCCGAGCCGCTGATGGAACCGTCGACGTCAGCATGGATACGGCTGACCGTACGGGTCTGACGAGCCTCGGTCAGCGGGGCACCACGCCGTTCTGGTACGCCCAGACCACCGTCTGCAACCGGTCGCGCGCGCCGATCTTCGCCATGGCGCGCCCCAGGTGCGACTTGACCGTGCTGGTCTCGATGAAGAGTTCGTTGCCGATCTCGACATTGGACAGCCCTCGGGCGAGCAGGCCGATGATCTCGATCTCCCGCGCGGTCAACTGGTGTGCCGCCGCAGCGTCGGCCCGGGGAGCCGGCCTGCGTCGCGCGAACTCCGAGATCACCCGTCGGGTCACGGCCTGGTCGACGAGGCCCTGACCACTGGCGAGTCGGCGCACCGCGTCGATCAGATCCTCAGGTTCGCAGTCCTTGAGGATGAAGCCGCTTGCCCCGGATTCGAGCGCGCCGAAGACGTACTCGTCGAGATCGAAGGTCGTCACCACCAGGACCGCCGGTGGTGACTCGGCCGCGTCCGCGATGATCCGGCGGGTCGCGGTCAGGCCGTCGCCACCGGGCATCCGGACGTCCATGCAGATCACCTCCGGACGCAGCCGGCGGGCCAGGTCGACCGCCGCGGAGCCGCTGGACGCCTCCGCCACCACCTCGATGTCGCCCGCCTGCTCCAAGACGACGCGGAAGCCCGCGCGCACCACCGCCTGATCGTCGACGAGCATCACCCTGATCATGCGCCGCTTTCCTCCGTGGTCGTCGTCGTGGCGAATCGTTTGTCGTCCCGGGTCGGCAGCCGTACGCGGACCGACCACCCGCCGTCCGCCGTCGGGCCGGCCGTGAACCGCGCGCCGATGAGCTGGGCACGCTCCCGCATGCCCACCAGACCCACCCCGTTGCCGCCAACCGATGGCGCGGGGCGTTGCGGCGCGGGCGCGTTGACCACCTCGAGCAGGATCTCGCGGGGGAGGAAACGAAGTTCCACCCGCACCGATGCGCCCGGTGCGTGCTGGCGGGCGTTGGAGAGCGACTCCTGCACCATCCGGTAGAGCGCGACGTCGGCGATCGGGGGGATCTCGCGCGGCTCGCCGTCGCGGATCAGCTCGACCGGGCCGGCGAGGCTGTCCGCGGTCCGTACCAGCTCGTCGAGCATGGCCAGCCCGGGCACGGGCACCGTGTCGTCGCCGCCGCCGTCTTCGGGTCGCCCGCGGAGCACGCCCACCACGAGCCGCAGGTTGTCGAGGGTCTCCTTGCCCTGCGCCCGGATCCAGGCCACCCCGGCCCGTGCCGCTGGCGGATCGCGGTCGATCAGTCGTTGCACCGCCGAAGCCTGCACGATCATCCCGGAGAGGTGGTGGGCGGCCACGTCGTGCAGTTCCCGGGCCATCCGGGCGCGCTCCGCCCCGATCGCGGCCTGCACCCTTGCCTGCTGCGCCTGGATCACCTCCTCGGCGCGCTGTCGGATCAGCTCCAGGTTGCGCCGCCGGGTGGCGATGTAGCCGCCGACGAAAGTGGCGCCGAAGTAGACCAGGACGGTGGCGGTGCCGTAGCCGACGGCCGTGACGAGCAGTTCGATGCCGGCCGAGCCGCTGGTGCCCGCCGCACCGGAGGTGCCGGCCAGGCCGGTGGCGACCAGCGCTCCCGCCGTGTCCACCGCCACCGCCGCCCCGGCGGCCGCCAGCGCCGGCCGGAGCGGCAGCAGGGAACCCACGGTGTAGGCCGCGACGAAGGGCGCGAAGCCACGGATCGTCGCGTCCGGCAGGGAGCCGCTGGTGACGACCAGTTGCAGGCCGACGACAAGCGCGAGACAGAGCAACGGGCGGACCCGACGCAGGCAGAGCAGCATCGCCTGCCCGCAGGCGGCGGCGATGACCAGCCATTCCCTCGTCGGCTCGAAGAAGATCCCCTCCGCCGGGGCCACGAGCCAGAACAGCAACGCCAACATCAGGAAGGTCAGGATGGTGAGCGTCGCCGCGAGCAGGTAGTCGCGCGCGAGGATTCCGGTGATCCCGAGCCGGGCGAGCCGTTCGTCGAGCCACCCCGTCGGCCAGGGCACATCGGGTTCGGCCGTGGCGCCGGTGTCGTCCCTCATGTGATCAGCTTCCTTGCTCCTGGATCGTTGCGGGTCGGGCGGGTCGGGCGGGTCGGGCTCCGGGTGGGTCAGTAGGAGATGCTGGTGGCGAGCAGCTTGAACTCGACGGCGAACCAGCCGGCACCGGCGAGGGCGAGCAGGATCAGACCGCTGCCCACGACGCGGGACCAGCCGACGCGCCGGCGTACGTCGTCGACCAGCGCAACGGCGGCGGGCAGCACGCCGAGCAAACCGATCAGTTGCAGCACCTGCACGGTACGCAGGACTGCGCCGGGCACGTCCTGCAAACCCATGATGGTGATGACGCTCAGCACCCAGCCGAGCAGTGCCAGCACGGTGGCGCCGACGGCGACGCGGCTCAGGATCCGGGCGGTACGACCGGCCCGGTCCCGTCCGGGGAGGCCGAGGCGTCGGCGGACGATCGCGGCGATCGGCCACGCCAGGATGGCGAACAGGAGCACGATGGCCGATCCGGCGATCACCGGGACGGCAGTTGCCGAGCTGCGCGCGGGCTCGACCGGCAGCAGCGTGAACGCGGGGTCGACGACGATCGCGTCGACGCTGCCGTCGGTCACCCGCATCGCCACGGTGCGCTGCCCGCCGACCTCGCGCCACACCCACGGCGCGATCTCCTCGTAGTGGGCCGGGGCGTCGGAGAGCGGAGCCGGCTGGAACAACAACCGATTGTCGTCGACCACGCTGATCTCGGTCCGGCCGACCAGGCCGGTCACGGTGAGGAAATTGCTGCGTATGCCTCGGGAAGTTTCGTACGTGCCGGCGGCCAGCGCGGCATGTTCGGCGCTGGTCGCCGGGTCGACGCTGCCGGTGGTGGGGCCGCTGCGGGCCGGGAAGTAGCGATCGGCGAAACCGTCGAGTACCGCCTGGCGCAGCTTGACGCTGTCCATCTGCCCGTTGCCGCTGCTGTTCAGCGAGATGAAGATGCCGGCCCGTTCGTCCGGGTAGATCTGGAGGTGGGAGTGGAAGTAGATGGTGTCGCCGCCGTGGCCGACGATGCGCCGGCCGTTGCGGCTCTCGTCGAAGAAGCCGAGCGCCATCCGGGGGCCGTCGGCGAGCGTGCCGAGCGAGGTGGCGTCGAGCGCCGGGCGCTGCATCAGCTCGCGGGTGGGGCGGTCGAGCAGCGGCTCGTCGCCCACCGCTTCGCCGAGTTGGGCGAGCATGAACCGGGCCATGTCGGTGGCCGTGGCGCTCAGCGCACCGGCCGGGGGAGCGCCGACGATCTCGAACGGGCCGGCCGGCGCGGCGGCGTTGTCGTATCCGTTCGACATCCGCTCGGCCAGCGGCGCGGGCAGCGGTTGAGCGAAGCTCGACGAGGTCATGCCGGCGCGGGCCAGGACGTTGGTCGCGACGTACTCCTCGAAGGGCGTACCGCTGACGTGCTCCACGAGGTAGCCCGCCAGCGCGTTGCCGTAGTTGGAGTACGCGGGCACGGTTCCCGGCTGGTAGATCTGCTCCGGTGGGTCGGTCACCAGGGTCTTGCGCAGGTCGACGCGGGTGCCCTCGGCACCGATCAGCCCGGCGATCCGCTCCTCGAAACCGGCGGTGTGCGTCAGCAGGTGGCGCAGGGTGATCGGCTGCTCGTAGCGGCGGGGCAGGGTGAAGTCGAGGTAGTCCTCGATGTTGCGGTCCAGATCGAGGTCGCCGCGCTGAACGAGCTGCATCACGGCGGTGGCGGTGACGAGCTTGGAGACCGAACCCACCCGGAACAGGTGCCGATCGGGGTCGACCGGCACCGCGTCGATGTCACCGTCGCCGGTGTCGGCGTGCCCGTACCCCCGGGCGGTCAGGATCTCGCCGTCGTCCACGACGGCGACGGCCGCTCCGGCGATGCCGGTGCGTTGCAGTGCGGCCGGTAGCAGGCCGTCGAGCCAGGCGTTGACGTCCCGAGCGTCCAGGGCGGCCGGATCGTTCGGCGCACCCGGTGCGGGCGGGGCGGCGACGGGCGGTGCCGGGCGGGGCTGCGACGACATGCCGCAGCCCGCGACGGCGAAGACGATGGTGATCGCCGCCACGAGGGCGGCGCCGGATCGGATGCGGCGCGGCGCGGACCGGGCTGCGGGCGGTCGGGGTGCGTGGCGGGAAGACATGAGCCAAGCCTGCGGGAATCGTCTCGCCGCGCCATCTGCCGCAGGACCGCATTCGACTTACGACCTGAGTCGCAATCGGCGGTGTCGGGGGACTCACGACACCGTCAACGTTCGGCCTGGTGTCGGTGATAGTGGCGGGCGACGCGGGCACGGTTGCCGCAGGACGGCTTGCACCACTGCTGGCGCGCGTTCTCCTGGAGGAAGTACCGCACGCAGCGCGGCGCCGGGCAGGCGCGTAGCCGTTCCCGCGCGGGGCTGGCGAGGAAGTCGACGGCGGCGCGGGCCAGCGCCGCGGTGAGTCGGATCCGCAGCTCCGCCGGGGCCGAGTGCCGGGTGAGGGCCGGCGCCGCGTCGTCCGGCCAACGCAGCCGCGGGCTGGTGGGCAGTCGTCCGGCGGCGTCGTTGAGGTGCCGCACCGCGTCAGCCGGGGTGAGCAGCGACGAGTGGTCGGCCCGGCTGGGCGGAGCCGGCGCGACCGCGCGGGCGAGCAGCGTGCGTACGGCGCGGCGCAGCGCCACCACGTCGAGCCGGATCTGCTCGTCGGGCAGGTCGGCCGGCGGTGCGAGGTCGTGGTCGTAGTGCCGCAGCGGCTCGGCCTGCTCGCGTAGCCACCGGGCGAGCCCGGGGGCGTCGGCGAGGTCGTCGGTCACGCCGCCGTTGCCGTCGTGCCGGATGGTGCCGGCCAGGGCGAGCGTGAGCTGACCAGACATGACTCTCCTGTCCTCGCGCTGCACATTGTGGATCTCCAGGATGTCAGTGTAGCGTCCCTAACGCTTAAAGCGCCGTATCCCATTAGGGGGAGTCATGCTGACCATCGCGCACCTCGGCGACACCCATCTCGACGACCACCCGCGCTCGGCCGAGCGGACCGCCCGGGTCATGGACCACCTGCACAACCTGGCCCGCCCGGTCGACGCCATCCTGATCACCGGAGACATCGCCGAGCACGGGCAGGTGTCCGAGTACGAACTGGCCGCCAAGCTCTTCGCCTCGCCGCACCCAGTGCTGGTCTGCCCCGGCAACCACGACGTGCGCGACGCGTACCGTAAGGGGCTGTTGGGCGAGGCCGACGGCGGTGACCGCCCGATCAACAGTCGCCACGACGTAGCCGGGGCGATCTTCCTGCTCGCCGACTCCAGCGTTCCCGGGCGCGACGACGGGCACCTCGACGAGGAGACCATGGGCTGGCTGCGCGATCAGCTCGCCACCGTGGCGACCGACGTCCCGGTCTTCATCGCCTTCCATCACCCGCCGGTCGCGCTGCATCACCCGGTCATCGACGACTCGCGACTGCTGCCCGCCGACCCGCTCGCCGACCTGGTCGCCGCCCACCCCCAGGTCGTCGCCGTGCTGACCGGGCACTTCCACACCGCCGCCGCCAGCACTTTCGCCGGCCGCCCCCTGCGCATCGCGCCGGGCGTGATATCCACCCTCCGGATGCCGTGGGAGGGTGAGGGGCCGCTGACCGACCAGCGGCAACCGCCCGGCATCGCCTTCCACGTGTACGACGACGCCGGGCTGCTCACCACCCACTACCGGGTGGTGATCTGAGCGGTGACCGGGGCGGGCATGCTGGGCTTCGCGCTCGCCGTCGCGCCGATCACGCTCACTCCCGGCACCAGCTTCGCGCTGGTCATCTCGCATGTGAGCGCCGGAGGTCGGCGCCCCGGCTGGTGGGTGATCCTCGGTACGGTGACGGGGATGTACACGCACGCGGTCCTGGCCGCGGCCGGCCTGGCGGCGTTGGTGCTGCGCTCGTCGCAGGCGTTCTGGGCCGTCAAGCTGGTCGGTGCCGCCTACCTCGTCGGGCTGGGCCTCTGGCTGCTGCTCTCCGCGACCCGTCGGCGGGCCGCCGCACCCGAGGCGCTGCCCGCGCCGGCAGGATGGCGTCGGCTCTCGGCGCGCGCCCGACATCCGTACCTCCAAGGGCTGCTCGGGAACGTGCTGAACCCGAAGGCGGCCGCCATCTACCTGACCCTGGCCCCGCAGTTCCTCGATCCCTCCGAACCCGTGCTGGCACCTATGCTGCTGCTCGCCACCGCGCACGCCGTGCTGCACACCGGATGGCTGGCCGGCTGGACGGCGGTCACGGGGGCGGCCACCCGGCTGCTGCGTACCGACCGGGTGCGCCGCGGGCTGGACCGCATCACCGGCATCGTCCTCATCGGACTGGGCGTCCGTTCCGCGTTGAACTGACTGTGCGGGATCCGCAAGCGGTGGTCAGCGGCGATCGGGGCAGGAGCGGATCGGCACCCAGCCGGTGAACCGGTGGTGCAACGTGGACGGGCGGACCGGGCGGCCCCGTTCGGCGAGTTGTTCGGCCGCCTCCTCCTGGAGTGTCGCCAGGTAGATCAGCAGGGAGATCCGGTCCCTGCCGTACTCGGCGAGCAGCCTCACCTTCGCGGTGCCGCACGGCCACGCGCTGCCACAGGTATGGCACCGCCAGGTGGGACGCGACGGCAGGTGCGCCCGGCAGCGCCCGCTCACCGGTCACCCCGCGCGCCTCCCGGCCCGCGCGGGCCGCGACGTGCCGGCGGCACCGTCACCGGCCGCATCCCCGCCAGCGGCACCGTCACCGGCCGCATCCCCGCCGGCATCACGAACAACTCCCGGCGCGCGATCGCGTCGCCCGAAGCATTGATCTGGTACGCCTCGATCCAGGTCCAGCCGTGGTATGTGCGACGGTCGGTCCGCTCCCGGATCACCCGGACCTTGATCGGCGTACCGAGCTGCGGCGAGGCGGCCCGGGTCAGCAGGTACAGGCCGGGGGCGACCAGCGGCGTCCCGCCATCCCGCCGCCCCGGAGCCGCCCCGGCGGACCGCCCCGACCGAGCCGGCGGCGTCCAGCGGGACGCGGGCGCGTCGTTCGCAGGTTTCCGTACGACCACAGCAAGCCTCCTTCATCGACAAAGGGCCATCCGTTCGGCGGCCCTGACGACAAGGCCGGCTCGGTGGTCACATCGGCTCATGCCGTCTGTCAGCGACTCTGCCTACTGTGATGGGACCTGCACACAGCGTTGATATAGGATCGATAGACGTTAAGGACGTCCAGCTGGGAGACGACGTGAACCACGGACTTATTCGCGCCATGACCGAAGCCGGCGAGACTGCGGAAAGCCTGGCTGGTCAAGTCGGAGTTGATCCGAAGACGGCGCAGCGTTGGGTGAACCCAGGACGCATACCTCACCCGCGTCATCGGTCGCGGGTCGCGGATATCCTTGGCCAGGACGTTGAGGACCTTTGGCCGGACCTTCCGAAGCGGCGGCAGCCGGTCTGGTTCCGACCCTGGGTGGAGATCGAGCGTGAAGCGGTCGCGCTGCGGGCGTTTCAACTCGCCTGGATACCTGGCCTCCTTCAGACCGAGGCATACGCACGGGCAACCGTTGAGGGCGAAGGGTTGTCCCCGGACGAGGTCAACGAGATGGCGGCGGCACGTATCGCCCGGCATGCGATCCTGCGCCGACATGGTGGCCCGCTGTACGTCGCGGTGATCGACGAGGCGGTACTGCGGCGCGACGCGTACGGTGATCGCGCCCTGATGGCAGAACAAGTCGCCTACCTTGTCGAGTGCGCGCAGCTTCCGTCGGTGCAGGTGCACATCGTGCCGTCTGAGGTTGGCATGTACCCAGGGCTCGGCGGAGCGTTCACAATCGCGGAACTGCCCGACGGGGCGCGGGCGGCATACGTTGACAGCCAGGCGGCAGCGCAAATCATCGACCAACCGAGCGAGCTTGTTACGCTTGATCGACGGTGGGAACGCATCCGAGGTGAGGCTCTTCCCCGAGGGCGTTCCCTGGATCTCCTCAGGGAAGCGGCACGAGCATGGACCTGACTGGTGCGCGGTGGCGTAAGAGCAGCAAGAGTGGCAACAACCAAGGCGACTGCGTCGAGGTGGCCGACAATCTGTCCGATGTGGTCGCGGTCCGCGACTCGAAGGATCCGGCCGGCCCGGTGTTGGCCTTCGGCCCGGCGGCCTGGCAGGCCTTCGTCACCCGGATCGCCCGGTCACGCTGACCCGTCGAAACCGGCCCAGGAGCGCAGCAGCCATCCGCCGATGGAATCGGCCGGGCCGGATCCGGGGCCGTTGACGATGCGGTCGACGACCTCGGCGCGGGTGAACCAGCGTGCGTCCTGCAACTCCGCGGCGTCCACCCGCAATCCCGGCCATCGCAGACGCGCAGGTGGCCGGCGTGGGCGCTGCTGGTGGGCGTACCACACGAGCCGCAGCGCCGCCGCCTCCTCGACGTCGGTCAGGTCGGCGGCGAAGGTCGCCGTCGGCACGCAGGCTCGCGACCCGATCGTGCGGTGTTTCGGTGTACGCCAACCCATCGAACGTCATGCCCCGATCGTGCACCACCCACGTACCGCCGCCTCGGCCGGACGCCCGTCGAGCAGAACCCGGGTACGCATAGTGATCAACGCCCGACCACCGAGCTGAATGTCAAGCCGGTTGCCGGGAAGTTCTGTCGGTAACCCTGGTCGGTGTCGGGGCGCTTCAGGTCGGGCCTGTGACTCGCCTGCGGCGGCCCGGCCGGCACGTCGGCCAGGGATACTGCCCGGATCTCAGTCCCGGATATCGTCCGGACCTCAGTAGGGTCGGGTTTGGTCGCTGTCGAGCTGAACCGGATACGCTATCGCAGGCCTGTTCGACCGATCGGCGGGTTGGCCCAGCGACGCGAAGCCACCCACCGGCCGCCGTTCAGGGTCTCGAAGTCTCGCGCCGACGATCGTTCAGGGTTTCGAAGCGTTGCACCGGCGACCGGTTGCCGCGATCCGTTGACGCACTCAGCTCGACAGGGCCCGCGTCTGACTTGGTAATTCTCGGACCGCCACCGTCGCGACGCAGCATCGCAACGCACCACCGGACTGCGACGGCAACTGGCCGACCGACCCGGACTGCCCCACCCGAAGACCGGCGGCGGCCTCGACAGTTACCGACAGAACCCCGGTCAGGCTT
>NZ_BOPC01000098.1 GCF_016863555.1 Micromonospora qiuiae | reverse complement strand
CCGGCCTCCCGGGACCGGCCGCACGCCGATGTGCGGATCGCTCAGCCGCAGTTGCCCCAGCTGGACCGGCCATTACCCTGCCAGCTGGTGCCGTACAGGACCTCGCCGCTGTACATCACGCACCTGTCGCGGGCGGAACGCTGGATCGCGGCGTAGTACTTGTAGTTGCCCGGGTCGTACACCCAGGAACTGCCCTCGACCCGGATCCCGGCGGAAACCCCGCTGTTCGTGCCGACCGACACCCGCTTGAGGGTGGCGACGCAGTTGTTTCCGCTGGCGCTGTTGTACATCAGGTAGACGTCGCCCACCTTGGTGCCGTTCGGCGCGGTGATCGACCGGTGGCCGTCACTGACGTGCGCCCACGAGCCACCGAAGTCGTTGTTGCATGCCTGCGCCGCGGTGAACGGATTCGTCGCGGCCTGTGCGGGTGCGGCGAGCGTCACCGTCGCAACAGTCGCGGCGAGAATCGAGATGGCCAGCCGTCGCGCTGATCCGCGCACACAGTCCTCCATGATGTTCCGGCGCGAAGATCGCGCACACGAGTCCGTCATAATGCCACATTGGAGGATCAGCAAGATCGGGCCTGCGCCTGGGCTCAGTCCAGCGCGACGAACGGCCGGTTGAGGTGCGCGGTGGCGAGCAGCGCTCGATCACGGCGGGCCGCGGCGAGCAGGCGACGCCGGGTCGACCGGGCGAGATCCTGATCCGCCTCGTACCGGTAGGCGACGTCCGGGTCGGCGATCTGCACGGCGTGGACGAGCACGTCGCCGGTGACCACCACCTGGTCGTGCCGGCCGCCCTCCACCACCACCGACTGGTGCCCCGGCGTGTGGCCGGGGGTGGGCACCACCCGGACCCGGCCACCGCGACGGCCGGCGGCGCCCCGGCGGGCGGCGTTATGGCGCCCGTCCCTCGCGGCGTCGCCGTTGAGCACCACCGCGCCGTCCACCGGGTGCAGTTGCCCCGCCGCCCGCAACGGTCGCACCACGTACCCCAGCATCTGGCTGCCACCGGCTTCCAGCACGTCGAGTTCGCGCTGCTGCACCACATACCGGGCGTTGGGGAACATCGGCACCCCCGCCGCCGTGACCGCCCAGCCGGCATGGTCCTCGTGCAGGTGCGTCAACACCACCGTGTCCACCCGCCGCACGTCGATGCCGGCGTCGGCCAGCAGCCGCGGCAGCGCGCCCGGCACCGGCGCCCAGGACGAGGCGGGGCTGCCCTCCGGCCCGACGCCGGTGTCCACCAGCGTGTACCGGTCGCCGGGACGGCGGATGGCGTAACAGCGGAAATCCAACTGCCACGTCCCGTCCGGCCCGAACGCAGCCGGATCGATGCGCCGCGCCGCCCTCCAGTCGTTTCCCGACGCCCCGATGAAGGCGGCGTCGGAGGTGAGGAAAAACGGGCCGGCGGCGTCGCGCAACGCGATGACGTCGAAGCAGCCGACCCGGCGAACCGCCGGATCCTTCGCGTGTGCGGGGCGGGCAGCGCCACCGACGGCGAGGGCACCGCCGCCCACGGCCGCCGCCCCCAGCAGCAGCGTCCGCCGGCTCACCGATCCATTCGGGTACGACATGGGCATCTCCTTCGTTCGGCCGGCATCGTGGGCCGGCTCGCTCAGGAGACCAGCGGGCCAAGGGCGGGTGCCAAGCATTCGAGAGGCTTCTAATGTTGGTTTGTGCTGACCCTGCACGTCGACGCGGACCGGCTCGTCCGGTCACGGTTCGCGCTGTCGCGGCTGACGGAGGTCACCAACGCCCTGGAGGTGCTCGCCCACCCCCAGCGGGCGCCGTACGCGCGCAGCTGGGCCACCCGCACCCGACGCCTTCTCGACCCGAACGCGGTCGGCGTGCTGTTCGAGCTGGTCAACGCCGCCGCCGGGTACATTCCCGACTTCCTGTCCCCGCTGCCCGACACCTACGAGCCGACGCTCGACGAGGAACTCGCGGCGGTGGCCGCGACCACGGCCGAGGAGGTCCACCGGCAGGTGCGCTTGGCGTTCCGGGTCGGCCCGCCCCCACCCGACCTGCTGGAGCGCAGCCCGAACGGGCGCGACCCCCGGCCGCCGCTGCCGGCCGCGGTCGCCGAGGTCCTCGCCCGGGGCGGGGAGGCGGCGCTGCGCGACCGCGTCGTCGACCAGCTCGCCCACTTCTGGCGGCTCACCCAGGCCGAGATGTGGCCCGCCCTGCACCGGGTGCTCGACGAGGACGTCCGGCACCGGGCCACGGTGGCGACCCGGACGAGTCTCGCCGACATCCTGCGGACCCTCGACCCGAGGCTGACCTGGGACGGCGACCGGCTCACCCTCGACTCACCGTTCGAACTGTCCCTCGACGCGGCGCAGGGGCTCATCCTGGCCCCGTCGGCGTTCCTGCCCCGCCCCGCGCTGTATCTGGGCACGGCCGGCCGGGTCATGGTCGGCTACCCGGCGCGCGGGCGCGGCCAGGTGTGGTCGGTGCCCGGCCCGGCCGGCGAGCAGGCGGGCATCCTCGGTGCCCGCCGGGCCGCGCTCCTGACCGATCTGGGTACGCCGCTGACCACCACCGAGCTGGCCATGCGGCACGGAATCAGCCCGGCCACCGTCTCGTACCATCTGGGTCGGCTCCGCCGCGCCGGCCTCGTCGTGTCCCGACGCCACGGCCACGAGGTCCGCTACGAGCGGACGCGGTCAGCGGCGGACGTGCTGCGGGCGTTGCGCGACTCTCGGGAGTGAGGGCGACCGGCGTCACGGCGGCTGTCCTTACTCCGGCGCGGTGCCGCCGCGCGCGTCGGCGCTCGCGTGCCGGTCCTCGGCGACCCGCCGGATCAGCCGTACGCAGAGCGACGCCGTGACCACCACGGCGACCGTGCCGGCGACCCAGAGCGGGTAGGCCACCAGCCGGGTGTCCCACCCCGTGCCCCAGGCCGCCGCACCGGGCGAAGTGAGCGCGTCGTACAGCCGGGCGAGCAGGTGAAGCGCGACCGCGACGAGCAGTGCCGCCAGCCCGCCCCAGTTGGCTCGCCGAGTCCTCTGCCACCAGCCGAGAAACGTGACCGCCGCGACGACCGTGGCGAGCAGCCACACCCGGTCGGCCACCACCGGCACCGCCACGCCCGCCGGCAGCAGGACATCGGCGATCTCGTACGCCCACCAGGCCGGCCCCACGTCGGGGTTGCCGTGCGTGACCACCACGATGCGGTCTTCGTACCGCCCGACCGCGAGGATCATGCGCAGCACGTCGACGGCGGCCCAGACGCTGAGCGCGACCACCGCGAGCCGGCCGAGAACCGCCGACCGAGCGGCATCGTGTCCGCGAGCAGGATCAGATTCGTGCCTGGTGATGCTCCGCATTTCGGGAAGCATTCCATCCGTGGAAAGACTTCCACAACCAGCGACAAGCCCTGACGCCCGCGCGGGGCGTGGGTCCTTGGGCAAGGAAGAGCGACCGGCAATAGGGCGGCGGGGTGGGTCCTGGCACGGCGGCCGGGCGACGAGAGCACATCCTTACCGGCACCGTTGCATGCCACAGGGTCGCCGCGACTCGCGGCTCTGCTACAGGGTCGCCGCGACTCGCGGCTCTGCTACAGGGTCGCCGCGACTCGCGGCTCTGCCACAGGATGCCGCAACTCGCGCTGTCAACCGGTCCGGAAAGCCCAACATGCCGCAACCCGCGCCACCCGAAGGGCGGGATAGGCCGACATGCCGTAACCCGTGCTCGCCCTGAGCACCCGAATACCCCGAGATGCCGCAACCCGCGCTGCCCGCACCCTCAGACACATCGGCCACCAGGCATGGATCTCGCCACCACCGCCACCACCTATTGCCGGCCTCTCTAAATCCACTACAGGTGGCGGCAACGTGTATGGAGTTTCCCTGTGAGGTTGGAGGCAGGTCGCGCTTGAGCTGCAGATTAGCTTCCGTGGCGGTGCGCGACCCGTCAACGGGATTCGGCATACGATCGTGGTTGAGTGATCCGGTACCTGACCGCGGTAGCGCATGGGGATGCGATGGCCAACGCTGTTCGGGAAATCGAGGTCAAGTATCGGGTGACCGATCGGGCCGCGCTGGTCCGCGCGCTAAACGATCGCGGCTGCGTCTTCTCCGAGCCGATCCGGCAGGACGACCAGGCGTACGCGGCCAACGGCTGGAGCTACGGCCAGAGCAAGGTCGGCCAGGCATTCGCCCGATTGAGGACTGAGAACGGCCGGCACACCTTTTGCGTGAAGAAGCCGTACGACAACGAGCTTGCCTGCGCGGAGCACGAGACCGAGGTGCTGGCCCGGAGCGAGATGCACCTCGCGATCCTGGCGATGGGCTTCTACCCGACCATCCGGATCGTCAAGACCCGTCAGACCGCTCGCCTCGGCCCGATGCTGCTCTGCCTCGACGAGGTCGAAGGCTTGGGCACCTTCTTCGAGATCGAGGCGATGGTGAGCGGCGACCGGCCGGCGGGCGAAGTGCAGCAGGAGTTGGACGCCTTCGCCCGCTCCCTCGGCGTCGGCTTGGTGCGCAGCACCGAAACCTACGACTCGCTGCTGCGGGCCGTATTGCCGAGCCAACCTGGCTGAGACGCGGGCAAACAGGGCGTATAAGTAATACCTGAGGAGGTTGGGTAATGCTTATACCGGCGTCTGTCTGGCGCGACCACGGCTGCCGATCCGGCTGGCGTCGCGCCATCCTCTATTCCCGCACCGGAGTGAACCTCGCCGACGCGGGCCTCGTCCCCGCCGGCGAGGAGGAAGCGACACTCGAATTCACCGTGCCGAGAGACCCTGCGTACGCGGCATGACCGGGCCGGCCCCAGTGGAGCCACGAGTAGGACGGCACACCGTCCAGCCTGCGAGCACGTCGAGGGGGCAGCGTGATGGCTGATCGGGTTGACTGGAACGACCTTCGGGAACGCCGGATGGCCGAGCCCGGTGTGGCTGAGGCGTACGATGCGGCACGCCTGGCCTTCGAGCTTGGCCAGGAGGTACGACACCTGCGGGAGCGCAGTGGCTGGAGCCAGAGCCAGTTGGCACGGGCGGCAGGCATGACGCAGTCGGCGGTAGCCCGCTTCGAGGCTGGCGGCAGCGCTCCGACCTTGGCCGTCCTCGAGCGGCTCGCTCGTGCACTGGACCGGAAGCTGGAAGTGAGGTTCACCCCGAGGATCGACGCCGCCTGATCAGGCAACCCGCACGTGCTGCGGTACGGCGGTTCGGCCGCTGTCGAGCTGAGCCGCATACGCTGTCGCAGACTCGGTCGATCGATCGGCTGGTCGGTCAACGGCGCGAAGTGCCCCACTGACCGCCGGCCAGGGCTTCGAAGCCCTGCACCGACGGCCGGTCACCGCGAGTCGTTGACGCATTCAGCTCGGCAGGGCCCACGACGCCCTCGATCCGCTGACTAGGTCATGATCTGTCGACTTGACCCCGAGGCGGGTGTGGTTGCCGAGGGCTCTACAAGGCTGCCCGCAATTGCTGAGTGTCACGCGGCGATGGCTCGGGCGGCGGCGTACAGGTCGGCGGGTAGTGGGTGGTGCAGCCGCCAGATGATGCGCATCGGCCGGTCGCCGCTGTGCTCCTGGTACGTCATCGGGCCGGCGTACAGGTAGGCCGGTGCGCCGAGGTCGCGGTCCGGCACCCGGGTTTCCCGGACGAAGAGGTGCACGGTCCAGCCTCGCTGGGCGTGGTGGATGTAGCGCTGCCCGGTCGGCGACGCCGATGATGTGGTGCTCTGCGACTCCCACTGGAACAGCGTGTCGGTGATGGCCCGGTCGGCGTACATGGTGGTGGGGGAGTAGTGCTGCTCGGACTTGACCAGGGTGACGAAGAAGATGTCCGCCCGAGCGTCCGGAAGCCACTTCACGCCCTCCCGGAGCGAGCCGGGGTTGGGCATGCCGAAGGCGGCGCATGCCTCGTTGCGGCTGTACCGGGCGTGCACCCGCAGCGGCAGCCCGCCGACGGGCTGCGTGACCCGGTGGATGCGGTCGCGCAGCACCTCGGCGACCTGCCGTAGCTCCGCGCAGCGGGCCGGCTCGGCGAGCAGTCGCGACAGCCGGGCTTCGCGCTCGGTGAGCGGCGCGGACGGCCCCCAGAGGTCGAAGTGCAGCATGTCCCACAGCCGCCCGGGCGCAGGGCGCTCGCCTGACGCCAACCGGGTCAGCAGGTCGAGCCGGTCGGGGTCGTCCAGGTGCAGCATCCGCCCGATCGCCCGCCCCAACTCGCGGTCGTCCGGCCCCGGTGGCGTCGTCTCCAGACCGGCGAGCCTCCGCAGCCCGGTCCACCCGCCGACGCTCGCAGACCGGTAGACGTCCTCGATTTCCACGCCGGCCTCGCGCAGGAACTCGGCCAGGCTCACGTCCCCGAGCAGCCGCAACTCCTTCGCCAGGCCGGTTTTCGAGGTCGGCACCGCCGAGCGCAGGTTGGCCAGCACGATCTCCTTGGCCACCCGGTCGAGCTGAATGTGGCAGCCGCTGGGCAGGGAGGGGAAGTCGTCGCGTACCGCATCGGTAATCGCGCGGCGGCTGACCCCGGTCAAAGCGCGCCAGCGGAGGTCGAAGCGAAAGTTGGCGTGCTGCCCGCCGATGAAGTCGAGCACGGTCAGGCAGGGCTTGTCGTCGTCCAGGCGCAGCCCACGGCCGAGCTGCTGGAGGAAGATCGTGGCGCTCTCGGTGGGCCGCAGCATCAGGATCGTGTCGACCATCGGCAGGTCGACGCCCTCGTTGAACAGGTCGACGGTGAACAGCACCCTGAGCGTGCCGTCCTTGAACTCCTTGAGCAGGGCTTGCCGGTTCACGGTCCGCGAGGTCACCGCCGCCGACGGCACGCCATGCTTGCCGAACCAGTCCGCCATGAACTCGGCGTGCCCGATGCTCACGCAGAACCCGAGCGCCCGCATCCGCCCCACGTCGACGGTGTCGCGTACCGCCCGCAGCACCATCCGCGCCCGCGCATCGTTGCCGGTGTAGATGCCGTCCAGTTCCGTCGGGTCGTACCCCTGCCCGCGCTTCCACCGCAACTGCGACAGGTCCACGTCGTCGTGTAGGCCGAAGTACTGGAACGGCGCCAGCAACTGCCGCTCCAACGCCTCCCACAGGTGCAGCTCCACGGCGGCGCGGCCATCGAACCACCGCCGCACGTCGCCGCCGTCACTGCGGTCGGGGGTCGCGGTCAATCCCAGGAGTACGCGCGGCCGCAGCCGCTCCAGCAGTCGCGCGTACGTTGGTGCTTCCGCGTGGTGGAACTCGTCGACGATGACCATGTCGTACGCCTCGGGGTCGATCTCCCGCCGGTGCAGCGACTGGATGGAGGCGAAGACGTGCCGCCAGTGCTGCGGCGCCCGGCCCCCGACGAGCGTTTCGCCGAAGCTGCCGTCCCCCATGACCTGCCGGAATGTCGCCAAGCTCTGCCGCAGGATCTGCTCCTGATGCGCCACGAAGAGCAGCGAGTCGACGGCCTTCTCGCGGTGCAGTCGGCGGTAGTCGAGCGCCGCCACGATCGTCTTGCCCGTGCCGGTGGCCATGACCACCAGGTTGCGCCAGCGGCCGTGGACTTTACGCTCGGCGTCGAGGTCGGCCAGGATCTCCGCCTGGTACGGGTACGGCCGCACATCCAGGTTGGCGATCTCAGTCGGCGCCTCGCCGTCGCGGCGCTCCCCACGCAGCGCGGTGCGGAGCCGGTCGGCGTCCCTGCCGGGGTCGTAATCCTCGAACGCCGGGTCGTGCCAGTAATCCTCGAACGTCGCGGTGAACGTGTCGATGACGTACGGCTGCTCCATGTTGGAGATCCGCACGTTCCACTCCACGCCGTCGACCAGCGCGGTCTTGGACAGGTTCGACGAGCCGACGTACGCGGTGGTGGTGCCGTTGTGGCGGCGGAACAGCCAGGCTTTGGCGTGCAGGCGGGTGGTACGCGTCTCGTAGGAGACCTTGATGTCGGCGCCCAGCTCGGCGAGCCGGTCGAGGGCGCGTTGATCGGTGGCGCCGAGGTAGGTCGTGGTGATGACCCGCAGCCGGCCGCCACGGTCCATCAGGTCACGGATGGCGGGCTCGATGAGACGCAGGCCGTGCCACTTGATGAAGGCGCAGAGCAGGTCAACCTGGTTCGCGGAGGCCATCTCGTGGGTGACCTCGTGACCGATGCGCGGCTGGTGGCGGCCGTTGACCAGCAACGCGCCGGTGGAGAGCGGAGTGGTGGGACGTATCGGGAAGGTGGGGGCGGCCGGCGGGGTCGGCGGTGCTGCGATGGCGTGCAGCAGGCGCTTCGCGTCGGTGACCTGGTCATCGACTGTGGCGGCCTGCGGGCTCAGGACGGCGATGGTGTCGGCGATGCGATTGGCCAACTCGACCTGGCGGTGGAGCTTGTCGTCGCCGCCACCGACAGCGTGCAGGGCGCGGCGGGCCAGGATGGCGATGTGCCGGGCGAGGGCATCGGGGGCGTCAGCCGGGTCGAGCTTCGCATGCTGGATCAGCGCAGGGTCGATGTGCTGGAGCCGATCGGCCAGGTCGCGCGTGACAAGCTGCTCGTAGACGCCCCGCTCAAGATCCGTCACCTGGGAACCCAACACCTCTCATCATTCTTGCTGCCCATCGCGGTTGGCGGCGGCGCGCAGCCCGGCACGGCGGACGATCAAGCAGGATTCAACGCAGGGAGTAGGCCGGCCGACTCCAGCCGGTCGTAGGCCAGCTTGATATGCGAAGGCGTAAAGAGGCGAGCCTTGCGACCACTCCAACCACGAACCCGTTCGGTCAGTTCGGCGAGGTCGTTGGTCGGCGGGTGCAACGTAGCCGCATAGTGCACGGTGGCCAGCAGCTCAAGGCTGTAGGGGGCTTCGAACCCGTCGACGAGCCGGGAAAGTTGTTCCAGGGCGTCGGGCGGCGACGAGCCCTCAGCCGCCCACCACGCTGCGACCGCTTCGGCGGCGTCGGCGGTGAGCCGGATCGGCTGGAGCTCCTCGACCCGTGCGGAGCGGTCACCAAAGCCGGTGAGGTAGTGCCCTTCCAGCCGGTCGAGGACGTGGTTGAGGTTCTCGGCGTACGGACCGTATCGGCCGCGGACGAACTCCAGACGTAGCGGCTGCCCCAGGACCTGGAGAAAGTAGGCGATCTTCTGGATTTCCAGGAGGGTGACACCGTCACGTGGTTCGAGCGCCCGCGCTCGTTGCAGGGGATTTCTCCGTTGATCATGAGGTTGACGGCAGTATGGAGATCATCCACTGCCGTCAACCTCATGATCAACGCTGAAGTGGTGATTGAGACGTCCGGCTGTTGGGTGCATTCGATGTTGTCGGAGCTGTTGGGATCAACCACCTAATCGGATAGATCGCCTGCGGCCAATCGGTCGAAATCCTGATCGAGTGGGGAGGGGTGGCGGCCCGTAGGGGGTTCCCATTCGGGCGTCACCGAAAGTAGTGTTTTCTCTATCAACAATCCCGGATGTAGGGGATTGCTGGGAAACACTGGAACTTATAGCATGCCCGCCGTGGTGGAGCCCATCGAAGACCTCGAAGGTCGAATCGACGACCTGCGGGCGGCGGTGCGACGAGCGGTGGTGGCGCGTGACACGGCTCGCGCCAAGGCGCTGCGTGCCGAGCTGCGCGCCGCCGAGCGGGACTGGGAGCTGGCCATCATCGACCTCGCCGACAACGCCGAGGCTGACCCCCAGCCCGTACGTGTCGAGGCACCCCTGGTGTCGATGCGCGACCAGGTCCACCACGCCCTCACCCTGCTCTCCGCCCCGGCCGCACCGAAGCTCATCGCCGAGGTGCACAACGCCTTCTTCGGCGCCGCTGGCCAGAGCATCGCCCCGGGCAGGCTGACCCATCTGCGCCGCGATGAGGAGCGCTCGTTCCGCTCCGCCCCGCACTCCCGGCCGTACCATCTCTGCTCGGCGCTCACCGCCGAGCACCTCGCGCCGGCGCGCGGCCTGCTGGCCGTCTCGACCTGGCCGCTGGAGCGGCGCATCATCGGCCCGCTCAGCCTCCGGGTGGATTTCCTGACCGCCGCCATCAACGTCGCCGAGCAGGTGGCGCGGCTGCCCGAGCAGACCCTCGCGGTGGCCCGCCTGCTCCGCCGGTTCGCCACCAGCATTCCCGGGGCCGTCGGCGGGCACGAGGCCGTCGAGCCGGCGATCGTCGTCAAGGCCGCCCACGCCGAGCTGGCGGTCCACGCCGACGCCGACCGGGCGCAGCGCGCTGAGGCGGCCGACCGGGCCCGAGCGCAGCTCGACGAGGCGGAGCAACTTTTCGGCAGCCGGCTGCGGGTCGTCCGGGGGTCGGCATGAACCTCGCTGAGCGCTTGGCCACCATCCGCGGCGGCGTCGCTCCGACCCGGCACAACGCCCGCACCATCGCGGCCCTCACCAGCAACCCGGGCTGCGCCCGGCGAGCGGTGCTCGACTGCGCCGGTGTCGACAAGCAGCGCCTCGCCGCGCACATCGACCATCCGGCCCGGTTCGGCCAGTCGCAGTTCGCCATCACCCGAGGCAACGCGTTCGAGGCGCAGGTCAAGGCCAACGGCTGCGCCGAGCTGCTGCGGCTGCTGCGCGAACTGCTCGACCTGGACATCGAGGAGGTCGCCTACGACGACCTGGAGTCGGTGGCCGGCCGGGAAGGCAACGACCTGCGGTACGCACGCGCCCGCACCCTGCTCACCCACGCCGCCGCCCAGCCTGATCAGGCCGGCACGCTCTTCGACCACCCGCTGCTGCGGCTCGACGTCGCCGGCCAGCAGGCATACCTCGAGCCGGACCTGATCGCGTTCCAGCACGCCGGCCGGTTCCACGTGGTCGAGATCAAGAGCTTCGCCGTCATCGACGGCCGCGCCGACCCGGGCAAGGTGGCGGCCGCCGCGATCCAGTCCGCCGTGTACGTGCTGGCGATGCGCACGCTGCTCGAAGAGGCCGGTCACGACCCGGAGATCGTGTCGCACGACGTGGTGCTGGTCTGCCCCCGCGACTTCTCCAACCAGCCGATGGCGGTGCTGGTCGACGTGCGCAAGCAGCTCGCCGTGCTGCGCCGGCAGCTGTCCCGGATGACCCGGATCGACGCGCTGCTGGCCGATCTGCCGGCCACGCTGAGCTTCGACCTGGCGGTCGACGACACGGGCGTACCCACCCGTTCTCCGCAGTCGCTGATCGACGCGCTGAACGAGGTCGAGGCGCGGTACTCGCCCGAGTGCCTGGCCGCCTGCGAGCTGGCGTACTTCTGCCGGCACGAGGCCCACGGCTGCACCGCCGCCCTCGGAAAGTCCGTGCGTGAGGAACTCGGCGGCATCGAGCGGGTGGAGACGGCGCTGGCCATCGCCCGCGAGCAGCGGGCGCCCGCCGAGGACCAGCAGGAGGCCGCGGAGCTGTTGCGCGCCGCCGCCCGGCTGCGGGCCGAGCTGCTGAGCGGGGTGGCCTGATGAGTACGCTCACCAGCCTCGCTCGCGCCGAGGCCGTCGTCGCGGAACGCGCGCAGCGGATCACCCTGGTCCGGCACCTGCACGTCGCCGACCGGCCGCTGGTCTTCGTCCCGCTCACCCTGGCCGGCGAGGCCAACGCGCCGCTCGCCGCCATGGTCGGCGACGACCCGGACAACCCCACGCTGCTGATCGTGCCGCAGCCACGGAACCGCGACCAGCGCTTCGCCTTCGCCGCTTCGTTGGCCGAGGTGGTGCTGCCCTACGTGGACAGTTTCCGCGGCGATGTCGAGGCGGTCGCGGTGAACCGGGGCAAGGACATCCGCGTCCGGTACGCCGACGCGCCGCAACTGCTCGTGCCCAATCCCGGCGGCGTCGCCTTCACCCGGCTCTTCGGCCGTTCCACCCGGTTTCGCCGCACCGACGGCGACTACCCGGTGCACCCGTCGGTGCCGCTGCTCGGCCGCTGGCTGACCTGGTTCGCCGACCGGGCCGAGCACCCCGGATCGTCGGCGCTGCTGGCGATGACCGAGGCGCTCACCGGGCACTGGGCCACCGGGCAGAGCCCTCTCGAAGATGCCCAGCTCGCCGCGCTCATGGCCTGGATCGACCCACCGGACGGCATGACCGGCACGCAGGCCGCCGCAGCCGCCGAGGACCCGGTGACCTGCCCACCGGCCGGCCCGACCACCGACCCCGGCTTCGACAACGAGATCCTGGCGCCGGCCATCGAGGCGTACGAGCGGGCCGTCGCGGCTGACTCGCTGGTCGAGCGGCGACGGGCCGAGTTGGAGGACGTACTGCGGACGCAGCTCGAACCGACCTGGCGACTGATGTGGCGGGCGGTGGCGCTGCTGCACGACCTGCCGGCCGGATCGCGGGTCGCCGGCCGCTGGGCCGAGGACCGGGACGCTTTCACCAACCACTGCTCTCATCTGGACGACGGCGGTGTGCCGCAGCCGCGCCGGGACGCGGCGGTCGCCGCAGCCCAGCGGCTGCACCGGCTGGAACGCGCCCAGGCCTCGTACGACGTGCAGCGCGCCTACGACGACCCGATGGTGATGGCCGACCACCGGCTCACCGGGGAGGCGTTCGTCGGCGAGGTGACGGCAGCCGACCCCACCCGGATCGACGACAGCGGCAAGCGGCGCGTGCTGCGTCCGCGGATCACGGTGACCACCGCCGACGTCGTGCTGGTCACCCCGGGCACGACGCTGGCCTCGCCGCACCGGCCCACCAACCAGAAGGCGACGGTCGTCTCGGTGGCCCGCAACGACGCCGGGACCGCCGAGGTGGTGCTGGAGCTGACCGGTGGGATGGGGTCGTCCCTGACCCCACCGGCCGGCAGCGTGCCGGAGGTGGGGGAGCGGCTCTGCTGGACCACGCTCACCGGCTTCTTCTTCCCGGCTGGCGCCTTCCCGTCTCGCGAGGAGACGCCGTGGACCCACGGCGGCCCACCCGCGCCGTACGACGACGACACCCCGACCGCCGAAGACGCCCAGGAGGAATGGTCGTGACCGAGCCGACCAGCGAGATGATCCTCTACCGAACCGGTGACGGCCGTACCCAGATCCAGCTGCGAGCGGTCGACGGAACGGTCTGGCTCACCCAGGCAGAGATCGCCACGCTCTTCGACACCCAGGTTCCCAATATCAACAAGCACATCTCAGCCGTCCTGGCTGAGGGCGAGCAGGATGAACGAACTATTTCCTCTCAGGAAATAGTTCGCCAGGAAGGCACCCGCCAGGTGCGGCGGACAGTCCAGGTCTACAACCTCGACATGATCCTGGCCATCGGCTACCGGGTCCGGTCGCCGCGTGCCGCCCAGTTCCGGCAGTGGGCGACGACCGTGCTGCGTGAGTACCTGGTCAAGGGGTTTGCGCTCAACGACGAACGGCTCAAGGAGCCGGGCGGCCACGACTACTTCGATGAGCTGCTCGCCCGCATCCGCGACATCCGGGCTTCGGAGAAGCGGTTCTACCAGAAGGTGCGGGACGTGTTTGCGCAAACCAGCGTCGACTACGACGGCAGCAGCGAGATGGCGCGGAGGTTCTTCGCGACCATCCAGAACAAGCTGGTCTACGCGGTCACCGGCCGGACCGCAGCCGAGCTCATCGTGATGCGAGCCGACGCGGAAGCGCCCAACATGGGCCTCACTAACTGGGCCGGGGCGCGCGTGCGTAAGAGCGATGTGACGATCTCGAAGAACTATCTGAACGCCGAAGAGATCGACGAGCTGAACCGCCTGACCACCATGTTCCTCGACTACGCGGAGGACCGGACACGGCGGCGCCAGCAGATCCGGATGGCGGAGTGGGTGACCCAGACCGACCGGTTTCTCGACTTCAACGAGCGCCAAGTGCTCAACAACGCCGGCCGGGTCTCGCAGGCCGACATGCAGCGGATCGCTCACGAACGCTTCGACGCCTTCGACGATCAACGCCGAGCCCGTGAGCTCGCCGAGGCGGACCGGGAGGCAGCCGAGGAGTTCGCCGCGCTGGAGGCGGAGGCCCGGCGGCTGCTGGGCTCAGGGGAGGCGGATCACGCGGATGACTGAGCTTACGACGCCGGCGGCGCATGCCGAGCACATCATCACCAACGTGTCGGCCGATCTGCACTCCGGGAAGCATCGCGGCGTGGTGGTGGACTCGCCGCCCGGCGCCGGCAAGTCGACCCTGGTGGTACGCGCCGCCACCGAGCTGGCCCGCGCCGGCGAGCCGCTGATCGTCATCGCGCAGACCAACGAGCAGGTCGACGACCTGATCGACCGGCTCGCCCAACAGGCGCCGGACCTGCACATCGGTCGCCTCTCGGCGAACGACTACACCGCCACCGAGCGGATCAGGCGGTACGGGACGGTCCGGGTCGCCGCCAAGGTCGCCGACCTCGGTGGTCCGTCCGTCATCATCGGTACGGCCGCCAAGTGGTCGATGGTGTCGGAGGGCAGCTGGCGCTGGGCGATCGTCGACGAGGCGTACCAGATGAGGTCGGACGCGTTGTTGCGCGTGGCCGGAAGGTTCGAGCGGGCACTGTTCGTCGGCGACCCCGGCCAGCTCGACCCGTTCTCCACCGTCGAGACCGAATGCTGGGTCGGCCTCACCTGGGACCCGATGCAGTCCGCGGTCGCCGCGCTGCTGCGACACAACCCGGACCTGCCGGTACACCGCCTGCCGGTGTCGTGGCGCCTGCCGCCGTCCGCCGCTCCGGTGGTCGCCGAGGCGTTCTACCCGTTCACCGGCTTCCAGGCCGGCACGACC
The DNA here is from genome assembly GCF_016863555.1 of Micromonospora qiuiae. Taxonomy (GTDB): domain Bacteria; phylum Actinomycetota; class Actinomycetes; order Mycobacteriales; family Micromonosporaceae; genus Micromonospora; species Micromonospora qiuiae. Next base: position 11,212 of record NZ_BOPC01000098.1, on the reverse strand, counting down.
CCCGGCGAGCGCTCACTGTCGTTCACCACGGCCGGCTTCGGACACGGCCCGGTCGACGCGGCGCTGGAAACGGCGGCGGCGACCGGCTGGGCACTCTACGAGCTGCCCGCCCGGCACACGCTGCGCACCGACGCCGAGGCCGCCGCCGCGTGCGCCGCCCTGGCCCGCCGGCTGCTGGAACGCGGGGCGGTCGCCATCTCCGAACGCGAACCCGGCGGAGCGCCGGTCACCCCCGACCGGATCGCCATCGGCGCCGCCCACCGCGACCAGGTCGCCGCCATCCGCGCCCACCTCGGCGAGGCCGAATCCGGCGTCACCGTCGACACCGCCAACCGGCTTCAAGGCCGGGAGTACGACGTGACGATCGTGCTGCACCCGCTGTCGGGACGGCGCGACGCGACCGCGTTCCATCTGGAGTCGGGGCGGCTCTGCGTACTCACGTCCCGACACCGACAGGCCTGCATCGTGGTGGCGCGGGCGGGGATCGCGGAGCTGCTGGACGCCCACCCGTCGGCCGAGCCGGTCCACCTCAACGTGCCGGTCAAGTTCCCCGACGGCTGGGAGGCGAACCAAGCCGTCCTCGCTCGTCTCTTGCCCAACAGAGTAGACGGATGACTAGTACGGCAGCCGCCATTGGCGGTCTGACCTGCCGGGATGTGGTGGGGGCGTGCAACGTGGACGCAGCCGCCTGTTGATCATGTGTTTGTGAGGACAACAAAATCGAAGGCGGCTGCTGCTGCCAGGGTAGCGGCCAGTCGCGCGGTGCGGGCACGGGCTGAGCTGTTGGAGCGGCTGCGGTCGTGTTTCGTACGGACGCAGACGTGGCAGCACGCGGGCAGGTACGTATCGGCGCTGGTCAGTCAGGTGCCGAAACGGAACGGGTGGACGATTGCCGAGCAGGTCGGGGACGCCACGCCGGATCGTACGCAGCGGTTGTTGAACCGGGCGGTGTGGGACACCCTGGCCGCGATGAGTCAGGTGCGGCGGTTCGCCGCCGCTGGTCTGGACGCGGCGGCCGGCCGCCGGCGGCGGCGTGGCCTGGTGGTCGGCGCGTTGGACGAGACGGGCCAGCCGAAGCAGGGCGTCGCGACGTGTGGGGTGAAACGGCAGTACATGGGGTGCGCGGGTCGGGTCGCGAACGGCATCAACACGGTGCACCTGTCCTACGTGCGGGAGAAAACGGGGCACGCATTGGTCGGGGCGCGTCAGTGGATCCCGGCCGAGCACATCACCGACCCGCAGGCCGCGGCCGGTATGGGACTGCCGCCGGGGCTGGAGTTCCGCACCAAGGGCCAGTTGGCCATCGACATCTGCGCTGACGCGTTCGCCGATGGTCTGGTGTTCGACGTCGCCTGCGGCGACGAGGTGTACGGCAACTGCACCCAGTTGCGGGAATTCTTCGAGCAGCACGGGCAGGCGTACGTGCTCCGAGTCGCGTCCACTTTCATGATCAACCTGCCCTCGGAGACGAAGCTGACCTGCGCGCAGGCCGTCACGCTGCTGGCCGCCGACACCCGCCGATGGGAAGTCCGCTCGGCCGGCACCGGCTCCAAAGGGCAACGCTGGTACGCCTGGGCGTGGATCGCCACCGCGTCGCCCCGCCATCACCTGCTGGTCCGCCGTCACCTGCGCACCGGCGAGCTGGCCTTTCACTACTGCCATGTGCCGCAGGGGCAGCCCCTGACCAAGACCAGGCTGATCCGCGCCGCCGGACTACGCTGGCCGGTGGAGGAAGACTTCGAGTTCGGCAAGGACCACTTCGGCCTGGACCAGTGCCAGGCCCGCCTCTACACCGCGATCGCCCGCCACACCGTGCTGGTCATGGCCGCCCTCGCCGTCTGCGCGGTCACCGCCGCCCACCTCGCCAACCGCACCGACACCCAAGCCCCGCCACCGAACACACCAGACCAGCCGCCACCACCCGAGCCCGGAATGATCCCCCTGACCGTCCCCGAGATCAAACGCCTACTCGCCAACACCCTCCACCAACCGAGACCGCCCGGCCACGACACCCACTGGCTCAACTGGCGACGCCGTCACCAGGCCCGCGCCCGCTGGTTCCACCAACGCACACGGCTGAACCGCGACTACGACCTGGTCAGCTAGCAATTGGCGGCTGCCGTACTAGCGATAAGAGTTAGCCGCAGTTGTCCCAGACGGATTTGCGGGTACTCGATCCAGTGTCGGCGAGGCGCGCGAGGGCCAGCAGCACCAGCAGCGGCTTGTGCGGCGCGCGCCATCCGTAGCGTTGGTGGAGGCGAAGCGAGGACAGACGGTCCAGCACCTCCTGACCAGGTCACGGATGGCGGGCTCGATGAGACGCAGGCCGTGCCACTTGATGAACGCACAGAGCAGGTCGACCTGGTCGGCGGAGGCCATCTCGTGGGCGACCTCGTGACCGATGCGCGGCTGGTGCCGGCCGTTGACCAGCAGCGCGCCGGTGGAGAGTGGGGTGGTGGGGCGTGGTGGAAATGTCGGTGCGGCTGGGGGAATCGGCGGTGCGGCGATGGCGTACAGGATGTGCTTGGCGTCGACGACCTGGTCCTCGCTCGTGAGCGTGAGGGGATCGGCATAGGCTATTCCTTCAGCGATCCGATTTGCCAACTCAACCTGGCGGATTAGTCTGTCTGTTCCATCCGGAGCGGCGAGCAGAGCGCGGCGAGCGAGCGCCGCGATGTGTCGGGCAAGGAGGTTGTGGGCTTCGGCGGACTCGAACTTGGCCTCTTGGACGACGTTAGGGTCGACATGCTGGAGCGTGTTGGTGAGCCGCCCGGTGTTGAGGCTTTCGTATATACCCCGCTCAAGATCTGCCATTGAAGCAACATAGCCAATAGCGACCATTTGCGTAGGCTGTCGCTTGACTGATGCGGGGGAACCTGCCTGAGGCTTTTGCCCGAGGTGGGCAGCTTTGTTCCTCCGGGCTATGAGCAGGGAACAAGGCAGCAAAGATCATCTTGACTGGTGTCGGGTCTTTGACAGTTGAAGTGATCGGCAGCGGTTGCATCTGCGACCCGGAACCCAGGAGCCCATGACGATGGCGTGCTGACCAGCGAAAAGGGTGGCGGATGCCGCTCCCAGCCGACCACGGGCTAATGTAGTTTGGTCTTCAACAGATCCCGCCATCGATGCCTTGCCGAGGGCTTGGGTTCTGGGACAATACTTGTCCCAGTAGGCTCGTTGGCAGCCCTTTCGGAAGGTAGGGCGACCTCAATTCCTTAGACGACCTTAGTTGCAGACTGCGCCACCACGTTTTGTCGCATGCGAAGTCGGAAAAATAAGCCGAAAATGTGGGCTTATCGTATGTGTGCGGCAAGGAAAGGGCCAGTACTTGCAGTATGAGTGGGAGATGAAAGTGGAGATTCCAGCGGAGGTAACTGCGCTTGCAGTGCAAGCAGGCGGATCTATCGTGGCAGCAATGACAGTCTCGGGCTGGAACAAAATAAAAAGAAAGTTTGCCCGATCGATTGGCGTTGGAGATGCGGGCGAGGAGGAGCGCATCGTCGACCGACTCGAGCGAGATAAAGAGAGGCTGGGGTCGGTTGATCCAGCGGCTCGGTCCTCGCTGGAGCGTGTAATCGCGGAGAAATGGGCCGATTGTGCTGTTGAGGCAATCATTCGTAACCCTGATCGTGCGGCAGAGCTAACCGTTTTGCTGAGTGAACTCCGAAGAGGTGGCGAGGTCGGGCAGGCGCAGGCGCAAGTGGTAACGCAGATAGCTCGAGCTGACGGATCCTCTAGCCAGGTCAACCAGGTCGGTGGAAGTCAGTATATTTTTGGGACCGGCTTTAACAGATGAACCTCTTCGAGCCTGCCCGGACGAAGTTGGCCAGCGTCCCTGGCCTTCAATACGCAGCAAACACGGGCGCGGGTAACGTTTATCAAGCGTTCGGCGATCAGACAATTTACCTTAGGGATATGCTTCGTGGCGGGGGTGTGCTTGATAGCGAGTTGGGGGTGGTCCGTAACAACGCCCTATTCGCTAAGCCCGCCAATCATGCTGAATTGAAGACCGTGGTGTCGGATAGCTCCGTTCTTGTGCTTGTAGGGCAAGAGAATTCCGGCAAACGAACGACCGCGTTGTGTGTGCTTTACGAGTGGACCCAGGAGGACAAATCCCCAGAAGCTAAATCTCCTGCTCTAACCGAGCTTTTTGTTGACTGGGAAAAGCCGTCAGTGGGCGACCTTCCCACTGCGCCTAGGACAGCGTATTTGTTGGATCTTGGCGGTGAGGTTAACCCGCTTCCTGACAGATTTGGGCGGGAGCTCGTATCCTATGCCGACCGATTGAAGTCTGTTGGTTCGTGTATGGTCATCACCGTCACGGAAAAATCATGGGAAGTATGTGCGAGAATTAACCTGCCTTTCGGCATCGATCATGAACCGCCGCCGGTGGCTGACGTACTACAGAAGCACCTTGCGGCTCTAACGTCGGACGCCGACCGGCTCGCTTGGGCGGGAAATGATCTAGTGCTGGCTGCCCTATCTTCTTTCTCGGAGCCGGAAGCTGCGGTTCGCCTTGCTAAGAAAATGGCAAGCAGGTCGGTTCGCACTTTCGGAGAGGTGCAGGTCTATCTAGAAGAGTTTATGAGGTGGCCAGCTTATATCAGAAAGGAGTTCCGTAATTCGCGGGAGGTACCTCATCGCGCGCTACTTCTCACTCTTGCAGTTGTTGGTAGGCAGACGACTGGCGTCATCACCTCTGGGCAACACGCCCTGCTGGCTGCATTGCGGGCGGACTTCAAGCCGGAGATCTCGATAGGGCAACCGGATATCGAGGGGCGACTGGCGGAACTTGAAGTCGACCTGATTGATGGCCATGCCTATCTCGATCGGAATAAGCCAGGGCTGGGCCGGACGGTGGTTAGACATGTCTGGCTCAACTACTGGGATCTGCACTCCACTCTCCTCGACTGGATGGCTGGACTGCCATCCCAAGCCGGAGAGAAGGAACTGCTAACCACGCGAGTGGCCAGCGCAGTCGTAAACCTTGCAAGCGATGTTAAGGACCCTTCTATCATCGAACTTGTGGCGAAGACTGCCGAGCTAAGCACCGGCCGCCGTGACCTCGCAACTGAAATCCTTCGACGGGCGATTGCTGAGCCCGAGCTAAGTCAGTTCACCAGAGAGCTGCTATTGAGGTGGTCTAAAAGCAAGTCGGCAGGAAACCAACTTTCTGTGCTCAGCGTATGTAAGGGTGACTTCGGCATCTCGTATCCGGGATACGCTTTAACTCGGCTCCGTTGGTTACTCCTTAGCGAGGATTCGACAGTCGCTGAAGAAGCGGCGCAGACGCTCAGGTGGCTTGCGGTCAATGTCAGCTCCCGGGATTTGGTTCTGCAAGCCCTGGTTGCTTGGCTCGGACAAAATGGAGGAGTTCAGCGGGCTGGGAAGAAGGGAATCCGAGCGCTGCTTAGTCCCGAACCGGACTACGTCGGGTTCCTTGACAGCCTTGTTGGTGGAATAGTTTCCCAGAGCCCTCTCGAAAGTAGTCTCAAGGCTGGCTGGCTTGCCCTGCTTACAGATGCAGACTTTCGGGTAGAGGCTACTCTTCTGGTTCAAGAGTGGGCTACGGCAATAGCAGCGGGAACGCTTAGAGAGCAGCCGGCATATGCTCTTCTGTTTCAGGTCACCCAGGAGGCTGCCAAGCGAGACATTTCTGTCTTGGAAGCACTTATCGACCCAGATAGCGGCAGCCTGGAACGAGATGGTGCACTATACTTTCGTCAGCTTAGAAGGCAGGTCTTGAGAGCTGTTTTTGGTCGTCGTGGACTTCAAGCTGAGCCATTCCGCCCTGCCCTTAAACCAGCTGGGAACGGAACTACTCTCTGAGATCGGAACTGCCTTGTTGTGGTGGTCTTCTAAACGCCCCAAAGTGATGTGGCGAAGGGTCCGATTTTCCGACGAGCTACCAAGTAGCCTTTCTGGAGTGTTGTTCACTGTCGCCGTCGAAGCTCGTTGGCGCTGGCGTGAGCCGGGCAGCGTTAGCGAAAACCGATTCGGTGAGCTACTAGTGAAATCGCGTGTGCGGCAGGAGTGCTCTTCACTGACTGCCACGCTTGGGCCGGATGTCTCGACTGGTCGAATTGCTGATGAGCTCAACCTGGTGTGCAGGGACCTGGGTACTGACCGCGGCTCTCCGATTGAAATCTCCGATACAAAAATCAGGGTCTACTTGCGACGGGCTCACATGCGCGTGGTCGAAAGCTTCTGTGCTGCTCGGAGAAGACAGCAGCTTGAAGCTGCTGGCGTCATGTCGAGGGCGGAAGTCGTCGCGCGGCTGCTTGCCGAGCCCGCTACTGCCTTAGGATGGTTCGCCGAACGTAACCCGGATCATTTAGTGGTTGATGCGGGATTCGAAGCGATTCGCGGCCTGAGCGATGCTGTTCGCAGTGCTCAGCCAGCGTTGGCGGGAGGCCGTGCCGACGCATTGGCCTCGACAATCTTGCGGTTTGTTGCTAGTTTGCGCGCGGATCAGCAGGACAAGCTTATTGCGGTACTTCCCGAGATCATGGAGATGTTCGGTGTTGCTGACCCCTCCGAACCTCCCGAGACGTTACGCCGTCGCGAGGACCAGAAGTCGTAGTGGCGTGCTCGCTTGAAAGTCATTCGCAGACAGGACGGTCACAGCATGCCGCGCCTCTGCTGGCACGAGCTTTCGGCGCACGGGGCATCGATCGCACCAGTAACATTTCGCCAGTCCAGGTCGCCGTCCAGCGGTGCTACGACGACCCCTGTGTCTCGAAGCAAGCGCAAGTGCCGATTGTAGTTTGGGTGAGCAGCCAAAGCGGGCTTGACGCTAGGGAAGACATGCGCGGGAATGCCGGCACCGAGCGTCTCGTTGAGGATCCCGAGCGCGGGGTTGTCGTTGATTCCCTGCGCCCATTTGTTGATCAGGTTGAACGTCGCTGGTACGACGGCAACGGCCGTGACCGGCGGATGTGGCTCAGGCTCGCCGGGCTTACGCCATTCCACCCGCACCGGGTAGCCGGTTTGCTTTGCAAGTGCCTCGCGGTCGATCCAGGTCGCGGCGGTCGGTGTGGCGGTGAGACAGACGATCCAGCCGGCTTCCTGCAGCAGGTCGATCAGTTCACCGATCCGCAGTACCGGAGGAGCCGCGCAGACGACCAAGGCGAGCACTCGTGATTGGGTCATGCCAGCAATCCGGCCCGCTCCGCAAGTGGCCGCAACCCTGGCGTCGCGATCCGGCGCTCCTTAGCCAACAGGTCGAGCAGGATCGTGCGGGCTTGCGCGTTGGCGTGCACCATCTCGGCGGCTACCCGCTCGGCTTCGAGCAGGTGCAAGACCGAGACCGATCTATCGCCGGACAACATCAACGCCGCTGCGGCCAGGTCGACGTGCACCTGTGCCCTTCGGCCGACCAGCACGGTGGGCAGCCGCGACGCGTCGAGCCGCGTCCCGATCTGTATGGCCTGGTCCGCGTTGCCGGCTTGCACGGCCACCGACACCGCGTGAATGACGACGTTCGTCGGGCCGAAGCCTGTCCACAGCCGGTTTCGGTCGGTGCCCAACGTCGTGGCTAGTCCCTCGGCACGCGCAAGTAACTGGCCTGCTTGCTTCGCGTCGCCCTGCCCACCAGCTATGACGGCAGCCAGGAGCAGCAGTGCCCCGTGAACAGAGAGCAGATCCGGATCGGAGACAGGCCGAGCCGAGCCCAAAGCGTCGATGCTGGTTTGCACCACTTGCTCGGCGTCTGCCGTTCTTCCGGGCTGCCGCATCAGTCCGCAAGCCGCCTGGTACGCGGCAACAGCCGCCAGCGCTTGATCGCCGGCGAGGTGAGCGGCGGTGGACGCCCGGTCAGCTGTCAGCAGCGTCGTCTCGCTATCTCCCACCTTGGCCGCGAGCTTCGATGCGGCGATGTAGGCGGCAGCGAGCAGCCGAAAGGCACTACTGCGGTGGATACCGGAGGCACTGCTGCTCAGGGCCATTGCTTGAGTGAGCACATCTGGCAGCAGCCGGGCGACCGACATGTAGCTCGCCCGCTGGTAGTGGTTGTGCAGCCTGCCTACAGCACGCCGGACCTCCACGAGCGAGGGTGCCGGTCGATCGGCGTCGGTTAGATAGCTGATGAGGAAGGTCCGGAGGCCGCCCAGAAGATCAGACCGAGCAGCGGGGGAAACGGGATCACACTCCATGTCCTTCACAGCCTGCCCTCGATGCACTGCCATTGACACGTCGACGAGCATGTCGTCGAGCTGTTCGAGCGTAACTCCCAACGCGGAGGCGATCCGGGTCCGATGCCACGGCTGCGGATCCGTCTCGGCATTCTCCCAGCGCACCACAGTAGATCGTTCGACGCCGAGCAGGTCGGCCAGACGTTCCTGGCTGTACCCGAGTGTCTTGCGCCGTTGACAAAGCCGGTGTCGCTTCAGGGCCACGGCCGATCTCCCTCCGCTCTGTCGTCACTGTAGTGACTCTGCGTCGATCACACGGGTACGCAGATGCCTCTTTTCTGCGTCTCACAGGCTGCTTCGGCGCTGTAGTTCCTGGTCAGCTCTTCGCCGAGGCTGGGCGCATGGCCCGGGGCGGGTGCTGGGCTCCGGTGGGCGTCGACCGGTGAGACGTGTTGCCGTCCCCGCCCGCCTCGGTGCCGCAGACAGCCAGGGAGGGACATGGACGCGATCGACCAGGCGCTCGGCGAGTTGCCGATGCCGCCGTACGTGACCGCCGAGGACGTCGGCTTCGCCGTGCGGGCGTTGGCCGTGCATGCGGCCGAGCAGTGGCCCGAGGGGCCGCGCTGCCGTAACGACCGGGCGCCGCATCCGTGCCGGCTGCACCGGTGGGGGCGGCGGGTACTCCACGAGCGCGGGCTGAGCGAGGAGCAGGTCCGCGCGCTGCTCGCCGAGCAGGAGGCGGCGCTGCGATGATCTATCTGACCGGGGAGCGGCTGCATCCGCACCACGTCCGGGCCGCCACTTTCGACCGTCGCTGGCGGGGGATCGACCCCGCCCAGGTGTACGACTACCTGGGTCGGGTCGCCGACGAAATGGACCGCCTGCATCGGGAGCTGACCACGGCGAACACCGAGGCCGAGCGCATGCGGCAGGCGTTGCGGCAGTGGCAGTCCCGGCACACCAACTGCCGCCACGCGAAGCACCAGGCGGGGGAGGGCCGGTGAGCGAGGAGGCGGTGGGTCGGTGGCTGCGGCTGGTGCGGGCGGACGCGGAGCTGTCGCCGTACCTCATCGGGGTTGATCTGGATCGGCTCACCGCGCACCTGACCCGGCAGCTCGCGGCCGGCGGTGTGGTGTTGGACGGCTGGCCGGGGCTGCCGGAGGCGCAGCGGCGGCGGGCGGCCGACTACCTGACCGGGGTGCTGGCGGCCGACGACCAGCCGCCGGGGGCGATCACCGAGGCTGCCGCGCGCTTCCGGGTGCGGATCGAGCAGCGCTGCCCGGGGCTGTTGCCGCAGCGGGCGTTACCGCTGGTCGTCGCCGCGTTGGCGCGGCTGGTCGGCGGCGGCACCGACCGGGCCGGGCGGCTGGCGTTGTTGGCGGTGCTCGGCCGGGTCCACCGCCGGTACCGGCTGCGGCCGGAGCACGGCCCGCTGATCGGTGCCGCGCTGGCGCCGGTGGCCGCGCAACTGTGCCCGCCGCAGCTCGCCGCCGACTGGGATCGGCGGTGGTCGCGAGCGTGGGGGCTCATCGAGCGCGCCGCCGGGCGCGTCGGCGACGGGCCGGCGTTCTGGCCGGCCGAGGTGACCGGCCGCGACCTGGCCGCCGAGGGCGTCGCCATCCTGACCGTACGCCCCTGGCGTCGCCTGCCGTTCCGGCCAGGTCAGGCGGTGCCGGTCTGCGTGCCCCGGCACCCCGGCCGGTGGCGCTGGTACTGCCCGGCCAACGCCCCACGCCCCGACGGCACCGTCGAGCTGCACGTCCGCGCGGTGGCCGCCGGCACCGTCTCCCCCGATCTCGTCCATCGGGTACGCCCCGGCGACCTGCTCCACCTCGGCCCACCCGTCGACATCGGCCTGTGCGCGGCCGGCGGGGGTGACCTGCTGCTGGTGGCCGGCGGCACCGGGCTGGCGCCGCTGCGCGCCCTGGTCGAGCAGGTCGCCGCCGCACCGGACGGTCGCCGGGTGACGCTGGTCGTCGGGGCGCGCACCTTCGCCGACCTCTACGACTCGATCACCCTCGACCAGCTCGATCGGGCTCATCCCTGGCTGACCGTCGTGCCGGCGTTCTCCCACGACCGGTGCGTCGCTCCCGCCGAACAGGGCGACGCGCTCACCCTCGGCCTCTACCAATATCGTTCCGGCCAGGACGTCTACGTCTGCGGCCCACCCGCGATGCTCGACACGGCCCGGCACCGACTCCCCGCCGCCGGGATACCCACCAACCGGCTCCACCTGCCCAGGATCCGATGACCCCCGCCTGGTCGACGCTGGGCACCTCGGCGTTGGCCAGGCGCAACTCCTGCCACGTCGTTAGGGCTGTCGATTGCATCGTCAGATGTGAGACCTTATATCGGTCGGTGACCGCCTCGATACAAGGGGTGAATGGCGTGGGGGTTGCTGAGGAGCCGTCCCGCTGGTCGGTGGAGAAGTTCGGCCCGGACCTGGTCCTCGACCTGCGGGCACGGATACCCAAGGCCCTGCAGCGGGCTGTCGAACTCGCCAAGAGTGCGCGCATGGCCTCGGCGCTGGACACGGATCATGCCTTCGGTCCGACCCGCTGGAAGCAGCAGTACGAGTCGCTGCATGAGCAGCTTCAGGACCTGCCGGATGTCAAGGACGTGCATCCGCCGGGTGCACAGGTGCGCGTCACCATCTGCCGTGACCACTTGCTGCTGCCATGGATGTACGCCAAGCGCCGCGGCATCGATATGCGGCGCGTCCGGGGTCGCTTCAAGAATCAGCTGATTCGCGACCTGTTGATCCTCTTCGGCCCACAGCCCGGATACGAAGAACCGACCCTGCCGGAGATGCCCCCGACGCCGGACGAGGCCCGTGACCGGACGCTGCTGCGCCAGGCGATCGAAGACCTCTCCCCGCAGCCCATGGCGCTGCTCGTCGGCTTCGCCTGCAACTCGGACGAGGGGCTGCTCGGCGTGTCATGGGGTGAAGCCGCTCTGGCTCCTGGCGGAGGCTTGGAGTGGGGGCCCGTCGAGGACCTGTTTCGGCTCACCTGACCATCAACCCCGAGCAGTCGACGTCGGGGGCTTGGGCGCCGACGCTTCGGGCCACCCCCACCGCT
>NZ_BOPC01000097.1 GCF_016863555.1 Micromonospora qiuiae | reverse complement strand
ATGCCGCAACTCGTGCTGCGCACCGGACGGCATACCCCAACATGCCGCAACTGGTGCCCACCCGATCAGCCCCAACACCCCGACACGCCGCATCCCACGCCGCCGCCCATCATCCGAGGCACAGCATCACCGCGCCTGGGATCCCGACCTCGCCTACTGCCGATCTCTCTTGTTGGCCGAAGAGGTGTGGGTGTGGGTGGAGGCGTTTCGCCGTAAGGGGAATCGGGGGTTGAACGCCCGGAAACGTGGTCGGCGGCCGGATGAGCAGAAGGCGTTGACGGCGCGGCAGCAGGCGCGGGTGCAGCGGGCGGTTATCCATCAGTGCCCGGAGCAGGTGGCGTTGCCGGGGTTGGTTGTGGACCCGCCGCAGGTGCGGCAGTTGATCCGTGACTGGTTCGGTATCGGGTTGTCGCTGGTCACGATCGGCAAGTACGTGCGGTCGTGGGGACTGTCACCGCAGAAGCCGATCCGCAAGGCCTACGAGCAGGATCCCGAGGCCGTCACGCAGTGGCTGGAGGTGACCCACCCGGCGATCGCCAAGCAGGCCAAGGCCGAGGGTGGCGTGGCGAAGCCACCCCGACGAACCCGATCACGACCGCCATCCACGCCGGGTACCTGCAACGAGAAGTACCAGCGCCCATGACTGAGGTCCGCCAGCCGCTCGCAGCGAACGCCGAACTGCTTACCCGTCTCCTCGTCACGACAGCCACACCGCCGGTACACCCGGCCCAGCCCATCTCAGACTTGAGTCCGACTACAGACCAATGGTTAGGAATTCGAGCCCTTCGAGCGCGCCTACCTGACGAACCCGCTGCGCCGCAGGTCGGTGGGAAGCCGTGCGAGTTGATGAGGGCCGGCCGTGGTGGCGGACAGCCTCGTTCCCGTGCGGCCGGGGCCCTCATCGGTCGAAGGTCGAGCAGTGAAGCGCCGAATGATGGCCCTGAAGATCGGCATCGGATATTATCGATGAATGTGACGGCTCGCCCTGCGCGAGGGGAAAGCAGACGCATGAGCGGATCAGGCCGGGAGGCGCAGGAAGCGTTGGCCCGGTTCGTCGGCGAACTCAAACGCCTCCGGCAGCTCGCCGGGGCCCCGTCGTTGAACACGCTGGTCGCCATCTCGGCATCGTTACGACAGCCGCTGGCCCGCTCGACGTTGAGTGACAAGCTCACCGCCAAGTCGTTGCCTGACTGGCCCTTTGTCGTCGCGTTCGTCAACGCCTGTCTGGCCCACGCCGACCAGGCCGGCATTCAACTGCCGGCCGAGCTTACGGATCTGAGCCGGTGGGATGCGGAGCACTGGCAGCTACTCAGAATCGCCGATGCCGCCCGTACCGAGGACCGGCTGCGGACCGCTGCCCACATCCAGCTCGGCCGGCGCTCCGGCGGCACCTCACCGCCGGCCCAGCCCGGGCCGGCGGGTCCTCTTGACCAGGTGACACCTCGGCAACTGCCGGCGGCCGTTCCCTCGTTCGTGGGTCGGCGGGCGGCGCTGGCCAGACTGGCCGCCCTGCTGCCGGCCGACGGAAGCGCGGCTACCGTGCCGATCGCGCTGATCAGCGGTATGGCTGGGGTCGGTAAGACGACCCTGGCGGTCCGCTACGCCCACCAGGTCGCCGACCGCTTTCCCGACGGGCAGCTCTACGTCAACCTTCGCGGGTTCGACGCGACCGGGCCGGCGGCGAACCCGGCGGAGGTGCTTCGCGAGTTCCTTGAGGCTCTCGGGGTGCCGGCACAACGCGTACCGGTGGGCCTGGATGCCCGATCCGGACTGTTCCGCAGCCTGCTGGCGGGCCGACAAGTGCTGGTACTGCTCGACAACGCCGGCGATGCCGACCAGGTTCGCCCGCTGCTGCCCAGTTCGCCGGGGTGCCTGGCGCTGATCACCAGCCGAGGTCACCTGCCCGGGCTGGTCACCATCGAAGAGGCACACCCGATCATCCTCGACCCGCTGTCCCGGATGGAGGCGTACGAGTTGCTGGCCCAGCGGCTCGGCATGGCACGCGTGGAGAACGAGCCGGAGGCAGCGAACCGGATCATCGCCGCTGCCGCGGGACTACCACTCGCGCTGGCCATCGTGGCGAGCCGGGCCGCCATCCAGGCCGGCCTCAGCCTCGGCCGGCTCGCCGACGAGCTGACCGAGCCGGCGGTTCTCGACAGCTTCAGCCACGGCGACCCGCGCGCCGACATCCGGACGGTCTTCTCGTGGTCGTACCGGAATCTGGACCCGACCTCGGCGCGGGCGTTCCGGCTGCTCGGACTCCACCCAGGGCCGGACGTCTGCGTGCCGGCGCTGGCGAGTCTCGCCGGCGTGCCCGAGGCACAGGCGGGCCGGACCCTGGCCGCCCTGGTCCGCGCGAACCTGGCGGCGGAGCAGCTACCGGCGAGGTTCGTCCTGCACGATCTGCTGCGCGCCTACGCGGCCGAGCTGGTCGCCGGGCATGAGCCCGAGACGGTACGCCGGGAGGCGCTCGGCCGGCTCCTCGACTACTACCTGCACACCGCGTACGCCGCGGATCTGCTCCTCTACGACCAACGCGACCCGATCAGCCTGGCCCCGGCCCGTACGGGCACAGCGGCCACCCCGCTCACCGATCGGGCGCAGGCATGGCGCTGGCTCGCCCGGGAGCATCAGGTGCTGCTGGCCGTCGTGGGCCTCGCCGTGGATGCCCGGTTCGACACGCACGCGTGGCAGCTGGCCTGGACCGTCAACACGTACCTCGATCGGCTCGGGGCGTGGCAGGAACAACTGGTGGTCCAGGAGCGCGCGCTGGTCGCCGCGTCGCGGGCCGATGACCGGGACGGCCAGGCGCGCGCCCATCGCAACCGGGCGGTGGCCTGCCTGCGGCTGGAGGACTACGACCAGGCCCATGACCACCTGGACCGGTCCCTCGCGCTCTACACCACCCTCGGCGATGCGATCGGCAGCGCGCGGGCGCACCTCAATCTCGGCATCCTGGCCGAGCGTCAGGGCCGGTACCAGCAGGCGCTCTACCACGCTGAGCAGGCACGCGACCTGTTCACGGCTGCGGGAAACACGAACGGGACGGCGAACGCGCTGAACAACATCGGCTGGTACCACAGCCAACTGGGGAATTACCGGCAGGCACTCGACCGCTGTACGCAGGCGCTGGTCCTGCAACAGCAGGTCGGCAACCGGTACTGGCAGGCCCACACCTGGGACAGCCTCGGCTATGTGCACTTCCGGCTGGACCACCAAGCGGAGGCGATCCGCTGCTACGAGAATGCGCTGGTCCTGTGGCGGGAGGCGGCCGAGCGCTACTACGAGGCGACGACGCTCACCCATCTCGGCGACAGCCAGCACGCCGCCGGTGCGCTGGACCTCGCCCGCGACGCCTGGCAGCGCGCGCTGGAGATCCTGGAGCAACTCGGCCACCTGGACGCCGAGAAGGTACGCGCCAGACTGCGCTCCGAGCCCACCCAGTCCGCGCCGACCCGGTCGGTCTGACCGGTTCTCCGTCCCGGGGACCGGCCGTAGCCGTTCGCTCCCGGGCAGGCGGTCGACCGCCGAGGGATCCACCCGGGAGCGAACTGGCACGAAGGGCTCAACGCCACTGCATCAAGTTGTTGATAACCGGCTGCGTGATCCGGAGGGCAATGTTGTTCGTGCGGCCAGGCCCGCTGTCGTACGGGCCGCTGGTGAGAATCCCCAGTGCCGTCGCGAAGGGGGCGGGGCACATGCAGGGATCTGGCGGCGGCGGCGGGCACGGGCACGGAATCACCAGCGGCGGGAGCGTTGGACACCAGTCGTCCGGATTGGGCGTGTAGTAGAGCGGGCTGCCCTCTAGCCCGCTGGTGAAGGCGTGCTGGACGTAGAGTGCGTTCGCGTCCTCGGCACGGATGAAGTCGTTGCTCGCCCACTGCCCGGGTCGGCCGGCCGGGTACCCCTGCGTGGTGGTGCAGGATCCGGTCAGGCGTTGCGTGGTGTATCCGAGGCCAAGCCAGCCGGTCCTGGTGCCGATCGTGCAGTTGAGTCGTGCGGCCCCATAGTCGTAGGCCGGGTCGGGCGGGCCGGGGTAGTTGACGGGGCCGGTCATCCAGCTCTGCGGGACGGTCAACTGGACCGCCGTGCATGCACCGAAGGGGGCCGTCGTGCCGTCGTAGCCCGGGTAGGCGACGATATTGGTCCGCCAGGTACCGGTCCGACCGCCGGTGTGCAGGCAGTGTCCGGCGGTCGCGACGGTACGTTCGCTGATCATGAAGCCCGTGCACTGGCCGCCGTCGAAGGTCAGCAGGACGGTGGCGCTGGCCGGATACGTCGTGGTCGTGCGGACCGGCACCCGGTTGTCGGGCCCGAAGATCGCGGTGACTTCGGCGGTGGGAGCCGTCCCGGCGGCGATGTCCCGGCTCGGCGTCACCATGACGCTCGTAGCCCGGTGACCGGATGACGCGGCGTCGCCGCTGGCTACCCGGTCCCGATTCGTCGCGGCAACCGCCGGTCCTGCTGGAGGTGCCGCCGCACCGATTGCTATGGCGGTAAGAGCCACCGCCGCCCACCTTCTTCTCAGCATGACTGGTTCTCCTCTGGCTGGGCGGGGATCCCCCGGACTGACGCCTACGGTGACCACACTGAGTGCACGGCCGGCTGTCCGGCCGATTCCCGGAAGGGCAGAATCTGGCAGCTGATAAGGCGAGAGTGTGTCATGCGCCGAAGGCGACTCAGAGTAGAACAGTGGCAGGCACTCAGGTGAGCAGCGTGAATCAGAATCGGCCGCTGGCCGGACAGCACGGTGACGCTCGAGCACCAACGGAGCACCACCGTCCCAACAAGTGGGAGAAACGGCCGCGAAAGTGGGAAAGAAACTGGCCGCGACCGGCATTTCTGCTGGCCACGGCCTTGATCGTTTGCGCGCCCGAAGGGACTCGAACCCCTAACCTTCTGATCCGTAGTCAGATGCTCTATCCGTTGAGCTACGGGCGCTGGTGCTCGGCCAGTCTACACATCCGGCCTCGCGTGCAGGCACCGGGATTTGCCGGTCGGCTCGCCCCAGGATCCCTGCCTCGGCGCACCACATTACCGGACAAGCGGCCGAGGCACGCACCGGGGTCGGCTGACCGTCAGCGACGCGTCGAGGGCAGGTGGTGACTCGGCAGGGCGATGACTCGCCCGGCACATCATCTTGGCCAATCCGGGGCAGACCCGGATAATTGGTCAAATCGCACCACCCTATCGGCCCTTGCCTCCCCGAGGAGTCGAATCATCGTGAAAAGGTCCGTCCGGTTGGGTGCTCTGCTGGGCACGGTCACCCTTGCTCTCTCGGCCTCGGCCGTCGCCACGCCACGCCCGGTTGCCCCGCCGACCCCCGGACGGACCGGAAGGCCGGTGACCCAGCCCTTGCCCAGCCCTGCTCCAGGACCGAGCCGGCCGACCCGTGCGACACCGCTGCCCTACCTGTCGACCGCGCCGTCCAACGCCCCGGCCCCGGCCGTGGACACCCAGACGCCGAGAACCAGATCGGCCGCGAAGCCGAAGACGGTACGCCTCAACCCGGTCACCGCACTCGGCTCCCAAGCGATGATCGACAGAAGAAAGCTGGTGACCTGGATGACTGTGCCCACCTGCCTTCTTGCCGGGCACGACTACGCCGGCTGGCACTGGATCGACGACATCGACAAGGGCACCATCGTCAAGGTCATGACCGGCCCGTGCGCGGGGCGCTACCGAATCGTCGGCCACAAGTGGCAGTCACGTAAGGGCGGGCCGATTCCCTCCTGGATGAGCGACTTCGACCTCGTACTCCAGACCTGCACCGGAGCCTCGGGTATGGGGTTCAGTCTGGCGCAGCGGCTCGAACCGGAAACCGGGACGCCTGCGCCGTCGTCGGGCGGGCGGAACAGGGAAGCCGCGCCCAGAGGACGCGGCTGAGATCAGAACGGCTTCCGTCCAACCCTTGCTGCGGAGACTCCGGGATTCGAACCCGGGAGGGGCTTTAAGACCCCAACCGCATTAGCAGTGCGGCGCCATAGACCAGACTAGGCGAAGTCTCCCCGGTGGTTTACACACCACCGCGCCCGAGGATACAGGCCACGCCCGGCCGGGAGCAAAGCGACTACCGGAACCAGGCGTACGCGGCCGGATGAGGCTTGTTCCACCGCTGTGCGTCGCCGTGATCAGGACTACGCTCCATCGACATGCAGGAGCAGCCGCCCAGCGAGCAGACCAAGCCAGAATCTGCCGAGGGAGCACGCCGGCGTTCCCCGAAGGCGACCTTCACCCCGCCGCCCACCCCGCCGGCCCAGGACTCGCCGGGCGGCTCCGGTGTGCCGCGCCCCCGACGCGCGAAGGCCGCGCCGAGCGTGTTGTTCCAGCCGCCACCCGCTCCGGAGCAGCAGCCGCCACCCCGGCCTGACTCGTCCGCCCCACCGCTGGCACCCGCACCGCCGTTCGCCGTGGGATCGGCCGACGCGGACGACCACCCGGACGCGCGGACCGACCCGGCGCCGGACAGCCCGCCCGACGACATCGCATCGCAGCCAAGCCCGGGCGGCCGGGTGGCCGACACCACACCGCAGCCAACTCCGGACAGCCGGGCGGACGACATCACACCCCAGCCAGCCCCGCCGGCGCGGAAGAAGGTCGCCGCGAAGCCGCGCAAGAGCGCCGCCAAGAAGACAGCGCCGAAAAAGGCCGGAGTGGACGAGGCCGAAATCAATGCCGGACCGGTCACCAGCCGGGCCGGATCGGGTGACACCGCGAAGGGTACGGCGGAAGCGGAGCTGCGGTCGCTGGCGGTGCGCGTACTCGATCATCCGGGCTTCGCTCCGGAGTTGCTGGCGCTGACCGCGGTCGAGGCGCTCGGCCCGGTGGCCGACGAGTGGGCCCGGCGGCTGCGGGAGACCTATCCGCGGGCGGACGGCGACGGGTTGGCCCGGCTGGCGACCCGGCGGTTCGTCCGGCAGGCCGCGGTGGGTGGGGTGGGCGCGGCACTCGCCGGAGCATTCGCCCCAGTGGTCGAGCTGGCTGCGGTGCTCTGGTCGCAGGCGAACCTGGTGCTGCACGTGGCGGCGGCGTACGAGCGCGATCCGGCGCACCCGGAGCGGGCGGCCGAGCTGCTGGTGCTGGCCCAGGTGCATCCGGACCTGGCGAGCGCCCGATCGGCACTGGCGGCGGCGCGGACGATCGACGGGCCGGGCGAACCACCGGGGCCCCGGGCGGTCGAGGCGGCCTGGCGGCTGGCCGCCCCGCTGACCGCACAGGCCGGCGGCTGGCTCGCCCTGCGGCTGGCGTCCCGGCTGCTACCCGGTGCGGCGGTGCTCGCCGCGGCGGCCGGCGGCTCGGCGGCGGCAGAGCGCCTGGCGGCCCGCGCCGTCGCCGCCTACCGCCCACCCGGCCCACTCCAAGCCCGGGGCAGGGTCAGAGCCAGGTGAACCAGGAGTCGGGGAGCAGCGTGTAGCCGATGAAGGCGACGATGTCGAGTAGGGCGTGCGCCACGATCAGCGGCATGATCCGGCGGGTACGCACATAGAAGAGACTGAACACAACGCCCATCACGGCGTTGCCGACGAACGCGCCGAAGCCCTGGTAGAGGTGGTAGGAGGCGCGTAGCAACGCGCTGGTCGCGACGATCGCGGCGACCCGCCACTGGAGCTGACGCAGCCGGGTCATCAGGTAGCCGACCACGATCACCTCCTCCAGGATCGAGTTCTGGAAGGCGGCGAGGATCAGCACCGGCACCGCCCACCAGAGGTCGGGCAACGCCGCCGGCACCACGGTGGCGTTGAGGCCGAGCTGGGCGGCCGCCCAGAACAGCGCCAGGCCGGGCAGCCCGATCAGCGCCGCCAGCCCCGCGCCCTGGGCGAGGTCGGCCCCGGGCCGCCGGCCGTCCAGGCCGAGGGTCCGCACCGGATCACCGGGGTCCCGCGCCAGCAGATGTACGGCGAGCAGCACCGGCAGCAGCGCGAACACGATGCCGAGCAGCTGGTACGTGAGATCGAGGTAGGGCCGGGCGGACGCCGAGGTGTTCAGGGCGGCGGTCTGCCTCGACAGCCCACCCTCCGCGGTGAGCTTCGCGATGATCGACACGGTGGCGTAGACGGCGGACTGCCCGAGCGACAGGCCGAGCACCAGCAGCGTCTCGGTGCCGAGCGTCCGGCGGCCCACCGGACGGATGAGCTCAGTGGTCACCGCACCACTCTGCCCGACCGGGTGCAGCGGTGACAGCCAGGCGACTGAGCCAGCCTCGCGAAGCTATCGCACATTCTGTGCGACCACCCGACACGCTCCGTGGACATTCTATGGGGGCCCGATCCGCCGCCGGAAGTAAGGAGCGCCCGTGGACACCTTCGCGCGGCTGCTGAAGGAGAGCTGGACCCTGGTCGAGGAGGATCGGGTCCGGCTGACCGAGTACTTCTACGCCCGGCTGTTCCTTCTCGATCCCGAGCTGCGCAAGCTCTTCCCGGTGCAAATGGCTGGGCAGGGCGACCGGCTGTTCGAAGCGATCATCGCGGCGATCCACACGGTGGACGACCCGGAGAGCTTCGACGAGTTCCTCCGCGCGCTCGGCCGGGACCACCGCAAGTACCACGTCGACGCGAGCCACTACGACACGATGGGCCGGGCACTGCTCGACTCGCTGCGCAGCATCGCCGGGGATGGCTGGGACCTGGCGTACGACCAGGCGTGGCGGGACGCGTACGCGGCGATCGTGGAGAAGATGCTCGCCGGGGCGGCGGCGGACACGAACCCACCGTTCTGGCACGCCGAGGTGCTGACCCACCAGCGGTACGGGTCGGACACCGCCGTCTTCACCTGCCAGGCGCTGCAACATCCGCTGTCCTGGAAGGCGGGGCAGTACGTCAGCGTCGAGGCACCCCGCTACCACCCCCGGGTGTGGCGGACGTACTCGGTGGCCAACGCCCCGAACGACGACAACGTGTTGGAGTTCCACATCCGTACGCCCGAGGGTGCCGGCTGGCTGTCCGGTGCCCTGGTTCGCCGGCTGAAGCCGGGCGACCTGCTGCGGGTGGCCGCGCCGATGGGCTCGATGACGTTGGACCGGTCGTCGGAGCGGGACATTCTCTGCGTTGCCGGCGGCGTGGGGCTGGCTCCGATCAAGGCGCTGGTGGAGGAGTTGACCCACGTCAACCAGGCCCGCTGGGTGCACGTCTTCTACGGTGCCCGTACCGAGGCGGACCTTTACGGTCTCGAAGGGTTGCGGGAACTGGTGGCGGCCCACCCGTGGCTGTCGGTCACTGCCGCGTGCGGCGACGACCCGGATTTCGACGGCGAGCAGGGCGACATCCCCGACGTGGTGGCCCGCTACGGCCCATGGACGACGCACGACTGCTACGTCTCCGGTTCCGCGCCGATGGTCCGCTCGACCTTGCGGGTACTCGCCGCCGACGACGTGCCCCCGCAGCGCATCCGGTACGACACCTTCGGCAACCTGTAAAGCTTTCCTCCCCCCGCACCGGGGCGCGTGCCCCTGCCCCCTGGGGCACGCGCCCCGGTCCCCCGATCGGGCGGGCCTCGCACCCGCCCCGCACGACCATGTCCGTTCGCCGTCGTTCCCACCGGGCGGGCATGGTCGTGGCTGGGATCGGTCGTGCCGGGAGCGTTAGTACCGCCACGGATGGCCGGACTCGCGGTACTCCTCGATCGGCACCAGCGGTACCCCCGGTGCCATCCGGTCGACGTAGAGCCGGCCGTCCAGGTGGTCGACCTCGTGTGCCACCAGCCGGGCCATGCCGAACTCGAACGAGGTGATCACGCGGCCGCCGTCGAGTTGGGCGTGTTCCACGTCCAGCCGTAGCGGTCGTGGCACCAGTCCGCGGTGGTCGAAGAAGGAGAGGCAGCCCTCGTACTGTTCGTCGGTGTCGACGGAGATGTCGACCACCCGAGGGTTGAGCAGCACCACGGGCTCGGCGGCCCGGTCGGGTGGGCGGACGACCGCAGCCGCGCGGTCGATGCCGAGCTGCGGTGCGGCGATCCCCACCCCCTTCCCGAACGGATGCAGTTCGTCGAGGCGGGCCAGCGCGGTGACCAGCCGGTCGACGGTCTCCCGGGCGATCGCCTCCTCGCCGGGTAGGTCGAATGGGCGGGCCGGCTGTCGCAGCAGGTCCGCGCCGCGCTGGACGATGCCGAGCGCGCGCATCCGCTCGGACGGTCTGACCCGGTCGACCTCCGGCTCGGGTTCCGGCTCCGGGCGGAAACGCCACTGCAACCGGTACCGGGCGTTGAGCGGCGGTTCGTCGGTCGCCCATTCGAAGATCGCCCGTGCTCCCTCGTCGTGCCGGACGATCGCCGTACGCAACGGCCCCTCCTCCGCCGAGAGCGAGGTCTCCGCGCCCCAGACCTGTGGGTCCAGCTCGGCCGGCAGGTCCACCCTGATGGCCAGGTGACGGGTTGGTACGCGAACTGCGCGCTGGAACCACGGGCCCCACTTGTCCCGCCCGACGAGGTATGTGTACTCGATGGTGGCGCGACGGCCGGGGTATAGCGGGAACCGCCGTTCGGCGTTCTCGAAGAGCAGCCAGATCTCTTTGAACGCGTCCCGGTCGTGCTTGGCCCGCCAGTGCATGATCTCCTGCTCGCCACCCTCCTCGCGGCACGCGCGCAGGTTCAGCTCGGCGAAGGTGAGCGGGCGTTCCCGGTGGTGCCGGTTGGACCGGCCCGGATCGTTGGGGTAGCGGTCGACGGCGACCCGGACCAGGTAGCGGGTGACCGGCTCGGTGCCGGCGTTGTACAACTCCCGGCGGATGACGCAGCGGTAGCCGGTCTCGGTGTAGGTCAGGACGGCCGTCTCGCGTTCGACGATCAGGCC
The DNA here is from genome assembly GCF_016863555.1 of Micromonospora qiuiae. Taxonomy (GTDB): domain Bacteria; phylum Actinomycetota; class Actinomycetes; order Mycobacteriales; family Micromonosporaceae; genus Micromonospora; species Micromonospora qiuiae. Next base: position 15,076 of record NZ_BOPC01000097.1, on the reverse strand, counting down.
GGTGCCGGGCGGCAACCACCGGTCGGGCGCGATGGGCTCCCGCTGGCTGCGCTCGGCGCGCGCGTGGCGCAGGTGGTCGTACTCCCGGAAGCGCTGCCAGATCGCGCCGCTGGCCTCCAGGACGGCCTCGGCCCGGCGCGCGAAGTCCTCGGTGGGTCGGTGCCGCCGCCCTTCCACGTGGCTGACGTAGGAGGGGTCGAAGCCCATCAGGGTCGCCAGTTGCTTCTTGGACAGCCCCCGCTCCGTCCGGTGCCGAGCGAGTTCGGCGGCGAAGGAGTCGGCAGCCCGATCGAGCGGTGAGGTCGTCATCAGCTTCCTCGTGGCCGGGAGTACAAGTTTCACGTTTGGCCGTCGGGCACGCACAGGTACTGGCACCTTCTCGACAAGATGCTTGACCCGTGAACGCTTTCTGCCGATACTGCGCCGAGTTCCCAGGCCTGCACGCTTAGTGACCACGCCGGCGCAGGTGATCCGGGCCTCTCCTCCACCGCCCCACCAGGCTTTTCGGACGCCGAGAACTATGGTTAGGCTAGCCTTAGTAAAAGCGGGTATCGGATGGAGGTGGAGCAGGTGAAAGTCGTGCTGCCCGCCGACACCCCGGCCTCGCCGCTCGCCCCGATCACCGCGACCCTGCGGGCTGTGTTCGGCACCGACGTGCTGCCCGCGCTGGCGCCGGGGCTGGTCGTCGACGACGAGACCGGCTGGGCTCCGGCGACCACCCTGACCGACGGCAGCCGACTGCCGGAGCTGCTCGACTCGGCCGCCCGCCTCTGGAACGGCACCCCGCACGCCTCCGCCGCACTCGCCTGGAAGGCCTACAGCTACTGGGCGGCACTGCCGGTCGTGCTCGGCTGGGCCGCCGCCCGGCGGGTGCCGCTGCTCGAACCCGCCGCCACCCTCATCCACTTCTCGGATCGGCGCACGCTGGTGACCCTTGGCCTGCGCCGCTCGGCCCCCGTCGCGGTGCTGCCCACCGATCCGCTGGCGCTGACCGGGTCGTCCCAGGTCCGGGTGGTGGCCGACGAGCGGGAGTTGCTCGCCGCGCTGCGCGCCACGCTGTTGGACGCGCACCTGTCCCCGGTGATCTCCGCGATCCAGAACGAGGTCCGCATCGGTGCCCGTACGCTGCTCGGCTCGGTGGCCTCCGGTATCGCGCAGGGGCTGCTGGTGGCCGCCGACGGGCTGCCCGGCTCGGCGGTCGAGGCAGCCGACACGCTGCTCGCCACACTCGATCTGGCCGACCTGGTGGAGCTGGTGCCCGGCCCGAACGGCAAACCCACCGTGCAGCGGCGTACCTGCTGCCTGGCCTTCACCCTCCCCAAGCCGAAGGTCTGCCAGGGCTGCTGCATCCGCACCCCCTGATCGGCTTCAGCCGGTCAGGGGACGAACGTCCCACAGCCACACGCCGCCGGTGTGAACCGGCTCGATTCCGGTCAGCGCGGTCATTCCCGCGCGCAGCGCGTCCGCCTGCTTGTGCGGCCCGAGGATCACCACGCCGGCTCGCCAGTAGCGCAGATCCTCGACCGCGTTCCGCCGGACCTGCGGGGTGACCGTCGGCACCTCGCCCGTGCGCCGGATGCTGGCGAAAAAGCTGCTCGTCGGGCGCGGCGGCGCGGTGAACAGGGCCACCCGATCCATGCCGGGGCGGGTGTCCGGGCCGAGAAAGTAGCCGCGGGCGATCGGCATCGCCAGCCGGGTCTGGGCGGACCAGCGCAGCGGCTCGGTGTACTCGGTGTCGGGCAGCGGAAGCGTCACCACGCTGCGCCCGCCGGCCAGGTACGGTCGCCAGGCCCCGGAGGTGACGAATTCGGGGGTCGGTTCGAGGCGTTTGGTCGGCAGCGGGGTGGGCAGCAGCGGCACCAGCGCCATCGCGAGGACGGTCACCGTGCCGAAGCGGATCTGCGACCGCCACCGGGGATACCGGGCGGCCAGTTCCCGGACCCGCTCGGTGCCGTACGCGAGCAGCAGCCCGATGATCGGGGTGATGGCCAGCGCCCAGCGGGTCGGCACCACCGAGTGCAGCACGGGCAGTTCCTCCAGCGCCGCCCACGGCCCCGGGACACCGGTCCCCTTCCGTTCGAAGCGGATCTCCCGGCCGAGGGAGAGCACCGCGAAGAGCAGCCCGAGCACCGCCAGGCCGATCACCACCGCGTTGCGACGCAGCCACCACACCAGCGCCGCCACCAGGATCACCAGGGGCCAGCCGAAGAAGGCGTTCTCCTCGGTGGGGTTCTTGGCCAGGCCGGCCGCGCCGCGCGCGTCGCCGGCCAGCGACTCACGGGAGTACGCGAAGAACGAGGCGAGGTCGGTCGAGTAGCCCCGGATCAGCCAGGGCAGCCCATGGTAGGCACCCGGCCCGAAGAACTGCACGTACAGCGGGTATGCCAGCACGACACCGGAGATCACCACGGCCACGCCCAGCCCGGCCAGGAACGGACGGGCCCGACCGCGCAGTTCGGGCCGCCCGATCACCAGCGCGAGGATCACCACGCCGAGGCCGATCGCGGTCATCAGCAGGATCTCCAGGTTCAGGAACGCCTGCCAGACGATCATCAGCGCGAGCAGGACGCCGTTGCGCAGCCAGCGACCGGACCCGGCCAGGCGGACCGTACGCCAGATGATCAGGGGCACCACGTACTGCGACACGATGTTCGGGTGCGCGTTGGCGTGCGAGACCACGGCCGGCGCGTACGCGCAGAACGTCGCGCCCAGCCAGGCCGGCCCGCGCGCGCCGATGAGCACCCGGGACAGCACGAAGTACCAGGCGGCCGCCGTGGCGATCATCCCGAAGGTGAGGAAGAGCAGGAAGGCGGTGCGGGTGCCGAAGAACAGGGTGATCGGAGTCATCGGCAGAGAAACGGACAACACCGAGGTGTTTGCCATCAGATTTACCGATTCGGGGACATTCATCCGATCCGACGAGAACGGATAGGCGAATTCCGTCACCACTCGGGCACCGTGCGCCATCATCCATTCAAACTGCGCCATATCATTCGGATTGTCCCGAATGCCGTCACCGGGATGGCGCCACATCCGGGCGGTGACCCAGAAACTGAGGACCGTGAAACTCACCACGGCGAGGACGTCCCGCCAGCGCCCATGGCGGAATCGGTTGCCGGCCGCTCGTGGCCCGCTCGCCGACTCTCCCGCCCCGGGCTCCTCGGACTCTCCGGGGTCCCCGGCAGATCGGCCCGAATCAGGAGTAGTCATAGCAATTCACAGCGTAGTTGCCCCGATGCCATCACCGTGCAGGGTTCGGGACCCTGCCGTAGTATCTGGCGGGTTCGCTGGCCACCACCGATCGTGCCCATAACCCCGACCAATTCGGCCAACGCGGGCCCCGATATTGCCGCCGTCCGAGCGGATGGTTCACTCAGTCGGTCCCGGCGCGGGTCGAGTCGTATCGTGAGGAATCGACGCATGGCAGAAATCACTGGGGATCAGCGCGTGCAGTCCGAGGTTCTGGAGGGCCTCGCCACCGCAGTCAACCACCGGCGCTGGTTCGTCGAGTTGGCACTGCCCTACCTCGGCGACAACCCGATCGAGATCGGCAGTGGCCTTGGCGACTACGCGCTGGAGTGGTCCGAGCACCTGCCCCGGTTCACCGCCACCGAGGCCGACCCGGATCGCCTGGTCTCGCTCAAGGAGCGGCTCGCCGACCGGCCGAGCATCGAGGTACGCCAGATGCTGCTGCCGCACTCGGAGCGGGGCGACTACAGCGCCGCAGTGTCGTACAACGTGCTGGAACACATCGAGGACCATGTCGGCGCACTGGACAGCATGCGCCAACTGGTCCGGCCCGGCGGCGCTGTGATCATCATCGTGCCGGCGTTCCAGTTCGCGATGAGCCCGGCGGACATCGCCACCGGCCACGTCCGCCGCTACACCAAGAAGACCCTGGCGGCGGCGATGACCGAGGCCGGCCTGCGGGTAGAGAAGATCCACTACGCGAACGCCCTCGGCCTGATCGGCTACTTCATGGCCACCAAGGTTTTCCGGCTGATGCCGAAGGAGGGCCCGATGGTGAAGGTCTACGACACCCTGGTCCTCCCCGCCACCAAGGCCGCCGAGCAACTGGCCCGCCCTCCCTTCGGCCAGTCCGTCTTCGCCGTAGCCCGCACCCCCGCCTAACAGCCCCCTTCTTGTCCGCGTTGATCAAGAGGTTTGCGTCTGAATCCGGCTGGATCGCTGACACAAACCCCTTGGTCAACTAGAGCCCGGGCTGCGGCTGGATCAGGCGGTGATCTGGTAGGTGGGGCGGGTGGTGGCTCGGGCCAGGGTGTGGAAGGCCAGGTTGAAGCCGACGTAGGCCGGGGTGGCGTCGGGGGTGACCTCCAGGCGCTCCACGTCGAGGGCGTGCACCGCGAAGACGTACCGGTGCGGCCGGTCCCCGGGCGGCGGCGCGGCACCGCCGTAACCCTGCTCGCCATAGTCGTTGCGCACCGTGAACGCCCCGCGCAGATCATCGCCGGAGGCGCCGCGCGGCAGCTCCGTCACGTCGGCCGGCAGGTTGACCAGCACCCAGTGCCAGAATCCACTGCCGGTCGGCGCGTCCGGGTCGAAGCAGGTCACCACGAAGCTCTTGGTCTCCGCCGGAAACCCCGACCAGGCCAGCTGGGGCGAGACGTTACCGCCGCCGGTGCTGGGGTGGGCGTGGATCGGGTCCATCGGCTCGCCGTTCTGCACGTCGTCGCTGGTCACGGTGAACGAGGCGACGGTCGGCAGCAGCTCGTACGGGTCCGGGGCGATCGGTCGTTCCAGGGACATCGACACAGGTCCTTCCGGTGGATGTGTGTGCTGTGCGCACCCTTCATACCCCGCGAGCCGCCCGCATTCGAGCAAACCGCCGCCAAGGGTCGGCCGTTGCTTCTGCTCGCCACTGCCGGATTGCTGGGTGGGCGTCGGCAGTGGGGCCTGTCGAGCTGAGAGCATAAACGGGTCACGGCCGACGGGCTCGGGTGCCGACGGGCGAGCCTCACTGATGTGATGGCGTTGACGGTTCAGCTCGACAGGGACAGGCGAGGGCATCCGGGGTCGGTACTGGAGCACGCCGCAGGAGCAGGGACGCCGGGCCGCCGACTTCTGCCGCGCGTACGGGCCGGAGGTGGGGGGGCACGCCTCCGCCGAGCGGGCTCGATCTCGGGCGGATCGGAGTGCGGAGGGTGTGGGATTCGAACCCACGAGGACGTTGCCGCCCTACCGGTTTTCAAGACCAGCGCCATCGGCCACTAGGCGAACCCTCCCGGGCCACGCACGGCGCGGCCGTGCATAGTCTGCCACGCCCCCGGATCGGCGTACGGGCGAGGGCTACCCGATCCGCCGTGATCACTCACCCTCCGTGGCGTCGGAAAGAGGCGGGAGCGAGCGAAGCTTGGGGCGGCGGGCGGATCGGGTAAGAATGAGCCCATGCGCGCAATCACGATCCCTGAGCCTGGCGGACCCGAGGTGCTTAGCTGGAGCGAGGTGCCCGACCCGCAGCCGGGCCGGGGCGAGGTGCTGGTCGACGTGCGGGCCACCGCGGTCAACCGGGCCGACCTGCTGCAACGGCAGGGGTACTATCCGCCGCCGCCGGGCGCGCCCGCGTACCCCGGTCTGGAGTGCTCGGGGGTGGTGAGCGCGACCGGTCCCGAGGTGACCGACTGGCGGGTGGGTGACCAGGTCTGCGCGCTGCTGGTCGGCGGCGGGTACGCCGAGCGAGTGGCCGTGCCGGCGGGGCAGCTGCTGCCGGTGCCCTCCGGGGTGGACCTGGTCGACGCCGCCGCCCTGCCCGAGGTGGCGTGCACGGTCTGGTCCAATGTGGTCCAGTTGGCCGGCCTGGCGGCGGGCGAGACGCTGCTGGTGCACGGCGGCGGCAGCGGGATCGGCACCTTCGCGATTCAACTCGGCACCGCGTTGGGTGCGACCGTGGTGGCGACCGCCCGGTCGGTGAAGCATGACCGGCTGCGGGCTCTGGGCGCTGACCACCTGATCGATTATCGGGAGCAGGACTTCGTCGAGGAGGTCCGCAAGCTGACCGACGGGCGGGGCGCGGACGTCGTGCTCGACATCATGGGCGCGTCGTACCTGGGGCGCAACGTCGCGGCCCTGGCCCCCGACGGCCGGCTCGTGATCATCGGCATGCAGGGCGGGCGCAAGGGTGAACTGGACCTCGCCGCGCTGCTGGCCAAGCGCGGCACGGTGGCGGCCACCGCGCTGCGCTCCCGCCCGCTCGACCAGAAGGCCGCGATCGTTCAAGGCGTACGCGACCAGGTCTGGCCCCTGATCGAGGCCGGCCGCATCCGTCCCGTCATCGACCGGCTACTCCCGATCACCGAAGCCCCCGCCGCCCACCGCCTGGTCGAGTCGAACGAGCACATCGGCAAGGTCCTCCTCACCGTGCCCTGACCCCACCCCCACCCCCACCCCCACCCCACCCGCCGCGTTGATCATGAAGTTATTGTCGCGACACGCCGGGCGGAGTGACAACAACTTCATGATCAACGCGGGCGAAGGGGGGCGACGCGAGCGAAGGGGGGCGAAGGGGGCGACGCGGGCAGAGAGGGCGACGCGGGCAAGGGGGCGCTGCGGGGCGGCGGGGTGGGGGTGTCAGTGGGGGATGGTGAGGCGGGGGCCGGGGCCTTCGCTGGCGAGTTGGTCGCCGGGGTTGTAGAGGGAACAGCGGCGCAGCGACAGGCAGCCGCAGCCGATACAGCCGTCCAGGTCGTCTCGGAGCCGGTTCAGCAGCCTGATCTTCTCGGTCAGGCGTTCCCGCCAGGCCGTGGAGATCTGCGCCCAGTCCTCGGCGGTGGGCGTACGCGAGGCGGGCAGCGAGTCCAGCGCGGAGCGGATCTCGTCCAGCGAGACGCCGACCTGCTGGGCGATGCGGATGAAGGCCACCCGGCGCAGCTCGCCGCGGTGGTACCGGCGCTGGTTGCCGCCGGTGCGATCGGCCCGGATCAACCCCAACCGCTCGTAGTAGCGCAGCGCGGAGGGGGCCACCCCGCTGCGGGCGGCGAGCTGACCGATGGTGAGAGCTTCCTGCATCACTTTGCCTTGAGTTGAACCTCGCTTCAACTTGCAGGCTATCCGCATGACCTCACTCGCCACCATCACATCCCGGGTCGCCGAGGCCGCCGCGCCACTCGACGGCCGACACGACGCCGGCCGACACGACGCCGGCCGACACGACGCCGGCCGACACGACGCCGGCCGACACGACGCCGGCCGACAAGACGCCGGCCGACAAGACGCCGCGCCGCTCGACGGACCGCACCCCGTCGCACCGCTGCTGGAGCGGATCCGCGCCGGCCGGGAGTTCGGGCCGAACGTCTACTCGACCCTCGATGTCCTCTGGGTGCTCTACGACCGGGTCCTGCGGGTCACCCCCGCCACCGTCGACCAGCCCGACCGGGACCGGTTCCTGCTCTCGAAGGGGCATGCGGTCGCCGGCTACTACGCGGTGCTGGCCGCGAAGGGCTTCATTCCGCCGGACTGGCTGGACGATCAGGGCGGGCCGGAGAGCCGGCTCGGCGACCATCCGGACCGCACGCTGGTGCCGGGGGTGGAGATCGGCTCCGGATCGCTGGGGCACGGCCTCGGCCTGGCCGTGGGCACCGCGCTCGGGTTGCGCGCCCAGGGCCTGCTCGACCCGCAGGTGTACGTCCTCCTCGGCGACGCCGAACTGGACGAGGGCTCCAACCACGAGGCGATCGCGTACGCGGGCGCGGCCGGCCTGGCGAACCTGACCGCGATAGTGATCGACAACTCCTCCGCCACGCACGGCTGGTCGGGCGGGGTGGCGAGCCGGTTCACGGTCAACGGGTGGACCGCCGCCACCGTCGACGGGCGGGACCACGAGGCGCTGCACATCGCGCTCACCGGACATCACGGCCACCGGCCACACGTCGTCGTCGCGGTCGTGGAGAACGGAACGGTCGTCGAGAACGGAACGGTCGTCGAGAACGGAACGGTCGTCGAGAACGGAACGGTCGTCGAGAACGGGGCGGTCGTCGAGAACGGGGCGGTCGTCGAGAACGGGGCGGTCGTCGAGAACGGGGAACAGCCATGAGGGAAAGCTTCGTCGACACCACCACGAGGCTGCTGGCCGAGAATCCGCGTACCGCACTGGTGCTCGCCGACATCTCCGCCGACGCGTTCGCGCCGGCCGCCCGGCGGCACCCCGACCGGGTGCTCAACGTCGGTATCCGGGAGCAGTTGATGCTGGGCGTCGCCGGTGGACTGGCGTTGACCGGGCTCCGGCCGATCGTGCACAGCTACGCGCCGTTCCTCGTGGAGCGGGCGTACGAGCAGATCAAGCTCGATCTCGACCACCAGGCGGCGAACGCGGTGCTGGTCAGCGTGGGCGCCTCGTACGACCGGGCGGCGGCCGGCCGGACCCACCTGAGTCCCGCCGACGTCGCGCTGTTCGACACGCTCTCCGATTGGATCGTGCACGTGCCCGGGCACCCGGCCGAGGTGCCCGACCTGCTGCGTACCACCGTGGGCGGCGACGCCTCGGCGTACCTGCGGTTGTCGACGCAGCGCAACGCGCGCCCGTACGGCGGTGACGGCGAACTGGTGGTGGTGCGGGACGCGGGGGCCGGCGCGGCCCTGCTGGTCGCGGTCGGCCCGGTGCTGGACGCGGCTCTCGCAGCGGCGGCGGGCCTGCCGGTGACCGTGGCGTACACCCACCGGCCACGCCCGTTCGACACCGCCGGCCTGCGCGCGCTGGCCGGCACCGAGGTGATCCTGGTCGAGCCCTATCTGGCGGGCAGCTCGGCCCGGGTGGTCGCCGCGGCGCTGGCGGACCGGCCGCACCGGCTGCTCGCGCTCGGCGTCGGGCGGGCCGAGCTACGCCGCTACGGCTCGGCCGAAGATCACGATCGCTGGCACGGGCTGGATCCGGCCGGGCTGCGTCGCTCGCTGACCGGCTTCCTCACCCCAGCGCGGGTCTGAGGCAAGGGACGGGCCGGGCGAGAAAGGCGGGATACGCCAGCTACCGAGTGGTGCCCGCGGGGCGGCGGCGGGCGCGTTCGCGGCCGAGGATCCAGATCGCCTCGACACCGTCCCGCCAGGTGATCTTCTTGCCTTCTTCCCGACCCCGGGCCCGGTAGCTGATCGGCACCTCGAACGGCCGGATCCGGCGGCGCAGGAGCTTGCCGGTCACCTCGGCCTCCATCCCGAAGCCACGGGAACGGATGTCCAGCGAGCGGTAGAGCTCGACCGGCATCAGCTTGAAGCAGGTCTCCAGGTCGCTGATGTAGGAGTTGAACAGCACGTTGGCCGCCATGGTGACGCCCTTGTTGCCCATCACGTACCAGAAGCTGTAGGCGCTGTGACTGCCGAAGGTGCGGTTGCCGTAGACCACCGTCGCCCGACCGTCGAGCACCGGGGCGAGCAGCGTGGGGATGTCCTGTGGGTCGTACTCCAGGTCGGCGTCGAGAATGACCATGTAATCGCCCTCGGCGTTGGCGACGGCCGTCCGGATGGCCGCGCCCTTGCCCGCGTTGCGCTGGTGGGTGATCACCCGCAGCCGGGCGTCGTCGACCCGGTCGAGAACCTCCGAGGTGCCGTCGCGGCTGCCGTCATCGACCACCACGAGTTCAAAATCGCACGGATAGTCGACCGCCAGCGCCTGCTTCAGGGCATCCGCGATGCGGTCTTCCTCGTTGTAGACCGGCATGAGGATCGACAGCTTCACGGGATTCTCCACGAGGGCGGCGTTGTATCCGCCATAGCCTAGCCTGGCAGCCCGGCCGGACGCTGGCGACCGTCGTCGGAGATCCGCGGTCGCCCGCTCGGGTCGATGATGTTTACTTCCGGCCATGTCGGCCGCCGGCTTCCCGCTCCTCCTCGCCCCTGTCGCCGCCGTCGTACTGCTCACCGTGGCGTTACGGCCACAGGTTGCGGACACCATCGCGCCCCGGCGGCTCGCGGTGATCCGGGCGGCCCTGGCCACCGGCGTCTTCGCGGTGCTGACCGTCGAGGTGCTGGGCGTGCTGCGGCTGTTGACACCGGCCGCGTTCGGCGTGGCGTGGCTGCTCTTCGTGGCGGGTTGCGCGACGGCCGCCGGGTGGCGCCGCCGGCTCGACGCGGGTCGGTCCGCCAAGCCCGGCCGCTCGGCCGCCGCCTCGGATGCGGACACCGCCGGGGGCGGATCTGCCGCCGGCTGGCGGGCCACGTTCGGCGACTTCTGGCGTACGGCGAGTCGGGGCGAGCGGCTGCTGGCCGGCACGATCGGCGGATTGCTCCTGATCGAGCTGCTGGTCGCGTTGCTGGCCGCGCCGAACAACTTCGACTCGCAGACCTACCACCTGCCGAAGGTGGAGCGTTGGGTGGCCCAGGGCGACCTGACGTTCTGGGCAACGGCGATCCACCGGCAGGTGACCATCCCGCCGGGCGCGGAGTACCTGCTGCTGCATCTGCGACTGTTCACCGGCGGCGACGCGCTGTACAACCTGGTCCAGTGGGCCGCCGGGGTGGGTGCCCTGCTGGCGGTGGCCCGGGTGACGGCACAGCTCGGCGGCAGTCGGCGGGCTCAACTGCTCACCGCGTTCGTGCTGGCCACCACACCGATGGTGGCTCTTCAGGCGACCAGCACCCAGACCGATCTGGTCTGCGCGGCCTGGGTCGCGTGCACGGCGACACTGGCCCTGGACGGGCTGCGCCGCCGGGCCGGCCTGGGCGACCTGCTCACTCTCGGGACGGCCACCGGGCTGACTGCGCTGACCAAGACCAGCGGCCTGCTCGCGGTGGGACCGCTACTGGTGCTCTGGGGGTTGGGCCAGCTGCGGCTGGCGTACGCCGACCGGCCGGCCGTGCGCCGCCGGTTCCCGGCCGGCGGGGTCGCCCGTACGCTCGGCGCCTCGCTGTTGATCATGTTGGTGGCCGTCACGGTGATCGGCCCGTTCCTCGGGCGGGTGTACGCCGAGTTCGGCCACCCGCTCGGGCCCGAGCGGCTGCGCGAGTCCATCCCGATGGAACGGCACGACCCGCCGTCCGTGCTGGTGAACGCGCTGCGCATCGGGCACACCGCGCTGGACACCCCGCTGGCCCCGCTGCGCGAGGTCACCGCCGACGCGATCCTCGGCCTGGCCGGGCTGTTCGGTGTCGATGCGCAGGACCGCGCTATCACCTTCGGTCAGGAGATCTTCCCGGTGACGTCCTGGTACCCGGACGAGGATCGGGTGGCCTTCCCGCTGGCCGGGGCACTGGCGCTGATCGGTACCGTGGCGGCGCTGTCCCGGCCGGCCCGGATCAGTCCCGGCGCGGCCGGGGTGCTGCGCGCGTACGCCCTGGTGGTGATCATCGCGGTGGTGCTGCACGCCGCGATGATCAAGTGGCAGCCGTGGGGCAACCGGCTGGTGCTCTACGCCCTGGCGGCATCGGTGCCACCGGCCGGCCTCTGGCTCGACGCCCTCTTCCGCCGCGCGTATCCCGCCTCCCGGGTGGGGCGGCGGCCAATCGCCGCAGCGCTGGCAGTGACGGTGCTGGCCACCTGCGCGCTGGCCGGCGTGCTCGCGGTGTCGTACGGCTTCCCGCGCCGGCTGGTCGGCGCTGGCTCGATCTTCACCACTGCTGAGTGGGAGATGCGCTTCCTGCGGCGCCCGCAGTGGGCGGAGGAGTACCGCTGGGCCGCCGACGCGGTACGGGCCGCGGAGGCCCGCCGGATCGGCCTGTCACAGCGCAACGACGACTGGGAGTATCCCTGGTGGTTGCTGCTGCGCGACGCTGACGGTCGGCCGCCCGAGCTGCTGGCGCTGCAGTCGGTCCTGGACGATCGGCCAGCAGCCGATCCGGCGTCGGTGGACGCGATCGTCTGCGTGAACAGTCGCGAGCTCTGCGCGGATCTGGTGCCAGCCGGTTGGCGCTTCGAGTTCCGCAGCTATGTCGGGTACGCCCTACCCACCGGGCGATGACGCGAGGACCGGCCCCGGCGGGCCCCACCCGCTCAGGGCGACGGGCGGCTCGGCGACGGTGGCGAGAACCCGGGGGCGGGTGGTGCGTACCCGCGTGCGGAAAGCATGGTTGAACAGCGCGTCGAACTGCCACACCTGCTTCGGGTGCTGGGTGCGGATCAGGAAACGCTCCCGGATGCCGTCGATCGCGGTAGCCGCCAGCTCGACCGAGTGCAGGCGCGGATCGGGACTCCAGGTGACGTGGCTCAGCTCGCGCAGCTCGGTGTTGAGGTGCAGCCGCAGCCGGTGCAGTATCCGGGTCTGCCGGGTGACCACGAGCCGCCGATGGGTGAGCAGAAGGAGATGGTCGCCAAACATCGGCCGGTCCGGCCGGCTGCACCGGGCGACGAGGATGGTGGCGTCGCCGGAACCCACACAACGACGGAACACCGGCATGTGCCGGCTCGCGGTCTGCACCGCCAACCCGGCCTCGGTGGCGGCCGGAAGGAACGTTCGGGAGAAGACGTCCATGCTCTATCCAACGACAGTGCTCGTTGGGTGACGTGGCTTGCGCACCTGCTTTCTGCAAATTCCACGTCACATTCACGCGGGAGCCCCGCCCGGTCACCCCGGCGTCGTCAGAGCAGTTCGACGATGGTCGCGTTGGCCATCCCACCGCCCTCGCACATGGTTTGCAGGCCGTACCGGATGCCGTTGTCGCGCATGTGGGCGAGCATCGTGGTCATGATCCGGGCACCGGATCCGCCGAGCGGATGCCCGAGGGCGATCGCGCCGCCACGCGGGTTGAGGCGCTCCGGGTCCGCCTCGGTCTCCGCCAGCCACGCCAGCGGCACCGGGGCGAACGCCTCGTTAACCTCGTACACCCCGATCTCCTCGATGCCCAGCCCCGCGCGGCGCAGCGCCTTCGCGGTGGCCGGGATAGGCGCGGTGAGCATGGCGACCGGGTCGTCGGCGGCGACCACGGCGGTGTGGATCCGGGCCAGCGGCCGCAGGCCGTGCCGGCCGGCCCACTCGCTCGTGGTGACCGCGAGCGCCGCGGCGCCGTCGGAGATCTGCGAGGCGGAGCCGGCGGTGACCACACCGTCGGGGCGGAACGGGGTGGCGAGCTCGGCCAGCTTCTCCAGCGAGGTGTCCCGACGTACGCCCTCGTCCACGGCGAACCTGCCGCCGTCGGCGAGCACGACGGGAGCCAGCTCGGCCTCGAATGCGCCCGCGTCCTGGGCGGCGGCGGCCTTGGCGTGGCTGGCCAGGGCGAACTCGTCGAGTTGGGTACGGGACAGGCGCCAGCGTTGGGCGATCAGCTCCGCACCGACACCCTGGTTGAACGGCAGCGAGGAGTCCTCGGCGACGCCCTCCACGCCCCGGTAGCGGGCCAGGATCCGCTCGCTGAACGGCAGTCCACCGGCCACGCTTGAGCCCATCGGCACCCGGGTCATCGACTCCACGCCCCCGGCGACGACCAGGTCGGCCTGACCGGAGAGCACGGTGGCGGCGGCGAAGTGCAGTGCCTGCTGGCTGGAGCCGCATTGCCGGTCCACCGTGGTGCCGGGCACCGACTCGGGCCAGCCGGCGGCCAGCACGGCATTGCGCGCGACGTTCCACGACTGCTCGCCGACCTGGGAGACGCAGCCCCACACCACGTCGTCGACCTGAGCCGGGTCGATGCCGGTACGCTCGGCGAGGGCGCGCAGCACATGCGCCGACAGGTCCACCGGGTGCACCGTGGCCAGGCTGCCCTTGCGCCGCCCCACCGGGGTACGCACCGCACCGACGATAACCGCGTCACTCATATCTACTCCCCGGTAACTTGCGCTGTCCCCGATACTACGCGCACGTCACTGTCGACCGCACTGCCGCCCGACCCGCCACACGGTGTCCGGCACCAGCATCGGCACCGGCCGGCACCCGCCACCCGGCGCCTGGCGCCTGGCAGCGAGCTTTCGGCAGCGGACAGCAGGCAGCGGCAGCGGCAGGAGACAGCGGACAGCAGGCAGCAGGCGGCGGCAGGAGACAGCGGACAGCAGGCAGCGGCAGCGGCAGGAGACAGCGGGCAGCGGGCAGCGGGCAGCGGGCAGCGGGCAGCGGGCAGCGGGCAGCGGGCAGCGGGCAGCGGGCAGCGGGCCATGATCCGGGCGGCGCTGGCATGCTGGTCGGCATGTCCTTCGAGACGGTCCCGCGACAGTGGCGGGTGCCACCGGCACTACCGATCGTCAAACTGGTCGGAGCGGCCTGCGTGCTCGCCCTCGGCATCCTGCTCGCCGAGGGGGACCTGCTCCGGCCGGTGCTCGGTGGGTTGGCGGCCGCCTTCCTCGCCGGCTGGGCCGCTCGGGACCTGATCGCGCCGGTGCGCCTGGCGGTGGACGCGGACGGCATCACGGTGCCGGCTGGTTGGCTGGGCCGCCGGCACCTGCCCTGGACGACGGTGGAGACCATACGGGTGAACCGCCGGCCCGGCCGCGGACTCGCCGGACCGGCGCTGGAAATCGATACGGACGACTCGCTCCACCTACTCAGTCGGCTCGATCTCAACGCCGAACCCGCCGAGGTCGCGGACGCGTTGCTCGCCGCTCAACCACCGGGCACCGCCCCACCAGACACCGCCCCACCGGACACCCCCTCACCACCGGACACCGCCCCACCGGACACCGCCTAGAAAGACCGGAAATCGGGCACCGGGCGCCGGGCAGCGGGCACCGCCTAGAGAGACCGGCAGCCGGACACCGCCCACCGGGCACCGCCTAGAGAGACCGGCAGCCGGACACCGCCCACCGGGCACCGCCTAGAGAGATCGGCAATAGGTGGTGGCGTGGAGGTGGGTCCAGGCGTTGGTTGGCGCTGCGCCTGAGGGCGCGGTGCCGGAAGATTTGGACCACGGGTTACGGCATGTCGGGGTGTTCGGGCTCCCGGGGCCGGCACGGGTTGCGGCGTGTCGGGGTGTCCGGCCCCTTGGGCGGCACGGGTTTCGGCATATCGGGGTTTCCGAGTCGGTTGAGACCGCCAGTTGCGGTGTCCTGAGCGCTGGGCCGCGAATTGCGGTGTCCTGTGCGTCGGGCCCCTACTGCCGCTTGATCGACTCCATTCCGTCGAGGTGGCGGTATCCGCCCATGCGGGATACCGCACTTCCGCCGAAACGGCGGCGGCCACCCCGCACAGAAAGGCCCGACAGCGGCGACCAACCC
>NZ_BOPC01000096.1 GCF_016863555.1 Micromonospora qiuiae | reverse complement strand
GCGGCGCGGGGTGGCGAGCGGCGCGGGGTGGCGAGCGGCGCGGGGTGGCGAGCGGCGCGGGGTGGCGAGCGGCGCGGGGTGGCGAGCGGCGCGGTCGACTCAGGGGGCGAGCAGCTCGGTTACGCCGCGCAGTCGGGTCCGCAGCAGGGCGGCGGCGCGGGTGGTGTCCAGGCGGATCACGGCGGGACGGACCAGACCGTGCTCGGCGGTGGTGGTGGTCTTCAGGGCGGCCGGGTCCACGCCTGCCCGGCGGGCCACCAGCAGGCCCAGGTCCGCCCGGCTGACTGCGTCGGGGCCGGCCACGTTGAGCGGGCCGGCGTAGTCCGAGGCCGCCAGTTCGAGCACGGCGGCGGCGAGGTCACTGACGTCGACCGGGCACCGCAACTCGTCGGTGAATAAGGCTCCCCGCCCGGCCAGGGCCTCCCGGCAGAGCCGGATCTGCGGGCTGCCCTCCCCCACGATCAACGAGGTACGCACCAGCACGGCACCGGGGTCGATCGCGCGTACCGCCGTCTCCGCGGCGGCCTTCGCCGCACCGTACGGGAAGATCGGGCTGGGCGGGTCGTCGTCGGCGTACGGCTCGGGGCGCCCGGCGTGCAGCGCGTCGCTGGAGATGTGCACCAGCCGCGCGCCCACCTCGGCGGCGGCGAAGGCCACATTGCCCGCCCCGTCGGCGGTGGCCGCCCAGTCGGCGTACCGGTAGGTGGTGCCGATCACGACGTCGGGGCGTACCTCCGCCACCAGCGCGCACACCGCGGCCCGGTCGGTCACGTCCAACCGCCGCACCTGCACGCCCGGCAGCCCGACGGACCCGGAGTGGTACGTCCCCACCACCAGGCACCCGCCGGCAACTCCCCGCCGGCAAACCTCCCGCCCGAGAAACCCGCTACCCCCCACCACCAACACCCGCACTGGCACACACCTCCTGCGCCCTGTTGATCATGAAGTTGTTGTCACGACACGCCGCTTGGGGATGGCAATAACTTCATGATCAACGCGGAAAGGGCGGGCGCGAGGGTCAGGTGGGGTCGGCTACGGGGGCGGCGGGGCCGGCGGTGCCGGTGTGGGGCACCTGCTGGGGCTTGGGCTTGGCGTCGATGCCGGCCTCGGCGCGTTGCTGGCCGGTGATGGGGGTGGGTGCGCCGGTGAGGGGGTCGTAGCCGCCCCGGGTCTTCGGGAAGGCGATCACCTCGCGGATCGAGTCGGCACCGGCCAGGAGCATGCAGACCCGGTCCCAACCGAACGCGATGCCGCCGTGCGGCGGCGGGCCGTAGCTGAACGCCTCCAGCAGGAAGCCGAACTTGTCCTGCGCCTCCTCGGGCGTGATGCCGAGCAGGTCGAAGACGCGCTGCTGCACGTCGCGGCGGTGGATACGGATCGAGCCGCCGCCGATCTCGTTGCCGTTGCAGACGATGTCGTACGCGTACGCCAGGGCCCGGTCGGGCGCCTCCTCGAACCGGTCGACCCACTCGGCGTTCGGTGAGGTGAACGGGTGGTGCACTGCCGTCCAGTCGCCCTCGTCCGTCTTCTCGAACATCGGCGCATCGACCACCCAGCAGAACGCCCAGGCGCTCTCGTCGACGAGGTTGGCGCGCTTGGCGATCTCGATCCGGGCCGCGCCGAGCAGCTCCTGCGCCTCGCGGCTGTTCGGGCTGGCGGCGAAGAAGATCGCATCGCCCGGTTTGGCGCCGACCGCGTCGGCCAGCCCGGCCAGGTGCTCGGCCGACAGGTTCTTCGCCACCGGCCCGCGCGCCTCACCGGTCTCGGCGTCGAGTACCACGTAGGCCAGGCCCTTCGCGCCGCGCGCCTTGGCCCAGTCCTGCCAGCCGTCCAACTCCTTACGGGTCTGGGCCGCGCCGCCGGGCATGACCACCGCGCCGACGTACCCGCCCGCGTCGATCGCGCCGGCGAACACCCGGAACTGGGTGCCCCGCAGGTAGTCGGTCAGCTCGGTCAACTCGACGCCGTAACGCAGGTCCGGCTTGTCCGAGCCGTACCGCGCCATGGCGTCGTGCCAGGTGATCCGCGGGATCGGCCGGGGGATGCGGTGATTGGCCAGATCGGACCAGAGGGCGGCGACGATCTCCTCACCGAGGTCGATCACGTCGTCGGAGGTGACGAACGACATCTCGATGTCGAGCTGGGTGAACTCCGGCTGCCGGTCGGCCCGGAAGTCCTCGTCGCGGTAACAGCGGGCGATCTGGTAGTAGCGCTCCATGCCGCCGACCATCAGCAACTGCTTGAACAGCTGCGGCGACTGCGGCAGCGCGTACCAGCTGCCGGGCTGCAGGCGCACCGGGACCAGGAAGTCGCGGGCGCCCTCCGGCGTGGACCGGGTCAGCGTCGGGGTCTCGATCTCCAGGAAGTCCCGCTCGTGCAGCACGGTGCGGGCCAGTTGGTTGGCCCGCGAGCGCAGTCGCATCGCCGCCGCCGGGCCGCTGCGGCGCAGGTCGAGGTAGCGGTACTTGAGCCGTACGTCGTCACCCGCGGTCACCTGGTCGTCCACCGGCAGCGGCAGCGGCGCCGCCTCGGAGAGCACCTCCAGCTCGGTCGCGGTCACCTCGATCTCGCCGGTGGGCAGTTCCGGGTTCTCGTTGCCCTCGGGCCGGCGGGTCACCTCACCGGTGACCTTGACGCAGTACTCGTTGCGCAGCGCGTGCGCGTCCTCCTCGCGGAACACCACCTGGACCACGCCGGAGCCGTCCCGCAGGTCGACGAAGATGACCCCGCCGTGGTCGCGCCGGCGGGCCACCCACCCGGCCAGCGTCACCGTGCTGCCGGCGTCCGTCGCGCGCAGGCTGCCGGCGTCATGGGTACGGATCACGACGTGTGTCTCCCTCGTCTGTTCTACGTTGCCTCCCGGCATTCTGCCCGCCCCCACTTTCCGGATGTAAGGAAGGGGCCCTTGTTAACGCCTCCGGTAGAGGAAGGGCCCCTTCTTAACACCCGACGCCTCAGTTCACGGACACGACCCTGGGGTCCACGGAGTAGCGGCGCACGACGTCGCCGGCATCGTCAGCCGTGGCACCGGGATCGAACAGCACCTCCAGGCACGAGGTGTGCGGCCCGTCGAATCCAAAGCCGGCAATGAGGTGATGAGGATCGAAGCGGTGGCTGTCGCGGATCAGCTCGTCAACGGACTCTCCCGGCCGTACGCACACCACCGCCTCGGGCTGGCCACCACCCCATGCCAGCGCAGGAGCCGATACGCCGATGGTGAGCACGAAGGCCAACCCCACCCCGATCACGGTCGGCCGACCGAGCGCCGGCCGGCTGGCCGGCAAGGCCACCGCCCCCAGGGCGGCCAGGGCATACGCCCACAGGGCACGCTTGTCCGCCGTGTCATACAGGGCCAACGCGACGATGCCGACCCCGATGGTGTGTGTGACCAGGGCGATCAGCCGGAATTTCGGCGAGCCGACAAATGCCGCTGGTATCGCCGCAAGCGCGCCGAGCACCAGCAGAAGCACGACAAACCAGTACGCACTCCATTCACGACGCGCGTCCACCGTGAGCAGCAGCCAGGCGAACACCTGCCCGCACACGACAACTGGTGGGCGGAGCTGCGCCAGGAACCGTACGACCATCGGGTGAACGTACGTGATGGCCGGCTCTGGCACAGCCCCAGTCCGGGATGTCCAGGCCGACACTTCGGCCGTACCGTCGATGGCCACGCCGACCGCCGCCGGCTGACCGCCTGGTCAGGGATTGATCCCCAGACGTGGTGCGGGCCGCCGGAGGAGGAATCCGGCGGCCCGCAGGCGGAGGAGAAGTTCGAGGAAAGAGGATCAGTAGACGCTGACGCCGTACCGGCTCAGCACCGGCCCGACCGGCTGGAAGTAGGTGGTGCCGCCGGTCGAGCAGTTGCCGCTGCCGCCGGAGGTCAGGCCGAGGGCGACGCTGCCGCTGAACAGCGAACCACCGCTGTCACCCGGCTGGGCGCAGATGTTGGTCCGGATCAGACCCCGGACCTGCCCCTCGGCGTAGTTGACCGTGGCGTTGAGCGCGGTCACCGAGCCGCTGCGTACGCCCGTGGTGCTGCCCGAACGCCGGGCGGACTGGCCGACGTACGCGTTGCCGGCGCTGGTGATGTCCTGGTAGCTGCCGTTGTAGAGGGAGACGTTGCCCGGCTGCACGGTGGTCTGGTTGCTGTACCGCACGATGCCGTAGTCGCTGCCCGGGAAAACGCTGCCGGTACGCGAGCCGAGCAGGGCGGTCTGGCCCGAGTTGCTGTACCAGTTCGCGGCGATGTTGGTGCAGTGCCCGGCGGTGATGAAGTAGTAGGTGCTGCCGGCCCGCACGTTGAAGCCGAGCGAGCAGCGTCCGCCGCCCTGTGCGTAGATGGCCTCGCCGCCGGAGATGCGGGTGCTCAGCACGCCGGCCTCGGCCTCGATGCGGACCGCGCCGTTGGTGCGCGCCGCAGCGGCCTTGACCCGCTCCAGCTTCGCGCCGGTCACGGTGCTGTCCACGGAGACGACGACCTGGTTGGTGGCCGGGTCGATCCACCAGGCGGTGCCGGGGATCGCGGCGGAGCGGTCCAGTTCGGCGGTGGCCCGGTTCAGCTCCGCGGCACCTCGCTTGACGAGCTTCGGAGTGGCGCCGGCGGTGGCCACCTGGCGGGCCGCCAGGCTGTCGGTCACCGCGACGACCATCGTGCCGGTGGCGTCGGCGTACGCGCCGGCGGCACGGTCGCCGAGCCGCTCGGCGAGGGCGGACGCGGCGTCGGGCGAGGCGGACGCGGGCGCCGCCTGGGCAGGCGTGCCGGCCAGCGCGCCAGCCACCAGGGTTCCGGCGGCGGCGACGGTGACGACACGACGCAGCATTGACCTTGTGGGTCGCATGTAACAGCCTCCCTGATCGGGGTTTGAGGCCCTGTCATGGCGACAGGGCAGGGGGCAACTCAGCCACCTGGGGAAATGGCCAAGCGAGGGCAAGTATTCACATATTTAAGTTCGTAGGCAAGACCCCTGTTTGCCCGGATTCACCCACCGGCCACACGTAACCGCTCCGCAACATTGTGGATACAGAAGGTCATCTATACGCTCAGGTCACCGTCGCAAGTCCGGCAACCGTCACCGGAGGCCACGATGACCCTCGTCCGACGTACGCTGACCACCCTCGCCAGTGTCACCGCCCTCGTCCTGCTGGCAACCGCTCCCGCCACCGCCGATCCCGGTCCCCCACCCACCTCGATGGCGAGCCTCGGCGACTCCATCACCCGCGGCTTCAACGCCTGCGGGTGGTACGTCGACTGCACCAGCCGCTCGTTCAGCACCGGCGACGACTCCGCCGTGAACAGCCACTACCTGCGCATCCGCCGGGTCAACTCGGCCATCAACGGCCGCAACCACAACGCCGCCCGCACCGGGGCCAAGTCCGCCGACCTGTACGGCCAGGCCGGCACCGCAGTCAGCCAGGGCGTCGGCTACGTGACCATCCTGATCGGCGCCAACGACGCCTGCACCAGCTCCGAGTCGACGATGACCTCGACCGCCACCTTCCGGTCCAACATCGACTCCGCCCTGGCCCGCCTCAAGTCCGGCCTGCCGAACGCCAAGGTCTACGTGATCAGCATCCCGGACGTGCACCGCCTCTGGTCGGTCGGCAAGGGCAGCAGCAGCGCCCGTACGGCCTGGTCGCTCTTTGGCATCTGCCAGTCCATCCTGGCCAACCCGACCTCCACAGCCCAGGCCGACGTCGACCGGCGCAACCGGGTCCGGCAGCGGGTGATCGACTTCAACGGCCAGCTCGCTGCGGCCTGCGCCGCCTACGGGTCGAACTGCAAGTACGACGGCAACGCCGTCTTCAGCTACCCGTTCACTCTCGCCCAACTCTCCGGCTGGGACTACTTCCACCCCAACGCCACCGGCCAACAGGTCCTGGCCACCGTCTCCTACCCCGCCGGCTTCGCCTGGTAGCCCTCACGACCCCGCCCCACCCACCCGCCACCCACCCACCCACCCACAACCGCGATCTTGCACTTTGTGTCGGCCCAAAACGGGGCACAAGCCTCGTAACGGCGACCAAAAGTGCAAGATCGCGGGCGGCGGGCGGGGGGCGGGGGCGGCGGGCGGGGGCGGCGGGCGGGGGCGGCGGGCGGGGCGGCGGGCGGGTCAGCTCACCAGGGGCTTGAGGTCCGCTCGGGGAGGTGTCCACTCGCCTGCCGCGGCGGGCACCTGTTCGCCGGAGCGGATGTCCTTGACCTCGTCGGGAGCGCCGTCGGTGCCGGGGAACCAGACGTACGGAATGCCGCGCCGCTGCGCGTACTTGATCTGCTTGCCGAACTTCGCCGCACTCGGCGAGACCTCCGTGGGGATGCCGCGCGAGCGCAGGCCCTCGGCGACCCGGTTGCTGACGCCCCGCAGCTCCTCGTTGGTCACCGCCACCAGCACACAGGTCGGCACCTCCCGGGACACCGACAGGGCACCCGCGCCGAAGAGCAGGCCGAGCAGCCGGGTCACCCCGATCGAGATGCCGACGCCGGGGAAGCGCACATTGCCGGCGCTGGCCAGATTGTCGTACCGGCCGCCGGAGCAGACCGAGCCGAACCGCTCGTACCCGATCATCTGCGTCTCGTAGACGGTGCCGGTGTAGTAGTCCAGGCCCCGGGCGATCCGCAGGTCGGCCACGCAGAGACCGGGCGAGTGCGCGGCGGCGGTCTCCACCACCCGGACCAACTCCTCGACTCCCTCGTCCAGCAGCGAGTCGCTGACCCCGAGCGCGCGCACCGCGTCGGCGAAGGACGCGTCCGGCGCGGAGATCTCGGCCAGGGACAACACGGCCTTGGCCTGCGCCTCGCTCGCCCCGGCCGTGGCGGCCAGCAACTCCGTCACCCCGGCTGGGCCGATCTTGTCGAGCTTGTCGACCGCGCGCAGCGCCGCCTCCGGGTCGGTCAGCCCGATGCCCCGGTAGAAGCCCTCGCAGATCTTGCGGTTGTTCACCTGGATGCGCACCGGCGGGATCGGCAGCGAGCGCAGCGCGTCGCCGATCACCAGCGGCATCTCCGCCTCGTGGTGGGGCGCGAGGGTGTCCCGGTCGACGATGTCGATGTCGGCCTGGAGGAACTCCCGGTAGCGCCCCTCCTGCGGGCGCTCACCGCGCCACACCTTCTGGATCTGGTAGCGACGGAACGGGAACGGGAGCTTACCGGCGTTCTCCAGCACGTACCGGGCGAACGGCACGGTCAGGTCGAAGTGCAGGCCGAGGCTGTCGTCGGCGGCGGGGCCGTCCTGGTCGCCGTGCAGCCGCCGGATCACGTAGACCTCCTTCGAGGTCTCCCCCTTGCGCAGCAACTGGTCCAGCGGCTCGACGGCCCGGGTCTCCAGGGGCGCGAAACCGTACAGCTCGAAGGTGGACCGGATCCGGTCGAGGACGAACTGCTCGATCATCCGCTGGGCGGGCGTCCACTCCGGGAAGCCGGAGATGGGCGTGGGTTTGCTCATGACTTGCTCCTTGGGCCACGCGGGCAGCGCGGTGAGGTCGTCGACGCGGCCGGCTAGAGACCGCGGGTGGGGGCCGGCGGTCGCCCACCGTCCAACTCCGCCACCTCGAGGAGGTACGGGTTGGTGGCGCGCTCGCGGCCGATGGTGGTCGCGGGGCCGTGGCCGGGCAGTACGACGGTGTCGTCGGCGAGCGGAAGGATCTTCTCCCGCAGGCTGGTGAGCATCGTCGGCATGCTGCCGCCCGGCAGGTCGGTGCGGCCGATCGAGCCGGCGAACAGCACGTCACCGGAGAGGCAGACCTGCTCCGCCTCCCAGGGCGAGCCGGCGCCGGGCAGCCGGAAAAGCACCGACCCGCCGGTATGGCCGGGCGCGTGGTCGACGGTGATCTCCAACCCGGCGAGGGTGAGCGTCTTGCCGTCGGCCAGCTCGGCGACGTCCTCCGGCTCGGCGTACGGCAGCCGGCCGCCGAACAGCTGGGCGAGGTCCGCCGACAGGCCCTTGGCCGGGTCGGCCAGCAGCTCCCGGTCGTCGGGATGCACGTACGCGGTGATCCCCCGCGCCCCGCAGACCGGCGCCACCGAGAAGGTGTGGTCGAGGTGCCCGTGGGTGAGCAGCACCGCGGCCGGGTGCAGGCGGTGCTCGGCGAGCAGCGCGTCGAGCCGGTCGATCACCCCGATGCCGGGGTCGACCACCACGCACTGTTCCCCGGGCGCGGCGGCGACCACGTAGCAGTTGGTGCCGAAGGCGTCCGCAGGAAAGCCGGCCACGAGCACGTCCGCTCCCCTTCCGTCGGTACTGTCGTCCTGCCGGCAGCCTAACCGGCGTTCCGACCGGTCATCGCACATCCGTCCCACCTGCACCAGCCGGCACCGAAGCACCCCGATGAACATCGGCATCGACCTCGTACACGACTTTCCCAGCCGGTACCCGTACACTCTGGCGGGCGTGTGGCGTGTCGCACCTGCCGCCCGACGGGTACGCGACCACCGGCTGACGACCAGGGTAGAGGAAAGGGGAGCACGGGTGGCTTCCAGCAGGGACCGGCAGCGCAAACTGGCGCGGGCCAAGCTCGACCGGCAACTGGCCCGCCGGGCCGCCGCCGCCAAACGCCGCCGGCAGATCCGCGCCGGGGTCGGCGCCGCTCTGATCCTGGTGCTGGTCGTCGTCGGCTCGGCCTGGGCGCTGGGCGCCTTCGACTCCGAGCCGACCGACACCCGCGCCGCCGATGAGGTCTGCCTCTGGACTCCGCAGAACACCGCGGGCAACAGCAACCTCAAAGACGTCGGCGAGCCGGCCACCAGCGGGCTGCCGGTCACCGGCACCCGGCCGATGACCGTCGTCACCAACCAGGGCTCGCCGATCTCCATCGAGCTGGACCTGGCGAGCGCCCCGTGCGCCGCCGCGAGCATCGCCCACCTGGCGAGCCAGTCGTTCTACGACAACACCAAGTGCCACGAGATCAGGCCCGAGGGCGCGGTACGCTGCGGCGACCCCAGCGGCACCGGGCTGGGTGGCCCGACGTACTCCTTCCACAGCGAAAACGTGCCCAGCGCGCCGGAGGCGTCGCCGAGCGCCAGCCCGGCCCCGGACGCGCCGCCGACCTACCCCAAGGGCACGGTCGCCATGATCTCGAACCCGCCGGGTGCCAACGGCAGCCAGTTCCTGATCTTCTTCAAGGACCACACCCCCACCGACGAACCGCAGTACCCGATCATCGGTCGGGTCACCGAAGGGCTTGACGTCGTAGAGAAGATCGGAGCCCTGCCGACCGTGGACAATGGGGCTGGGGAGAAGGTCAAGCCGGAGAACGACGACGTGGTCGTCCAGAGTCTGACCGTCGGTGAGCCGGTGCTGGATCCGGCATCGCCCGCCGAGTCCGCCCCCACGGGCACGCCGAACCCCGAGGCGTCCGGCGTGCCCGAGGCCAGCCCGAACGCCGGTTGAACCAGCGAATTGCCGGTTGAACCAGCGAATTCCACCACAGCAGCGGCATCCACATATCGTCCAGGAGGATCGAGGCGTGACGTCCACCAGAGAGCGGCAGCGCGCGGCGGCCCGCGCGCGGCTCGAGAAGGAGATGGCCGAACGGTCTGCCCGGGCCCGCAAACGCCGCCAGACGCAGGCGATCGTGGGGGGCGGCGTGGCCCTGCTGCTGGTGGTCGCCGGCACGGTCTGGCTGGTCAGCAGTCTGATCGGCGACGACAGCGGCACCGACAACGCCGCCCAGGACGCGACCTCGGTGCAGTGCGACTGGATCGAGCTCCCCGCCGGTGAGCGGACCCCGCAGACCAAGGATGTCGGTTTGCCGGACGCCCGGCAGAGCCGGGTCGGCAACCAGACCATGACGATCAACACCAATCTCGGCCCGATCACCGCCCGGATCAGCCGGTCGGCGGTCCCGTGCACCGCGGGCAGCTTCACCCACCTGGCCGAGAAGGACTTCTTTGACAACACCAAGTGTCACCGGCTGGTGACCGAGGGCATCAAGGTGCTCCAGTGCGGAGACCCGAGCGCCACCGGCAAGGGCTGGCGGGACACCGACGGCATGGGCGGCCCGAGCTACCGGATGGCCGAGGAGAACCTGCCGACTGAGATGCGTCCGCCGTACCCGGCGGGCGTCATCGCGATGGCCAAGACCGACCAGCCCGCCACCACGGGCAGCCAGTTCTTCATCGTCTACGGCGACTCGCCGCTGCCCCCGGACTACACGGTGCTCGGCACGATCACCGGCGGCATGGACATCGTCGAGGAGGTCGCGAAGGCCGGCGACGACGGCGCGTTCGCCCAGAGCGCCGGCGGAGGCCACCCGAAAGAGGAGGTCATCATCACCGACCTCACCATGACCGACGCCTAAACCCCCGTACCTCCCCGAAGCGCCCGCCGGCCCCGCCGTCGGGCGCTTCACCATCCCCCACCCCTCACCCCCACCCCCCTAGCCGCGCCGATCTTGCAGTTGTTGTCGCCGCATAACGGGTCAAACAACGCGAAAAGGCGACCAAAAGTCCATGATCGGCGCAGACGGCGGCGGGCGGGCGGCGGGTGGGTGGGGGGCGGGTGGGCTAGGAGCCGGAGGTTACGCGGTAGGCGTCGAAGACGCCGTCTACCTTGCGTACGGCGGCCAGGAGGTGGCCCAGGTGCTTGGGGTCAGCCATTTCGAAGCTGAACCGGCTCACCGCAACCCGGTCGCGAGTGGTGGTGACGGTGGCGGAGAGGATGTTGACCCGCTCGTCGGAGAGCACCCGGGTGACGTCGGCCAGGAGCTTGTGCCGGTCGAGGGCCTCCACCTGGATGGCGACCAGGAACGTGGAGGCGGAGGTGAGTTTCCAGTTCACCTCGACCACCCGCTCCCCCTGGGCACGCAGGTCCTCGGCGTTGGCGCAGTCGTCGCGGTGCACACTCACCCCGCCGGAACGGGTCACGAAGCCGAACACCGAGTCCGGCGGCACCGGGGTGCAGCAGCGGGCCAGCTTGATCCACACGTCGCTGACGCCACGGACCACGACACCCGGGTCGTGGCTGGAGGCCCGGCTGCGCGGCGGGCGGGTGGCCACCGCGGTCTCGGCGAGGTCCTCGGCCGCGCCTTCCTCGCCGCCGTAGGTGGCCATCAGCTTCTGCACCACCGACTGCGCGGAGACCTGGCTGTCGCCGACCGCCGCGTACAGCGACGCCACGTCGGGCAGGTGCAGGTCCCGGGCGATCGCCATCAGGTTGTCGGAGGTGAGCATCCGCTGCAACGGCATGCCCTGCTTGCGCATCGCCTTGACGATCGAGTCCTTGCCCTCCTCGATCGCCTCCTCGCGGCGCTCCTTGTTGAAATATTGTCGGATCTTCGTGCGCGCCCGGGGGCTCTTGACGAAACCCAACCAGTCCTGCGTCGGGCCGGCGGTGTCGGACTTCGACGTGAAAATCTCGATCACGTCACCGTTGGACAGCGTCGACTCCAACGGCACCAGCTTGCCGTTGACCCGCGCCCCGATGCACTTGTGCCCCACCTCGGTGTGCACCGCGTACGCGAAGTCCACCGGCGTCGACCCCGTCGGCAACGGAATGACGTCGCCCTTCGGGGTGAAGACGTACACCTCCTGGCTGGACAGGTCGAACCGCAGCGCGTCCAAAAACTCGCTCGGGTCCGCCGCTTCCCGCTGCCAGTCCAGCAGCTGCCGCAGCCAGGTCATCTCGTCGATGTGTGCCGGCGGCCCGACGATCTGCGTGCCCTTGTGCTCCTTGTACTTCCAGTGCGCCGCGATGCCGAACTCCGCCGTACGGTGCATCGCGTACGTGCGGATCTGCATCTCCACCGGCTTGCCGGTCGGGCCGATCACCGTGGTGTGCAACGACTGGTACATGTTGAACTTCGGCATGGCGATGTAATCCTTGAACCGCCCCGGCACCGGCTGCCAGTTCGCGTGGATCACGCCCAACGCCGCGTAGCAGTCCCGCACCGTGTCGACCAGGATCCGCACCCCCACCAGGTCGTAGATGTCGTTGAAGTCCCGACCCCGCACGATCATCTTCTGGTAGATCGAGTAGAGATGCTTCGGCCGACCCGTGGTCTCCGCCTTGATCTTGGCGGCCTTCAGGTCGGTCTGCACCTTCTGCGTCACCTGCCGCAGCAGCGCCTCCCGCTGCGGCTGGTGCTCCCCGATCAGCCGGTTGATTTCCTCGAACCGCTTCGGGAACAGGGTGCCGAAGGCCAGATCCTCCAGCTCCCACTTGATGGTGTTCATACCGAGGCGGTGGGCCAGGGGGGCGAGGATCTCCAGCGTCTCCTTGGCCTTCTGCTCCCGCTTCGGCGCGGGAAGGAAGGAGAGCGTACGCATGTTGTGCAGCCGGTCGGCCAGCTTGATCACCAGGACGCGTGGGTCCTTGGCCATGGCGACGACCATCTTGCGTATCGTCTCGGCCTTGGCCGCGTCCCCGAGCTTGACCTTGTCCAGCTTGGTGACTCCGTCGACCAGCAGGGCGACCTCGCCACCGAAGTCCGCGCGCATCTGGTCGAGGGTGTACTCGGTGTCCTCGATGGTGTCGTGCAGCAGCGCGGCCACCAGCGTGGTGGTGTCCATGCCCAGGTTGGCCAGGATGGTCGCCACCGCGAGCGGGTGGGTGATGTACGGGTCACCGGACTTGCGGTACTGACCGGAGTGCCAGCGCGCCGACGTGTCGAAGGCCCGCTGCAACAGCCGCGCGTCGGCCTTGGGGTGGTTTTCCCGGTGCGAGGCGATGAGCGGCTCCAGCACCTCGCTGACCTGCGACGACTGCCACGGGGCGTTGAACCTCGCCAGCCGCGCCCGGACCCGGCGGCCGGTGGGCGCGTGGGACAACCCGAAGCCACCGCTCGGCGACGGATCCGCGGTGGCCTCGGTGGGCACCACGTCGGCGCCGATGCTCGTACGCGCCAGATCGCTGCCGGGCCGGACCGCGCCGGACGCCGGAGCGGCGCTGCTGCGATCGGTCACCGAGCCGTCCGCGTCGCCTGTCGAGTGCACCGTGCCCTCCACCGGAGGGGCGACATCGTGGGACACCGGCCTCCTCACCGCTCGCCGGAAACGAACCGACCGTCCACCGGCCGGCTTGATCTCGCGTCGCTCGGACGGGTGACCGTCCGCCTCAGCAATGGGCAATGCTACCCGCACCGAAGGTGCCCCGCCGCTCCGCCGGACGGACCGTGCCGGCTCCGCCCGGTGGCGGGGTCGTCTCAAACGGTCAACAGGGCATGGACCGGACGCGGTGCCAGTCGTTGCCGGCCGCCGAGGAAGGACAACTCCAGCACCACGGTGAACCCCACCACGGTCCCGCCGGCCCGCTCCACCAGATCCAGCGTCGCCCCGGCGGTCCCCCCGGTGGCGAGCACATCGTCGACCACCAGCACCCGGTGCCCGGCGGTGAAGGCGTCCTGGTGCACCTCCAGGGTGGCCTCGCCGTACTCCAGCCCATAGGAGGCGGCATAGGCGGGCCGGGGCAGCTTGCCGGCCTTACGGACCGGCACCACGCCGACCCCGGACGCGTACGCGATGGCCGCGGCGATCACGAAGCCGCGCGCCTCGATGCCGACCACGGTGTCGAACGAATCACGCCCGTGGTAAGCGATGATCCCGTCGATCACGTCCCGGAAGGCGTCGCCGTCGGCGAACAACGGCATGAGGTCCTTGAACATGACGCCGGGCTTGGGGAAGTCGGGCACGTCGAGCACTCGGCTGGCGACCAGCCGGGCGGTC
This sequence comes from Micromonospora qiuiae, assembly GCF_016863555.1. GTDB lineage: Bacteria > Actinomycetota > Actinomycetes > Mycobacteriales > Micromonosporaceae > Micromonospora > Micromonospora qiuiae. The sequence continues at coordinate 12,627 of NZ_BOPC01000096.1, read as the reverse complement.
TCCGGGCCGCTGTCCCCGCGTACCCCGATGCTGTGGGTCTCCGTCACGGCAGTTCCGCTCCCCTTCCACACGTCGACGGCGTCCGGCGCGCTGCTCGCACAGCATGCCGGACGCCGTCGGATCCGTTCCTACCGGGTCGCTCTCGGTGGCTCAGCGCCGCTTTCCGCTGCCGGGCCGGTTGCCGCCCCGGGGACGCCCGCCCCGAGCACCGCCCGAACGCTTGCCGGCGGGCCGGGCACCCACCTTGGGAGCGGCGGCGCCGGCCAGGGCGCCGCTCTCCGCCGGTACCGGCTCCGACTCCTCCTCGTCCTCCTGCTCATCGGCAGGGGTGGCGGCGGTCTTGCCGGCCCGGGTGGCCGGCGTCTCGCCCATCGCGCCCCGGCGGGCCTCCACCCGCTTGTTGTGGGCCATGATCCGCGGGTCGCGGTTCTTCAGCACCACCAGCAGCGGGGTGGCCAGCATGATCGAGGTGAGGAACGCCATGGCCATACCGACGAAGAGCACCAGGCCGAGGTCCTTCAGGGTGCCCGCGCCGAGCAGGCCGGCCCCGATGAAGAGGATGCCGCCGACCGGGAGCAGGGCCACCACCGAGGTGTTGAGCGAACGCATCAGGCTCTGGTTGACGGCCAGGTTGGCCGCCTCGCCGTACGTCTGGTTGTTGTTCGCGGTGATCCCTCTGGTGTTCTCCTGCACCTTGTCGAAGACCACCACCACGTCGTAGAGCGCGAAGCCCAGGATGGTGAGGAAACCGATGATCGTCGACGGGGTGACCTCGAACCCGACGATCGAGTAGATGCCGGCGGTGAGGATCAGGTTCATCACCAGGGCGAAGAGGGCCGCGACTGCCATCTTCCACTCGAACCGGAAGGCCAGATAGGTCGTCACCAGCGCGAGGAAGATGACCAGACCGAGCAGGGCCCGGCTGGTCACCTGGCTACCCCACGCCTCGCTGACCCGGTTGGCGCTGATGTTCGCCGGGTCGACGCCGAACTGCTCGGCCATCGCGAGCCGGACCGCCTCGGCCTGCTCGGCGTCGAGCTGGGTGGTCCGCAGCTCGTAGAACTCGCCGCCGGCACCGCCGACCTTCTGCGCGGTGACCACGTGGGCGCCCTCGGCGCTGAGCGCCCGGTCTGCGGTGGCCTCCGCGTCGGCCATGGTGCCGACGCTGGTCGGGACCTGGAACGAGTTGCCGCCGGCGAACTCGATGCCCAGGCTGAACCGGTTGAAGATCACGCTGCCCAGCGCGATCACCACCAGGACAGCGGCCACGGTGAACCACATCTTGCGCCGGCCGACGATGTTGAGGCCGGCCTCGCCCCGGTAGAGGCGGCTTGCCAGAGAGTTCTCAGCGGCCATCTCAGGCCTCCTTGACGCGCGGGTTGCGGGACTGGGCCTGCTCCGACGACCGGGCCGGCAGCACCCGGCCGAGACCGCTGACCCGCGGGGACAGGAATGCCCGGCTGCGGGCGAGCATGGCCATCATCGGGTGCCGGAAGAGGAAGACCACGACCAGGTCCAGCACGGTGGCCAGGCCGAGGGCGAAGGCGAAGCCCTTCACCGTGCCGACCGAGACGATGTAGAGCGTCAGGGCCGACAGGATCGTGATCAGGTTCGCCGAGATGATCGTCCGGCGGGCCCGGACCCAGGCGCGGTTGACCGCGCTGCGCGGGCTGCGGCCCTCGCGGATCTCGTCCTTGAGTCGTTCGAAGTAGATGACGAACGAGTCCGCCGCCACACCGAGCGAGACGATGATGCCGGCGATGCCGGCGAGAGTGAGCGTGAAGCCGATCTGCCGGCCGAGCACCACCAGGGCGCCGAAGAGCAGCATCGCGGAGAGCACCAGGCTCGCGAAGATGACCGAGCCGAGCAGCCGGTAGTAGAAGAACGAGTAGATGATGACCAGCAGCATGCCGATGCCGGCCGCGAGCAGACCGGCCCGCAGGTGGCTCTCGCCCAGGGTGGCGGTGACGTTCTGCGACTCCTGCGCCTCGAAGGTGACCGGCAGGGCGCCGTAGCTCAGGAAGCCGGCCAGCTCGGCGGCCTCGGCGTTGCTGAAGTTGCCGGTGATCTGGGAGTTGCCGGTGAGCACACCCTGGATCTGCGGCGACGAGACGATCGCGTTGTCCAGCACCACCGCGACCCGGCACTTGCCCTCGTCGCCGAGCGCGGAGGCGTCACACGCCTGACCCTCGTTGTTGAACGCCTCTCGGGTCAGCGCGGTCCACTTCTCCTGGCCGGAGCTGGTGAAGTTCAAGCTGACCACCCACTGGCTGGTCTGGTCACGCACCGCGCTGGCGCTGGACACGTCGGTGCCGAGCACCTTCGCCACGTCCAGCAGGTTCTTCGCGTATCCCCCCTCGCAGGAGACGACCTGCACCTCGGGGTTGGAGATGGACGCCGGGGGCCGGTCGTCGAGCTGGACACAACTGATGGTCGGCACGTTGAACTGCATCTGGGCCGGCAGCACCGCCACCTCGCGGCCGGTCAGCTCGGCGAAGGGCTTGAGCTTCTCGGCCAGCGCCGGGTCGGCGCTCAGGTCGGCCGGCGCCTGCAACCCCTCGGCGGCGGCCCAGGCTTCGGCGCCGACCTTCTTCTCGACGGCCTGACGCTGCTCCTCGATGCTCTGCGGCACCGGCTCCTCGCTCGCGGTCGGCGACGGGGCGGCGCTCGGCGTCGCGCTCGGGGTGGGCGTCGGCGCACCGCCGCCCTGGCCGCCGGCAGAGGGCGACGAGCTGGCCTTGGCGTCGGGGGTCGCGCTCGGGGTGCCGTCCGGGCTCGGGGTGCCCGACGCCGTCGGCTCGGCGGTCGGGCTGGGCGCCGGCGACGGGAGCGCACCGCTGCCGTCGGCGACCTTGAGGACCTTGCGGAACCGCAGCTCGGCGGCGCTGCCGACCTCGCTGAGGTCGCGGTTCTCGCCGGGCAGGGAGATGACGATGTTGCGGTCACCCTCGGTGACCACCTCGGCCTCAGCCACGCCGTACGCGTTGACCCGGCTCTCGATGATCTGGCGAGCCCGTTCGAGGTTCGCCGCCGTCGGTGCCCGGCCGTCGATGGTGTTGGTCGCCTCCAGCGTCAGCCGGGTGCCGCCGACGAGGTCGAGACCGAGACGGGGTTCGAGCCGGTCCTTCCAGCCGCCGCTGGCGCCGCCCGAGAAGAACACCAAAAGATAGAGGACGACGAGCATGCCCGCGAGGACGGCCAACTGCCGTCCCGGGCGCATCTGTCCCTGAGGTGGTGCCACGGCTGTCCTGTCTCCCTGTACGGTCGCGCCGCCGCGGCGCGGCGGCGGTTCGGCCGGATGCTCCGGCCGACGATCTGCCTTCCCGACGGCACCCGGGGCTGACGCCGCCGCCTGGGGGTGGCCGACGCGAGGTGCATCGACCGGACCGGACCGGCGTGCCGGCGCCCGGCGCCGGCCTGCTATCCAGTTGTCTCACCGCGACGCGTCGGCGGTCACCCGCCGGGGACGCGTGCGGGCGATCCCCCACCCGGTCGAGCCCAACCGGGTGGGTGCGGTGCTCATTCCTTGACGGCGTCGGTCTCCTCGGCCGCCGTCTCGGCGGGGCGCTCCGCCTTGGTCACGACCCGGGCGATCGCCGGGCGGGCGAAGCGGGTCTGCACTCCGGGGGCGACCTCGAGCAGGACGCTGTCGTCCTCGACACCGGTGACCGTGCCGTACAGCCCGCCGATGGTGACCACCTCGTCGCCGGCGGAGAGACCGGACTGCATCGCCTCGGCCTCGCGGCGGCGCTTCTGCTGCGGGCGGATCATCATGAAGTACATGACGCCGAAGAGCAGGGCGATCATCAGGATCGGGGTGAAGCTCCCCGCTCCGCCGCCTTCTGCTGCGTAGTGCACGGTTGTCGACCTTCCCATTGGCCTCCGGGCCGGCACTGCGCACCGGGCGGAGGCGGTTTTTCACATCCTGTACAGACCGCGGCGAGTCTAATCGCTCCACCTGGGAACGCCGAATGCGGTACAGATCACGAACAGATCACGTCTCATCGGCGTCCATCGAGAAAAGATCGGGCACTGGAGGAGCTTCGGTGCCGAATGTACCATTCGGTGGCGTACGTCCCAGATGGTGCCAGGCCGCCTCGGTTGCCACCCGGCCACGCGGCGTACGGGCCAGCAGACCGGCCCGCACCAGGAAAGGCTCGCAGACCTCCTCCACCGTGTCCGGCTGCTCCCCGACCGCCACCGCCAGGGTCGACAGGCCGACCGGGCCGCCCCGGAACGAGTCGACCAGAGCGGTCAGCACCGCCCGGTCGAGTCGGTCGAGCCCGAGCGCGTCCACGTCGTACACGGTCAGCGCCGCGCGGGCGGTCTCCACAGTGACCACGCCGTCGGCGCGTACCTCGGCGAAGTCCCGCACCCGGCGGAGCAGGCGGTTGGCGATCCGCGGCGTCCCCCGCGACCGGCCGGCGATCTCCGCCGCCCCCTCGTCGGTGATCGGTACGCCGAGGATGCGCGCCGAGCGGCGCAGCAGCGCCTCCAACTCGGCGGGGGCGTAGAAGTCGAGGTGGGCGACGAAGCCGAAGCGGTCCCGCATCGGGCCGGTCAGCAGGCCGGACCGGGTGGTCGCCCCGACCAGGGTGAACGGTTCGACGTCCAGCGGGATGGCGGTGGCACCCGGCCCCTTGCCGACCACCACGTCGACCCGGAAATCCTCCATCGCGCTGTAGAGCAGCTCCTCCGCCGGCCGGGCGATCCGGTGGATCTCGTCGATGAAGAGCACATCGCCCTCGGCGAGGCTGGTCAGGATCGCGGCCAGGTCGCCGGAGCGTTCGATCGCCGGGCCGCTGGTCACCCGGATGCCGGTGCCCAGCTCGGCGGCGACGATGTTGGCCAGGGTGGTCTTGCCGAGGCCGGGCGGCCCCGACAGCAGGATGTGATCGGGCGGGGCACCCCGGCGCATCGCACCCTGCAACAGCAGGTCGAGCTGGTCGCGGACCCGGTGCTGGGCGATGAACTCGTCCAGCCGCTTCGGCCGGACGCTGACCTCCGCGTCCCGCTCCGCCTCGCTGACGTACGCCGAGACCAGGTTGCTCTCTGAGTCGGCCGCAGCCGGTCCGAGCGAGCCGGACGCGGTCATCGGTTCCGGCCCAGCAGCCGGATGGCCTGCTTGAGCAGCACCGGCACCGGCGGGGTGGGACCGTCGACGGTCTCCGCGACGGCGGCCACCGCCTGGTCGGCCTGCCCGGCCGTCCAGCCGAGCCCGATCAGCGCCTGGCGCACCTGCTCGGGCCAGGCGCCACCGGTGACCCCGGCCGCGCCGTCGGCGCCGACGGGCACCGGGCCGATCCGGTCACGCAGCTCGAGCACCAGACGCTCGGCGCTCTTCTTGCCGATCCCGGGCACCCGGGTCAACGCGGCGGTGTCGGCGTTGGCGATCGCCTTGCGTACGGCGTCCGGGGTGTGCACGGCGAGCACCGCCTGCGCCAGTCGGGGGCCGACCCCGCTGGCGGTCTGCAACAGCTCGAACAGCGACTTGGCGTCGTCGTCGGCGAAGCCGTAGAGGGTGAGCGAGTCATCCCGGACGACCAGGCTGGTGGCCAGCCGTGCGGGCTGGCCGACCCGCAGCTCGGCGATGGTGCCCGGGGCGCACTTCACGGCCAGCCCGACGCCACCGACCTCGATCACCGCGTGGTCCGGGCCGGCCGCGGTCACCACGCCACGCACACTGGCGATCATCTCGTTCCTCCTCGTCTCGCCCGGTTTGCGGCGGCGGCCAGCTTGGAGCGGGTGCCACCGCGCCACACGTGGCAGATGGCCAGCGCCAGGGCGTCCGCGGCGTCGGCCGGCCGGGGTGGCTCGGGCAGCCGCAGCAACCGGGTGACCATCGCGGTCATCTGCGCCTTGTCGGCCTGGCCGGAACCGGTCACCGCCGCCTTCACCTCGCTCGGGGTGTACGTCTGCACCGGCAGCCCGGCGCGCGCCCCGGCGAGCACGGCGATCCCGCTGGCCTGGGCGGTGCCCATCACCGTACGCACGTTGTGCTGGCTGAACACCCGCTCCACGGCCACGCTGTCCGGCCGGTGCTCGGCGACCAGGCCGGTAAGGGAGCGGTCCAGATGCAGCAGGCGCAGCGGCAGCTCGTCGGCCGGATCGGTGTGCACGACGTAGTAGGCGACCAGTGTGCACGGTCGCCCGGGCATCCCCTCGACCACGCCGACCCCACACCGGGTCAGCCCCGGGTCGACGCCGAGCACCCGCACGCCGCCTCCTCCCCGCCGCCCCGGGCAGCACATGTGTTCGACACCCTATCGAGGCGGTGGCGCCGCCGCGCCCCGGGACACGCCCGACGGTGCCTGGTGTCCGTGCCGACCACAGAATGCGGTACGAGTGTGTGCCGCGACCCCATGTGCGCCCGGCAACACAGCTCGTAATTTGATGCGCCATGACGGCAGAACCCGTGGCGGTCCCCCACGTCGTGAACGTCGACCTCGCTGGTCGTACCGCCCTCGTCACCGGCGGCGGCAGCGGCATCGGCCGGGCCTGCGCCCTGCGGCTGGCCAGCGCCGGCGCCAGCGTGTTGGTGGTGGACCGCGACGTGGCGGCGGCCAGGCGGGTGGCCGCCGAGGTCGGCGGCCGGGCCGAGGGGGTGGACCTCGCCGCCCGGGAGGCGGTGGACCGGCTCGACGCCGACGTGGACATCGTGGTCAACAACGCCGGGCTTCAGCACGTCGCCCCGGTGCCGGAGTTTCCCGTCGAACGCTTCGAGTACATCCAGCGGGTGATGGTCGAGGCACCGTTCCGGCTCGTCCGGCGGGCGCTGCCGCACATGTACGCCCGAGGTTGGGGCCGGATCGTCAACATCTCCTCGGTGCACGGGCTGCGTGCCTCGCCCTACAAGGCCGCGTACGTCTCGGCGAAGCACGCGCTGGAAGGGCTGTCCAAGGTGGTGGCGCTGGAGGGCGCGTCGCAGGGCGTCACCGCCAACTGCATCAACCCCGCGTACGTGCGCACCCCGCTGGTCCAGAGCCAGATCACCGACCAGGCGGCCAGCCACGGCATCCCGGAGACCGAGGTGATCGAGAAGATCATGTTGGCCCGGGCGGCGATCAAACGGCTGATCGAGCCCGAGGAGGTGGCGGAGCTGGTGGCCTACCTCTGCTCGCCGCCCGCCGCGTTCCTCACCGGTGCTTCGATCGCACTCGACGGGGGGTGGACGGCGAGCTGATCGCGCGTGCGGACAATGTCGGGCATGTCGTCGCCGGTGGAGTTCCTGGAACTGCTCGCCCGGGAGGCGGCCACGGTCGAGTTCGAGGGGCCGCTGGTCGCCGCCCGCTCCGCCGGGTTGAGCGCCGACCGGATCGCCGAGCTGGAGCGGGCCAAGACCGTGGCGCTGCGGGTCCGCGCGTTGCTGGAACGCCGCCGCCGTCGGGAGAGCGAGCTTTCCGGCCTGTACGACACGGTCCGCGACCTGGCCGGGCTGCGGGACCTGGACGACGTGCTGCGGGCGATCGTGCACCGGGCCCGGCACCTGCTCGACGCCGACGTCGCCTACATGACCCTCAACGACGCCGAGCGCGGCGACACCTACATGCGGGTCACCGACGGCTCGGTCTCGGCCCGGTTCCAGCAGCTGCGGCTGCCCATGGGCGCTGGCCTCGGTGGCCTGGTGGCCCAGTCGGGCGCCCCGTACGTGACCGCGAACTACCCGCAGGACGAGCGTTTCCACCACACCCGGGAGATCGACGCCGGGGTCAGCGAGGAAGGGCTGGTGGCCATCCTCGGGGTGCCGCTGCGGCTCGGTTCCACCAGCATCGGCGTGCTCTACGCGGCGAACCGCTCGGCTCGACCGTTCGCCCGCGAGGAGGTGGCGCTGCTGCTCTCGCTCGCCGCGCACGCCGCAGTGGCGATCGACACCGCGCGGCTGCTGGCCGAGACCCGCGCGGCGCTGGCGGAGCTGTCGGCGGCCAACACCACGATCCGGGCGCACAGCAGCTCGGTGGAGCGGGCCGCGGCGGCGCACGACCGGATGACCGCGCTGGTGCTGCGCGGCGGCGGGGTGGAGGACGTGACGGCGGCGGTGACCGATGTGCTGGGCGGGTCGCTGTTGGCGCTGGACGCCGAGGGCCGGCGGCTGGCGCGGGTCGGCGAGATCGACGAACCGGACCGGGCGGAGATCGTCGAGGCGGTGGCCGCGTCCCGGACCGAGGGACGCAGCGTACGCCGGGGCGCGCTGTGGTACGCCGCCGTGGTGGCCGGCGCGGAGAACCTGGGCGCGCTGGTGCTGCACCCCGAGGGCGAACTCGCCGACGCCGACCAGCGGATCCTGGAGCGGGCCGCCCTGGTGACCGCGTTGCTGCTGCTGTTCCGGCGGACCGTCGCCGAGGCGGAGGGGCGGGTGCGGGGCGAGTTGCTCGACGACCTCATCGCCCGACCGCTGCGCGACACCGACGCCCTGCGCAGCCGGGCCCACCGCCTCGGTGTGGACCTGGACGCTACGCATGTGCTGGTGGCCGTGGGCGAGGACGCCATCGCGGCGACCGGCTCGGCCCGGCAGCGGGTGCTTTCCTGGGCCACCACGTACGCCTCGGCTCGGGGCGGGCTGGCCGCGGCGCGCGACGGCCGGGTGGCGCTGATGCTGCCCGGGCGGGATGCCGGGGCCAGCGCCCGGGCGGTGGCCCGGGATCTGTCGCGGATCACCGGACGGCCGGTGACCGCCGGGGCGAGCGGGCCGTCCACCGGGCCGGCGTCGCTGGCCGCCGCGTTCCGGGAGGCCGACCGCTGCCTGACCGCGCTGGTCGCGCTGGGCCGGGCCGGGCAGGGGGCGAGCAGCGCTGAGCTGGGCTTCGTCGGTCTGTTACTGGGCACGGTCTCCGAGGGCGGGGAGGCCGACGTACGCCGGTTCCTCACCACCACCCTGGGGCCGGTGATCGAGTACGACGCCCGGCGGGGCACCGCCCTGGTGCGCACGCTGGAGGCGTACTTCGGGGTGGGTGGCAGCCTGGCCCGGGCCGCCGAGAAGCTGCATGTGCACGTGAACACGGTGACTCAGCGGTTGGAACGGGTCGGGCAACTGCTCGGCGGGGACTGGCAGCACCCCGACCGGGCCCTGGAGGTGCAGCTCGCCCTGCGCCTGCACCGGCTGGGTACCGCCGAGGGTTGAGCCGCCTGCTCAGTGCCTGCCGTGCTCTGCTCAGTGCCTGCCGTGCTCTGCTCAGTGCTTGCCGTAGTGCTCGCGGGTCTCCTGGATCGCCGCCTCGGCCCCGGCGCGCTCCTGCGGTGTGGTGCCCCGCCTGGCGGCGAGCCGTGCCCGGAGCAGCTCCACGGCGATCGGCAGGACCGAGACCGCCACGATGGCGACCAGGATGAACTCGATGTTCGACTTGACGAACGGGACCTGGCCGAGGAAGTAACCGAGGACGGTCACTCCGGTGCCCCAGAGGATGCCGCCGATGATGTTGTAGGTGACGAAGGTGCGGTAGTTCATCCGGCTGACCCCGGCCACGATCGGGGTGAAGGTCCGCACGATCGGCACGAACCGCGCCAGCACGACCGAGCGGGCGCCGTACTTCTCGAAGAAGTCGTGCGCCTTGAGCAGGTTCTCCTGTTTGAACAGACGCGAGTTCGGGCGGCGGAACAGGGCGGGCCCGACCTTCCGGCCGAACAGGTAGCCCACCTGGTCGCCAGCGATCGCGGCGATGGTGATGAGCAGGCACACCAACCACAGCGGATAGGTGATGTACCTTCCGTCGGCGACGAGCAGCCCGGCGGTGAACAGCAGCGAGTCACCCGGCAGGAAGAATCCGATCAGCAGGCCGGACTCGGCGAAGACGATGACCAGGATGCCGAGCAGCCCGAAGGTCGAGATCAACCATTCCGGGGCGAGCCAGTCCGGTCCGAGGGCCAGGGTGGTGACGGGCGTCGACACGACGGACCTCCGATGACTGTGGCGAGCCGCCCCGCGGCTCGGGACGCCCGTAGTCTACGGCGGCAGCGGCCCCCAGCGCGGCGTCGCCGGTCAGCGGGCGCGGATGCCGGCCAGGAGTCCGTCGACGATCTTTTCGGGGAGGTCTGTCTCGTCGAGGTCGGGGTTCCAGTTCAGCACCCGCTGGATGAGCATCGGGCCGGTGAGCATCGCCATGGTCACCTCGACATCGAGGTCGGCCCGGAGTTCACCGTCCCGGATGCCGCGCCGCAGCACCTCCCGCATAACCGCCCGGCGGGGCTCGATGATGTTCTGGTAGAGCGCGTAGTGCTCGGGGCTGCGCTGCGCCTCGGGCACCAGACACGGCATGATCTTCGCCGCGCGCGGGTCGACATTGTGCCCGACCCCGCCGACCAGCAGGATCAGATCCTCCCGCACGGAACGGCCGACCGGCTGCGGCGGTGCGCCCTTGAGGGTACGAAGGGCGTCGTGCAGCAGGGCGTCCTTGCCGGGCCAGCGGCGGTAGATCGTGGCCTTGCCGACCCCGGCCCGAGCGGCGATCGCCTCGATCGAAATCGCCTCGATCGTGCTGCCCTCGGCGAGCAGGTCCAGCAGGGCCTCGATGATCGCCTCGGCCGCGCGGATGCTCCGCGGCCGGCCGGGCGGCCGCGGAGCATCCATCGTGCCAGTCATCTCGCCATTCTCACCGATGTCAGGGCGCACCGGCCAACTCGGAGTCGCACCGGCACTACGTCACACCGGCCAACTCCGCCTGCACCGACGCTACGCCGCACCGGCCAGCTCCGGCTCGCCCACCGGCACCGGTGCAGCGGTACCGGGCCTCCCCGGCATCCAGCGCAACGCCACCAGGACCCCGGCTGCCGCGACCAGCGCGGCCAGTACCGCCGACCAGTGCATCGCCGAGACGAAGGCGTCGTCGGCCGCCGCGACCAACCCCGGCGCCGCCGGCCCGAGCTGCTCGGCCACGGCGTACGCCCCGGCGATCGACTCCCCGGCCGCCTCGCGCGCCGTCGGCGGCAGGTCTGCCAGGGCCGGGCCGATAGCGCCGCGGTAGCCAGCGGCCAGCACCGACCCGATCACCGCCACGCCGAGGGCCGCGGCCACCTGACGGATGGTGTTGCTGACCGCCGAGCCAACGCCGGCCTTCTCCCGAGGCAACGAAGCCATGATCGACTCGGTGGCGGGCGGCATGATGTTGGCCATCCCGGCGCCTTGGAGGAAGAAGAAGACCAGCACCAACCAGATGGGGGTGGCCGCGCCGACGAAGGCGTACGCGCTCAGCGCCACCGCGGTGAGCATCAGCCCCACCGCCGAGACCGCCCGGGCCCCGTACCTGCGCACCATGGTCGCGCTGCGCGGAGCGAAGACGAGTTGGGCGACGGCGAAGGGCAGAAAAAGCAGGCCGGTCTCCAGCGGACTGTAGCCGCGCACCAGTTGCAGGTAGAACGAGCTGAAGAACATCACGCCCATGGCGGCGAAGAAGACCAGCCCGATCATCGCCACCGGTGCGGCGAAGCGCGGCACCCGGAACAGCCGTACGTCCAGCGACGGATGGCTGCTACGGCGCTCGTACCGGACGAACCAGGCCAGCACCCCGAGGCCACCGAGGATGGCGGCCCAGACCAGCGGCCGGCCGAAGCCGTGCTCGCCGCCGTCGATGATCCCGTACGTCAGGGTGACCAGGCCGACCACCGAGAGCAGTACGCCGAACACGTCGATCCGGCCCGGGGCCGGGTCCCGCGACTCGGGCACCAGCAGTGCCACCAGAAGCACGCCGAGCGCGACGATCGGCACGTTGATCAGGAAGACCGAGCCCCACCAGAAGTGCTCCAGCAGCAGGCCGCCGAGGACCGGGCCGATGGCCACCGCCAACCCGACCGCGCCGGCCCACATCCCGATGGCCCGCCCGCGTTCCCGGGGGTCGAAGACGTTGGAAATGATCGACAGGGTGGCTGGCATGATGGCCGCACCGCCGATCCCCATCAGCGCGCGGGCCGCGATCAGCTGAGCCGGACTCTGCGCGTACGCCGAGAGCAGCGAGGCCAGGCCGAAGATCACCAGCCCGATCAGCAGCATCCGGCGCCGCCCGGCCCGGTCGCCGAGCACGCCGAAGGTGAACAGCAGCCCGGCGAAGACCAGCGTGTACGAGTTGATGGACCACTCCAACTCGCCCTGACTGGCCCCGAGACCGTGCACCGGATCGGCGAGGGTACGCAGCGCGACGTTGAGGATGGTGTTGTCCAGGACGACCACGAGCAGGCTGATCACCAGCACCCCGAGGATCGCCCACCTCCTCGGGTGTCCCGTGTTCTCATTTGGTGGCTTCTCCGCAGTTGGCGGCATCTCCACACCCCCCGGTTTCGATACGGTCCCGTCCGTAATCGCCCATTGAGCGTAGGCCGGGCATTAACGATACGGAACCGTTCCGTATCGGATGTGAGGGCTGTCACTTCACCGCCTCGACCGGCTTCTGACCCACCCCCGATCCCGCCCCCGCACCGGGCTCCGACCGCCTCGGGGTGGCCCCATTTCAGGCATGACGGTTCTTGTTTCCCTGGCGGCGAAACGCACCCACAAGCCGCGCACCCCTTGCGTCGCCTGCGTGAGATGTCGGGTATGTCGGGTCGGTCGGCCCGGGGTTCGCCGGAATGCCGGCCGGCGCGGCGGCGTTGAACCGGATGGCTGACCGAACAGGTTCTCGCCGCACGGCGACAGCCCCGATGCAG
>NZ_BOPC01000095.1 GCF_016863555.1 Micromonospora qiuiae | reverse complement strand
CCAAGGTGGCCACCGTCCTATTGCCAGTCGCTCTTACTTCCCCTGTCGTACCCATGATCCGGGGGGTGGTGTCGCCGGGCCGGGTGGCGTCGGCGGACCGCTGATAGGGACCAGGCCGCCCCTTTGCTGGGTAGGTCTCTTCGTAACGTGGATGCCGGCAGTCCGACGCCCAGACCAGCGACCGGAGGTGCGTGACGGTTCGTGGAGGCGGTGCAGGTGCACGGCGACTACCAGGTCTTCCTGGGTTTGGACGTCGGTAAGGGTGATCATCACGCGGTCGGGTTGGCCGTGGACGGTAAGCGGCTGCATGACGCCCCGCTGCCCAACACCGAGGGTCGGTTGCTGGCGGTGTTCGACAAGCTCGGCCGCCACGGCAGGGTCCTGGTCGTGGTGGACCAGCCCGCGTCGATCGGCACCCTGCCCGGTTCCCGGACACGGTCGTGGCCCCCAGCCATGGTGCCGTGACCCTGCCGACGGCGAGAGCGCCCGAGGAGGTAGACCGAGCAGACTGAGAGGACCTGGAGGGCTCAAGCCCTCCAGGTCCTCTTCGTGTCAGGGGAGTTGGGTCAGTTGCTCTTCGACACCTTGGTGACGTCGAACGACTGTGTCACCGCGTCCTTCGGGTAGCCCGTGACGCCCTGCCGGATCACCGCCAGGTTCGGCAGCAGGAAGAGCCAGTCGCTAGCGGCCTCCTCGGAGATGATCCGTGCAGCCTCGGCGTACTTCTTGTCCCGGACCGCGGCGTCCAGGGCCGTGTCGGCCTCGTTCATGAGCTGGGTGACGGCCGGGTTGTTGTATCGGTAGTAGTAGTCCGGCTGGCCGTAGCGGACAAGGTCACGCGGCTCGACGTGCGCGATGATCGACAGGTCGTAGTTGGCCTGGCCGAGCACCTTGTCGAGCCACTGCGGCATCTCGACGTTGTTCTGGGTCACGGTGATGCCGACCTCGGCCAGCTGCGAGGCCACGAACTGCGCCGACGAGCGGGCGTACCCCGGCGGCGGGACGTCCATCGTCAGGGTCAGCCCGTTGGCGTGACCGGCCGCGGCCAGCAGCTGCTTCGCCTTGGCGGGGTCGTGCGGGAAGTCGCCGGTGCGGTCCTCGAACCAGGGGTCGCTCGGCGGCACCATGCTGCCGATCAGCGTCCCGTACCCCGACCAAACGGTGTCGACGAGCGCCTGGTGGTCGATTGCGTGGCGGATCGCCTGGCGCACGCGGACGTCGGCCAGCGGCCCCTTGCTGTTGTTCATCGCCAGGACGACCTCACCGGTCGTCACGCCCTCGACCACCTCGAACTGCTGGTTGCCCTTGAACACCTCGAGGAGCTGTGGCGCCTGGATGTTCGCCACGATGTCCAGCTGACCGGAGAGCATCGCGTTGTTCAGTGCGTTCGGGTCGGTGATGTACCGGAAGACAGCCTGGCCGACCCGGGCCGGCTCACCCCAGTAGCCGTCGTTGCGAACCAGGGTGATGCTGTCGCCCCGGTTCCACTTCTCGAACTTGAGCGGGCCGGTGCCGTTCGGCTGGGTCGCCAGATCGGTGGCGCCTTCCTTGAGCACCACGCCGACGCGGCCGGCGATGTCGGCCAGCCAGCTCTGGCTGGGCCTGGACAGCGTCACCACCACGGTGGACTCGTCCGGCGCCTCGACGGCTGAGACGACTGCCATCTGCGACTTGAACGGGTTTGTCGAGCCCTCCTCGGTCACCCGCTTGAAGCTCCACACGACGTCCTGCGCGGTGAGCTTCTGCCCATCGTGGAAGGTCACGCCGTCGCGGAGCGTGAATGTGTACTCGGTCCCGTCGTCGGACACCGCCCACTCGTTCGCCAGCAGCGGCTTCACCTCGCCGGTGTCGGCGTCCTGGCGCACCAAGCCCTCGTACACGTTGTAGAGGAGAACCTGCGGGATCGCCGCGCCAGCCTCGGCTGTGAGGTCGAGGCTTACCGGCTCAAGGTAGGCACCCAGGGTGACTGTTCCGCTACCGGAATCACCCTTGGTGGTATTTGAGTCGCCACCGCCGCTGCAGGCGGTAAGAGCCAGTGCCGTGGCGAGCAGCACGGCGGGCAGCTTTATCGTCAGCCGATTCATTCATGTCGTCCCATCGCGAAGAACGCCAAGGGCGCTCAGGTCCTGTGAGCCGGGACACTAGGAGGGCGATACTTGATGCAAAAGGGCCAGATCAGCAGAGCTGACAGGTACCACTCCGCCTGCGACCACCAGGTGAGACCTGGGATATCTCGACCAGAACGGGGACGGTCGCCCTTCGGCGGGCGCCGCCGGAGCTACCGCGCGACCCTGAATCCGGTGTTGCCGCTTGAGGAATCCTCGGTCGTCCGGCTCCGGGCCGCCACCCGGTAGCGGTTGCAGTACGAGTCGTGGCACAGGTAGGAGCCACCGCGAATGACCCGCTCGCTGGGCAGCACGCGGCCCCACAGGTCCCGCCACGGCTCTGCTGTGATTTCCCACACGTTGCCGGCGACGTCGTGCAGCCCGAAGCCGTTCGGCGGGAAGGCCGTCACCGGCGACGTCCCCACGAACCCGTCGTCCGCGCTGTTGGCAGTCGGGAAGGTGCCCTGCCAGATGTTGCATCGGTGCTGCCCGTTCGGGGTCAGCTCGTCACCCCAGGCGTAGCGGGCCTGCGGCAGCCCACCACGCGCCGCGTACTCCCACTCGGCCTCGGTCGCCAGCCGCGTCCCGGACCACTCGCAGTACGCTTGCGCGTCCCGATAGGAGACGTGCACGACCGGGTGCTGCTCGCGTCCCTGGACGCTTGACCCGGGCCCGTCCGGGGCCGCCCAGTGGGCTCCCTCCACCGCCAGCCACCATGCCGCTTGCGGTACGGTGCCGGCCAAGACGTGCGGGCGTGCTGACGGCGCCAGCAGCAGGTGGAAGACGAAGGACCAGCCGAACCACTCCGCGTCCGTGCGGTATCCGGTCGATTCGACGAAGCGGGCGAACTCCTCGTTCGTCACCGGTGTCGCCGCGATCTCGAACGAGTCCACCACCACCGGGCGGACCGGGCCTTCCATATCTTCCGGAACACCGTCAGGGTCGTCGGTGCCCATGAGGAACGTGCCCCCGGACAGCGCGAGCAGTCCCTTCGTGTCGGCAGCGCGTGGCGGGCTTTTGTGGACGGCCTCCGCGCCCGCCACCGCTGCGCCGGTGGCCGCTGCGGGGGCGCCGCCGCCCGTACGTTTCGACGCGCAGCACGGCGACGCCAACGTCCTGCCCCCACCCTCATGCGGGTCAGCCAGTTCGTCGTTCACCCGTGCTCTCCCGCCGGCCGTGCTGCCCGGGGCACAGTGTCGGACCCGCTGCGGCACCTGCTCTCGCTGATGGCCGCGGCAACGGCATCCCCGAAGTCCTCCGTCGACATCCCCATCTCCGGGCCGCGCATCGCGCCCAGCCGCGGCAGCACCGCCTTCACCCCGTCCTCGAGGCCGCGCGCCGCCTCGGGGTGGCCCAGGTGTTCCAGCATGAGAGCGGCGCTGAGGATCGAGCCCGCGGGGTTGGCCCAGCCTCGGCCCGCGATGTCGGGTGCGGAGCCGTGGACCGGCTCGAACATGCTCGGCGCCGAGCATGTCGGGTTGAGGTTGCCGCTAGCGGCCAGGCCGAGACCGCCCTGCACGGCCGCGCCGAGGTCCGTGATGATGTCGCCGAAGAGGTTGTCGGTGACCACGACGTCAAACCGCTCCGGCTGCGTGACCAGATACAGGCACATCGCGTCGACGTGCACGTAATCCACCGTGATGTCGGGGTGCTCCGCCGCGACCTCCTCGAAGGTCCGCTGCCACAGGTCGCCGGCGTAGGTGAGGATGTTCGCCTTGTGTACCAGGGTGACGTGCTTGCGCCGCCCCGTCGCCAGCCGGAAGCCGTGCCGGATGAGGCGCTCGACCCCCTTACGGGTGTTGACGGACTCCTGGGTTGCGATCTCGTCCGGCCCGCCGCGGTGAATGAAGCCGCCGGCCCCGACGTAGGCGCCCTCGGTGTTCTCGCGCAGGATCACGAGGTCGCACTGCTCGGGACGAAGTCCTTCGATGGGCGTGGGGACGCCGGGCAGCAGCTTGACGGGCCGCAGGTTGACGTACTGATCGAAGGCGGTCCGCAAATGGATCACCAGGCCGCGTTCGAGCACGCCAGGTGGCACCGATGGGTCTCCGACGGCGCCGAAGAGGATCGCGTCCGCCTTGGCGAGCTCCTGCTCCACGTCCTTCGGCACGACCTGGCCGGTGATCCGCCAGTAGTCCGCACCGAGTTCGTATTCCTCCCACGCCAGGTCGAGCCCGAACCGCCGCGCCGCGGCGTCGCACGCCTTCACCGCCTGGGCGGTGACCTCCGGCCCGATGCCGTCCCCGGGCACCAGCGCGATTCGCTGGGTGCTCATTAGTCAACCCCTGTCCGCGTGCAGGCGACCGTCACCTGCCGTCGCGCGGCCAAGCGTGGCGAAATCGGGCCGTCCGCAACAGGTCCAGGTCTGCGGTTATGCTAGTACCAGCGGGGCGCGGACGCTGCCCCCAGGTGACAGGGACGACGGGACGAGGCGAGGCCACCCCGCGGGATGGGGAGGTCGGGTTGGCGGACATCCTGCTGCCGGTCAACCCGCAGAGCACCGTTCCCCTGTACGAACAGATCATCACCGGGATCGAGGACGCCATCCTCGCCGGACAGTACGACGACGGCCCGCTCCCGAGCACCCGTCGGCTGGCCGAGGCGCTGGGCGTCTCGCGGAACACGGTGCTGACCGCCTACGACCGGCTCATGGAGCAGGGCCTCATCGTGACCGTGCCCCGGCGCGGTCTCTACGTCTCCTCCGACGCCGTCGTGCGGATGCGGGCCGCGCGGCGGACCTCCCGCTCGCCGGCGCAGCCGATCGACTGGCAGGCGCGGCTCCCGGACCCACCGCCCGCTCCGGTGCACCGGGATCCGGCGTGGGCGCGGGCACCGTTCCCCTTCGTCGTCGGCCAGCCGGACCCCACCATGTTTCCCATCGGTGCATGGGAGCGGGCGCAGCGTGAGGCGCTGCGGCAGGACGGGCTGTCGCAGGTCATCGGGGATTCCGGGCAGGCCGACGATCCGGAGTTGGTGCGCCAGCTGTGCGAGCACGTGCTGCCGTCGCGCGGCATTTCCGCCCACCCGGACCAGGTGATGATCACGCTGGGCTCGACGCACGCGCTGCACCTGCTCGCGAGCGTCCTCGTCCGGCCGGGCAGCGTCGTGCTGGTCGAGGATCCCGGCTACCCGGACGCGCGGACGATCATGCAGATCGCCGGGGCCGACGTGGTGCCCGGCAAGGTCGACGAGGACGGTCTTGTCGTGGAGGACCTGCCGGCGGACCTGCACGGCGCCGAGCTGGTGTACGTCACGCCGAGCCATCAGTACCCCACCGGCGCGACGATGTCGGCGTCCCGGCGCGAGGAGCTGCTGCGACGGGCCGGCGCGGCGGACGCGGTGGTGGTCGAGGACGACTACGACCCGGAGATGACGTTCCGCGGCATCCCCGCGGTGGCGGTGCGGGCCCTGGACGACGAGGACCGTGTCGTCTACCTCGGCAGCTTCAGCAAGCTGCTGGCGCCCGGTTTGCGGCTCGGGTACGTGGTGGCGTCCCCGGCGCTCGTGGACGCGATGCGGGCACGTTCCCGCTACGTGCTGCGTCACCCGCCCGGCCCCATGCAGCGCTCCCTCGCGCGGATGATCGCCAGCCGCGACCTCGCCCGCCACGTCCGCCGCATCCGCGCCCACTACCAGGGGCTGTACGAGGGGATGGTGCAGGCGGTGGAGCGCCACGTGCGCTGGGGGCCGCAGCCGGTGCCGCGTGGTGGGCTGGCCCGGTGGATCACCGGCCCGCCGGAGCTGGACGCCGAGGAACTCGCCCGGCGGCTGCGCCAGCAGGGTGTCCTGCTCGACCCGGGTGCGCCGTACTGGACCACCCGGCCTGCCCCACGCCACCACTTTCGGCTGGGGTACCAGGTGATGCCGCTGGACCGCATCGACGAGGGCGTGCGACGGGTCGCCGCAGCCGTGGAGAAGCTGGTGGCGACCACGGCTGGTACCCCCGCCACCTCGGAAACTGGACGTTCCGCTTCCCGGTCGTAGTTCGTAACGTCCGTCGCCATGACGTCGGACACCCAAGCCACCCTCCGCGCCGGCCACCTCGTCGACGAGCAAGCCGTCGTATCGCTGACCCAGGAGCTGGTCCGCATACCCTCGACCTGGGACGTTGAGCGCGACCGCAGCGAGCAGCCCGTGGCGGAGCTGGTCGCCGAGGTCATGCGAGGCTTCGGCTGGCAGCCGGAGGTCGTCGAGGTCGCCCCCGGGCGGCCCAACGTCGTGGCGGTCGTGGACGGCGGCCTGCCCGGGCCCACGCTGATGTTCGAGGGGCACACCGATGTCGTCACCGAGGGCTCCCGTGACGAGTGGACCGTCGACCCGTTCGGCGGCGAGATCGTCGACGGGCGCCTGTACGGACGCGGCTCCGCTGACATGAAGGCCGGGGTCGCCGCGATGATCCACGCCACGCGAGCCGTCGAGCTCGCCGGGCCGTTCCCCGGGCGCATCGTGGTGGCCGCTCTCGTTGACGAGGAAGGCCAGATGCTTGGCGCCAAGCACTTCACCACCACCCCCCTCGCCGCCGAGGTGGACGCCGCGATCGTCTGCGAGCCGGAGGCGGAGGAGATCTGCGCGGTCGCCAAGGGCGCCGTCCGGCTGCTGGTCACCTGCACCGGTTGGATGGCCCATGGCGCAATGCCGCAGCACGGCCGCAACCCCATCCCCGCAGTCGCCGAGCTCGTCCAGGCCCTCGGCCGCTTCCAAGCGGAGCTGCAGGCCGAACCCGGTGAGCACGAGCACCTCGGCCTGACGTACCTGACCCCCACGGTCCAGGAGGCCGGTTCCACCGACCAGCTCAACGTCATCCCGGGCCGCGCCATCCTCGGCGTGGACTGCCGCACCGTGCCCGGCGTCGACCACGCCGCCCTCGCCGAGCGCGTCCGCTCCGACGCGGAGGCCATCGGCGCCCGGCACCGCGTCACGTTCGCCGTCGAGGTCGTCGACGACCGGCCTTGCGCGGTCACGCCCGAGGACCACCCCGTCGCGCTCGCAGTGGCCGCCGCGCACCGCGCCGTCACCGGTGCCGAACCTGTCTTCGGTGGCGTGCCCGGCGCGACCGACGGGACGATCCTGTGGCGCGACAGCGGCATCCCGAACGTCGTCTACGGCCCCGGCCCGAAGTGGATCGCCCACCAGCCTGACGAGTACGTCGAGGTCGACGACATCGTCCGCAAGGCCAAGGTCTACGCCGAGGCCGCGCTGGTCTTCCTCACCGGGGCCACCGGCGCCGGGGCGGGTGAGGCGCCGTGACCGCGCAGGAACTGCTGGACGCGTTGCCCGCCGGCCTGCCGATCGGCGACGGCTGGATCACCACCACACAGACGGCGCCGGTACGGTTCCCGTTCGACGGCAGCACCGTGACCGAGACGCCGTGGGGCGACCCCGGCGACGCGGAGGCGGCCGTCACGGCCGCGCAGACCGCCGCCGAGCAGATGGCCGACCTGCCCGGCCACGCGCGCCGGCGTGTCCTGGCGCGGGTGGCCGCCGACGTCCGCACCCGCGCCGAGTCCCTCGCCGAGCTGCTCGTCCTCGAGACCGGCAAGCCGCTGGTCGACTGCCGGGTCGAGGTCGCCCGCACCGTGGTCACGCTGGAGACGGCCGCGGAGGAGGTCGGGCACCTCACCGGCGAGACGGTCGCCCTCGACATGCAGCCGGCCGGCGAGGGCATGGTGGGGTTCTGGGTGCGCCGCCCGGTCGGCGTCGTCGTCGGCATCACGGGGTTCAACTACCCGCTGCTGCTGGCGGCCCACAAGGTCGCGCCGGCCGTCGCGGCGGGCTGCCCGGTGATCGTCAAGCCGGCGCCGAACACGCCCCTGGCCACGCTCGTGCTCGTCGACCTGTTCCGCCGCGCCGGCTGTCCGGCGGCCGGCGTCCAGCTCGTCACGGGTGGCGTCGAGGTCGGAAAACTCCTGACCACCCACCCGAACGTCGCTGCCGTGTCCTTCACCGGATCTGCGAAGGTCGGGCACGAGATCGCCCGTGCCGCCGCCCCGCGCAAGGTGCTGCTGGAGCTCGGCTCCAACGCTGCGCTCGTCGTCGGCCGCGACGCCGATCTCGACCGGGCCGCCGAGGCTGTCGTGCGCGGCGGGTTCTACGCGTCCGGGCAGGCGTGCATCAGCGTCCAGCGGGTCATCGTCGAGGAGCCGGTCCGCGAGGCGCTGCTCGATCGCCTCCAGCCGCTGCTGGAGACCGTCACCACCGGGGACCCCCGGTCCGCGGACACCCGCGTGTCCGCCCTGGTGGACGAGGCGTCCACCGAGCGGGTCCACTCGTGGGTGGACCGGGCCGTCGCCGGCGGCGCCCGCTGCCTGGCCGGTGGGACGGCTCGCGGCCGGATCCTGCAGCCGACCCTGCTGGTCGACGTCGCCGAGGACGCCGAGTGCTGGGCGGAGGAGATCTTCGGGCCGGTGGTGTGCGTCCGTTCGGTGCCCGACATGGACGCGGCTGTCGAGATGGTCAACCGCTCCCGCTACGGGCTGCAGGCCGCTGTCTTCACGCGGGACCTGGCGGTCGCCCTCCACGCCGTGCGCCGCCTCGACGCCGGCGGGGTGCTCGTCAACGAGGTGCCCGGGTTCCGGGCCGACAACATGCCGTACGGCGGTGTGAAGGACTCCGGCATCGGCCGCGAAGGGCCCCGCTTCGCCATGGAGGAGCTCACCGTGACCAAGATGGTGATGATCCGGCCATGATTCGGAAGTAGGAGCCCACGCGCATGCTGATCTACTTCGTCAGGCGGCTGGTCATCCTCGCGGTGTCTCTGCTCGCCGCGTCCGTCCTTGTCTTCACGCTGCTGGCGCTGCTGCCCGGTGACCAGGCGCAGGCGATGCTCGGCGTCAACGCCACCCCGGAAGCGCTGGAGGCACTGCGGGAGCAGTTCGGGACGAACCGCCCGTTCACCGAGCGGTACCTCGACTGGGTCGGCGGCCTGGTCAGCGGCGACTTCGGGACCTCGCCGCTGAGCGGGGTGTCGGTGGGGGCGGAGATCGTCGACAAGCTCGGCGTCACCGTGCCGCTGATCCTGTCCGGGATGGCGCTGGCGCTGCTCATCGCCGTCCCGCTCGGCGTCCTCGCGGCCGTCAAGAGCCGCACCCTGCTCGGGACGGTGCTGTCGGCGCTCAGCCAGGTCGGCATCGCCGTCCCCTCGTTCTGGCTCGGCATTCTGCTCATCACGGTGTTCGCGGTGAAGCTGCAGGTGCTGCCTTCCGGCGGGTTCACGGGGTGGGAGGACCTCGGTGGCGCCGCCCAGTCCCTGCTGCTGCCGGCGCTGGTCCTCGGTGTGGCCCAGGGCGCCATCCTGATGCGCTACGTCCGCTCCGCGGTGGTCGAAGTGATGCAGGAAGACTTCATCCAGACCGCGCGCGCCAAGGGCCTCAGCCGCTCGCAGGCGCTGACGCGGCACGCGCTGCGCAACGCGGCCATCCCCGTCATCACGGTCCTCGGCCTGCAGCTCGCGACGCTGCTCATCGGCGCTGTCGTCATCGAGAACGTCTTCGGCCTGCCCGGTCTGGGCCGGATGCTGCTGCAGGACGTCGGCAACCGCGACCTGCTGAAGGTGCAGGGCACCGTCATGGTACTCACGGCCGCGGTGCTTTTGATCAACTTCCTGGTCGACGTGGTGTACCACGCAGTCGACCCCAGGCTGAGGAGCAAGGCATGACCTCCGTCGCCGACGCCCCGCCCGAGGCCACCGCCGACGTCGTCGCGACCGGCACCGGCAAGCCACACCGCCGGTGGAACCTCACGCTGGTGGCGGGCGCCACCCTCGTGAGTCTCGTCGTCCTCACCGCCGTGCTGTCGTTTCTCTGGACGCCGTACGATCCCACCCGGGTCAACCCGGCGCAGACGCTGGTTCCCCCCAGCAGCACCCATTGGCTCGGCACCGACCACTTCGGCCGCGACATCGTCAGCCAACTGCTCGTCGGCGCGCGTACCACCCTGTTCGTCGGTGTCGTCGCCGTCACGATCAGCGCGGCCGTCGGCGTGCCGCTGGGCCTGCTCGCCGCCACCGGACGGCGCTGGATCAGCGAACCCGTGATGCGTGTGCTGGACATCGTGTTCGCCTTCCCCGCCATCCTGCTGGCGATCATCCTGGCGGCCGGCTTCAACGCCTCCACGCTCACGGGCATGATCGCGATCGGCGTCGCCAACGTCCCCGTGTTCGGCCGCCTCACGCGCGCCGGCGCGCTGCAGGTGCTGCAGAGCGACTTCGTCCTGGCCGCGCGCAGCTACGGCCGCCGGGGAGTGGTGCTCATGGTCCGGTACGTGCTACCCAACATCGCGGCCCTGCTCATCGTCCAGGCGTCGGTGTCGTTCGCGCACGCGGTGCTCGCGGAGGCGGCGCTGTCCTACCTCGGCTACGGCACTCCGCCGCCGACCCCCACCTGGGGCCGAATGCTCCAGGAGGCCCAGAACTACTTCGTCGTGCAGCCGATGCTCGCGGTCTGGCCCGGTCTGGCCATCGCCCTGTCGGTGCTCGGCTTCAACCTCATGGGCGACGGGCTGCGCGACGCCCTCGACCCGCGGCTGAGGGGACGGTGACCGAGGTGAGCGGGCTCGTGGTGGAGGACCTCGTGGTCGAGGTCCACGGCACTCCTGCGGTCAAGGGCATCTCGTTCGAGCTCGGGCGGGGCAGCCGCATGGGACTCATCGGCGAGTCGGGGTGCGGCAAGTCCCTGACGGCCCTCGCGCTGATGGGCCTGCTGCCCCACGGGGTGACGGCGTCGGGGCGGGTGCTGCTCGGCGGTCGCAACCTGCTCGACCTGTCCGACCGCGAGATGTGCGCGGTCCGCGGCAACGACATCGCCATGGTGTTCCAGGAGCCCATGACGGCGCTCAACCCGCTGATGCGGGTCGGCAACCAGATCGCCGAGTCGCTGCGGCTGCACCGCGGGATGAGCCGCGCGGCGGCCGCCGCGCGAGCCGTCGAGCTGATCGAGCGGGTCCAGTTGCCCGAGCCCGACCGCACTGCGCGCAGGTACCCACACCAACTGTCCGGCGGCCAGCGGCAGCGCGTCGTGCTGGCCATCGCGCTGGCCTGCGACCCCGCCGTGCTCGTGGCGGACGAGCCGACCACGGCGCTGGATGTCACGGTGCAGGCGGAGATGCTGCGGCTGATGGACACGCTGGTGCGCGAGGAGGGCGCGTCCCTGCTGCTCATCACCCACGACCTGCCCGTCGTCGCCAGCATCTGCGAGGAGCTGCTGGTGATGTACGGCGGCACGATCGTCGAGCACGGCGACGTCGCCACGGTGTTCGACTCCCCGCGGCACCCGTACACCGCGGGCCTGAAGGCGTCCACCGTGCTGGAACGTACCGACGGAAACAGCCGGCTGGCGACCATCCCAGGCCGGGTGCCGGCGCTCGGGGCCTTCCCCGGCGGGTGCGTGTACCGCAACCGGTGCCCGCGCGCGGACGACGCCTGCAGGACCGTCCCGTTGCTGACGGCCCCGCCCGGCAGCAGGCGACGCGCGGCCTGCCACCACCCGATCGAGAGCGACCAATCACTGGAGAGCGGGAAGGCCAGCGCATGACCACGCCCCCGTTGCTGGAAGCCGTTGACGTGGTGCGCGAGTACCGGTCCCCGCGGCGATCGCTGCGCACGCCGGGACAGCCGGTCCGCGCGCTGGACGGCGTGAGCCTGCAGGTCCACGAAGGCGAGACGTTCGGCATCGTGGGGGAGAGCGGCTCCGGCAAGTCCACGCTGTCGCGCATCCTCATGGCGCTCGACCAGCCGACGTCCGGTGCGGCGTCCTACGCGGGCCAGCGCATCAGCGGCGTGCCGGAGCGGAAGCTCGGATTCCTGCGGCGCGACGTGCAGATGGTGCTGCAGGACCCCATGTCGTCGTTGAATCCGCGCATGCGGGTCGCGGACATCGTCGCGGAGCCGATGCGCTCGCTGCGCCTACCGGGTGACCACCGAGCTCGGGTCGCCGAGCTCATGCACGCCGTCGGTCTGCCCGAGGAGGCGGTGACCCGCTACCCGCACCAGTTCTCCGGCGGCCAGCGGCAGCGCATCGCGATCGCTCGCGCCCTGGCGGCAGGGCCCAAGGTCGTCGTGGGCGACGAGCCCGTCAGCGCGCTGGACGTCTCGGTGCGCGCGCAGATCCTCAACCTGCTCACGGACCTGGCCGAGCAGTTCAGGCTGACCCTGGTCCTCGTCTCCCATGACCTGTCCGTCGTCCGGTACCTGTGTGACCGGATCGCGGTGATGAACCAGGGCCGGATCGTCGAGACGGGTGACACCGCATCGATCTATTCCGACCCCCAGCACCCCTACACCCAGAGGCTGCTGTCTGCGGTGCCCACCCTGCACGGCGACCTCCTGGACCGATTCAACAGGAGCAGCACATGAGGTTGGTTGACCGCGTCGCCGTCGTCACCGGAGGCGCCAGCGGAATCGGACTGGCGACCGTCGGCCGGCTCGTCGAGGAGGGCGCCCGCGTCGTCATCGCCGACCTCGACGGCGATCGCGCCGCCGCGGCGGCCGCCGAGCACGGGGCCAGCGTCATCGGCGTGGCCTGCGACGTCACCCGGGCAGAGGACTGCCGCGCGGCCGTCGCGACCGCCGTGGAGCGGTTCGGGCGGCTCGATCTCATGCACGCCAACGCTGGGACGCCGTTCACCGGACCCGTGGAGGAGGTGGAGCAGGCCACGCTCGACCGCGTCGTGGACGTCAACCTCAAGGGGGCGTTCTGGACCGCGCAGGCTGCGGTGCCCGCGCTGGTCGAGGCCGGCGGCGGCTCGATCGTGTTCACCGCGTCCCTGCAGGCCGTCATCGCCCGCCCGCGGTACACGCCGTACACCGCCGCCAAGCACGGGGTCATCGGGCTGATGAAATCGCTGGCGCTGGAGCTCGCGCCGCACGGCATCCGGGTCAATGCGATCGCCCCCGCGGCGACGGAGACGCCGATGCTGTCGGCGTTCCTCGGCGGAATGGGGGACGTTCCGGACAGCGCACGGGAGAACTTCCGCGCGTCGATCCCGTTGGGGCGCATGGCGACGCCGCGCGACTCCGCGGACGCCGTGGTCTTCCTCGCCAGCGACGAGGCGCGGATGGTGACGGGCCACACGCTCGTCCTCGACGGCGGCACGACGGCCGGCTGAGGGGGGTTGCCTGTGACGAACTCTCTGGCGGACCCTCCGTACGAGGGGATCATCGGACGCACCTACGAGGAGTCGACGGAGCACTGGAGCGCACCGCCAGCGGCAGCGGCGGGTACGCCGAACGTGGTGTACGTGCTGCTGGACGACGTCGGGTTCGCGGACTTCGGTTGCTACGGGGCGGAGATCGACACGCCGACGATCGATCGGCTCGCCGCCTCCGGGCTGCGGTACACCAACTTCCACACCTCGCCGCTGTGCTCGCCGACCCGCGCCAGCCTGCTCACCGGCCGCAACCACCACAGCGTCGGCATGCGCATGCTGTCGAACTTCGACAGCGGCTTTCCCAACGGCCGCGGGCGGATCACCCACGCCGCCGCCACGGTCGCGGAGATGCTTCTCGACGCCGGCTTCAACACCATGGCGGTCGGCAAATGGCACGTCGCCCCGCTGGAGCACACGACGCCGTCCGGCCCGTACGATCAGTGGCCGCTGGGCCGCGGCTTCGAGCGCTACTACGGCTTCCTCGAGGCCGAGACCGACAACTTCTACCCGGAGCTGGTGCACGACAATCACCAGGTGGATCCGCCAGCCACCCCCGAGCAGGGGTACCACCTCACGGAGGATCTCACCGACCGAGCCATCGGGTTCGTCCGAGACCAGGTCTCCTTCACTCCGGAGAAGCCGTTCTTCCTCTACCTGGCGTACGCCGCGGCGCATGCACCGCACCAGGCCCCGCAGGAGTACCTGGAGAAGTACCGGGGGCGCTACGACTGCGGCTGGGACGAGGTCCGCGCGCGGCGGCACCGGCGGCAGATCGAGCTCGACGTCGTCCCCGAACACGCGCCGCTGCCACCGCACAACCCCGGCGTCGTTCCATGGGACGAGGTGCCGCCCGAGCAGCAGCGCCTGTTCGCCCGCATGCAGGAGGCCTATGCGGCCATGGTCGATCACACCGACGCCCAGCTCGGGCGCCTGGTCGACTTCCTCGAGCGGATCGGCCAGCTCGACAACACCATCGTCGTCGTCATGTCGGACAACGGGGCCAGCCCCGAGGGCACCCCCATCGGCACCCTCAACCCCACAGCGTTCCAGAACCGAGTGCCGGAGAACCTCCAGGACAGCCTCGCGAGGATCGACGAGATCGGCGGTCCGCGGGCGCAGAGCAACTATCCGCTGGGCTGGGCGCAGGTCAGCAACACCCCGTTCCGCCGGTACAAGCAGCACACCCACGAGGGCGGCGTCCGGGTGCCGTTCGTGCTGAGCTGGCCGGCCGGTGAGGTCCCCGGCGGGCAGGTGCGGACGCAGTTCCAGCACAGCATCGACGTCACCGCGACGGTGCTGGACCTCGTCGGGGTGGAGCCACCTGCGGTGCGCCGCGGCATCCCGCAGATGCCGCTGCACGGCCGCAGCTTTCGCGACGGGCTGCGGGACCCGCAGGCACCGCCGTCGCGCGACCGCCAGTACTTCGAGATGTTCGGCCACCGCGGCATCTACCGCCAGGGTTGGAAGGCCGTGGCGTTCCACGAGCGGGGCACCTCGTGGGACGAGGACCGCTGGGAGCTCTACCGGATCGACGAGGACCCCACCGAGAGCCGCGACCTCGCCGCCGAGCACCCCGAGGTGCTGCAGCGCCTCGTCGAGGAGTTCTGGATCGAGGCGGCCCGCTACGACGTGCTGCCCCTGGACGACCGCGGATTTGCCGTGCGGGCCCGGGTACCGCGGCCGGGATCCGTGCGGGACAGGCTGGTGTTCACGTACCTGGCCGGCGTACCGACGATCTCCGGTGCTGCCGTGCCGCCGACGATGAACCGCTCGCACACCATCACCGCACGCGTGCACCGCACCGATCCCGCCCAGGGCGGGGTGATCGTGGTGCTCGGCAACGTCAGCGGCGGGTACGTGATGCACATCCAGGGCAACCGCCTCGTGTACGAGTACAACTACCTCGGCACCCTCTACCCGGTCCGGTCCGAGGACGAGCTGCCGCTGGGCACCGTGGACCTGACGTTCGAGCTGACGAAGACCGCCGACTGCCAGGGCGTCGGCCGCCTGCTCGTGGACGGCGAGGCGGTGGGTAAGGCTCAGTTTCCGCAGCTGCTGCCGTATTTCCACGGGTTCGCGGGCATGGACGTCGGCCGCAGCATCCACTCGCCGGTGTCGACGAGCTACCCGGCCCGGCACGACTTCTCCGGTGACCTCGAGTACGTGCAGTTCCGGCTCGCGGCGTCCGAGGAGGTCGGCGAGCCGATCGCGCAAACGGACGCAGCCTGCCCGCAGCCGTCGCCCGGCGTCGCGTTCGAGGTCGTGGACTGACACCTGCCTCCCGCACCACGACGGCGCGCGAACGGACCTGAGCCCGTCCGCGCGCCGTCTGCTTGCCGGCCTGCGTGGTCAGCGCATTGCCAGCCCCCACATCGGGTCCTCGAGGAACCGGCCGACGTGGGCGAGCACCCGGCTGCCGAGCTCCCCGTCCACGAGCCGGTGGTCGAACGACAGCGACAACTGCGTGGTCCACCGAGGGACCACCTGCTCGTTGACCACCCACGGCGTTCTACGGACGGCGCCGAGGCACAGGATCGCGGCCTCGCCGGGGTTGAGAATCGGCGTTCCGGCGTCTATACCGAACACGCCGATGTTGGTGATGGTGATGGTCCCGCCGGCCAGGTCGGCGGGCCGGGTGCGGCCTTCCCGCGCCGACACCGTCAGCTCGTTCAGTGCGACGGCAAGTTCACGCACCGACAGGTCCTGCGATGCCTTGAGGTTCGGCACCAGCAGGCCGCGCGGCGTCGCGGCGGCGATACCGAGGTTGACGTCGGCGAACCGGACGATCTCCTGGTTCTCCTGGTCCCACCGAGCGTTGATGTCGGGGTGGTTGCGGACGGCGTCCAGCAGGGCCAGCGACGCCACGAGCAGCGGGCCGACCCTTACCCCCGCAAAGGCCGGGTCCTTCCGCAGCCGGTCCACGAGCTCGACCGTGCCGGTTACATCGACGGTGAGGAACTCCGTGACGTGCGGTGCGGTGAACGCGCTGGCCACCATGGCGGCCGCGGTAGCCTTGCGCACCCCGCGGACGGGGACCCGTTCGTCCTGCCGTACGGCGTCGTCGGCTGTCGACGCCGTCGACCAACTGGACTGCGCCGCCGACTGCGCCGCCAAGCCGGGGGCGCCCGGAGTGGGCAGCACCCGCCGGGCGGTGTGGTCGAGGACGTCCTGGCGCGTGACTCGGCCGTCGGGGCCGCTGCCGCGCACCTCGGCCAGCTCCACGCCGAGGTCCTTGGCAAGCTTGCGCAGCGGAGGTTTGGTGAGCACCGGCGGTCGCGACGGATGCGGCACGCGGGCGGTATCGGCGGAGCGGGCGGTATCAGCGGAGCGGGCGGTGTCGGCGGGCCGGGCGGTGTCGGCGGAGCGGGCGGAAAGGGCCCTGCGCCGTCGCCGACGCGTCGGTTCCTGCGCGGACACCCCGTAGCCCACAAGTACCGCGGTGCGTTCCGCTGCCGCCGCGCCGACGGGATGCGGAACGGTCGTCGGCTCGGCGGCGCGCGTGCCGGTCGTGTCGTCGGGGGTCGCGTCGGCCTCGCTGTCCACCCGGATGGCGATGATCGGCGAGCCGACGTCGACAGTCTGCCCCTCGTCGACGAGCAGGCTCTGCACCACGCCGTCGTACGGGCTGGGCAGCTCGACGAGGGACTTGGCGGTCTCGATCTCCACGAGCACGTCGTTGAGACGGACCGGGTCGCCCGGGGCAACCCGCCAGGTGACGATCTCGGCCTCGGTGAGGCCTTCGCCGACGTCGGGGAGGCGGAACTGCTGGATGGTCATCGGCACGTCTCCCTTCACCCGGCGAGCACGCGGTCGACGGCGTCGAGGACCCGGTCCAGGTCGGGCAGGTACTCCTCCTCCACCTTGGCCGGCGGATACGGCAGGTTGAAGCCGCCAACCCGCTCGACCGGTGCCTCCAGCGAGTAGAAGCACCGGGTCATCACCTGCGCGGCGATTTCGGCGCCGAAACCCGCGAACGTGGGGGCCTCGTGGACCACGACCGCCCGGCCGGTGCGGCGGACGGACTCCTCGACGGTCCGCACGTCCAGCGGGGAGATGGACCGCAGGTCGATCACCTCGACATCGCGGCCCTCCTGGGCGGCGGTCTCCGCAGCGGCGACGCAGGTGGCGACCATGCCCCCGTATGTCAGCAGCGTCACGTCGCTGCCGCGGCGGACGACCCTGGCACGGTCCAGCGGCAGCGGCGGTCCCGCATCCTCCGGGGTCACCTCCCCCTTGACCCAGTAGCGGCGCTTGGGTTCGTAGAAGATGACCGGGTCGTCGCCGGCGATGGCCTGACGGATCATCCAGTGCGCGTCGTCCGCGCTGGCGCAGTAGACGACCCGCAGCCCGGCGGTGTGCGCGAAGTACGCCTCATTCGACTCGCTGTGGTGCTCCACGGCGCCGATGCCGCCACCGACGGGAATCCGTACGACCACCGGCAGGCTCGTGCGACCGTTGGTGCGGGCGCGCATCTTGGCGAGCTGAGACACGATCTGGTTGAACGCGGGGTAGACGAAGCCGTCGAACTGGATCTCACAGACCGGCCGGTACCCGCGCAGGGCCAGGCCGATCGCGGTGCCGACGATCCCGGACTCGGCGAGCGTCGAGTCCATCACCCGGGCTTCGCCGAAGTCCTTCTGCAGACCGTCGGTGACCCGGAAAACGCCGCCGAGCCGGCCGACGTCCTCGCCGAGTAGTACGACCTTGTCGTCGTCCTCCATGGCGCGACGCAGGCCGCGGTTCAGTGCCTGGCAGAGGGTGAGCATGGACGTGTTCTCCGATCCGGGGGCGTCAGTCGAGGAAGGAGTCGCGGTAGGCGACGAACGCATCGCGCTCCTCCTGAAGCAGCTGTGGTACGTCGGCCAGCACAGTGGCGAAGGCGTCCGCGAGGTCTGGCGCCTGCAGTGCCAGGCACTCCCGGCGGGTGCGGGCGGCGAGTTCATCCGCCTCGGCCTGTACCTCGTCGAGGAACGCGTCGTCGCTCCAGCCCTGGGCGTGCATGAGCGCCTCGACTCGCGTCACCGGGTCCTTCGCCCGCCACGCCTCGAGTTCGCTGTCGGTGCGGTACCGGGTGGGATCATCGGACGTGCTGTGCCCGCCCATGCGGTACGTGATGGCCTCGATGAGCGCGGGTCCGCCGCCGGAGCGCACGTGCTCAGTCAGCGCGGACGTCACGGCGTGCACCGCGAGGACATCGTTGCCGTCGACCTGCTCGCTGCGCAGACCGAACCCGGCCGCGCGGCGGTGGATCGGGGTGCGCGACTGGGACGACGAGGGCGTCGAGATCGCCCAGTGGTTGTTCTGGCAGAAGAACACGACGGGCGCCTGGTTGGTGGCGGCGATGTTCATTGCCTCGCTCGCGTCGCCCTCACTGGCGGCACCGTCACCGAAGTACGTCACGACCACCGTGTCGCTGCCGTCGCGCTGCACCCCGAGGGCGTACCCGGTGGCGTGCAGCAACTGAGCCGCCAGGACCAGGGTGTAGATGTGAAACGAGTACGGCTCGGGGTCCCAGCCACTGTTCGCGACCCCACGCCACTGCCGGAGTAGATCTGCGGGGCGGATGCCCCGCCACAAGGCCGCGGCGTGCTCGCGGTAGCTCGGGAAGACGAAGTCGTCGGCGCGTACCGCCGCAATGGAGCCGACCTGCGCGGCCTCCTGGCCGCGGCACTGCAACCACAGGCCCAACTCGCCCTGTCGCTGCAATGCGAACGCCTCGTCGTCAAAACGGCGTGCGAGCCGCATGCCACGGTACAGGTCACGGATGAGCCGGCCGAGGGCGTCGTGGTCGACGCTCGCGTCCGTGCGTAGCTGCCCGTCCGGCGTGACGAACTGGATGCAGCCGTCCGAGGTGCGTGGAAGGTCGGCGGTGCTGGTGATGGTGCTGGTACTCACTGCGTCACCTCTTGGGTGCTGGGGTTCCGCGTCGCCGGGGTCACCGGCGGGCCGCGGATCTTGGATATGGGACACCGCCCGCCGGGTCGACCGAGCGGGCGGTGGTTGGTGGTGCTTTACCCGGCGTACCGATCGGCGAGGGTCAGCGCCTCGTCGAGGATCGCCAGACCCGCCTTGGCCTCCGCCTCCGATACCGTGCAGGGCGGCACTACGTGGATCCGGTTGAAGTTGGCGAACGGGACGAGGCCGTTGCGCTTGCACGCGGCCAGCACTTCGTTCATCTCCGACGACGACGACCCGTACGGTGCCAGCGGCTCCTTCGTCTCGCGGTCCTTCACCAGCTCCAGCGCCCAGAACACCCCGAGCCCGCGCACGTCCCCGACGCTCGGGTGCCGCTCGGCTATCTCGCGCAGTCCCGGGCCGAGCACGTCGGCGCCGATCGTGGCGGCGTTCTCGACGATCCCCTCCTCCTGCATCGCCGTGATGGTCGCGACGGCGGCGGCGGTGGCCAGTGGGTGACCCGAGTACGTCAGCCCTCCGGGGTAGGGACGGGTGGAGAACGTCTCGACGATGTGGTCGGAGATCACGACACCGCCGAGCGGAACGTAACCGGAGTTCACGCCCTTGGCGAAGGTGATGAGGTCGGGTACGACCCCGTAGTGGTCCAGAGCGAACCAGGCGCCAGTGCGCCCGAAGCCCGCCATCACCTCGTCGGCGATGTAGAGGATGCCGTGCCGGTCGCACAGCTCCCGAACTCCTGGGAGGAAGCCCGGCGGCGGAGGCATGATCCCGGCGGT
The DNA here is from genome assembly GCF_016863555.1 of Micromonospora qiuiae. GTDB lineage: Bacteria > Actinomycetota > Actinomycetes > Mycobacteriales > Micromonosporaceae > Micromonospora > Micromonospora qiuiae. The sequence goes on along the minus strand of NZ_BOPC01000095.1, from coordinate 6,815 downwards.
GCCCGGCACGGTCTCCAGGACGATGGCGGCGATGGTGGCCGGTCCCTCCATCTCCACGACGCGCTCGAGGTGGCGCAGCGCAAGCGCGCCCTCCTCTTCCTCGGTGGCGGCGCCAAACTCCGACCGGTACAGGAAGGGGCCGAAGAAGCGCACCACCCCGGCGGTGCCGTTGTCGTTGGGCCAGCGTCGCGGGTCGCCGGTGAGGTTCACGGCCGTCTGGGTGCCACCGTGGTAACTGCGGTACTGCGACAACACCTTTGGCCGGCCGGTGTGCAGCCGGGCCATCCGGACGGCGTGTTCGACGGCGTCTGCGCCGCCGTTGGTGAAGAACACCTTGTCCAGGCCCGCGGGGGTCCGCCCGGCGATCAGCCGGGCCGCCTCGCTGCGGGCGTCATTGGCGTAGGACGGCGCGATCGTGCACAGCCGCGCCGCCTGCTCCTGGATCGCTGCGACCACGCGGGGGTGCTGGTGGCCGATGTTGGTGTTCACGAGCTGGGATGAGAAGTCCAGGTAACGGTTCCCGTCGCCGTCCCAGAAGTACGAGCCCTCGGCGCGCTCGACGACCATCGGGTCGATCAGGGACTGGGCGGACCACGAGTGGAAGACGTGGGCGCGGTCGAGCTCGTACGCGCGATTTGCGCAGGTGCTCATCGTCGGTTCCTTCCGATGCCTCAGTCGTTCTCGGGAAAGCCGAGGTTGATCCCGCCGTGGCTGGGATCGAGCCAGCGGGACGTGACGACCTTGCCGCGGGTGAAGAAGTGCACACCCTCGATGCCGTGGGCGTGGGAGTCGCCGAACAGGCTGTCCTTCCAGCCGCCGAACGAGTAGTAGGCCATCGGCACCGGGATCGGGACGTTGACGCCGACCATGCCGACTTCGACCTCGTTCTGGTACCGGCGTGCCGCCCCGCCGTCGTTGGTGAAGATGGCGGTCCCATTACCGAACGGGTTGTTGTTCACCAACTCGAGCGCCTCGTCGTAGCTGCCCACGCGCACGACGGACAGCACAGGCCCGAAGATCTCGTCGGTGTAGACGCTCATCTCGGGGGATACCCGGTCCAACAGGCTCGGCCCGAGCCAGAACCCGGTCTCGGCGCCGTCGGCCTGCACGCTGCGGCCGTCCACGACAAGCTCGGCACCGGCGTCCACGCCCGCGTCGAGGTACGACGCGACGCGGTCACGGTGCTCCTTGGTGACCAGCGGCCCCATGTCGCAGGAGCGCCGGCCGTCACCGACCTTCAGGGTGGCGATGCGCTCGCGGATCCGCGCCACCAGATCGTCGGCGACGGGCTCGACGACCACGAGGACCGAGATGGCCATGCACCGCTCGCCGGCGGAACCGAACCCTGCATTGACGGCGGCGTCCGCTGCCAGGTCGAGGTCGGCGTCCGGCAGCACCACCATGTGGTTCTTCGCGCCGCCGAGGGCCTGGACGCGCTTGCCGTGCCTGGTGCCGGTCTCGTACACGTACCGGGCGATCGGCGTGGAGCCGACGAACGATACCGCCTTGACCTCGGGGTGCTCCAGCAGCCGGTCGACGGCCACTTTGTCGCCGTGGACGACGTTGAACACGCCGGCGGGCAGGCCGGCCTGCTCCCACAGGCGGGCGACGAGCAGAGACGCGGACGGATCCTTCTCACTGGGCTTGAGGACGACGCTGTTGCCCGCCGCGATGGCGATGGGCACGAACCACATCGGGACCATCACCGGGAAGTTGAAGGGCGAGATGACGGCGCAGATGCCGAGGGGCTGACGGATGGAGTAGACGTCCACGTTCGTGGAGACGCCCTCAGAGTGCCCGCCCTTGAGCAAGTGCGGGATCCCGCAGGCAAACTCGACGACCTCCAGACCGCGGGTCACCTCGCCAAGGGCATCGGACAGGACCTTGCCGTGCTCGGCCGTGATGAGCTCGGCCAGCTCCTGCTTGTGCTGGTTCACCAGCTCTCGGAACGCGAACAGCACCTGCGTGCGCTTGGTCAGCGACGATGCACGCCACGATGCGAAAGCGGCTGCGGCGGAGGCGACGGCGCGGTCCACCTCGTCGACGGAGGCCAGCGGGACCTCCATGCGAATCGTGCCCAGCGCCGGGTCGTACACTGGTGCCGTCCGCTCGGTGACGCCGGCGACCCGCTGGCCATCGATCCAGTGGGTCACCCGCTCCGGCGGGGCAAGAGCGGGGACGGTGTCGGGTGCTGTCTCGGTCATGCCCGGATCATCGGCGCTCGCCCGTACCCGAGCAATGGGTACTGTGTCGCTCCCGCTGTCCGGAACCGCACATACTGTGCGCCTGGACGAGAAGGGAGACGGGCTCATGCCGATGACGGTCCGGGACGTGCTCGAGCTGCCAGCGCTGCAGCAGGCCGGGCCCCTCGTCCTGGCCGGTCGGGCCCGGCTGGATGCCACTGTGCGATGGGTGCACGTCGCCGAGGTGCCCGAGATCGCCGACCTGCTCCGCGGCGGTGAGTTGGTGCTGACGACGGGCATCGGCCTACCCCCCGACGACGATGGATTGTGCCGCTGGATCGACACGCTGGCGGACGTCGGCGCCGCTGGTGTCGTGATCGAGCTCGGACGGCGGTTCGGCCGGGCCCTGCCCGCCGGGCTCGTCGAGCGTGCCCGCAGCCGGGACCTGCCCCTCGTCGCGCTCCGACGCGAGATGCGGTTCGTGGCCGTGACCGAGGTCGTCCACTCCGTGATCGTCGAGGAGCAGACGGCGGACCTGCTCGCGAATGACGAGATCCACCGCATCTTCACCGAGCTCTCGGTCGAGGGTGCCGAGCCTCAGCAGGTGCTTCGGGAGGTCACCCGCCTTTCCCGCCGTCCCGCCGTGCTGGAAAACCTCGCCCGCCAGGTGCTCGCGTACGAGACGGGCCCGCTGTCCGCCGAGGAACTGCTCGACCGTTGGGAGACCCGCTCGCGCGCAGTCGAGGTCCCGTCCGGCACCGGTTACGAGCCACGGTCGGGCTGGCTGGTGACCGGCGTCGAGGCCCGGGGCAGCCGGTGGGGGCGGCTCGTGCTGCTGTGCGACCAGGAGCCACCGGCACGGACGAAGGTCCTGCTGGAGCGCGCCGCGTCCACCATCGCGCTGAACCGGCTCGTCGCACAGGACCGCTCCTCGGTCGAGAGGCAGGCGCGCAGCAGCCTCCTGTGGAGCATCGTCACCTACTCCGCGCCCACCCGTGACGTGGCGCTGCGGGCGCGGGGGCTGGGTGTGGGGCTGGAGCAGCGACGGCTGCTCGGGGTTATCGTCCGAAGGCGTCGGCTAACCCGGAGCACCGGCGTCGAGATGCACACGCGCCAACGGGAGCTGCTGGACGCGGTCGAGACGGCGGTCCGTGACCGCGGGCTGGTGGCGCTGACGGGTGATGTCGACGAGTTGTTTGGTGGTGAGGGGGTCGCTGTCCTCGTCGCTCTCGGGAGCGCGGATACCGACGAATCCGCGTTGCAGGGGCTCTCCAGCGCGCTCACCGAGGCGGGCCACCCAGCCGGATCGGACGTCGTCGTCGCCGCGGGGTCCGTGGTCGGATCTCTCGACCTGGCCCGGCGATCGCTGATGGAGGCGGCGCAGGTGGCGGACGCCACGATGCACACCGCCGAGCCGCGGCCCTTCTACCGGCTCCTCGACGTGCGGCTCCGCGGTCTGCTGCACCTGCTGCGGGAGGACGCGCGTCTGCAGACGTTCGTCGAGCGCGAACTGGGCCCGCTGCTGTCGTACGACCAGCGGCACGGCACGAACCACGTAACCGTCCTCGAGACGTACCTCGTCGAGGGGCGCAACAAGCAGCGCGCGGCGGCTGCGATGGCTCTTTCCAGGTCGGCGCTGTACCAGCGGCTGCAGCTGATCCAGCGGGTGCTTGGCGTCGACCTCGGCTCGAGCGAGACGTGCCTGTCGCTGCACGTGGCGCTCACTGCGCGTGACGTGATGCAGCTGGAGAACTTCCTCGGCCCGGCGGGCTGACGCGCCCCGGGACGCGGTTCGCTCGTGGTCTCGAAGGCGGCTTGAACGTCACCTGTGGGTGCGGCGGCGGGCCCGCCGCCGGGGGACGCCGTCACGTCGCGGCGTGGTGTGCACGCTCACGCTGACGACGGGCACCGCGTTCGCGACGCTCTTGCGAACCGTCTCCAACGCTACCGTGCGGGGGGAGCACTCGAAGATCACCACCGCCGATCCGTTCGGGCCTTGCACGTACTGCAGGTAGGAGACGGCGACCCGGCGTGAGTGCAGCACGGACAGCACCTTGAGTAGGCCGGTCGTGGAGTATCCCTCGCCGAGGTGGACCACCATCGTCCACAGCGCGTCGTCCTCAGCGGGCAGCTCGTCGTGCCGCAGGCTCGGCCCGGGGTCGGGGGCGGTTGGTGGGACCGTGCCGGGCGCACGAGGCGGCACGGTCCCATCGGGGACGCCACGCACCGCATGATCGACAGTTGTGGGGGCGAGGTGGAACGCGGTCACGGAGGGCCTCACAAGTCACGAGCCGACAGGATGGCTGGGCCGGCGACGCACGCAGGAGGCGTACGTCGCCTAGGTAATCAGCCCGATCATGACTCGAATGCCCACTGCGGCAGTGTGGCACGCCCCTGCCGCCAGGGGGCTGCAGCCGGTCAATCGTCCGGAACGTGAGACGCGAGGGGTACCGTGAAGGTCTCGGTGGGGCCAATTCGTGACTCCAGCGACTGCTCTGCAGGATGCACCCACCGGGCCTCGTCCCGGCCCGGTATTCGGCTCGTCGGGTCGACGCAGACTAGGGACGAGGTCGCATTGGCCCGGCAAGAGTTGCTGGCGCAGGATTCGTGTTCGAGGGCCCGCCGCGTCTGCTCAGACGCCTACGCCAGCCAGCAACTCGGCCGCGACACGGTGCAACGCCGGTGCGGCCGACCCGCTCGCCGTCGGGCCGGGTAGGATCACCGTGGCCTTGGGCCGCTACGACGGATGGAACAGGGAGGTGGACGCGGCCGTGACCAGCGAGCCTTCCAGTCCCGTGCCGCGGCGCACCGCAGCGGCCTGCCCCTGATTCGTTCGGCGCAGGTGGCCTGAACCGGTGGTGCTCCGCGGTGATCGCGCGCCCTCGCACCCCCTTGGTTACCTGAAAGGTTCTTCCGCCGTGGCCATTTCGATCATGCACGTCGGCCGCAGCGACCGATGCCCGTCAACCACCGGGCATCCAGTGTCCGGCCGACCGGCCGTGCGCCGCACTTGGGAGGGCGACGGTGGCCGATGACGAACTGCGTGCACTGCTGGACCGCCACGATCTCGCCGGCGTGCAGGGGTGGCTTGACGCGCACCCGCCACACGTGATCGCCGACGAACTGGCCCGCCTCGACGGCACGGCCGCCGGGGTGCCGTTCCGACTGCTAGAAAAGGACCGCGCCCTGGCGGTGTTCGAGGAACTCGAACCAATCGACCAGCAGGCCATCCTCGCCGGGCTGCGGGACCAGGCGTTCCGTGACCTGGTCGAGGGGATGGACCCCGACGACCGGGCCAGGATGCTGCGTGAAGCCCCGGCCAAGGTAGCCAAACGGGTCCTAGCCGGACTGTCGGCTCACGAACGGCAGATGACCGCCGCGCTGCTCGGCTACCCGGCCGGGTCGGTCGGGCAGATCATGACACCGGAGGCGGTGGCATTGCCCCGGCATCTCACCGCCGGGCAAGCGCTGCAGGCCGTGCGGGACAAGGGTGCGCAGGTGGAGACCGTCTACACCCTGCCAGTCGTCGACGCCGGCCGTTGCCTGATCGGCGTGACCGGACTGCGCGACATCGTGCTCAGCTCACCCGACCGGCCGGTCGTCGAACTCGTCGACGCCGACGTGCCCCGGGTATCCGCGACCGACCCCGCCGAGCAGGCCGCCCGGCTGATGCGCGAGACCAACACCCTCGCCCTGCCCGTCGTCGACAGCGAGGACCGGCTCCTCGGACTGCTCACCATCGACGACGCCGTCGAAGTCATTGAGGCCGCCGACACCGAGGACGTCACCCGCCAAGCCGCCTCCGGACCGTGGCCCGGGCACTACATGGCGGTCAGCGTATGGCGGCTGGCCCGCTCCCGCGCCCCGTGGCTCGTGCTGCTCATCGTCGCCTCCGTGCTCACCGTCAACGTGTTGCAAGTCTTCGAAGCAACCCTGGAGGCCGTAACCGCCCTGGCCCTGTTCATCCCGCTGCTGGTCGGCACCGGCGGCAACGCCGGCGCCCAGGCCGCGACCTCCGCCGTTCGCGCCATCGCGGTGGGCGAGCTGCGCGGCTCCGACCTACCCGCCGTCATCTGGCGCGAGGCCCGCGTCGGGCTGCTCCTCGGCGCCGTCCTCGCCCTGGTCGGCCTCACCGTCGGCACCGTACTGGTCGGCGGTGACATCGCCGTGGTCGTCGGCCTGTCCCTCGTAGCCATCTGCGCCTGGGCCGCGACCGTCGGCGCGACCATGCCGCTGCTGGCCAAGCGGCTACGCATCGACCCGGCCGTCGTGTCCGCCCCGATGGTCACCACGCTCGTCGACGCCACCGGACTGATCATCTACTTCCTCATCGCCCACGCCGTTCTCAACCTGTAACCCGACTACGACCCCGGCCGCCGCTAGCCCGATCCGGCCCTCGCCAGCGGCCGGAACAGCGCACCCGCCACTTCCAGTCGGCAGGCCGACGACCGCGGCGCCGGCTCGCCGAGATACCGCGCTCGCCAAACTGCGCGCCCCAGTCAGTCTGCCGGCCGACCGGTGTTGAACGATGGCTGTGGTGGATGCTTGAGCGCATGCCGGTCGAGCGGGCGATGCTCGACCTGTTCGCCGGCTTCGCGTACGAGGTCGCTGATCTGCGCGAGTTGCCGTTGG
>NZ_BOPC01000094.1 GCF_016863555.1 Micromonospora qiuiae | reverse complement strand
GGGACAGCATCACCAGACCACCTCGCCTATTGCCGATCGCTCTAATTGGGCGATATTGGTGCGGTCGTCGCTGTCGGATCTTGGTCGTTGCGGTCTGCCGGATCGGTGTCGGCCGTATCGTGCTGGCCGGTGTGGAGGATTCGTTGACTCACGTCAGGGCGGCTGCCACGGTTGCGCAGTGGGTGGAGGTGCATCGGTTGGCGGTGGCGGGCCGGGAGCCGGCGATCGCCCGGCACGTCGGCGACCGGGTGGCGAGGGTGTGGCTGCGCACGTCCCGGTTCGCGGATGTCGAGGCCCTCGCGATCGCGACCCTGACCCTGAGCCCGGACGCCGGCGCCTTCTATCACCGGGGGTAGGCCCAGTCCGCCACCGGCCGGCCCCGGCATGCCCTGGAAAGCTACGAGCAGGCCCTGCATCTGTACCGCGAGGCCGACGACCACGGCGACGGGCTTGGGGATCGGCAGCAGGCCCTCACCTACCGCCCGAACACCGCGCCGCCCACCTCATCGACGCCGCCCGCGCCTACCTCGACACCGGCGACCCCACCCGAGCCGGTCAAGCTCTGCTCGACGCCGACAGGATTGCGCCCGCCGAGGTCCGCAGCCGACCTGTCGCCCGTACTCTCCTCGCCCAGGTCATCCAAGGCGGACCGGCAGCGGCCGGCGTCGCGCGACTGGCCACCATCGTGGGCCTGACCCGGCAACGCTGACCCACGCCACTCGCCGGTACCCAGAACCCGACTCCACGTGCTGCTGTCCCGCAGCATGCTCGGCTGAGCCACCAACCACCACCTGGCATCCTTTGCTCTGCTTCAACCCACGCAATGGTGAGTCGGCAAACCATTGCGTGGAGTGAAGCAGAGCAAAGGGTCCACCACCCACACCCGGCGGACCCCGAATACGGCTGCGTCACGCAGCCCTGGGCCCTGCGTCGAAGTCCCCGGGCCGGCCTGCGGCGGGCTCGCGCGCCGCCTGGCCGGACGCCGCCTGGACTCCGCCTCGGCTCGACCGAGGACTTCGACACAGGCCCTGACCGCGCGGTCAGACCGAGATCCGACCGGCGCCCGCGCCGCCGGTCACGATCGACTTGACGCTGCTTGCGCTGTCCAGGGTGTACGCGTACGGGATGCTGGCCACGCTGCCGCCGCTCTGCCCGCTGCCCGAGTTGACGAAGTGGTTGTTGCGGGCCACCAGTGAACCGGGGCCGGAGCTGCCCTCACCGCGGTGGAACGGGTCGGGGGTGTTCTCGAAGTAGTTCCCCTCGACCAGCACGCCGGCGTTCATCGTGGACGCCACGCCGTAGCCGCGCACGTTGCCGTAGTAGTTGTTGTAAACGTGCACCGGGTTGCCGAAGCGGACCCGCGGGTTGCGCTGGTTGCTGCCGTCGAACCAGTTGTGGTGGTAGGTGACGCGTAGCTTGCCGACGTCCTGGCTGGCGTTGTCGTCGCTGTGTCCGAGCAGCATCGTCTTGTCGTGGCTGAACACCCGGTTCCACGAGACGGTGATGAAGTCCGAGCCGCGCTTGATGTCGACCGCGCCGTCGTAGCCGTTGCTGAAGGTGTTGTGGTCGATCCAGATGTTGGTGGCCGACTGCTCCACGTTGATCGCGTCGTCGCCCCAGTTGCGGAAGGTCAGGTTCCGGATGATCACGTTGCGGTCACCGTTGATGGTGAAGCCGCAGCCGACGATGGTCGCACCCGCGTTGCCGAGGACGGTCTTGTTGGACCGGACGCGCAGCATCCCGGAACAGTTGATGGTGCCGGAGACCCGGATCACCGCCGCGCTGCTGGAGTTGAGCGCGCTGGTCAAGGCCGAGGCGCTGGTGACCGTGGTGGTGCCGGCGTTGCCGCCGCCGCTGGTGCCGCCGTTCTGGGTGGCCCAGCCGACCAGCCCGGTCTGCGGGGCAGGGTTGGGCGGGGGAGTGCTGCCGCCGCCCAACTTGATCATCTGCCAGCGCTGGTTGGCGCCGTCGAGATCGGCGTACTGCGAGACCATCCCGCCGTCGGCGGTGGACCATTCCCACAGGTCGAGCGCCTTGCCGCTGTGCCGGTTGATGAACCGTACGTCGCCGTTGGCGGAGTCGCGCAGCGCCCAGTGTTGTTTGGTGTCGCTGCTCGCCGTGATCTGGGTGACCTGCACCCCGTCGTTCGCGTTCGGCACCGTGATGACCTTGCCGGAGTGCCGGTTGCGCAACTGGTAGTAGCCGTTGCCCACGCTGACGAACTGGAACTGCTGGTTGTTGCCGTCGCTGCGGGTGAACTGGCGGATCTCGCCGCCGTCGGCGGTGGACCAGTTCCACAGGTCCATCGCCTTGCCGCTGTTGCGGTTGACGAACACGTAGTAGGCGCCGGTGTCGACGGTGGCCGCGGTGGCGGGGGAGACGGTCACCACGACCGCCGCCGCAGGCAGCGCGACCGCCGCCGCGGCGAGCGCCGCGAGTCGTCGTGCCGGATGACGCCTGAGGATTGCAAGCACGGTCATTCTCCTCATGCTCGGGAAGGTGGCAAGCGCTTTCCCCAGATAACCACAGACATTCGTCTATGTAAATGTCGTACGTTCACATCGCCGTGACCACCGGCTGCATCGACAACGGCCCCCGGTCCCGGGCGGGACCAGGGGCCGTGCAGGTCGTACCGCTCAGCCAGCCTGCTCGGCGAGCTGAAGGAACTGGCGCTTCGAGGCGAGGGCCTGCTCGGCCTCCTTGATCCGCCGGGCGTCGCCGGCGGCCTGGGCCCGAGCCAGCCGCTCCTCGGCCTCCGCGACCTGGGCCCGCATCTGGGCCAGCAGCGGGTTGTCCTCCCGGGTGGTGCGCCGCCACGCGGAGTCCATCACCTCGCGGACCTTCTCGTCCACGGCGCGCAGCCGTCGATCCAACCCGGCCGCCGCCTCACGCGGCACCCGGCCGGCCTCGTGCCACTGCGCCTGGATCTCCCGCAGCCTGGCCTGGGCGCCCTTCGGGTCGCCGTCGATGTCGAGGGCCTCGGCCTCGGCGAGCAACGCCTGCTTGCGTTCCAGGTTGGCGCGCTGCTCGTTGTCCCGAGCGGAGAACACCTCGCTGCGCCGGGTGAAGAAGGCGTCCTGCGCGGCGCGGAACCGTTCCCACAGCCGCTGCTCGGCCTCCTTCGAGGCGCGCGGTGCGGCCTTCCACTGGGTCATCAGGTTCTTCAGCTGGTTGGCCGTGCTCGCCCAGTCCGTCGACTCCGAGAGCTTCTCGGCCTCGGCGACGAGTTCCTCCTTGACCGTCTGCGCCTGCTTGCGCTGCGCGTCCAGGGAGGCGAAGTGCGCACCGCGGCGGCGGGTGAAGCCGTCTCGGGCTGCGGCGAAGCGCTTCCACAGCTCACCGTCGGTCTTCTTGTCGACCCCCCGGATGGTCTTCCACTCCTCGAGGATCTCCTTCAGCCGGTCACCGGCGGTCTTCCAGCCGGTCGACTCGGCGGCCAGCTTCTCCGCCTCCTCGACCAGGGCCGTCTTGCGCGCGAGGGCCTCGCTGCGGGCGGCCTCCTTGGCGGCCTTGGCCTCACCGGCCTTCTCCTCCGCCACCGTGGCGAGCCGGTCGAGCCGGGTGGCCAGCGCGTCGATGTCGCCGACGACGTTCGCCTCGGCGAGCGAGGAGCGCAGCCGCCGGATGGTGCTCAGCGAATGGTTGGCGTCCGCCGCGCCCGAGTTGAGCCGCGCCTCGGTCAGATCCACCTCGGTCACCAGGTCGGCGAAACGGCGGGCGAAATGGGCCAGCCCTTCCTCCGGTGCTCCCGCCTGCCAGGATCCGACTACCCGCTCGCCCTCGGCGGTCTTGACGTAAACGGTGCCGTCCGCGTCCACCCGTCCGAAGGCAGTCCAGTCGCTCATGTGCCCATCCTCGTTCTCCCGGTACCCAGGAGGCAGCCTCCCGGGCCCCGCCACGGCGCAGCCAAGTTTCTCCGGGCATTGTCACAGGTCCGCCCCGGTCCGCGTCGAGCGCCTATCGCCGACCGTGACCATACGGTGTCCTACGGCCGGTGTCGAAGCCCTCGGCCGGTCCCGCAGCCGGCTGGTAGGCGCCGGGACGCAACCGCCGATAACCGGACCAACCCTGCCTTGCCGGACCGCTGTCGGCAGTCCGCCCCGGCGGCCGGTGCCGGTGGCCGATACCGTTGCCTGGTGCCACTGGTCGCCGCCGCCGTCTGCCCCCACCCGCCACTGCTCGTCCCCGAGGTGGCCGGCGCGGCCGCCCCGGAACTGGACGATCTCCGCGCCGCCTGTGACGCCGCCGTCGCCCGGCTGCTCGGCTCGGGCGCGCGGAGCGTCCTGGTGGTCGGCGCCGATGACCGTAGCGCCGATCTGGACTTCCCGTTCCGGGGCAGCTTCGCGCCCTGGGGAGTGCCGCTGGAGGTGCGCCTCGGCGGTCTGCCCGACGACCGGGTCGGCAGCGACCGGCTCCCGCTCAGCCTGCTCGTCGGCGCCTGGTTGCTGGGCCGGCGGCCGGTCACCGGGGCCGGCGGCATCAGCTGGCGGATGAAGACGGTCGGCGTCGACGAGCCGGCCGAGACGTGCGCCGCCCGGGGCGCCCGGCTCGGATCGGACCAGCCGTGGGCGCTGCTGGTGATGGGGGACGGGTCGGCCTGCCGGGGGGAGAAGGCACCCGGCTATGCCGACCCGCGCGCCACGGCGTACGACGAGCGGGTCGCGCGGGCCCTGGCCGACGCGGACGGCGAGACCCTGCTCGGCCTGGACCCCGACCTGTCGGCGCAGCTCAAGGTGGCGGGGCGGGCGCCCTGGCAGGTTCTCGCCGGGGCGGTCCGGGCGGCGGGCGGCGACTGGCGCGGCGAACTGCGATACCACGCCGCGCCGTACGGAGTGTCCTACTTCGTGGCGAGCTGGGAGCGGCGGTGATCGCCCCGGGCACCGTGGTCGCCGTGGTCGGACCGACAGCGGCCGGCAAGTCCGCGCTCAGCATCGCGCTGGCCCACGCGCTTGACGGCGAGGTGGTCAACGCCGACTCGATGCAGCTCTACCGGGGCCTGGACATCGGCACAGCCAAGCTGACCGTGGCCGAGCGGGAGGGCGTGCCGCACCACCTGCTGGACATCTGGGAGGTGACCGAGCCGGCCAGCGTCGCGCAGTACCAGCGGTTGGCGCGGGCAACGGTCGACGACATCCTGGCCCGGGGGCGGGTGCCGCTGCTGGTCGGCGGGTCCGGGCTGTACGTGCGGGCGGTGCTGGAGCAGTTCGAGTTCCCCGGCACCGACCCGGCGCTGCGCCGCCGCCTGGAGGACGAGCTGGCCACGGTCGGTGCCGCGGCGCTGCACGCCCGGCTGCGGGAGGCCGACCCGGTGGCGGCGGCCGGGATCCTGCCCGGCAACGGCCGGCGGATCGTCCGGGCGCTGGAGGTGATCGAGCTGACCGGGCGACCCTTCACCGCCGCGTTGCCGCAGCCCACGCCGTACTATCCGGCGGTGCAGATCGGGGTCGACCTGGACACCACCCGGCTCGACGAGCGGATCGCGGTGCGGGTGGACCGGATGTGGGCCGACGGGCTGGTGGACGAGACCCGCGAGCTGGTCGGACACGGCCTGGCCGACGGCCGTACGGCCAGCCGGGCGCTCGGCTACCAGCAGGTGCTGCGTTTCCTCGCCGGCGAGCTGACCGAGACCGAGGCACACGACGAGACGATCCGGGCCACCCGTCGCTTCGTCCGTCGCCAACGCTCCTGGTTCCGGCGCGACCCGAAGGTGCGCTGGCTGGACTCGGCCGACCCGGGGCTGGTCGAGGCCGCCCTGTGGATTCTTGGTGACGCTGCGCGATGATGGGGGCATGGAGTTCATCAAAGGACACGGCACCGGCAACGACTTCGTGATCCTGCCCGACCCGGACGGCGCGCTCGACCTGACGCCCGATCTGGTGGCGACGATCTGCGACCGGCGGCGGGGGATCGGCGGCGACGGCGTGCTGCGGGTGGTCCGGGCCGCCAAGCATCCCGACGGTGCCGCGCTGGCCGGTGAGGCGGAGTGGTTCATGGACTACTGGAACTCCGACGGGTCCTTCGCCGAGATGTGCGGAAACGGTTCCCGGGTCTTCGTCCGGTACCTCCTGGATACCGGTCTGGCCGCGCCGACGGCCGGCGTGTTGCCGGTGGCCACCCGGGCCGGGCTGGTCCGCGCCCGGGTCGACGGCGACGCCATCGCCGTCGAGATGCGCCGCCCCCGGCTGTACGCGACCTCGGCGGCCACCCTGGGCGGGCTGACCCTGCCGGGCACCGCGGTGGACGTCGGCAATCCCCACCTGGTCTGCCCGCTGCCGTCCGGGCTGGATCTGGCCGGGCTGGACCTGACCCGGGCACCCGGCTTCGACCCGGCGCTCTTCGCCTCCGGGGTGAACGTCGAGTTCACCGTGCCGGGCGGGCCGATCGACGGGGTGGACGCGCACGTGCGGATGCGGGTCTACGAGCGCGGCTCCGCCGAGACGCTCTCCTGCGGCACGGGCGCCTGCGCAGTCGCCGCCGTGGCGTTGCACGACGCCGGCCGCGAAACCGGCACGGTGGTCGTGGACGTCCCCGGCGGCCGTCTCATCGTGACCGTGACCGACAACTTCTGCTGGCTCTCCGGCCCCGCCCTCCTCATCGCCACCGGCACCCTCACCCTCCCCGCCCCCTAAACCCACCCCCGCGCCCTCCTCGCGCCCCGGGGTCCCCGGCCTCCCCGTCGATCTTGCACTTTTGGTCCCCGGAATGCCCTTTTGATGGGTCTTTGTTCCGACGAAAAGTGCATGATCGACGTGGAGATCGGGGTGGCAGCGAGGGCGAGGGGGCGTGGTGGGTTAGGGGGTGGCGGAGGCGTTGGCGGCGATCTCGGGGAGGTCGGCGGGGCCGGGATCGGCGGCGGGGGCGGGTGCCGGGTTCTGGGCGGCGGCGCGGACGGCTGCGGCGACCGCCGGGGCCACCCGGGAGTCGAAGACGCTGGGCACGATGACGGTCGGGTTGATCTTCTCTTCGCCCACCACGTCGGCGATGGCCTGGGCGGCGGCGATCGCCATCTCCTCGGTGAACTGCTCGGCGTGCGCGTCGAGCATGCCGCGGAACACGCCCGGGAAGGCCAGCACGTTGTTGATCTGGTTCGGCTGGTCGGAACGGCCGGTGGCGACGACGGCGGCGTGCTTGCGGGCCTCCCGCGGGTCGACCTCCGGGTCCGGGTTGGCCAGCGCGAAGACGATCGCATCCTTCGCCATCGTGGCGATGTCCGCACCGGTGAGCAGGTTCGGTGCGCTCACCCCGATGAAGACGTCCGCGCCGTTCAACGCACCGGCCAGGTCGCCCGTGTAGCCGTCGCGGTTGGTGTGCTCGGCCAGCCACTGCCAGGCCGGGTTGAGGCCGCTCTGGCCGCGGTGCAGGGCGCCCTGGCGGTCGTACGCGATGATGTCGCCCACGCCCTGACGCAGCAGCAGCTTCATGATCGCGGTGCCTGCCGCGCCGGCTCCGGACACCACCACCCGCACGTCCGCGAGCTGCTTGCCGACGACGCGCAGCGCATTGGTCAGCGCGGCCAGCACGCAGATCGCGGTGCCGTGCTGGTCGTCGTGGAAGACCGGGATGTCCAGCGCCTCCCGCAGCCGCGCCTCGACCTCGAAGCACCGCGGCGCGGCGATGTCCTCCAGGTTGATCCCGCCGTACGCGGGCGCGATCGCCTTGACGATGGCGACGATCTCGTCGGCGTCCTGGGTGTCGAGCACCACGGGCCAGGCGTCCACCCCACCGAAGCGCTTGAACAGCGCCGCCTTGCCCTCCATCACCGGCAGCGACGCGGCGGGGCCGAGGTTGCCCAGCCCCAGCACGGCCGAGCCGTCGCTGACCACGGCCACCGTGTTGCGCTTGATGGTCAGCCGCCGGGCGTCGGCCGGGTTGTCCGCGATCGCCTGGCAGACCCGGGCCACCCCCGGGGTGTACGCGCGGGACAGTTCGTCACGGGTGCGCAGCCCGACCTTCGGGCTCACCTCGATCTTGCCGCCGAGGTGCAGCAGGAACGTGCGGTCGGAGACCTTGCGCACGTTCACGCCGTCCAGCACCCGCAGCGCGGCGACCACCTGGTCGGCGTGGCCGGCGTCGGCGGTGTCACAGGTCAGGTCGACGATCACACAATTCGGGTCGGAATCGACCACGTCCAGCGCGGTGACGACCGCTCCGGCCTCGCCCACCGAGGTGGTGACCCGACCGATCGACGAGGCATCGGCGGGCACGGAAATCCGGATCGTGATCGAGAATCCGGCACTGGGCAGTCGGGTGATGGCCACGCAGGTCCTTCCGTCAACGCTGAACGGCTCCTCCGCCTTTCTACCCGCCCGACCTGCGCGGTCACCACCCACCCCCACTTTTGCCTGTTTGCGCGGTGGGCATATAGCGGGTGCAGCCGGCGTTGACACATGTCAGGATTGCTCGGTACGTGCACAGACCGACAGGAGAGTCGCTTGCGAGACCAGGAGACCTACGTATCTTTCCCAGACGACGAGCTCGACGCCACCAGCGGCGAGTACGAGCTCTCCGAGCGGCAGGCGTTGCGACGGGTCCCAGGCCTCTCCACCGAACTGACCGACGTCACCGAGGTCGAGTACCGCCAGCTCCGGCTGGAGCGGGTGGTCCTGGTCGGCGTCTGGACCGAAGGGACCCAGACCGACGCGGAGAACTCCCTCACCGAGCTGGCCGCCCTGGCGGAGACCGCCGGCTCGCAGGTGCTCGAAGGGCTGATCCAGCGGCGCAACCGGCCCGATCCGGCCACCTACATCGGCCGCGGCAAGGTCGACGCCCTCGGCTCCGTAGTGCTCTCCGCCGGTGCGGACACCGTGATCTGCGACGGTGAGCTGTCCCCGTCGCAGCTGCGCAACCTGGAGCAGCGCACCAAGGTCAAGGTGGTCGACCGCACGGCGCTGATCCTCGACATCTTCGCCCAGCACGCCAAGAGCAAGGAGGGCCGGGCACAGGTCGAGCTGGCCCAGCTCGAATACCTGCTGCCCCGGCTGCGTGGTTGGGGCGAGACGCTGTCCCGGCAGACCGGTGGTTCGGGCCGTGGTGGCGGTGCCGGCGGTGGCGTCGGCGTGCGTGGTCCCGGTGAGACGAAGCTGGAGACCGACCGGCGGCGCATCCGCCACCGGATCTCCCGCCTGCGCCGGGAGATCAAGGCGATGCGGACGGTACGCGAGACCAAGCGGGCTCGTCGGGCCCGCAACGCGGTGCCCGCAGTGGCCATCGCCGGCTACACGAACGCCGGCAAGTCCAGTCTGCTCAACCGGCTGACCGGGGCGGGTGTGCTGGTGGAGGACGCGCTGTTCGCCACGCTCGACCCGACCACCCGCCGGGCCAGTACCGCCGATGGGCGCGTCTACACCCTCTCCGACACCGTCGGTTTCGTCCGGCACCTGCCGCACCAGATCGTCGAGGCGTTCCGCTCGACGTTGGAGGAGGTCGCCGAGGCCGACCTGATCGTGCACGTGGTCGACGGTGCCCACCCGGATCCGCAGGAGCAGGTCCGGGCCGTGCGGGAGGTGCTGGGCGAGGTCGGCGCCGACCGGCTGCCCGAGCTGCTGGTGGTCAACAAGATCGACGCGGCCGACGAGGAGACGCTGCTGCGGCTCAAGCGGCTCTGGCCCGACGCGGTGTTCGTCTCCGCCCACAGCGGGCGCGGCATCGACGAGCTGCACGTGGCGATCGAGCGGCTGCTGCCCCGCCCGGCCGTCGAGGTGCGGGTCGTGCTGCCGTACGACCGAGGCGACCTGGTGGCCCGGCTGCACCGGCAGGGTGAGGTGCTCAGCATGGCCCACCTGCCGGAGGGCACCATGCTGCACGTCCGGGTCAACGAGGCGCTGGCGGCCGAGCTGGCCCCGTTCGGCGACGCGGCGGAGGCGGTCCGTGCCACGTCGTGACCGCTGATCGGCGTCGCACAGTGGAGACCGGTGGCATGCGACACTCTTTTCATGCACCGCACTGTTTCCTGCGTCACGGTCGCCCTCGGCCTGCTCGGGGGCACCGTGACATTGGCCGGCGCAGCCGTGGCGGCACCGTCACCGGCGTCGGCCGCGACCGGTGGGGCGTCGCCGCTGCGGGCGTTATCCGCGGTTGCGCTGGCCGAACCGGCAGCGCTCTTGGTAGGCCCGGGAGCGCCCCTGGCGGCGGCCCCGAAGAAGCAGTGCAGCGTCACCGATCCGCGGCTTCGTGAGCTGTCCGGCCTGGTGGTGACCAAAAACGGCTACATCGTCGTCAACGACAGCAGCGAGCAGGCCGACCGCAAGAAGGTCTTCTACCTCAACAAGGACTGCGCGGTCGTCAAAGAGGTTCCCTATTCCGGTGGTGGGCCGTTCGATACCGAGGATCTCGCCCTCTCGCCGGACCGCAGGACGCTGTGGATCGCCGACACCGGCGACAACGTCACCAGCCGGCAACGCCGTGAGCGGGTGGCGGTCTGGAGCATGCCGGCCAACGGCAGCAAGCAACCGACTCTGCACCGGCTGTCCTACCCTGACGGCAAGCCGCGCGACGCCGAGGCGCTGCTGATCGGCGACGACAACCTGCCGCTGATCATCACGAAGGTGACCGCCGGCAAGGCCGAGATCTTCACCCCGAGCGGACCGTTGAAGAAGGGTGACACTCCGCCGGTGCCGATGAAGAAGCTCGGCGACATCGAGCTGCCGAGGACGGACACCGAGAACCCGCTCAGCACCTTCGGTCGCGTCGCGATCACCGGTGCCGCCCGGTCGCCGGACGGCACCCGGGTGGTGCTGCGTACCTACGCCGACGCCTTCGAGTACGACGTCTCCAACGGAGACATCGTGGCGGCGCTGACCACCACCACGCCGCGGGTCACCGCGCTGGCCGACCCGTTCGGCGAGGCGATCGCCTACTCGACCGACGGCAAGACCTTCCTGACCGTCTCCGACGCGGGCCACCTGGACGACGACGACCCGGTCGACATCCTCAGCTACATCCCGTCGACCGAGGGTCCGAAGAACCTGGCCGAGGATCCGGACGCGGCGAAGAAGTCCGCCGCCCGGTCCTTCATCGACGGGTTGACCCTGGACGACATCACGTACCTGATCGCCTCCGTGGGGGTGCTCGGGGCCCTCCTGGTCGGCGCGGGCATCGTCGGCATCGTGCTGGCCCGCAAACGGCCGGCCCCGCCCGGCAAGGACCGTGAGCGCGATGGCGACGGCCCGGGCCGGACGGACAAGGACGGCGGGTCCGGCCCGACGCCGGATCGACCCCGGGGCGGGGTGTACGGAGGCACGCCGGCCGGGAACGTCTACGGCGGCTCGCCGAACGGCGAGCGACCGGGGGCCCGGCCGGGCCCGGTCTACGGCGGCCGGAACGGGGCCGGAGGCCCTGCCGCCCGTCCCGTCCAGGGAGGCGGTGTCTACGGCGGCGGTGGGCGGCCCGCGGAGGGCGTGCCCGGCAACGGCGGGCGGCCCGGCGGTGGTCGGCCGGCCGGTGGTGGTGGGCGTGGCAGCGGTGTCTACGGCGGTGGCGGGCGTGCAGAGCCGCCGCCTCGCGGTGGGCGTGCGGAGCCGCCTCGCGGTGGGCGTACCGAGCCGCCTCGCGGTGGGCGTGCGGAGCCGCCGCGGCGGGGTGGCCCGGTCGAGCCAGACCAGCGGGGCCGACGCCCGGGGCGGTACCGCGCGGACGACTCCGAGCCGTACGGCCAGCCGCACGGCAACTACGGCCACCGGGGCGACCGGTACTGATCTTCAGGCCGGCACCGGTCGTCCGGGACACTCAGATGCGGCGCAGCACGGC
Organism: Micromonospora qiuiae; assembly: GCF_016863555.1. Lineage (GTDB taxonomy): Bacteria > Actinomycetota > Actinomycetes > Mycobacteriales > Micromonosporaceae > Micromonospora > Micromonospora qiuiae. The sequence goes on along the minus strand of NZ_BOPC01000094.1, from coordinate 15,253 downwards.
CACCACCCGGCCCATGATGGTGGCGTCGTCGCCCGGAATGGGGTCGAAGGCCGGATTCTGCGGCATCAGCCAGACATGGCCGTCCCGCCGGCGGTAGGTCTTCACGGTCGCCTCGCCGTCGAGCATGGCGGCGACGATCTCGCCGGAGTCGGCGGTCGGCTGCTGCCGGACCACCACCCAGTCGCCGTCGCAGATGGCCGCGTCGAGCATCGAGTCGCCCTTGACCTGGAGCATGAAGACCTCACCCTCGCCGACGAGCTCTCGGGGCAGGGGGAAGACATCCTCCATCGACTGCTCGGCGAGGATCGGCCCACCGGCGGCGATCCGGCCGAGCATCGGCACGTACGCCGGCGTGGGACGCTGCGAGCGGGCCAGCTCGTCGTCCACGTCGTTGGGCGAGCGGACGTCCACCGCCCGCGGCCGGTTCGGGTCACGCCGCAGGAAGCCCTTCTTCTCCAGCTCCTTGAGCTGGTAGGCGACGCTGGACGGGGAAACCAACCCCACCGCCTCGCCGATCTCGCGCACGCTCGGCGGGTAACCGTGCCGCTCCACCCAGGTGCGGATGAAATCGAGGATGCGCCGCTGCCGGACGGTCAGGTCGACTGCCGCCGCGTCGGGGAAGGCGCTGGCCATCGGCGCCACCGGACGCAGGGCGGGCTGCCCGGCCCGGGCGCGGGAGGCGCTGCTGTTGCGGCGGCGGGCGGCCGGGGGGGCCGCCTCGGTGCTCTGTTGCGGGCCTTGTGGCCGGGTGGCCCGGTCCTCGGTCACGTCCGTCCTCCCTGGTCGGCGCTGGGGTGCCTCGGCGGCTCGTGGTGCGCGCGGAATGCTGCGACCGGTGGTCGACCATGGTCACCTCCGGCTGTTCATGACCGTATAGGTGAGATCGGTCATTTTCAAACATCTGTACGACCTGCCTCGGCGTGTCGAGCCGGAAAAGCGCGACAGTCGTACGTCCGTTCTGATAAATGGTACGTCTGGTCGAACACCCGTTCGACCCCGTCCGGATCGCCGGGGATCCTGGCCGGTCGGACGGTAACCGCTGTCAGCGCGTCGCGTTGGGCCCTCGGGTTGCGCCGCGAGCGGGCTGCGGGTGGGGTGTCAGGTGACGCGCCGGACACGCCGGCCAACTTGACCTCGGAACGCCAGCGACATACGGTCGACCCCTAGATGTAGTAGTCACAAGGGCGTAACTCGCCTACAGGTTGGGTTTGACTACCGACCGCACTTCGGGTACCGGCGAACCGACGGCCATCCTGCGAAGATGGTTTCCCGTCGTGCTGACGCGTGCCCGGAGACGGGCGAGGCGACCCGTGTCGATCAAGGAGGTCGGGCGATGCGGTGTCCGTACTGCCGGCACGCCGACTCCCGGGTGGTCGACTCTCGGGAGGCCGACGACGGCCAGCTGATTCGTCGGCGGCGCTCCTGCCCAGAGTGTGGCAAACGGTTCACCACCGTCGAGGAGGCGGTGCTGGCGGTGGTCAAGCGCAGCGGGGTGACCGAGCCGTTCAGCCGTACGAAGATCATCGGCGGGGTGCGCAAGGCGTGCCAGGGCCGGCCGGTCGACGAGGACTCGATCGCGCTGCTGGCGCAGCGGGTCGAGGAGACCGTCCGGGCCAAGGGGGCCGCCGAGATCCCCAGCCACGAGGTGGGGCTGGCCATCCTGGGTCCGCTGCGGGACCTGGACGAGGTCGCCTACCTGCGGTTCGCCAGCGTCTACCGGTCGTTCGACTCGCTCGCCGACTTCGAGCGGGAGATCGAGACGCTGCGGGCGGCCGCGCGCGCCCGGGAAGACGCCGGGGCCGGCGCCACCGGCGCTTGAACAACTTTTTCAGCAGCAGTGACAGTCGGATCGCGCGGCGTGCCCGCGTGGACGAGGGGGCGGATGAGATGCCGGGGGATGGTGTGACAACAAGCAGGTCACGGAGCAAAGCGAGCGCGGGCCTCAAGGTCGAGCGGGTCTGGACCACCGAGGGGGTGCACCCCTACGACGAGGTCGCCTGGGAGCGCCGCGACGTCGTGATGACCAACTGGCGGGACGGCTCGGTCAACTTTGAGCAGCGCGGGGTGGAGTTCCCCGAGTCGTGGAGCGTCAACGCGGCCAACATCGTGACCACCAAGTACTTCCGGGGCGCGGTGGGGACCCCGGAGCGGGAGTGGTCGCTGCGGCAGCTGATCGACCGGGTGGTCACCACCTACCGCACCGCCGGTGAGGAGTACGGCTACTTCGCCTCCCCGGCCGACGCCGAAATCTTCGCCCACGAGCTGACCTGGATGCTGCTGCACCAGGTGTTCAGCTTCAACTCGCCGGTCTGGTTCAACGTCGGCACGCCGTCGCCGCAGCAGGTCAGCGCGTGCCTAAGCTACGACTCGCTGGTCAGCACCCCCGGCGGCCTGGTGCCGATCGGCAAGCTGGTCGAAGACGGTGCCGTCGGCACCAAGGTCTACGACGCCACCGGCCTCACCAGCATCGTCGCCGTCAAGGCCAACGGGGTACGCGATGTAATCCGACTGCACACCAAGGCGGGCTACACGCTCGACGTCACCCCGGACCACGTGGTCTGGAAGAGCACGGGCGACGGCACCGGTGCGTGGGTCGAGGCCGGCACCCTCAACCCCGGCGACAAGCTCGAGTGGCACCGCACGTACGCCTACGGCGAGAGCGAGATCGACCTGCGGGAGATCCGCGAGGCCGCGCTCGCCGGCTGGTTGCAGTCGGACGGATCAGTGGCTCGATACGACGGCAAGCTGCGGCTAGAGGCGATAACCGTCAACGACGACGAACTGGACTGGGTCACCACCACTCTCGACGAGGTGTTCCCCGGCGCGCACCGGCACGAGCGCACGGTGAAGACGCAGAGCGACGAACTGGACTGCCGTCGCACCACCCTGTACGGCAAGAAACTGGAGCCGTTCGTCGAGAAGTGGGATCTGCTCGTGCGCGGCGTCGAGATGGAGGTGCCGGAGCGGCTCTTCACTGCACCGTTGCCGGTGGTCGCGGCGTACCTGCGCAGCATCTTCCAGGCCGAGGGCTACGTCTCGGCGCGCGAACGCTCGACGCTCGTCGCCGTGGACATGATCTCGGAGCAGCTGATCCGCGGCGTGCAGAGCCTGCTGCTGCGCTTCGGCATCTTCTCCCGGGTGTCGTTCAAGGCGGACCCGCGCCCGGACCGCAAGGGCTGCTGGTCGGTCCGGATCCAGAACGACGGCGACCGGGATCTTTTCGCCACCCACATCGGGTTCGTCGGCGCCGAAAAGATGGCCAAGCTGGAACAGAGCTTCGCCAAGGCGGGCCGACCGGCCGCCGATGTCAAGCGCCTGGAGATCGACCGCGTCGAGCCCCTCGGCTCGATGGAGGTCTACGACATCCAGACGGAGAGCGGTGAGTTCCTCGCCGGCAACCTCCGGGTGCACAACTGTTTCATCCTGTCCGTGGATGACTCGATGGACTCCATCCTGGACTGGTACAAGGAGGAGGGGCTGATCTTCAAGGGCGGCTCCGGCTCCGGGGTGAACCTGTCCCGGATCCGCTCCTCCAAGGAGCTGCTCTCCTCCGGCGGCACCGCCTCCGGCCCGGTCAGCTTCATGCGCGGCGCGGACGCCAGCGCCGGCACCATCAAGTCCGGCGGCGCCACCCGGCGGGCGGCCAAGATGGTCATCCTCGACGTCGACCACCCCGACATCGAGGAGTTCGTGGTCACCAAGGCGCGCGAGGAAGACAAGATCCGCGCGCTGCGCGACGCCGGCTTCGACATGGACCTCGGCGGCTCCGACATCGTCAGCGTGCAGTACCAGAACGCCAACAACTCGGTCCGGGTCTCCGACGAGTTCATGACCGCGGTGGAGAAGGGCGGCACCTTCGACCTGCGCGGCCGGCTCGACGGGCAGACCATCGAGACCATCGACGCGCAGAAGCTGTTCCGCACGATCTCCCAGGCCGCCTGGGAGTGCGCCGACCCCGGCCTGCAGTACGACGACACCATCAACGACTGGCACACCTGCCCGGAGACCGGCCGGATCACCGCGTCGAACCCGTGCTCGGAGTACCTGCACCTGGACAACTCCTCGTGCAACCTGGCGTCGCTGAACCTGATGAAGTTCCTCCGCGCCGACGGCGGCTTCGAGGTGGAGAAGTTCGTCAGGTCGGTCGAGTTCGTCATCACCGCGATGGACATCTCGATCTGCTTCGCCGACTTCCCGACCGAGAAGATCGGCGAGACCACCCGGGCGTACCGGCAGCTCGGCATCGGGTACGCCAACCTCGGCGCGCTGCTGATGGCCTCCGGCCTGCCGTACGACTCGGAGCAGGGCCGCTCGGTCGCCGCCGCGATCACCTCGCTGATGACCGGTACCGCGTACCGCCGCTCGGCCGAGCTGGCCGGCGTCGTCGGCGCGTACGACGGTTACGCCCGCAACGCCGAGCCGCACAAGCGGGTGATGCGCAAGCACGCCGCCGCGAACGACGAGATCAAGCCGGCCGGCACCGTGGCGACCGCCATCCAGCGGGAGGCCACCAAGCAGTGGACCCAGGGCAACAAGATCGGTGACAAGTTCGGCTGGCGCAACGCGCAGGCCAGCGTTCTCGCGCCCACCGGCTGCCTGACCTCGGACACGCTGGTCACCACGGACCGCGGGCTGATGCGGCTGGGCGAGATCGGCGACGTGTACGGCGACCGTTGGCAGGACCTGGACATGCAGGTCTCCACCGACGAGGGCGCCCGCCGGGCGACGAAGTTCTTCGTCAACGGCGAGGAGCCGACCCGGCGGGTGGTCACCGGCGGCGGTTACTCGATCCAGGGCACCCTCGCACACCGGATCAAGGTCGTCGACCCGGAGACCGGCGAGTGGGTCTGGAAGCGGATGGCGGACGTTGCCGCGGGCGATCTGGTTCCGATCCAGCTCGGCACGCTGGTCGGCGAGCCGCGGCGGGTACCGCTGCCGGTGCTCGACCAGGCGTACTACGCCGGTGACCGCCGGCTGTACGTGCCGGACCACGTCGACGCGGATCTGGCCGAGCTGGTCGGCTACTTCATGGGCGACGGGAGCCTGCACGCCAAGGGCGTCCGCTTCTGTGTGGCGGACACCGACCTGGACGTCGTCGAGCGGCTCCGGGTGCTGGGCAAGGGGCTCTTCGGCCTGGAACCGGTCGTCACGGCGCAGGTTGGTTACCAGGAGGTGACGTTCCAGTCGGTGCGGCTGGCCCGGTGGTGGCAGGCGGCCGGCTTCGCGAAGGAGTTGCCGCACGCGGACCACACCGGCAAGGGCTGGCTGCCGCGGGTGCCATCGGCGCTGCTGGAGACCAACGACGCCGTCGTGTACGCGGCGTTCCTGCGCGGTCTCTTCGAGGCTGACGGCAGCGTGACCGGCGGGGTGCCGTCGATCTCGACGTCGGCCGAGTCCTTCGCTGCCGAGGTGCGTACGCTGCTGCTCACGCTCGGGATGGCCACGACCACCCGGCGGACGACCAGCGGCATGGGCTCCGACATGTGGCAGGTCCGGCTGCGCAACATGGAGCACGCAGTCGCGTTCGACGAGATCGTTGGCTTCATTGGTGACCGTAAGAACCGCTCGCTGGTGATCGAGCCGAAGCAGGCCGGCAACCGGGATCGGATCCACCTGCCCGCCGCGGTGTGGGACCTCCTGGTACCGGCCGGGCACGAGCTGCGCGACGCGGTCACCCAGTCGCTGCGCAAGACCGGGGGCGTGTCCCGGGCGGTGGCCGTGCGGCTCTTCGCCGAGACCGGCGACGACCGGCTCGGGCAGGCGCTCGGCTATCTGTTCGAGACGGTCGAGGCGAACGAGGACGGCGGCATCCAGCCGACGTACGACCTGTCGGTGCCGGAGAACGTCACCTACGTCGCGGGCGGCTTCGTCAGCCACAACACCATCGGCCTGATGATGGACTGCGACACCACCGGTGTGGAGCCGGATCTGGCGCTGGTCAAGTTCAAGAAGCTGGTCGGCGGCGGCTCGATGCAGATCGTCAACCAGACCGTGCCGCGCGCCCTGCGCAGCCTCGGCTACCCCGAGGAGCAGGTCGAGGCGATCGTCGAGCACATCGCCGACCACGGCCACGTGGTGGACGCCCCCGGCCTCAAGCCGGAGCACTACCCGGTCTTCGACTGCGCCATGGGGGAGCGGTCCATCGCGCCGATGGGCCACGTCCGGATGATGGCGGCGGTCCAGCCGTTCATCTCCGGGGCCATCTCCAAGACGGTGAACATGCCGGAGCAGGCGACCGTCGAGGACGTCGAGAAGATCTACTTCGAGGGCTGGAAGCTCGGCCTCAAGGCCCTGGCGATCTACCGGGACAACTGCAAGGTCGGGCAGCCGTTGTCGGCGGCGAAGGCGAACAAGGCCGTCGAGCCGGCTCCGGCCACGACCGAGGTGGAAAAGGTCGTGGAGAAGGTCGTCGAGTACCGTCCGGTGCGTAAGCGGCTGCCGAAGAAGCGCCCGTCGGAGACCATCTCCTTCTCGGTGGGCGGCGCGGAGGGCTACCTCACCGCCTCGTCGTACCCCGACGACGGTCTCGGCGAGGTCTTCCTCAAGATGTCCAAGCAGGGCTCCACGCTGGCCGGGGTGATGGACGCCTTCTCGGTGGCCATCTCGATCGGTCTGCAGTACGGCGTGCCGCTGGAGACGTACGTCAGCAAGTTCACCAACATGCGCTTCGAGCCGGCCGGCATGACCGACGACCCGGACGTGCGGATGGCCGCCTCGGTGATGGACTACATCTTCCGTCGCCTGGCCCTGGACTTCCTGCCGTACGAGCGCCGCGCGGAGCTGGGTATCTTCACCGCGAAGGAGCGGGCCGCCCAGCTTCAGGCCGAGGCCGAGGCGGAGGTGAACGGCACGGACCTGACCGCGATGGCCGCGTCGGCACCGGTGGAGACCAAGCCGGAAGAGTCGAAGGCCGGCCCGGTCGCCCAGCCGGCGCAGGAACTCGCCGACGTCGCCGCCGTCAAACCGGCGCCGCCCGTCGGTTCCAGCACCGAGCTGCTGGAGGCCGTGATCGGCAAGGCCGCCGACGCGCCGCTCTGCTTCACCTGCGGTACGAAGATGCGCCCGGCCGGTAGCTGCTACGTCTGCGAGGGCTGCGGCTCCACCAGCGGCTGCAGCTGATGTAGGGGCCTCATAGACAGTGACCGCCCGACCTCGTAGGGGGTCGGGCGGTCACTGCGGCAGTGCTCCACCCTACCTCTTTGGGTGTCCAGCCCTTCGTGCCGAGATCTGTCGCAGGGACACGGCTCGTCCGGGGTGTTGGAGGTAGTTGCTACCAGCGGTAGCATGAGGTCGTGACCGCAGAGCCGCTTCCGTCGCCTATGCCGCATGAGGGCGATGCCGAGGAAGGGCTCCGCCTGACACCGGAACTGCTGAGCGCCGTTCAAGACCTTGGAAAGGCATCTCCGGAGTTCCGAGCCGCCCTGGCGAAGCTGCTGGCTGAACCGCCGCTTGAACCCGGCGCGCGGCTGCGGCTGGTGGGCCGGGCTCGCAAGGTGAGCGTGTCGATGCCTGAAGACCTGACGGCCGCCGTTCAGCAGCGGGTTGGGCGCGGCGAGTTCAGCCAGTACGTGACCGAGGCGGTCGCCAGGCAGCTCGAACTGGATCTTCTCGGGGAGTTGGCCGACCTGCTGGAAGAGGAGCACGGACCGGTCTCCGAGACGGTGTTGAACGAGGCGAGGCGCTCATGGCCCGACGTGTCGTAGGCACCGGTGGCGCCCTCGTATTGGACTGTGAAGGTCTGGTCAAGCTTGCCGCCGGCGATCAGCGAGTACGCGCCTTCTTGCAGACCGCGCACGAACGGGGTGCCAGAGTGATCGCCAGCGCGATCACCTTGACCGAGGCGCTACGCGGTGGCCGCCGTGACGTAAACCTGCACCGGGTCTTGTCCCGAATCATCGTGCAACCGGTGAGTGCGGAGCTTGGTCGACGTGCCGGCGAACTCCTTGGAGCGACCGGCTTGTCCGGGCACCGGTGCGCTATCGATGCCGTGGTGGCGGCGACGGCCCTTGAGCTTGCCCGGCCGGTGGTCCTGTTGACCAGCGACCCGGATGACCTGAACAAGCTCGTGGAGGAGCCCGACCGGCCCAAGGAACAGCGGATCGCAGTGGTTCATGTGTGATCTGGGGGGCGGCCGGACCCGCTGACACCGTACGCAGCTAGGGATGTCGGAGTGGTCTCTCTAGACTGCCTTGGGTGAGCATGGCGCGACGGGCCCTGGCGGCGCGGCCCCTGACCGAGCCGCACCCGTCCCGGCTGCCGCCCGAGCATCCGGACCGGGAGCGGATCCTGGCCGCACACGCCGACGCCCTGTCCGCCGGGGCTGCCGGCTACCTCGACCCGGCCACCGGCCTGTTCGTGCTCACCGCCGGATTCCTCGCCGACCGCGGCACCTGCTGCGGTCGGGGTTGCCGGCACTGCCCGTATGTCCGGTGAGCGGTGGCGGCCGGGGTTGCCGGCACTGCCGGTGTGCGCGGTGATCGGTGGCGGCCGGCCTGACGCGCGGCTGCCGCCGGGGGCCGGGCGTGGTCAACTCCGTTTCGCGGGGTTTGCGGTATCGGACTCGAGTCGATCACACCGTTCCGGCGGAACGGAGTTGAGCAAGCGTGGTCAGGCGGCGGCGACGAAGACCCGGGAGGCGACCTCGCGGGGCAGCCGGATGACCTCGCCGGAACGGTCGACGGACACGCCGTCGTGTTCCTGCGCCACCGTCACCGTGGCGCCCGGGTCGACACCGGCGGCGTGCAGCTGCCGCAGCACCTGCGCGTCGGTCTGCACACTCTCGCAGATCCGCCGGACGATCACCTTGCCGGTCAGTCCGGGGAAGGCCAGGTGGCGTTCGCCCTCGGCGGGCTCGGGCTCGGCGTGCGCGGGCGAGCCCAGCTCCTCCAGCCCGGGGATGGGGTTGCCGTACGGCGACCGGGTCGGCCGGTTGAGCAGCTCGTAGACCCGCTTCTCGACCGCGTCGCTCATCACGTGCTCCCAGCGGCAGGCCTCCTCGTGGGCCTCCTCGTAGGGCACTCCGATCACGTTGACCAGCAGCAGCTCGGCGAGCCGGTGCTTGCGCATCACCGCGACGGCGGTGCTGCGGCCGAGGGGGGTGAGGCTGAGCTGCCGGTCACCCTCTACGGTGAGTAGGCCGTCGCGTTCCATCCGGGCGACGGTCTGGCTGACGGTGGGGCCGCTCTGGCGCAACCGTTCGGCGATTCGCGCACGCAGCGGTGGCACGCCCTCTTCCTCGAGTTCGAGGATCGTACGCAGGTACATTTCGGTCGTGTCGACCAGGTCGTGAGACTTCATGGTGTCAGCGGCCCTCCAATGATCGATGGTACCCTGCCGCACGTCAGAGCAGCTTCGGCGAAGCGCCGGTCACGGATGGTGTTGACTGGGCGTCATGTCCGGTACCGAGGAGCTTCTGGTCGAGGCCGGGCGGCTCGCCGCCGAACTCGACGCGGCCGACCCGCCCACCCTGCTCGACATACGTTGGCGGCTGACCGGGCCGCCCGGTCGCGACGACTACGCGGCGGCGCACCTGCCCGGCGCGGTCTTCATCGACCTGGACACCGCGTTGTGCGGCCCGCCCGGCCCGGCGGGCCGACACCCCCTGCCCGACCCGGCTGCGTTGCAGGCTGCGTTGCGGGCCGCCGGGGTGCGCGCCGGTCATCCCGTGGTGGTGTACGACGGCGGCGACGGCATGTCCGCGGCCCGGGCCTGGTGGACGCTGCGCTGGGCGGGCCACCGGCCGGTGCGGCTGCTGCATGGCGGTTTTCCGGCCTGGTTGGCCGCGGGCCTGCCCACCGGCACCGACGAGCCGACCCCGGTCGAGGGCGACGTCGTCGTCCGGCCGGGTGCCCTGCCGGTGCTCGACGCCTCGGCCGCCGCCGAGCTGGCCGCCGGTGACGGCGTGCTGCTCGACGTCCGCGCCGCACCGCGTTACCGGGGCGAACACGAGCCGGTCGACCCGGTCGCCGGCCACGTTCCCGGTGCGGTGAACCTCCCGGCGACCGAGTACGTCTCCGACGGCCGCTTCCCGGTCGCCGAGGCGCTGCGTGACCGCTTCGCCGTCGCCGGGGTGGTCGCCGGCGCACCGGTCGGGGCGTACTGCGGCTCCGGGGTGACCGCCGCGCAGGCTGTGCTGGCGCTGCACCTCGCCGGCCGGCCGGACGCCGCGCTCTACGTCGGCTCCTGGAGCAACTGGGTCGCGGACCCGGACCGGCCGGTGGCCACCGGTTCGACACCGGGCGGCTGACCGGCCGGCCCCGTGCGACCATGGGCAGATGTCCGACGACACGGTGGTGGTGTGGGACGAGTCGCTGCTCGCCTACGACCTCGGCGACCACCCGCTCGATCCGGTGCGGGTGGAGCTGACCATCGCGCTCGCCCGCGAACTCGGCATCCTGCAACGACCCGGCGTGCGGCTGATCAAACCAGCGTTGGCCGATGACGCGCTGCTGACCCGGGTGCACGATCCGCGCTACCTGGACGCGGTGCGGATCGCACCGCGCGATCCGCTCTTCGCCGGTTTCGGCCTGGGTACCTCCGACAATCCGGTTTTCGAGGGGATGCACGAGTCCAGCGCGCGGGTGGCCGGGGCGACCGTGGCCGCCGCCGAGGCGGTGTGGCGCGGTGAGGCACGCCGCGCCGTGAACGTGGCCGGCGGCCTGCACCACGCCATGCCGGCGCGGGCGGCCGGGTTCTGCGTCTACAACGACCCGGCGGTGGCCATCGCCCGGCTGCTCGACCTCGGCGCCGAGCGGATCGCGTACGTCGATGTCGACGTGCACCACGGGGACGGGGTGCAGCAGATCTTCTGGGACGATCCCAGGGTGCTGACCGTCAGCCTGCACGAGACCCCGCTTGCGCTCTTTCCCGGCACCGGCTTTCCGGACGAGACCGGCGGGCCGGGCGCCGCGGGAACCGCGGTCAACATCGCGCTGCCGCCCGGGGTGGAGGACGCCGGCTGGCAGCGGGCCTTTCACGCGATCGTCCCGTCGGTGCTGCGCGCGTTCCGCCCGCAGTTGCTGTTCGCCCAGTGCGGCGCGGACGCCCACCGTGTCGACCCCCTCGCCGACCTGCACCTTTCCGTCGACGGACAACGCGCCACCTACCTGGCGCTGCGGGCGCTCGCCGACGAGCTGTGCGACGGCCGCTGGGTGGCCACCGGCGGCGGCGGGTACGCGCTGGTGGAGGTGGTGCCCCGAGCCTGGACGCACCTGCTGGCGGTGGCCACCGGGGCGCCGCTGGAGCCGGCAACGCTGGTCCCGCCGGCCTGGCGTGAGTTGGCCGCGAGCCGCCGGCCCGGCTCCGACGTGCCGCTGCGGATGACCGACGACATCGACCCGGGGTACGAACCGTGGCAGCCCAGCGGTGAGCCCAATCCGGTGGACCGGGCGATCGCCGCGACCCGCAAGGCGGTCTTCCCGCTGCTCGGCCTCGACCCGCACGATCCACGCGACTGAGTGGGCCGGGGGAGGGCCGCCCGAGGTGACCACAGCCGAACAAGCCGTGGACGTGCTGCTCAGTGACGGCAGTACGGTCCAGTTGCGGCCCATCCGCGCCTCGGACGGGCCGGCGATCGTGGCCATGCACTCCCGGTTCTCCGAGCGCACCCGCTACCTGCGCTACTTCTCGCCGTACCCGCGCATCCCGGAGCGGGATTTGCAGCGCTTCGTCAACGTCGACCACCGTGACCGGGAGGCGTTCGTGGTGCTGGCCGGCGACCGGATCGTCGCCGTCGGCCGGTACGAGCGGCTCGGCCCGGCCTCGCCGGACGCCGAGGTGGCCTTCGTGGTCGAGGACGCCTTCCAGGGGCGGGGGATCGCTTCGGTGCTGCTGGAGCACCTCGCCGACGCCGCCCGGCGGGTCGGGATCGTCAACTTCGTCGCCGAGGTGTTGCCGGCCAACGGCCAGATGCTGCGGGTTTTCGCCGACTTCGGGTACCACCTCCAGCGTGAGTTCGCCGACGGTGTGGTGCACCTGACCTTTCCGATCGCCCCCACCGAGAACACCCTGACCGTGCAGCGTGGGCGGGAGCAGCGCACCGAGGCCCGTTCCGTCGCCCGGCTGCTCGCGCCGCGTGGCGTCGCCGTCTACGGCGCCAGCGCCACCGGCCAGGGTGTCGGTGCGGCGGTGCTCGGCCACCTGCGCGACGGCGGGTTCACCGGCGCGGTGGTGCCGGTGCATCCCGCCGCCACACGAGTGGCGGGGCTGCCGGCGTATCCGTCGGCGGCCGACGCGGGGCTGCCGGTCGACCTGGCGGTGGTCGCGGTGCCTCCGGAGTCGACTCCGGAGGTGGTCGCCGACGCCGCCGCGGCCGGGGTGCACGGCCTGGTCGTCATCTCCGCCGGTTTCGCCGAGGCGGGCGTCGAGGGCGCCGCCGCGCAGCGGGCGCTGGTCCGGGCCGCCCACGCGGCGGGCATGCGGGTGATCGGCCCGAACTGTCTGGGAGTGGCGAACACCGATCCGAGCGTACGCCTCAACGCCACCCTCGCCCCACGCCTGCCGGGGCCCGGCCGGGTCGGCATCTTCAGCCAGTCCGGCGTGTTCGGCGTGGCGCTGCTGGCCGAGGCCGACCGCCGAGGCCTCGGCGTGTCCAGCTTCGTCTCGGCCGGCAACCGGGCTGACGTCTCCGGCAACGATCTGTTGCAGTACTGGCAGGGTGACCCGGCGACCGACGTGATCATGTTGTATCTGGAGACGTTCGGCAACCCGCGCAAGTTCGCCCGGTTGGCCCGGCGCATCGGCCGGGACAAGCCGGTGGTGGCGTTGGCCTCGCCGGCCCGTCCGCCCGGAGTCGGCGACTCCGTCGGCCCGGACGCCACGGCGGTGAGCGCGCTGTTCGCCCAGTCCGGGGTGATCCGGGTGGACACCGTCGCCGAGCTGCTCGACGTCGGGGTGCTGCTGGCCAATCAGCCGCTGCCCGCCGGGAACCGGGTGGGCATCGTCGGCAACTCCTCGGCGTTGACCGGGCTGGCGGCGACCGCCTGCGCGGCCCAGGGTCTGACCGTCGCCGTGGGCTACCCCCGTGACGTCGGGCCCCGGGCCAGCGCGGCCGAGTTCGCCGAGGCGCTGGCCGAGGCCGCCGCCGCCGAGACCGTCGACGCGCTGGTGGCCCTGTTCGCGCCGCCGCTACCCGGCCAGTTCACCGGAAGCGAGGGGGACTTCACCGCTGCCCTGCCCAGCGCGCTGACCGCCACCAAACCGGCGGTGGCGACCTTTCTGGTCGGCCGGGCACCAGCGGGGATGCCTTCCTATCCGAGCGTGGAGGAGGCGGTGCGGGCGCTCGCTCGGGTCACCGCGTACGCCGACTGGCTGCGTCGGCCATCCGGGGTGCTGCCCGAACTGCCCGACATCCACAGTTCGGCGGCGCAGGCGGCGCTGCGCAGGGACGGGGTCGATCCGGCGGCACTGCTCGGCGCGTACGGCATCGACGTGGTCGCCTCGGAGTCGGCCGGCTCGGTTGAGGAGGCCGTCGAGGCGGCGACCCGGTTCGGCTTCCCGGTGGCGCTCAAGGCCGCCGCCGCTGGGCTGCGGCACCGGCTCGACCTCGGCGCGGTCCGCCTCGACCTGCCCGACGGCGCCGCCGTGCGCCGGACGTACGCGGAGCTGGCGGCGGCGTTCGGCCCGGACGTGCTGGTGCAGCCGATGGTGGCGCCCGGGGTGGCCTGCGTGGTGGAGCTGGTGGAGGATCCGGCGTTCGGCCCGGTGGTCGGTTTCGGTCTCGGTGGGGTCGCCACCGAACTGCTCGGCGATCGGGCCTGGCGGGCGGTGCCGTTGACCGACCTCGACGCCGCCGAACTGGTCGACGCCCCCCGGGCGGCGCCACTGCTGCGCGGTCACCGCGGCGCAGCTCCGGTGGATCGGGCCGCCCTGGCCGACCTGCTGCTGCGGGTCGGCCGGCTGGCTGACGAGCAGCCCCGGGTCCGCGCTCTGACGCTGAACCCGGTGCTCGCCCGACCGGACGGCCTGTCGGTGCTGCACGCCACCGTCCTGACCGGCTCCGCCACCTCCCGCCCCGACACCGGCCCCCGCCGGCTGTGAAAGGAAGGGCCCCTTATTAACGCCTCGTGTATGGGAAGGGCCCCCTTTTAACAGCGGCGCAGCCAGCCCGCGGCGGCGCGCAGCGCCGCGGCTCAGGGGCGGGTGGAGATCTGCTGCACCGCCCAGGCGTTGCCGTCCGGGTCCTCGAAGAAGACAAAGCCGACATTGTCCAGCGGGTCCGGCGTCGGGCGAGGGTTCTGCCCGAGCACCTGGATCTCGCTCACCTCGACGCCCCGATCGAGCAGTTCTGCACGGGCCTGGTGCAGGTTCGGCACGACGAGTTGGAGCCCCTTGAGCGATCCCGGGGGCATCTGCGGCACCGCCCCCTTGCCGATCACGATGGAGCAGCCGGAGCCGGGCGGGGTCAACTGCACGATCCGTACGTCGTCGCTGATCACGGTGTCGTGGTCGACGGCGAAGCCGAGCTGGTCGGCGTAGAACGCCTTGGCCCGGTCCAGGTCGGAGACCGGTACGACCACTACCTCCAGCGTCCAGTTCATCGTTTCCTCCCGATGTCGTCGACCATGCGGCGGGCCTTGGACGGCCCGCTGGCATCCGCCGCGGCGATCGTACGGTCAGCGCCGGTGCCGCCGGTGGTGGCCAGGGAACTTCTGGCCGCCCTCGTCCCGCCCGGGGTCCTCACCCGACGTCGGGGGCGTCAGCTACCACCTCGGGGGTCGGGGCTGATCATCCCGCGCACACGGTGTCGGCCCCGGCGTTTGCCGGGGCCGACACCACGCCGGTCAGTTCAGGAGGCGTACGCCTCCAGCCGCTGCGCCCGCTCCGGGGCCCGCAGCTTGAGCAGCGTCACCTTCTCGATCTGCCGGATCCGCTCGCGGGACAGGCCGAACTCGCGACCGACCTCGTCCAGGGTGCGCTGCCGGCCGTCGTCGAGCCCGAACCGTAGCCGGATGACCGCCTGCTCGCGCTGGGACAGCGTGGCCAGCACGATGCTCACGTCGTTGCGCAGCTCGCCCTGGGCGGTCGCGTCACCCGGCTGGGCGGCCGGGTCGACGGCGGCGACGAAGTCACCGAGGGCGCTCTCGCCGTCCTCGCCGACGGCCTGGTCCAGGCTGACCGGCTCCCGGTCGTACGAAATCAGCTCGATGACCTGGAACTCCGGCACGTCCAGCGCACGGGCGATCTCGGCGAGCGTGGGCTCGCGACCCAGCGACATCGCCAGTTCGCGGCGGGCCCGGACCATGCGGTTGACCTG
>NZ_BOPC01000093.1 GCF_016863555.1 Micromonospora qiuiae | reverse complement strand
TCGATCGCTGTACGGGGGCAGGACTCGCCTCGTCGCCACCGCCCGATTGCCGGACTCGCTTAGTGAAGTGCCCTTCGCAAGGGCACTTCACTAACCGGATTTCTGCTCAGGATGATGTCACGTAGTCCGCGAGGTGCTGGGCGGTCAGCGTGGAGCGAGCCGCGACCAGGTCGGCGGGAGTGCCCTCGAAGACGATCCGGCCGCCGTCGTGCCCGGCGCCGGGGCCGAGGTCGATGATCCAGTCGGCGTGCGCCATGACCGCCTGGTGATGCTCGATGACGATGACCGATCTGCCGGAGTCGACGAGCCGGTCGAGCAGACCGAGCAGTTGCTCGATGTCGGCGAGGTGCAGGCCGGTGGTCGGCTCGTCGAGGACGTAGGTGCCGCCCTTGTCGGTCAGATGGGTGGCCAGCCGGAGGCGCTGCCGCTCGCCGCCGGAGAGCGTGGTGAGCGGCTGGCCGAGGGTGAGGTAACCGAGCCCGACGTCGGCGAGCCGGGTGAGGATGGCGTGGGCGGCCGGTACGCGTGCCTCGCCGGCGCCGAAGAACTCCTCGGCCTCGGTCACCGGCATCGCCAGCACCTCGCTGATGTCACGGCCGCCGAACGTGTACTCCAGCACCTCGGCCTGGAACCGCTTCCCCTCGCACTGTTCGCAGACGGTGGCGACACCGGCCATCATCGCCAGGTCGGTGTAGATGACCCCGGCGCCGTTGCAGGTCGGGCAGGCTCCCTCGGAGTTGGCGCTGAACAATGCCGGCTTCACGCCGTTGGCCTTCGCGAACGCCTTGCGGATCGGGTCGAGCAGCCCGGTGTACGTCGCCGGGTTGCTCCGTCGCGAGCCCCGGATCGCCCCCTGGTCGATCGAGATCACGCCGTCCTGCCCCGAGACCGAGCCGTGGATCAGGGAACTCTTGCCCGAGCCGGCCACCCCGGTCACCACGACCAGCACGCCGAGCGGAATGTCGACGTCGACGTCGCGCAGGTTGTGGGTGCTGGCACCGCGCACCTCCAGCACCCCCGACGGGACACGCACCTTCTCCTTGAGGGTGGCCCGGTCGTCGAGATGGCGACCGGTCAGCGTGCCGCTGGCCCGCAGCCCGTCCACGGTGCCCTCGAAGCAGATGCTGCCGCCCGCCACGCCAGCGCCGGGACCCAGGTCGACGACGTGGTCGGCGATCGCGATCGTCTCCGGCTTGTGCTCGACGACGAGCACGGTGTTGCCCTTGTCCCGCAGCCGCAACAGCAGATTGTTCATGCGCTGGATGTCGTGCGGGTGCAGCCCGATCGTCGGCTCGTCGAAGACGTAGGTGACGTCGGTCAGCGACGAGGAGAGGTGACGAATCATCTTGGTGCGCTGCGCCTCGCCGCCGGACAGCGTGCCTGACGGCCGGTCGAGGCTGAGGTAACCGAGCCCGATCTCGACGAACGAGTCGAGGGTCTCCCCCAGCGCCGCCAGCAGCGGCGCCACCGACGGTTCGTCCAGTGCCCGCACCCAGTCGGCGAGGTCGCTGATCTGCATCGCGCAGCAGTCGGCGATGTTGATCCCCTTGATCTTCGACGACCGGGCCGGCTCGCTGAGCCGGGTGCCGGCGCAGTCGGGGCAGGTGGTGAAAACGACCGCGCGGTCCACGAAGGCGCGGATGTGCGGCTGCATCGCCTCGCGGTCCTTGGACAGGAACGACTTCTGGATCGTCGGGATCAGCCCCGCGTACGTCAGGTTGATCCCCTCGACCTTGATCTTGGTCGGCTCCTTGTAGAGCAGGTCGTCCAGCTCACGCTTGGTGTACTTACGGATCGGCTTGTCCGGGTCGAAGTATCCGCAGCCGCGGAAGATACGGCCGTACCAGCCCTCCATGCTGTAACCGGGAATCGTGATCGCGCCCTCGTTGAGCGACTTGCTGTCGTCATACAGCGCGGAGAGGTCGAAGTCGTTCACCCGGCCCATGCCCTCGCACCGTGGGCACATGCCGCCGGTGATGGTGAAGCTGCGCCGCTCCTTCGTCGTCCGTCCCCCGCGCTCGATGGTGACGGCGCCGGCCCCGCTGAGCGAGGCGACGTTGAAGGAGAACGCCTGGGGCGAGCCGATGTGTGGCTGCCCGAGCCGACTGAAGAGAATCCGCAGCATCGCGTTGGCGTCGGTGACGGTGCCGACCGTGGAGCGGACGTTCGCGCCCATCCGCTCCTGGTCGACGATGATCGCCGTGGTCAGTCCGTCGAGGACGTCGACCTCGGGCCGGGCCAGCGTCGGCATGAAGCCCTGCAGGAAGGCGCTGTAGGTCTCGTTGATCATCCGCTGCGACTCGGCGGCGATGGTGCCGAACACCAGCGAGCTCTTGCCCGAGCCGGAGACGCCGGTGAACACCGTGAGCCGTCGCTTCGGGATCTCGACGCTGACGTCCTTGAGGTTGTTCTCCCGCGCGCCCCGCACCCGGATCAGATCGTGGCTGTCGGCGATGTGCGGCGCGGGCGACCGGGTGTCCGTCATGCTCTTCCTGTCTCCGTTCGAGTGGCCGGGAGGCGTGAGAACCACGTCACCTCAGCGCAGCTCCTGAATGCGGACCATGTTGCCAGCGGCATCGCGGACGGCGCAGTCCCGAACCCCGTACGGCTGCTCGATCGGCTCCTGGACGATCTCGGCCCCGCTGGCCTGGAGCCGCTCGAAGGTGCCGTCGAGGTCCTTGGTGGCCAGGACGATCATGCCGTAGGTGCCCTTGGCCATCATCTCCGCGATCACGCGACGCTCCTCGTCGGTGACCCCGGGATCGGCGGCCGGCGGGTGCAGGACGATGGAGGTGCCGGGCTGGTTGGGCGGGCCGACCGTGATCCAGCGCATCCCCGCGTATCCGACGTCGTTGCGCACCTCGAAGCCGAGGGTGTCGCGGTAGAAGGCCAGGGCCGCATCCGGGTCGTTGTGCGGCAGGAAACTGTGATGAATGCTGAGATCCATGCGATTCAGGCTAGTAGCGGCCCCGTGACCTGGGCTTCTCGATTCCTGATCGGTTCCTGACCGGTCTGGTCACCTGCTTCGTCACGCACGACGGCAGGCCCGCCGTCGCCCGGGTCACCTGACGCCGGTAGGCGCTGGGCGGCACACCGACCAACTCGGTGAAGCGGGTGCTGAAGGTGCCCAGCGAGGTGCAACCGACCGCGAAACAGACCTCGGTGACGCTGAGATCGCCGCGACGCAGCAGGGCCATCGCCCGCTCGACGCGCCGGGTCATCAGATAGGCGTACGGCGACTCCCCGTAGGCGAGCCGGAACTGGCGACTGAGATGTCCGGCCGACATGTTCACGTCACGGGCGAGCGCCTCGACGTTCAGCGGTCGCGCGTACTCCCGATCGATGCGGTCGCGGACCCGGCGCAGCCGCGCGAGGTCGCGCAGATGCTGCGCGGGGGCGGATCTGCTGGTCATTCACCCGATGATGCCACGGGCAGGATTCGTCGCAGCTTCGGTGCGGTCGGCCGGGGAAGCCACTCGCGGGGGTAGCCCAGCGACACCTCCTCGAACCGCACCCCGTCGTACCAGGTGGTGCGCGGGATGTGCAGGTGCCCGTAGACCACGGCGGCGGCACTGTACCGGATGTGCCAGTCCGCCGTCCGCACCGTGCCGCACCACTGGGCGAACTCCGGGTAGCGCAGCACCCGGGTCGGCTCCTGCACCAGCGGCCAGTGGTTGATCAGCACGGTGGGCAGCTCCGGTGGGACCTCGTCGAGCCGGGCGGCGGTCTGCGCCACCCGCGCATGGCACCACGCCTCCCGGCTCGGGTACGGGTCCGGATGCAGCAGCATCTCGTCGGTGCAGATCACACCACTCTGCCTGGCCAGGGCCATCGCCTCGGCCTGCGTCGTCGCACCGGGCGGCAGGAAGGTGTAGTCGTAGAGCAGAAAGAGCGGAGCCAGCACGACCGGTCCGCCGGGGCCCTGCCACACCGGGTACGGGTCCTCCGGCGTGACCACGCCCAGTCCGCGCGCGAGGTCGACCAGGCGTCGGTACCGCGCCTCACCGCGCAGCGGGTCGCGGTCGCGCGACCACAACTCGTGGTTGCCCGGCACCCACAGCACGGTGTGGAACCGCCCCGCGAGCAGTTCCAGCGTCCAGGCGACCAGCTCCTCGGTCTCGGCCACGTCTCCGGCGACGATGAGCCAGTCCTGATCGGACGAAGGCCGCAGGCCGGTCACGAACTCGCGGTTCTCGGCGTACCGGACGTGCAGGTCACTGATCGCGTACAGGTGACCCGGTCGGCTCTCCACCCGGCGACCGTACCCAATCGCCCCGGTCAACGCACCCACGCGATTCAGTCAGTGCCCTGTCGGGCGAGCAGCCGGCGGTACGCTTCCAGGCCGTCCGGCACCCATGTCCATTCGACGAGTCGCCGGTGCAGCTCCGCCTCGGTGAGAAACGCGTACCAGTCCACCTCCGCGGCCTGCGGAGCGACCGTCGACGGGCACCGCACCTCGTAGATCAAGGACCACCAGGTGTGCTCCGGTGACTCGTAGAGGAATTTGAACAGTGGCACGGGGGCGGGCAGCCCGCTGACCCCCAGCTCTTCCTCCGCTTCGCGTAGCGCTGCCTCGTCGTATGATTCGCCCGCACCTACGACCCCACCCACGAACATGTCGTAGCACGACGGAAAGACCAGCTTCCGCGCCGTCCGGCGGTGCACGAAGATACGCCCGGCCGCGTCCCGCGCCAGTACGAACACACAGCGGTGCCGCAACCTGCGGGCGTACGCCTCATCCCGCCGCGCCTGCCCGACCACCCGGTCCTGGTCGTCGACTATGTCGAGCAGTTCGTCGGCGGAGAGCGGCGAGTGACCATCCATGCGGATATCCAAGCAGCCGTCACGCGCCGACCGGACGCAGCGCCGCGAGTTGGATCTGCAGTGCCAACCGCGCTCGCGGCGAGTCGAGATCGACGTGGACGACCTCGGCGAGGCGGCGCATGCGGTGCCGGAGCGTGTTGGGGTGCACGTGCAACTGCCGGGCCGCCTTCGTCGGGTCACCCTGCTGGTCGAGCCAGGCCGCGACGGTGGCGACATAGTCGGTGCCGTGCTTGCGGTCGTAAGCGACGAGGTCGGGCAGCGGTCCGCCGACCAGCAGGTCAGCCTGCGGCACCGCGGCGATCACACGGTGCACGACCACCTCGGCCCAGACGTCCTCGAAGCGCAGCAGTGGACCTCGCTGCCGAGCCGAGCCGTGCAGCGTCAGCACCTCGGCTGCCTCGGCGCGTGACCGCGGCAGTTCCGTCAACCCCACGGCGACACTGCCGGAGGCGGCACGCACCGCCGGGTCCTGCAGGGCGATGTCGTGAATCAGCCGCTGCATCCATGCCCAGGAGCCGGGCGACTCGCCCGTGTCGACCACGACGGCGAACAGGACGTCGCCGACGTCCGCGATGAGCGGCTGACGCCAGCCGTGGCGGCGTGTGATCGACTCCCACAGGGCGAGGTTGTGCACCATCTCCCCCGTCCCGCCGTGCGCCCCGAGTGCCACGACCCGCCACGGGCCCTTGGGGAGGCCCAGTTCCTGGGCCGTCGAGGTCGGAGCCCGCAGCGCCGCCCGCAGACGGTCGGCCGACGCCCGGCGGGCGATGTCGGCCTGCACCCGGAGGCGGAGCAGGTGGAGCGCGAGTACGCTGGCCGCGCCCTGAAGATCGCGCAAGCGCTGCTCGGGCACGGGGCTTTCGACGACGGCCCAGATCGAGCCGAGCAGCTCGCCTCCGGCCCGGATCGGGATCACGAGCCGGGGCAACGTCCCGTCGGGGCCCTGCGGCACGAAGATGGGCTCACCGCCCTTCGCGAGCTTGCGGAAGACGCCACGGGAACGGAAGTACGCGATCACGTCGCCCGGGACGCGTCGCCCGACGATCGTCGAGACGCGTGCGGGGTCGGTGCGGTCCTGCCGCGAGGAGTACGCCAGCACGCGGGAATGGGCGTCCTCGATCGTCACCGGCGCGTCCACGATGGCGGCGGCCGCGTCGGCAAGGGCGAAGAGTTGGTCGTACACCCCGGCTTCTCCGGTCTCCGGCGAGCCGGGCGCGGCGGCCGTGTCGATCACGCCTCGGAGCAGCCAGACGAGCTGGGCCCACGTTCCGTGGCTGCGCAGCTCGACCAGGGTCAGGTCATGGTCGGCGGCGGAGGACACCAGGTCGGGGTGCGCGGCGAGTGGGGGCTTGAGGACCAGGCCGGCCGCGCCGGCCTCCGCGCAGCGCGCGATGACGGCGAGCGCCTGCTCCGGTGTGGCGATGCCCGCGCCGAGGACGAGATCGCCGCTCTGGCCGGTCGAGGCTTCGTCGAGTTCGGTGATGGTCACATCACGGACCTCCGCCTCGTTGCCGGGTACGACGATCTTGAGTAGCGCGGCGCCGACCGCGTCCACCACGCCAGCAACGGTGATCATGAACAGATTATCCCTCGCTGTTGTTCGTTTCGACCAATGACAAACACGAGCATTGGCCTCGCAGAACAATGACGTTCCGTCGGAACGGGGACAGGATTGCCGCAACCGCGGTTGCTTCGAAGGAGGGGAACCATGCCTGCCATCGAGTCCGTGCCCGTCCCCCGACGCGTCGCCGTCATCGGCGCGGGAATGGTCGGGCTGGCCACCGCCTGGTTCCTGCAGGAACGAGGGGCGCAGGTCACCGTGCTCGACCGCACGGGCGTGGCGGCGGGCGCCTCGTGGGGCAACGCCGGCTGGCTCACCCCCGGCATCACCACTCCCCTGCCGGAGCCCGCGGTGCTCCGCTACGGGCTGCGCGCCGTGCTGAGCCCGTCGTCACCGGTGTACGTGCCGCCGCGCGCCGACGCTCGACTGCTGCGGTTCCTGGCGGGCTTCGCGCAACACAGCACCCCGGCGAAGTGGCGGACCGCGATGGGGGCGTACATTCCGATGAACCGGCGGGCATTCGAGGCGTTCGACGCCTTGGCGGCCGGTGGGGTCGCCTCGGTGACGAAGGAGGCGAAGTCGTTCATCGCGGCGTACCGGACCGAGACCGAGCGGTCGACCCTGCTGGACGAGTTGGCGCACATCCACGCCGCGGGTCAGGAGATCGAGTTCGACGTCCTGACCGGGGCCGAGGCGCGTGAGGTGGAGCCCTCGCTGTCGGACGACATCGGTGCCGCCATCCGCCTGCACGGCCAGCGTTACATCGATCCCGGGCACTACGTCCACGCGCTCGCCGCGTCCGTTCGCGCCCGCGGCGCAGCGCTGGTGACGGGGGCGGACGTCGTGGACATCCGCGACGAGGGCTCCGGGGTCCGGGTGGTCACCGCTGCCGGCGCCGACGAGCGTTACGACGCGGTGGTGCTGGCCACCGGCACCTGGCTCGGTGAGCTGGGCCGACGTTTCGGGGTCCGGACCGTCGTGCAGGCCGGCCGTGGTTACAGCTTCAGCATCCCGATCGAGCACGTCCCGACCGGTCCGGTGTACTTCCCCGCGCAGCGCGTCGCGTGCACGCCGCTGGAAGACCGGCTGCGCGTCGCCGGCATGATGGAGTTCCGCAGCGCCGAGGCGCCGCTGGACCGCCGCCGGATCTCGGCCATCGCCGAGGCCGCCCGGCCGCTGCTGCGCGGCGCCGACCTGGACGCGCGCACCGACGAGTGGGTCGGCTCCCGCCCCTGCACCCCGGACGGACTGCCACTGATCGGCCGGACCAGGTCCCCGCGGGTCTACGCGGCCGGCGGCCACGGCATGTGGGGCATCACCCTCGGTCCACTCACCGGCCAACTGCTCGCCGAGCAGATCACCACCGGCCGGCAGCCCGCGGAACTCCGACCGTTCGATCCCCTGCGCTGAGCCGGTCTCGATCCCGGCACCGGTCGCCGGTCAGCCCCGGGTGTCGAGCGGGACGTGCAGCGAGCGGTGCGGCTGCTCTGCCCGGCCCCTGGTACGACGTCCGGGTGTACGGCATGCACGCTGTCCGGGTCGGCCGGCCCCGGAGCCGGCGCCTGGGGACCTCACATCTCGGAGCGCCGTCTCGTCGAACTGGTGAGGCAGAGCGACCAAGGGAGCCGTTGGCACCATGAGTACTCGATCCGGGCCAGAACGCAGTCGGCCCGATCCGGGCCTGAACGCGCTCATGAGGGAGCGGCGTCAGCTGATCAATGTCGCGTACCGGCTCCTCGGCTCCCTGACCGACGCCGAGGACGTCATACAGGAGGCATACGCCCGCTGGTACGCCATGGCCCCACAGCAGCGGGAGACGATCGAGAACCCCGCTGCCTGGCTGACGAAGACTGCCGGTCGCATCTGCCTCGATCTGCTCGGTTCGGCACGCGCACGGCGGGAGCTTTACGTGGGCGAATGGCTTCCCGAGCCACTGCCCGACCACATGGAGTGGATCAAGGGGCGGCCAGGTGGCGCTACGGTCGACCCCGTCGACCGGGTCACCCTCGACGAATCGATCAGCATGGCCTTCCTTGTCGTGCTCGAAGCGATGACCCCGGCCGAGCGCGTCGCTTTCATCCTGCACGATGTCTTCCGCTACTCCTTCGCCGAGGTCGCCGAGATCGTCGGCCGTACGCCGGCGGCATGTCGCCAGCTCGCCTCATCGGCACGACGTCGCATTCGCGCGTCGCAGGCTCCCACAGCTTTGACAGCCCAGCAGGTTGACCTCGTCAGAGCCTTCAAGCAGGCATGGGAGGCGAAGGACATCCACGCCCTCATCGGATTGCTAGCCCCCGATGCCACGGCGACCGGCGACGGCGGCGGACTCGTCCGGGCCGAACTCCGCCCAGTCGAAGGCGCCGAACAGATCGCGCGCTTCCTCGTCGATAGGGCTGATGCGGCATCCAACGTGACGATCATGGAGCGCACGGTCAACGGTCAGCCCGGTCTCGTGGCTCAGCTGGACAGCATCACCGTCGCCGTGTTCGCGTTCCAGGTCGCAGGCCACCGGATCAAGCGCATCTGGTCAATCCTCAACCCCGAAAAACTCCGGCCCTGGGTGACGGGCTGAACGATACCCCCGACCACGGTATTGGGCTCCCGACCAGGGCGCGCCTGACATTTCGAGGGGTTGCGTCGTCGTACCGACGGAACCGACAGAAGGAGAGACCGATCATGGAACCGGTGAACACCGCGATCATCTACTACAGCGCCACCGGCACCGTGCACGCCTTGGCCCAGGCCGCCGCCGAGGGCGCGGAGAAGGCCGGCGCACGTGTGCGACTGCGCAGGGCCGCCGAAACCGCCCCACCGGAGGCGATCAGCGCCAGGCCGGAGTGGACCCGACACCGTCAGGAGACCGCTGACGTCGCCGAGGCCAGCCTCGACGACCTGGCCTGGGCCGACGCGGTGCTGTTCGGCACACCCACCCGCTTCGGCAACCCCGCCAGCCAGCTCAGGGCGTTCATCGACACCACCGGTGGCCTGTGGTTCCACGGCAAACTCGCGGACAAGGTCTACTCGGCGTTCACCGCCTCGAACACCGCACACGGTGGACAGGAATCCACCCTCCTGGCGCTGGGGAACACGTTCTATCACTGGGGTGGCATCATCGTGCCCCCCGGCTACACGGACCCCGTCCAGTTCCAGTCCGGCAACCCGTACGGCACCTCCCATGTGGCCGGCGATGGCCCGCCCGGTGAGGTGGCCCTGCAAGCGGCCCGCCATCAGGCCCGTCGCGTCGTCGACACCGCGGCGGCACTCAAGGCCGGCCGCGCCGCCTGACCAAGGCAGCTCTTCTCGCCGCGATGACTCAGCTCTTCCCGACGTCGCCGAGCGGGATCCGGGGGTCAGCCAGCCGGGCCGAGGCGACGGTCTTACCGGCATAGCCTTGGCGGACCAGCTCCTGGATCGGCTCGGCCACGTCCCAGACGTTGACGTTCATGCCGGCCAAAACCCGACCGGCGCTCAGCCAGAACGCGACGAACTGCGGCGCCTTGCCGTCAACGATGGATGGTTTGGGACGGAACACCACCTCGTCGTAGCCGCCTGGTTCCGCCCAGCCGCTGTACTCCATGCCCAGGTCGTACTGGTCGCTGAAGAAGTACGGTATCCGCTCGAAGCTCAGCGGCTCACCGAGCATCGCCCGGCTCGCGGCGCTGCCGCCGTTGAGCGCGTTGGCCCAGTGCTCGACCCGGACCCTTCGCCCCAACAACGGGTGCGCGATGCTGGCCACGTCTCCGGCCGCGTAGATGTCCGGGTCGCTGGTCCGCAGGCTGGCGTCGGTGGCGATCCCGTTCTCCAACGCCAGCCCGCCCGCTGCGGCCAGGTCGGTCGCGGGCGTGATGCCGATACCGACGATCGCCAGATCGGCCGGCAGTCGGGTGCCGTCGGTGAGCACCACCGAACTCAACCGATCATCGACACCGAGGAACTCCCGTACGCCGCTGCCGAACCGGAACGAGACCCCGTGCGCGTGGTGCAGCTCAGTGAAGACCGCGGCCACCTCGTCGCCGAGAACCCGGCGCAGCGGCGCGCTGTCCTGCTCCACTACGGTGACGTCACAGCCCCGAGCGCGAGCGGCGGCCGCCGTTTCCAGACCGATCCAGCCGGCGCCCACGACGACCACCCGCGGTGCGGTGGACATGTGCTCGACGAGCGCGTCGGCTTCGGGCAGGGTGCGCAGATACCGCACGCCGGACAGATGTGCGCCGGGAACGTCGAGCCGGCGGACCCGCGAGCCGGTCGCGAGGAGAAGCTTGTCGTAGCGCACCGGCTCATGCCCGTCGAGGATCAGCGTGTGGTCGGCGGGGACGAGCCCGGCCGCCCGCACGCCGAGGAGCAGTTCCACATCGTGCTCGCGGTACCAACCCGGATCGTGCACGTACGCCTTCTCGCGCGGCTGGGTGCCGAGCAGGTAGCCCTTGGACAGTGGCGGTCGCTCGTAGGGCGGCTCGGTCTCCTCCCCGATGAGCACGATCCGGCCGGCGAAGCCGGCCTCTCGCAACCCTTCGGCGGCCTTGGCCCCGGTCAAGCCAGCTCCGACAATTGCAAACAGCTGCGGGTCGGCCATCGTCGCCTTCTCCTTCTGCGGGAATGGGAAACGTGCGTCGGTACGACGGATCACCGTTGGCCGAGGCCGGCGAGGGTGAAGAACTCAGCTCGGGAACGGAGATCCTCGCGCGTCACCCACCTCCATCATTTCACCAATCAGGACTCCCGTTATTCCTCATGCTGCCCCCTGCAACCAAGAATTTCAATAGCCGAGGCTGGTGATAATATCCGGGCATGAGCGCAGGTGACCGGTGGACAGTGGTGACTGCGCTGGCAGACACCTCGCGCCGGACGCTGTACGACTACGTGCGGCGCCAGGGCGACCCGGTCAGCCGGGAGGAGGCCGCCGCCGCCTGCCACATGTCCCGCAGCCTGGCCGCCTTTCATCTGGACAAGCTGGTTGACGCTGGCCTGCTACGCGCGCGCTACCAGGCCCCACCCGGCCAGCCCCGCGGCCGGGGCCGGTCGCCCAAGGTCTACCAGGCGGCCGACACCGGCCTGACCATCACCATCCCCGAACGCCGCTACGAGCTCATCGCCGAGATCCTCGCGGATGCCGTCGTCGACGATCCCGCCAACGCCGACGAGGCCGCACGCCGCCACGCTGAGCATCGAGGGCGCCTGCTCGGGTCCCAGCTGCGGGGCACCGCCCTGCTCGACGCGCTCACCGGCCTCGGCTTCGAACCCGACCGCGAGAGCGGGACGACGGTGGTGCTGCGCAACTGTCCGTTCCACGCTCTGGCAACCCGACAGACCGCGCTCGTGTGCGGGCTCAACCACGCCTTCCTCACCGGCCTCATCGACGGCCTGAACGTGACGCAGGTGCAGGCACGGCTGGCCCCTCGCCCCGGTGCCTGCTGCGTCGAGCTCGCCGAAGCCGACGATGTCGGCGTACAGACCCGGATAAACAGGGTAGGGCGCCCAAGCGGCGGTCCGAGGGTTGCCAGGTCGGACGTGGGCCCTGTCGAGCTGAGTGCGTCAACGGATCGCGGTGACCGGTCGCCGGTGCAACGCTTCGCGACCCTGAACGATCGTCGGTGAGGTGCTTCGCGTCGCTGGGCCAGCCTGCCAGATCGGCGCCCTGCGATAGCGTATGCGGCTCAGCTCGACAGCGATCGAACCCGACCCTACTGAGTCCGGGCGGTATCCGTGGCCGACGTGCCGACCGGGCCGCGCCGCAGGCGAATGACAAACCCGGCCTGAATCAATGTTGCGCAAGGCCCACTTGATGTACTCCTCCTTCTCACCGACCGGCGCCACGTAGTGCAACGCGCCTTCGGCCGCCTCCGTGCCGCGCAGCCGGGTGATGATCCAGGCGGCGAGGTAGTACGAGGCCAGGCAACCGCTGGCGGTGGCAACGTTGTCCCTGGCGAAGAAGGGCTGGTCGAGAACCTCGACCCCGGCGGCGATCACCCATGGCTTCGTGGTCAGGTCGGTGCACGCCGGGATGCTGTCGAGCAGACCCAGCTTGGCCAGCACCAGCGCGCCGGAGCACTGGGCGGCGATCAGTTGGCGCGACGGGTCGAGGCCGGACGCTACGGGCCCGAAAGCAAGACAGTCAAAGAATTTGCTCATCGAGGACGCCTCCTACGCCTACCTCGCCGAGGCGGGTGCGGTTGCGTGGGGTGACCAGGCCGGATTCGTAGGCGAGGACCACGAGCTGGGCACGGTCACGGGCGTTGAGCTTGGCCATGGCCCGGTTGACGTGGGTCTTCGCGGTCAGCGGGCTGATCACCATACGTTCAGCGATCTGGTCGTTGGACAGGCCCTGCGCGACCAGGGCGACGGTTTCGCGTTCGCGGTTCGTCAGCCCGGTCAACCCCGTGTCGGCGCCGGTGTGGATCGGCTCGGTGACGTACCGACTGATCAGCTTGCGTGTGATCGACGGTGCCAGCAGGGCGTCGCCCCGCGCGGCGACGCGAACGGCGTGCAGGAAGTCCTCGGGCACGATGTCCTTCACGAGGAAGCCGGCAGCGCCGGCGCGCAGCGCGTCGAACACGTACTCATCCAAGCCGTAGTTGGTCAGGATGACGACGTGCACCCGGGCCAGGTCCGGGTCGGCGGCGATGCGCCGGGTCGCCTCGATGCCGTCCATCACCGGCATCTGAATGTCGATGAGCGCGACATCCGGCAGGTGTTCCCGGGCGAGCGCCAGGCCATCCTTCCCGTCAGCGGCCTCGGCCACCACCTCGATGTCATCCTCGACATCGAGGAGCGCGCGGAAGCCGCTGCGAAGGAGCGGCTGGTCGTCGACCAGCAGGACGCGGATCATGACCTTGTGCCCACGGGGAGTTCAGCCTGGACGGTGAAGCCGCCCTCGCCGCGCGGCTCCGCGCGCAGGCGACCGCCGAGGGCGTTGACCCGTTCGCGCATTCCGAGCAGCCCGACACCGGGCATCGCCACGGTGCCCGGCGTGGCGTTGCCGTCATCGTCGACTCGGATCGCGAGAGCGTCCGGACGGTAGTCGATCCGGACCGAAGCCGTAGCGGCGGCGGCGTGACGGGCGATGTTGGTGAGCGACTCCTGAACGATCCGGTAGGCGGTCCGGTCCACCGGCACCGACACGTCGTATCGCTGCCCTTCGATCATCAGCGTCGCGGCCAGGCCAGCCGCACGGGCCCGTTCCAGCAGTTCCGGGAGATGGTCGAGCCCATACGGCGGAGTCTTGCCATCGTCGTCGCGCAGCGCCCCCAGCGTCGCACGCAGTTCCCGGGTCGCGTCTCGACCGGCTTCCCGGATCACCAGCAGGGCCTCGGGCACCTGCTCTCCCCGCTTGCGGGCCAGGTGGACAGCGACTTCGGCCTGCACCTTGATGATCGAGATGTGGTGGGTAAGCGTATCGTGCAACTCCCGCGCGATGTGCAGCCGTTCCTCGTTGGCGCGGCGCCGCGCGGTCTCCTCCCGGGTGCGCTCGGCTTCGTCCGCCCGCCGCTCGGCCTGCCGCAGCGCTTCACCGGCGGCGCCTGCGGCGATCAGCCAGGCCAGCTCGAGGGCACCGCGAGCGTGAGCGAACGCCTCACCCGTGTCGTGCAGGGCGGCCAGAGCCGCGAACAGGAGGGCGGCCAGCATGGCCACGCTCACCGCCACCGTGACGGCCCGGTGTCCCGCCCGCACGGCGGCGTACACCGCGAACAGGTAGGCGACGGCAGGCACATCAAGACCGATCGCCTGATGCCCTACCGCGCAGAGCCCGGTGACGGCCAGGACGGCCACCGGAGCGCGGCGCCGCGCGGCCAGCGCCAGGCCGCCGGCCGTCAGCAGCGCGTAGCCGAGCAGGTCGACGCCTCCGGCGGGGTGGTGCTTGGACAGTCCGGTGGCCAGCAGAGCCGCCGCCACGCCGACAGCGATCCCCCAGTCTCTGACACCGGCCGGGACACCGAACCGTCGTTCGTCCATGCGCGCACCCTAGCCAGACGTCGCTATGGGCGAATCCCGCCCGCGGATGATCGGCTTCCTACCGCAGCCGCGGTATCTCACGGCCGCGCCTGCGGCAGCCACGGCAGGAGGTACGCCTTCGGCGGCAGCGCGAAGTGCCTGCGTCAGCTGGACGACTGGCGGCGGAACCAGCGGACATGATCAGGCGGAGTCCAGTCGCAGAAACGAAGGAGCCCCTCATGTCCGTCCGTCGCCTACTTGCCGCCGCCACAGCCGGTCCGCTCGGAGTTCTCGGGCTTGCCGCACCGGCAGCCGCGCACATCCTGGTCCAGCCGGGCGCTGTCAGCGCTTCCACCATGACGGCCGGCCGTCTCTGGTCCCTGGTCGGCGCGCTGCTAGGGCTGGGCGGTGTGATCATCGGCGGGGTGACTCTGACTCGATCCCCTCGTACCGGCAGCGGAAGAAGGGGGGCCAGCATGGCCCTGGTGGCGGGGCTGACCTGCACGATCATCGGCGGGTTGGTGGTGGCTGCCGCCGACGGCGGTCCCGGCACCGGCTACGGAATAGTGGGAGGTTTCCTGGACCTGGTGGTGGGAGCGGTCGCCACGCTCCTCGGCGGGCTGGCCCTGGCCCGCTCCCGCCGCAACGTCTCATGAGCTGACCGCTCGAATCCGAGCGTACGAAACGGGGCCCGAGGTCGCGATCGGGGTACTGCTCCGGTTTCGCCAACCGATCGATCGCGTTGGTGGAACGATGGACGGCGTGAGAGCTGTTAAACCTGCTACGCCTGCTGTCTCGCCCCTCGCCGGCGAGCCGATCAAACGTGCCGACGCGGAGCGGCTCGCGGGGGTGTTGAAGGCCTTCGCCGACCCGGCCCGACTCCGACTGCTCAGTCTGATCCAGTCCGCTCCGAACGGCGAGGCATCCGTCAGTGACCTCACCGCGCCGCTTGGTCTCTCCCAGCCGACCGTCAGTCATCACCTTCGGATCCTCACCGAGGCCGGTCTGCTAGAACGCGAGAAGCGCGGCGTCTGGGCGTACTACCGACTGGTGCCGTCCGCGATCGCGGCGATCGCCGACCTGTTGACACCACCGCGCAAACGGGCGACGAAGAGAGCACGCTGAGCCGACTCAGCGCTGCTCAGGACACGCCCGGCCCGGAAGGGTCCGGTCGGGGGGCAGGTGCCTCCAGGAGGGCGACCTCGCGTAGCCGGCGGCGCTGCCCGCCCGCTACCGCGACCTCGACGACGATCAGCGCGAGACAGATCGCGGTGAGGATGGCGAGCACCCCCAGCGCCGGCATCGATCTGACGTTCGGGGTCAGCCCGACGAGCAGCCCTGCGGCGGCCAGCCGGGGCCAGACGATCGTGCTCACCAGCCGCGCCACTCGCAGCTGGAAGCCGACCTGGGCGAGCAGAAAGAGCACAACGCCGCCGTAGAGGGTGTAGAGGGTGAAGCCGGGCAGCGGCGTTTCCGGGAGGTAGCTCTCAGGTGAGCCGTAGCTCAACTCCTTCTGCAGCCCGAGGGAGAGGATGATGATGCCGAGGATCATCGGCAGGTGCAAGAAGGTGTAGGCGTCGCGGGCCAGCTTGGCCCGCTGTTCGAACGGGCAGCGTTGCAGAGCCTGCTCACCGGCGAGTGCCACGATGTCGAAGTAGATCCAGGCAAGGGCCGCGGTGAGGGTGACGCCGAACAGAGAGGACAACAGCAGCGGCCACGACGCGGGAAGGCGGGTGCCAGCCAGACCGACCGAGATGATCGATTCACCGAGGGCAATGATGACGATGAGCGAGTGTCGTTCCGCCCAGTGCGCGGGCGAGAAAATTCGTCGTTGCGGCAGTGGCAGACCAATTCCGACCAGGTAGTCGATCACGACGGCGAGCACCCAGAGCCCGACCTGGGCGAGAGCGATCTGCGCGGGCCGGTCGAAGATCAACTGCGGTACGAGCGCGGCGGCGAGGATGAGAACCGGGCCGGCGAGCGTCGCCACCTGGAGTCCTGCCACCCACAGTCCTCGCGCCGGCGGCAGGCTGTACCAGCGCAACGCCAGCAGCAGCACTCGCACGATGAGGTAGCACACAGCGAACACCAGCGGCCCGTCCAAGCCGCCGGGGAGGTCGGTGAACGCCTCGGGGGCATTCACCGCGAGCAGGAACAGCGCTGCCATCACCGTGAGAAAGCCGACACGCACCACGCCGAAATCGACCCGCACGCGGGTGCTGAGCCAGGCAGAGACCGACCAGGCAGACCAGAGCACGGCCAGCACGAGCACTCCGCGTGCCACACCCCCGCCGGTGAAGTTGCTGGCCATCAAAGTCGTGACCTGGATGAATGCGAAGACGAAGACCAGGTCGAAGATGAGTTCGGTGGTGGAGACGCGAGTGGCTTTCCCTACGCGCCACACCCCTCGCGGCATCCGGTCCGGTTGCCCTGGATCTACCTGCCTCGGCACACGGCCAGTCTGGCAAGCAGCACGCCGCCACACGGCGTTTCACGGTCCTTTGCCCGCACGTGCCGCACGGAAACGGTCGGCTAGCGGGCCCCTGGCAGACTGCGGTGATGCCGCCCGAGCCGAGATCCTGGAGCATCAGGCACTTCTCGCAAGCCAACCCCGTCGGGCCCAGCCAGGGCAGTGTCCCGGCGCTGCTGCGCCGCATCGCGGACAGCATCGAACAACGGCCCGGCATCGAGGTCCAGGACGTCGGTCATCACCAACTTCCTCAGCGCGCGGAGGGAGTTTCCAGCTGACCTCACTACCCGGCATCACACGGGCGAACTCTCGACCTCCTCGCGCTCCGTCCTGGTCTGCCGTGCGGGGGTGATGCGCTGTGCTCGGTACACGAACACGGTGACCACGGCGATGAACACCACGAGCCCGATCCAGACCATGGTGCGCGTGACGTTGAGTCCGGCGCCGGCGACGCCGGGAGTGCGCCCGCCGTCACGCCCAGTGGCGGCCACGGCGAGCACCACGACGATGGTCGCCGCAGCGCAACTGCGGGCCACGGCGCGTCCCAACAGGTCGAGCCTGCGCTGTCCGGGTCGGCGGGCCGGCGCCAGCAGCCTGGCCAGCAGCAGGGCGGCGACAGGCAGTTGAAGCAGCCAGACGGTGGTGCGGAACCAGCCGTCGTACCACACGTTCGTGCCGTACAGCAAGGTGTGCCAGACGCTGAGGACGTACACCACCAGAATCGAGGCGTGCAGCACCCGCCAGGTCCGCGCGCCGATCGACCTGCGCGCGTAGAAGGCGAGGCCGAGCGGAATGGCCAGGTAGAAGGCGAGCAGCCCGATGAAGATGGCAACCTTTCCGGTGCCGCTGGCATACGCCCCCGGCACGAACGTGTCGACGAAGGCACTCCAGGTCCGCCCGCCCCAGCCGCGTCGATCCTCGTTGTCCCGGACGAATTCGGCGAACAGCCAGAACGCGTGGCCGAACATCAGCGCGATGGTGGTGAGGCTGGTGGTCCGGTGCCACTTCTCGATCCGGGCGACGGAGACCGGCAGCCAGCCAGGGCGACGGCTGGAGCGGAGCAGCCCCAGCATCACTGTGATCCACGCCCACAGCAGGGCGGACCATCCGAACGCCTCGCACATCCAGTACATCCAGTACCTGTCGGCGTCGGCCAGCATCGGCATCACCTGCAGCGTCATCGACGAGCCGGACTCGATGCGCTGGTAGAGCCAGAAGAAGATGACCAGGGTGATGACGAGCGCCGCGGTGGCGTCGGCCAGAGCAGCGCGAAGGTCCTGACGGAACGCGACGAAGTCGAACCATTGTGACTGGCGAGTCCTTTGGACGTCGGACACCAAGGCCTCCTCAACGACCGGCATCGATCTTCGTGCGAGGCTAGCAAAAGATCACCGACAATCACAGTGAGCGATATCCGGGGCGCTCTGGCCTGCGCCGACGCCGCCAACGCAGCCGCGATGCGCTCGCTGACGATCCGCTGATACCCAACGGCGACCAACGATGCTGCGCCGGCTCGGGCCTCTCCTCGGCCTGCATCGAAGTGACCTGTTCGTCATTGCCGATCGGCAGGTACCCGCCGACCTCGCCCCACTGGACGCGACCGCCGTCAGCGTCGTCAACCGGCTGGCTTGGTCACTCACGTACCTGCCTCGCGCCATACCGGAACTGCACCAACTCGTCCAAGCTCTGCCGCAGCAACCCCGTCCACCGCAATCCTCGCCAGCGGTGGCGTCATGCCAGCAGTCGACTCCATCAAGTAAGAGCCACCGGCAACAGGTCGGGCGCTAACCGCGTTGATCATCGCCGATCGCGGATCAACTGGCTGAGGAGGCCTACGGCGGCCTGCC
This sequence comes from Micromonospora qiuiae, assembly GCF_016863555.1. Taxonomy (GTDB): domain Bacteria; phylum Actinomycetota; class Actinomycetes; order Mycobacteriales; family Micromonosporaceae; genus Micromonospora; species Micromonospora qiuiae. The sequence goes on along the minus strand of NZ_BOPC01000093.1, from coordinate 8,644 downwards.
GTAGGCCGTACGCCGGCGAGCCAGCGGGGAGCGCTGCTGTGCCGGCGTGAGCACCTTTGCCCGCGCGTCTTCTTGGCAGCTCAGTACATGATCTTGCACCGGCGGGATCGAGGCAGGTCGGCTGCCCTGCTGCGCGACCTACGGCCATCGCCTCGCGGCCTGGCCAGGCAAGGGCCTGAAATCAATTCGAGCCCGCTCGCCTCGCCCGGTACGATCGCAAGCTTGTTCTCACTGCAGGGAGCCATGAGATACATGTACGGTCGCCCCGGCAGTTCCCATGCTGAGAGTAGGTTTCGTCAATGGCATGCCGTATCAGTGAGATCGTGCTCAAGTGCCGCGACCCCGAGGCGCTGGCGCGGTTCTGGTGCGAGGTCCTGGACTTCATAGAGCTCGATCGCGAAGAGGAGGTCTACATCGAGATAGGTCCGCGCGAAGGGTTCGGCGGCCCGCAGCCGACGATCTTCCTCATCCGCAACGACGAGCCGAAAAACGGGCATGCCCGGCTGCACATCGACGTCAACCCCACCGACCGCGATCAGGACGCCGAGCTCGAGCGCCTCCTGGCCGCCGGGGCCAAACTCGTCGGCATCGGTCAGCCTGCGGATGCGTCCTGGCACGTCCTCGCCGATCCAGAAGGCAACGAGTTCTGCCTGCTCAAGCGCCGCCTCGCCCCACTCTGACGGCCCTCGCCCAAACGATCGACGCAGCCGCCGCCCCGCAGCCGCCGACAAGATCTGGCGCCCCCCACCACCAACAGCTGGGGGCCGGGTGGATGCGCGACACCCCGCGGTTGGGCACGGCTCTAGAGGGCGAGCCGCGGCACCGCGTCGTAGGTGGTGCCTCAGCCACGGTTGGCATGGCAGTTCCGCCGACGGACGATCAGGACTTCCGCCAGCTGAAGACGGGGATTAGAACGGCGGCGACCGCGACGTGCATCAGCGCAAGGATGGCCTTGGCTGCACCGGTCGCCTCGACAATGAGCAGCGGCAGGAACGATGCAAGTAACACGAGGACGGCAAGCACAGTCCAGATGATCGGTGCTCTGCGGGTCAACCGGTCCAGTAACGCTCGCGCGCCCCAGCTGAGCAGACAAACGGCGAGGGTGAGGGTGGCGGTGAACGGCAGGCTGATAACACCTGGCGCCCGGCCGTTACGAGGGTCGACGCGCAGCTCGATACCCAGGACCTGGGCGGTTGTCCACAGCAGCGCCGTGGCCAGGACGGCACCGCTGACCGTGAGGGCACCGACGCGCACCGGCGTGGTCATCGGAGAGCCGGACGTGCTGGTCATCAGGGACTCCTTCACGGAACGAGGATGATCTTGCCGCGGGTGCGGCCGGACTCGGCGTCGCGGTGTACCGAGGCCAGGTCGGTGAGCGGACGCGACGCGGTGATGTCGACCCGGACAACACCGGCGTCGACGAGCCTGACCAGCGCGGCGAGGTCGCTGGTGTCGTTGCGGGCCACAAAGTGCGCTGCGGTAACCGGGGAGGCGGTGGGCGCCTTGACTGGGACGGTGGCGGACACGACAACGCCACCCGGCCGAACCAACTGGACCAGAGTGGCGGCTTGCCGTGCGCTGACCACGACGAGGTTGAGGACCGCGTCGACCGGTTCGTCCAGGGCGTCGGCGAACGGCGTGGTGGTGTAGTCGATGATCTGGTCGGCGCCGAACTGGCGGACCGCGTCGGTGCTGCGCGGGCTGGCCGTGGCGACGACGTGTGCTCCGGCGTGCTTGGCGAGTTGGACGGCGAACCCGCCGACACCACCGCCTGCGCCGTTGACGAGGACCCGCTGCCCGGGCGTGATGCGTGCCTGCTCGAACACCGCCTGCCAGGCGGTGACGCCGGCGATGGGGATGGCGGCGGCGTGGGCGAGGGGAATGGTGGTGGGTGCCGCAACGAGGGTGTCGGCTGCGGCGGTGACGTACTCGGCCGCAGCGCCGCCGCCGCGGCCGATGACCCGATCACCTACGGCCAGGGTGTGCACGGCGTCGCCGACCTCGACGACTGTGCCGGCGACCTCCCCGCCGAGCGTGTACGGGAGGTCCAGCGGAAAAATAGCGCGCAGCAGTCCGCGGCGCAGCCCGATGTCGGACGGGTTGAAAGAGGTCGCGGCGACCTGGATCAACACCTCGCCCCGGCCGGGTGCTGGGCGGGGGATGTCTTCCTGGCGGATGACGGACGCGTCGCCGTACCGGTGAATTTGCATGGCTTTCATAGAGCGAACCTATGCGTCGCGCGGAAGACGATCCATGCCTCAGGATCCCGGTTCTATATCCGATCGTCTCCGCCGCGATACCATAGGCGTGTGGACGTACTCAGCGACGTGATCACGGTCATGCGCACCGGCCGACCACGCTCGGCGCGGGTGGCGTGGCACGCACCGTGGGCGCAACAGTTCGCCTCCGTGCCCGGAGCCGCCGGCTTCCAGATAATCCTGCAGGGACCGTGCTGGCTCATCCTGCCGGACACCGACCCCGTGCCCCTGGCCGCCGGGGACGTGGTGTTCCGGCCCCACGGACGGGGGCACACGCTGGCCGACAACCCAGCGACCCCACCAGCCACGGCTGAGTGCGACCCGGACGACGCGCAGGCGCTGCAGCACTACGCCGCCGACACTATCGGCGCCCCGGCCGGCATCGGTGTCCCAGCCACCGTAACCCTATGCGGCGCCTACGAACTCGATCCAACCCGAGCCCATCCGCTGCTACACGACCTACCCGAACTCATCCACCTCCCCGCGCACCTCGGCAGGCACCCCGAACTGCGCGCCACCGTGGACCTGCTCGCCGCCGAACTGGAACGGCCCCGCCTCGGCACGGACGCCATCGTTCCCGCACTTCTCGACACGCTGCTGCTCCATATCCTGCGCACCTGGCTCGAGCAGCAGCCCACACCCCCGACCACCACCGGCTGGGCAGCAGCGCTCAACGACCCGACCACCACCACCGCACTACAGGCCATACACCGCGACCCGGCGCGGCCGTGGACCGTCGCGACGCTCGCCGCCGAGGCCGGACTGTCCCGGGCACCGTTCGCCCGCCGCTTCACCACCCTGCTCGGCCAACCGCCGCTGACCTACCTGACCTGGTGGCGGATGACCACCGCCGCCCGGCTTCTCAAAGAATCCGACGCACCCCTGAACACCATCGCAGCCAAAGTCGGCTACACATCCGAGTTCGCCTTCGCCAGCGCGTTCAAACGCCAGTACGGCACCGCGCCCGGCAGATACCGCCGCGCTGAATAGCGCCGATACGCGGCGCCCGGTCTCGGGAACGACGCCGCCCGTCATCCAGAACGAATGGCCCACGCCACCCGGCGGGAAGCGGACGGCGTGTCCACCAACACCGCGAACGTTCGTGGTCACGGCACTAGCGCGTCATTTGCCGCCGTTGTCGTACTGTCGTCATCGCTACCGCGCCCTGGTCGCGTTAGCTGGCGGTCCGGCCTACGGTGAGGCAAGTGCACTGAGCTCCGCTGGAATCGCTCGGCTTGACCACGAAGACAGCTACCACGCCGCTCACAGAGCGACTTGCCGACGGGCGGCTGCTCTGCTGACCGTGACGTTGATTGCAAAAATTCCGATCACGGCTCCGAGGAGCAGATTTCGTGGCGCCCATTCCCAACCGTAGAGTGTCCAATTGGCTGGTTCATAGGCCAGCATAGGCAGAATTAGCGCCAGAAGGACCGCGCTGGCCGCGATCGACACTCGCACATCGAGCGCCGCCCCCACGAGAGCCGCCGCCAGCCCGGCGGCCACGATGACCGGCAGGGTAAACCGTTCGGCCCAGCCATTGAGCGGATTTGGCGTCATGACAGCTATGGTCATTGCCGTTCCGACAAGCCAGGCCCATGGTCGCATCACCCGTGGCTGACGCGCTCGAAGCAGCGGCACCATCGCCAGTGCGGCCAACAGGCACACCCACGTAGAAGGTTGCATGGCCAGGTAGAGACCCGTCCGGAGTCCCAACACCGCGTCGAGGCCCGCCCATGGCTCTACCGAATGCCACAGGTCATTCGCCGCAGAGTGCCAGATCTCCGCACCGAAGGCGCCAATGGTCATGGCGAGTGCGAGGCGGTAGTGAGCCCATGCGGCGGCAGCCAACGCGAGAAGCAACAATGCGGGCGTGACCAGGCTCCCCCCATAAAGAAAGCCGGCGGAGTTACCCGGCAGCAGCAGCCACAAGCGCCATATGAGGGGCAGGGCCGTAAGGGTGACGCCGCAGACGAGCAGGGACAGCGCGGTCAGTCGCAGCGCGGAGTTTCGCAAGGTGCCCCGGGAGCCAAGCCGGTCCACACCGGAGCGGACCCGGAGACCTTCCACCACGAGCGCCAGGGACTCCCGAAGGCTCGGGTGCCTCCGGTCGGTCTCGCCCACACCCATCAGCGTTTCCAGCATCTCGTCGGCGCGGTACTGCCGGTAGGCCCGAGGGTAGGCACGCAGTAGCCACCGGTAGCGGCGCTCCAGGCCGGTCATGCCGGCGCCGTCTGAACTGTCGCAGCCGTCGAGCGCGCGGAACGGACTCGAACGACCCGAGCTGCGGCAACCATCCGCGCTGCCTCCTCATGCAGTGCTGACAACCCACGCTCGGTCAGCTCGTATGTGCGGCGGGCGCGGCCGTTCACCACCGCCTCCTCGGCCACTTGCACCAGTTCCTCGTTGGAAAGCCGGTCCAAGGCGGCGTACAGCGTGCCGGTCGTCAACCGCACCCGCCCGTCGGACAGCTCATGGGCGCGCTTGACGATGGCGTAGCCGTGCAACGGTTCCTCCTGCAAGGCGGCGAGGATGAAATACGTGGGTTCACGCATTGGCACGGCGGGCCTAGGCTTAGTCATATCATCAACATAAGCAGATGGTCGACGTATCAGTCAAGCTTGGCTCGCGGCCTTCGGGTCCGCGTGGTAGCGGGCGACCGTGATGCCGAGGTGGTCGAAGCGCCGTACGAAGGACATGGGACGTGCTCCCCTGGTCGTGTCGATCAGGTGGCCGTCACGGTAGGCGTTCACGGTGGCCGGACCAGCCGGCGGTGCCGCTGGCCGCCGTACGGAATTCCCGGCCGGAGCTCGCCGTCGGGGTTCCGCTCATGGCTGGAAGTACTCCGACATCAGACGGCCGACCCAGTCCGGTTGCCGGACGTCTGCCGGCAGGAACTCCCTCATCGTCGGCTTCAGGTCGACGACGGGGGTGCCCGATACCGCGTCGAGGCCGACCACCGTTAGTTCGCGGCCGCGAACGGCTGCGATCGCGCAGGACGTGACCCCGATGCGGTTCGGTCTGCGGGGGCCACGGCCAGCGAAGATGCCGACGGGCGGGAGATCGGCACGGCCGCGGTTCGGGCGTGGTTCGCGGTAGTCGTCGAGCTCCGCGAACTGGTCGAAGATGAACAGCACGTCGACGTGAGAGAAGCCCTCCAGTCCTTGCAGGCACGCGTCGCCGAAGCGCTCGTCGACAATGATCGTGCTGCGGACGGCGCCCCAGTGATCGCTGTGCTGGACCTCCGTCCTGTCGTTTCGGACCGTACCGATCGGGTTGATTTCGAAGCTGGGCATGGAGCGTCTGTTCCCTTCAGATGCACTCATCGATCGAAGCGACGTGTGTTCACACGACGAGCAGGAGGATGCTGATCGCCACCATCACCGCAGCGGTGGCCCCATGACGCCGTACACGGCTGTCCTCGGCCCGTTGTTGCGTGCCACGATCAGTGCATCGCCGGCGGGGATGCCGGCGGCGGCCAGCATGAACCAGCCCAACAGGTGGGGTGCCGCTGCAGCCAGCAGGATGAAGATGAAGATCCCCGAGCCACGCCGTGCAGTCAGCGTGATGCAGGCGGCGCACTCACCACGGGCAGCGCCGATCACTCGTGGAGGCAAAATCGGCTGGGGTCACGGGACGATCACCACGCCGCCGCGGACGCCGCCACGGGCCAGCCGGTCGTGCGCGGCGGCGGCGTCGGCGAAGGGGTACACGCCCGCGACACGAAGCGGGATGTCGCCGCGGGTGACGAGTTCGACCAGTTCACCCAGTCGCGGTCCGTCCGGTCGCACCTCCAGCGCGTAGGTCCGGATCTCCCACACGGGGTCCGGGCGAAGCGGAGGCGACGCGGCCACGTAGCCGCCGCCGTCACGGATGAGGTCCAGCAGCGAGGGGCCGATCACCGCCAGGTCGACGACCGCGTCGAACGTCCCCGCCGGGTCGTCGGAACGCGACAGGAACGCCGCGCCCAGCGACTCCACGAAAGCACGGTCGTCCGTTCCGGCGAGTCCCGTGGCGCGCAGGCCGGCCGCTCGGGCCAGCGCCAGGACGAACCCGCCGACCTGCCCGGCGGCGCCGGTGACGAGCACAGTCGAGCCGGCCGGGAGGGCGAGCAGGTCGAGGGCCTGGGCGGCGGCGAGGCCGTTGGTCGGCAGGGTCGCCGCCTCGATGGCGGGAACGCCGGCGGGCGCGGTGGCCAGCCAGGCCGCCTCGAGCACCACATACTCCGCGTGAGCCCCGGCCGTGGTCTGCAGCCACGGCGAAAAGCCGATCACCTCGTCGCCGATCGTGAACTGCTCCACCGCCGCGTCCACCGCGTCGACGACGCCCGCCACATCCCACCCGGGGATGTACGGCAGACCGGTCGGTAGCGGGGCCGGGAACCGACCGGAGCGGATCATGAGGTCGACCGGGTGGACGACGGATGCGGTGACCCGCACCCGCACCTGCCTCGGTCCTGGCTCGGGGATCGGCACGTCCGCCACATGCAGGACCTCCGGGCCACCGAACTGTGCATAGCTGACTGCGCGCATCGCTGTCTCCCTGGTGAGCTCTGTGATCACCAAGACCGTAAGAACGTAGGGCGCTGTGAGAAAGTAGGTACTGCGAAGTACCTAGGGCACCGATGGAGGCACGATGCCGACGACGACCGCGGCACAACGCCGGGAACAGGCCAAACGCGACTACGACGCGTACCTGGACCGATGCCCGACCCGTGAGCTGCTGAGCAGGCTCACCGACAAGTGGGTCGCACTGGTGATCCCAGCCCTCGCCAATGGTCCGCAGCGGCACAGCGAACTCGCTGGCCGCATCGCCGGCGTCAGCCAGAAGATGCTCACCCAGACCCTGCGCACGCTGGAGCGCGACGGCCTGGTCACCCGCACGGTCACGGCCTCGGTGCCGGTCCGCGTCGACTACGAACTCACCCCACTCGGGCACGAGCTGTTTCCGGTCATGATCGCGATCAAGGACTGGGCGGAAACGCACATGGACCGGATCTTCGAAGCGCGCGCCCAGTTCGACGCACGCCCCTGACCTGTCAGAGACGGCGCACCATGTCCGCTCATCGGCCGGCCGCCGTGGACCGCCTCGCCGTCGGTCGGCACCAACGCCCCCGCCTGCTCCGCGCGATCCGGGCTGCCCGTCTTCCCCCGGGCACAGCGCTATCCCGCGGCGAGCACTCGGCCGAAGGCTGCTACTACGACACCCACGACTACGACGCCCTGAATCGGGTTCTGCTCGATCCCCTCGGCCCGGGCGGAGATCGACGCTTCCAACTGGCGAACGCTCATCGCCACCCTGGCCGACGTGGCCAAGGCTGGAGTACGGTCGCTCCCGGCGTCAGGCCAGGTGGTGGGTGTCGTTGAGTTGGGCGATCCAGCGGTTGTGGAAGTAGTCGTCCTCGCGTAGATGGGTGATGCCCCCGGGGGAGAAGCGGATGCCCACCAGACCCGCCGCGTCGATGGGCATGCCGATCCAGGCCGCGAGCAAAAACGTGGCCGTTCCCCCGTGGGTCACCACGATCTGATGCTCCACCGTCGACCGTAGGATCCGGTCCAGCGCCGCGTAGGCGCGCACGGCCAACTCCCACTTCGTCTCAGCGTCGGGGATGCCCTCGTCATGGCGCATCCGCTCACCGGCGGCCGGCGGCGGTATGAACCGTTCGTCCAGCCATGCCTGCGGGCGTCCTCCTGCCTCGCCGTACGACTTCTCACGCAGGTCGGCGTCGAGCACCACACCCACTCCGAGCCGCTTGCCGAGCACCTCTGCTGTCCGCCGGGCGCGCAGCAGGTCCGACGAGAACACCTCGACGACAGCAGCAGGCGGCAACCGGTCGGCCAGGGCCTGCGCGATCTGCCCGGCGTGCGCAAGGCCGCGGCCAGTAAGGTCGGAATCGAACCATCCGCCGACCAGTCCATCGACGTGGTGCGTCGCCTCCGGGTGCGTGACGATGTACAGGTTCCTCACCCAGCCTCCTCCAGCGCATCGACGGATCCGAGCCCGCCGTTTCGGCGGTAAGGCGTTATCCCGCTCAGGATCCCACCATCCCGCCGAAACCGAGATGATCAACCTGGCGGCGCCCTCTCGGCTGGCGGGCGATCTGGTCGACACCCGCACGCTCATCGGCTAAATGAGGATGGCGGAAACGGCTTGTCGACAAGGAGCGCCGATGGAACCGGCCGTCGTGGGACGGGTGTCCTGCAGGTCGCTACCCCGGGCGAGGTTTCACCTTCGGCTCAGGATCTCGATGGCCTCACCGTCGAGGAACTGGACCCCGGAAGGCGATCAGGCTCTACCTGGACACCGGTTGATGCATCGAGGCCGGGTGTCCAGTTCGGGGCGCAACCGCCGGCATGGGCACCTGGCTAACAGCTGCGCTCACTCTCAAC
>NZ_BOPC01000092.1 GCF_016863555.1 Micromonospora qiuiae | reverse complement strand
GGGGGTATCCGCCGGCGCTACCGCGTGGGTAGATCGGCTGCTGCTTGCGGATGCCGCTCATCGGGCACCTGCCCGTACGGCGGCGTCGGTGTCGTAGAGGGCGAGTTCTTCGCCGACCAGGTGCAGCGCGACGGGCATTCCCGCCCGCTCGCCGGTCTTGACGAGGTACTTTCCGCGACCGGGATGCATGGCGCCGGGCACCAACGCTTCCGGGGCGGCCCAGGACGCGACCATGTCCCGCTCGGGCACGGACAGCCGGACCATCTGGCTGATCCGGTCCAGTTCCCGGCCAGGCAACGCGGCCAGGACCTTGATGGCGCACCGTTCGGCCATGCCGCGTCCCTTGGCGCGGTCCTCGTCGCTGGCCAGCGCGTCCAGGTCGTCCAGCGAGTGGGTGAGCATGATCTGTGCGACGCCGAGGTTGCGTGACAGCCGGGTGAGCGCGTCGGCCGGCTCGACCAACCCGGGCGCTCCCCGGAGCGCCCGCCACAGCTCGTCCATGATCGCCAGATGTCGCCGCCGGGGAGCGAGGCTCTGGTCGGCGAGCACGGCGGCAGCGTCGATGACGGCGTACCCGTAACTCCAGGTGGACAGCATCGCCGCGGCGACCAGCTTGTCGCCGGCGGCGGCCACCCGGGAGATGTCGATGCTGACCGCCTTGGCGGACAGGTCGATTGGGGTGGAGGTCGGTCCGTCGAAGACACCGGCGAGCGTGCCCTCGCACAACAGGCGCAGGGTGGCGACCAAGTCGTCGATCCGGCGGCGGTAGTCGGCCGCCGAGGTAGCCCGCGCTGCGGCGCGGATGGTGTCCGGTCCCTGATCGAGCACCGCGAGCACGTCGGGGATCACCGGATCTCCGGTGCGCCGCTCGGCAAGCAGGTCGACGACCCTGCCGAGGACGACCTCCTCGGTGTTGCTGACCTGCCCGCCGTCGCGCACGAGCATGCACAGGGCGATGAGCAGGGTCAGCCGCCGCCCGCGTATCTCCAGGCGAAGCTGGTCGGCGTCGGGTCCGCTCATCCGCGACAGCACGGTGCCGAGCGGACCGGCGTCGAGAGGGTTGATACGGTCCAGACCCCTGCCGACCCGAATGACCTGACCATCGAGGTGCTGCACGACCCGGCTGTAGTCCGGCTTCGTGTCACCGAGAATCAAGATCTGGGCACCGGTGGCGGCCATTCCCATGACCAGCCGCTTGGCCAGTGCGGACTTGCCGGCACCCGGCTGGCCGAGCACGAAAACACCGGTGTTGGTGATCAGTCCGGCGTTGAGCCACTCGAACGGGTCGAGCAGCACGGACTCACCCCAGAGCTGGTGACGGCCGATCGGCACGCCCAGCAGGGGAGCGCCGCTGCCGGCGGTGAACGGGTACAAGCCGGCGGCCTGCACGGTCGTGGCCTGGTACTCGGTACCGGCCGTTACGTGGACGGCGCGGCCGGCGCCCGGTCGACGCCATCCCCAGGCCGGGGGGATCGGGCCGAGTGCGGTCACGTCAATATCTGCGAATGCCATGGGGGTGCTCCTGGAAAGAGGAAGGTCAGTTCGGCCACTGCTGGGCCAGCACCGGCGGGCAGATCCCGGCCGGGAGAGTGACGGCGAACCCGGCCGCCTGGGAATGCCACAGGCGGCGAAGCCGCACCTTGCACGTCTCCGCGCGGCTTTCCACATCCGCGACGGCCCGGCCGAGGTCGGCGGGATCGAGCACGGTGGTGGTCACCCAGAGGCTGATCAGGCCGACACCTGCGCCGAGCGCTTCTTCTCGTGCGGCTTGCGCGGCCTGCTCGTGGTCGGCGATGTCCCGGGCGGTCGGATCGAGCTTGCGGGCTCGCCGGTAGGCGGACCGGAACTGGGCGGCGTTGACCTGTCGCTCGACCTCGCCGGCGGCTTGCCCGGCGGTCATCGGGCGGTACAGCAGCGTGACCCGTTTCGGCTGCTCGCCGGGGGCGAGCAGCCGGGCGAGCACGTGGTGCGTGACCGGCTGACGCGGTGCCTCGTGCCACGCCCAGGTCACACTGGTGGCGCCGTCGTGCTCGTAGCGATCGGTGTGCTCCTCGGCGGCGACCGGGCCGGCGTTGCTCCAGTCCAGCAACTCGGCTGCCGCGTCCGCCGCGGCGCTGAGCAGCCGGGTCACCTCGCCTCGACTGGTCGGATCGAAGGCGTGCCGCACGATTCCGGCGATCTGCGCCGCTGTCGCCCGACCCAGCACCGTCAGCCCGCACCCGGCCAGCGCGTCCTGCAAGCCGGGCAAGGCGCGATCGACCTCCGCGAGACAGTCCGGCACCGTCTTGGGACGGGCCGGCGACGCCGCCGGCTCGAAGGTGATCGACACGGTCGTTTGCACGTCAGCGGCGGCCTGTGGTGCGGCGGCGATGAGCTGCTGGATCACTCGCACCGCTGCCGCTGGCCCGTCCGGTGCCAGCCGGCCGGTGATGTAGTCAGCCAGTCGGGTGCCGGAATCCGGCGCGGTGTCCACCGTGACCGCGACCCATCGCACGATCGGCACGTGACCGAGGCCGGCCAGCCAGCCGCCCCAGTTCGACACCCAGGCGGTCGCCGCCTCCGGGTCGGCCAGCCAGGTCGACTGGGCGGCGCACCGCAGGGTGACGGTCATGGTCCTGAGGCGGCGATGCCACACCACGCCGTACGTGCCGCCGTGGCCGTCATCGACGGACAGCAGGACGGTCGGGGCGAGCACGCCCGGCAGTTGCCAGGCGTGCTCTTGCGCCGATATCACGCCGCCGCGGAAGCTTGTGCGGCCCCGGCCGGAGCCGGCGACCCAGCGGAAACGCTGCACGAGCGCCTGCGCCAGCGACACACCGTCCCACTGAGCGACGTTGCCGACGATGACGATCAGGCAGACGGGGCCGACCACCGCGAGAGCGGTCAGGCTCACCGACACCGTGATCAGCGCGACGGTCATCGCCGCGAGCACCACCATCGTCTGACCGAAGCCGAGCCCGAACATGCCCAGCGGTCGAGCGCGACGCCAACCACCGTAGGTTCGTGTCTCCTCAGCCTGAGCCTTCGCAGACATCCCGATCACCCACTCTCGGTCGATCGGGACGCGGTGCTCGCCGCAGACTTGACCGCTGCCCCGGCAACCTGAGCTCCAACAGCGACACCGGCGACGACAGGCGCGGCAGGGCCAGTGGCGGCGGACGCCCCGACCGCACCGGCGCCTGCGGCACCAGCGCCCGCACCCGCTGCGGCGCTACCGCCTGCGGCCGTCGTCGCCGTAGCGCTGCCGGCTGAGGCACTCGCGGTGGTGGTTGTCGCGGTACTCGCCGAGGGGGCGGCACCAGCGGTGGGGGAGGGGCCGGTGAATACCGGTGGGGTCGGTCGAGGCGTGCCCGATCCGCTGTCGCCGCCGGGCTGCGGCGGGTACCGGCGGTCCATGTCTCGGGCATAGTCCGTCGCGGACATGCCGGATGAGCCGCGTCTCGACGCGACCGCGTGCAGCCCCGCTGCGCCCGCCGCAGCCAGCATGCCGGCGGAGTTCCCGGTGGTTTGTACCGCGCCGACGGTCCAGTTGAAGAACCGCATCATGGCCGGCAACGCCACGAGCGTCATCCCGAGCATCCCGGCGCCGGTGAACCACGTCGAGATGTCCCGGTTCTGCGGATCGCCGATGAGCATGAACGCGACCGCGTAACTGGTGGCGGCGAACGGCTCGTAGAAGACCATCGCGAGCAGCCAGCCGAGCACCCGCTTCAACCAGTTACTGGTGGCTGCCGTGAAGCTGCCGCTGGCGGCGAGTTGCAGCATTCCGGCGAGAATGATGATGGCGCCGTTGCGGAACAGCAGCAGCATCGCCTGCACGATGCTCGCCACGAGCACGACCATGCCCACGACGACCACCAGGACGCTGCTGATGCTCGGTCCCGCCGGAAGCAGCAGCATCTGCATCCGCGCGGCCAGCGCGTTGGTCTTGCAGCCCGGGTCGACGCCGAGCCCTGGCGCGCAGTCCATACCCCAGGTGAGGACCCACTCGGTGTAGGACTCGCACGCCCGGAGCAGCATCTGCGTACCGGTGAGGCTCACCGCGCCGAACAACGCGGTCGTGAACAGCCCTTTCACCACCGTGACGAGCGGTTCCCCCTTGCGGTTGATGATCAGCAGGAGGGACTGCCACATGATGCCGCCGACCGAGACGATCAGCGCGAACGGCAGCATCCACTGCTGGAGCGTCCGCGCAGCCGGCGCATACTCGACGTCGACCGGCGGCAGGTACAGCCACCACGTCACGGTCGACGTGATCAGCGTGGACTGCGCCTGGCTGATCAGGTCGGCAAGCTGGCCGATCATCGTCTCGGCCACGGCGCCAGCGACTTCCGTCGCGCCCTCTTTGAACTGGCATTTGAGATCCCATGCGTCGCACATGACTACCTGCCCGGCAGCGGCGTGTAGCTGCGGACGACGGCAGGGCCGACCAGGGCGCGGACCGTGGACCAGTCGCCCCGGGGCGGGGCGATCAGACTCCAGTCCGTGCCCGTCCAGGAGACCTGCACCACCGTGGCCGCGCGGGCGACGCCACCGTTGCCGTCCGGCGCTTCGATGAGCAGCCGCAGGCTGGCCGCCTGCGGGCCGTACGAGTCGATGCGGACCCCGGCGATCGACGCGTAGATGGGAGACAGCGGTTCGCCGTAGGGAATCTGCAACTGCTCCTGAGCAACGGCGTAGTCCTCGGTCACCGCATCGATGTATGCCGCAACATCCGGCCCGACGACCTGCTCACGCAGCGTCGGGCCCCAAATCCGGGGCCCCACCTGCGGACTGGTCCGCACCAGCAGGTGCAGTGCGGCGAGAACAGCACCGGACGGTGTCTGTGCGAAACCTCGCGCTCGCCCAGCGGCGAAGTCGCGGGGACCCGCAGTGGCGGAGACCGGCAGATCCAGCCCCGCCACGGTGGTCCAGGTCAAGTCGGTAGGCCATGAGACCTCGACGGCCACCTGCTGAGGTACGTCGGACGCCGGAGCGTCCGCCGGCGCATTTGCCTCGGTGAGTGGCTGCCCAGGCGAGGCGTGATCGTTCCGGGTGTCGTCGCCACTGCGGGCGACCGCAACCGAAGCCAGCACAAGCAGTGCCAACCCGACGGCGGCGACGGCCATGGGACGGATGCGGCGGCGGGGCGCCGCGTGCGAGATGCGGCGGTTCACGTCAGTGCCACCCCCGCGATGCCGGCGGCCAGACTGGTCAGCGCCAGTCCGGCGAGCACCCAGGGCACGCCTGCGGCACCATCCACGGCGGTCTGCGACCGGTTACGCCGTCCGATGATCATCATTCCGGCGCAGATGAAAAACCCGAGGACGCCCGCGACCAGCAAGATCCACTTTCCCCAGCTGAGGAAGCTGGTGGCTACCGCTTCCATTCCGGGCGGTGCCGACGGCGCCGGATTCGGGGCGTTCGCGGCGAGCACCGCCTGGCCGGCAACGACGAGCTTGAGGACCATCTCGAACTCCTCCGACAATCGAAATGCGGCCCGGTCGGGGCCGCTGCCGGAGACGTTCGTCAGGGTGCGGAGCCGTTACGGTTACCGCCGACGTTGACGGGAGCGCTACGGGCGCTACGGGTAGCCCTGGTCCGCAACTGCTCACCCCTGCTGCGCGCGGGTGTCCGGCGCGACAGGGCTCCATCCGCGATCTGCTGAGCAGGCCGGTCCCGTGGCTGGCTATCCACGCCTCGGGCTCCCCTCTTCTTCGAGGCGCGGAGCCGGTGGCGTTACGCGCTACGGCAGCGTCGCCGCCTACGGGCGGACGCGAGCGTGACCAGCATGATCCGCTCCAGTCGCATTCCCGCCCTACTGGCAGTCGTCTTCACGGCCGGGCTGCTCGGCGCCTGCTCGGCAACGACCCCTGAGCCTCGTCCGCAGCCCTCCGCGGCGGCGTCGACCCAGCTCGTAGACCCGTCGGTGAACTACCACGACCCGCACGCGGTGTGCGCGGCGTTCGCCGTCGCCGCGCATCGCGTGGACACCGCCGTCGACCGTGATCGCGCTGATGTCTACCGGCGGGCCGCGGCGTACCTGGACGCCCAGTTGGCCGCGGCGGCAGTCGATCAGGACTCTGCACGGCAAACCCCGCAATGGCAGGAACTGGTCCAGCACCGGGCCTACACCGAGGTGCAGGTCGGTCCGTACGCCGGGGACGCGCTCCCGCCCGACACCGCGGAACAGCGGCACGTCGGCGCACTGGTGACAGTGCGACCGATCGGGCGTGACGGCTGGCGGGGCACGCTCGAACGCCACACCGTCGTGTGCGGCCTGCGGCCGAGCACGGTCGGGTGGCGGATCAGCGAATACGAGATCGGCTGATCGCGATGACCAGCACGAACGGACAAGCCAGCCCGACATCGGTGCGCGCCCTCGTACTGCTGCTTACCGGCGTGCTGGCTATTACGGCCGGTCTGGTCGCCTTCGTGGCCTCGGGCGCCGCAACCCTGCTCGCCGCAAGCCCGGCGCTGGTCGCCGCCCCCGCCAGCGGCCCACTCAACGTCGACGCCATACCGCCCCATGCTCGTTACCTCGCTCCCTGGGTGGTCCGCGCCGGATCGATCTGCCCCCAGATCACGCCGCCGATGATCGCCGCGCAGATCGACCTGGAGAGCAGTTGGCGTGCCGACGCCGTCGCCGACAACCCGCCCGAGCGCGGTGGGCCTGCCATCGGCATCGCCCAGTTCCAGCGGGGCACCTGGGCGAACTGGGGCGACGACTACGACAACGACGGGCGCAACGGGCCGGACGACCCCGAAGACGCCATCTACGCGATGGGTCGCCTGATGTGCGACCTCGTCGCGTGGGCCTCCCGCAACATCGCGGCGAACGTGCTGAACGGCGACCCTCTCGACATCGCCTGGGCCGGCTACTTCTGTGGCCGCGGCTGCATAGCCAGCGCCGGCGGTGTACCGGCTGCGGGCAAGGCGCACGACTATCCCCAGCAGGTCCGCTCCCGCATCGGCAAGTACACCCTCGAAGCAGGAGGCACCGGCGCCTGGCGCCTTCCGCTACCCGCCGACAGCTACCAACTCGTCAGCAGGTTCCGGCCGCCATCGCGGCCCAGCCACGACGGTGTCGACCTCGCCGCGGCGACCGGAACTCCGATCTTCGCCGCTGCGGCTGGCGTCGTCCTGGCCGCCCGGTGCGACAGCGCTTACTGCGACCGGCCCGGAAACCCGAACCTGTCGGGCTGCGGGCTGCTGGTCAACATCAACCACGGCAACGGCATCGTTACCCGCTACTGCCACGCCGTGCGTCTCGCCGTCTCCGCTGGCGAGCAGGTCCAGGCCGGGCAGCTCATCGGCTGGGTCGGCAGCACAGGTCGCTCCTCCGGTCCACACCTGCACTTCGAGGTCCACCGAAACGCGCCGCCGCTGACGGCTGCCAACGCGGTCGACCCGCTGTCCTGGTTGGACTCGGTGGGGGTGCATATCCGTCGGTAAGCAGGAACTCGGCATTTCCGACTTTCTTGTCGCTGGTTCCTGCTGGCGCTCCTCGCGAGCCCGGCCATTTCTGGAGGCATCACCAATGTTGGTAAGTGCTTACGACTCTCAGTCCTCGCGACAGATCGCCGGCTCGATCACGGTACGGGCGGTGGGCCGAGCTGCTGATCGCAGTCATCTGGCCGAAACGCGCGTCATCGACGTCGGCGGCGGGTGGCACGCGGGCACCTGGCGTGTCGACCTACGGCGGCTTGCCGACCGGGCCCGCGTGACGGCACTCGCCCTGCGTACCCAACCCGGTGAGCGCCAACTCTCCGACCACGACTGGTCGGAGATCGTGCGCGGCATGGCAGACCGTATTGGTCTTGCGGACCGGCCATGGGTGGCTGTGCGAACCAACCCGACCACGCTCACCCTGCTCACCGACGCCACCAACGGGCCACTGCACACCGAAGCCGCACGGGCCTATGCCCGTACGCCAGCAGTCACCTCCCGAACTACGCCCACCCATTCACGACCGGCGTCGGCACCACCCACCGCCGCTGCCGACCCGGGCACCGCCGGGACGGCCAACCCGGAAGCTCCGCCTAATGGCGTTGCCCAGCTGAGCTTTGCGGCCCCGCCCACTGCCGCGCCGGGCGCTGCCACTGGCTCCCCGGCCCACCAGCCCGGTGGAGCGCCGGTCCATGGGGCAGTCGCCCGTCCGCACACCAGATAGACGAGGAGCCGCAGCATGGCCGCCCCGCGCCGACGACGCCATCCTCCGCAAGTCACCGTCACGAAACAGACCACCCCAGCCTCGGTCGGCGTCCATGCGGCTGCGGCGCGGAGGTGCCCATGACCCGCCGACCCGTTACCCGGGACGCTGTCGCAGCGCATCTGGGCTACTACTGGGCAGATGCGTCCTGGCCGGTCCCATCGAACCTGGCCGCCTTAACGGCCATAGCGTGGAACGAGGGGTGGAACGAGGCGCCGGTCTCGCCCGCCGACGATCGACAGTTGGTTGGCGTTGACTTTGTGGTCAAGGCCGTCTTCCCGCTCGGTTTCGCCTCCGGCAAGCGAGCCGGAGTCCTGGCTGTGGACGGTCACATCACCGCAGCCGCCCGCGAGGCGATCGGCCGCCTCAGCGACGAGAACGACCCCGGGCGCGTCGTGCGCGGACTCCTGGACCAGTTGACGGCCGCGGCCCATGACGAAGTCCGGCGCCACGACGGAGCGAGTGTGGAAGAGGGAAGTAGTCGTCCGTTAGGGCGGACATTCGAGGCTGCGGCCAGCGACAACCGCGCCCGCACCAACGCGCAGCGCGCCGCAGCCGCCGCCAGCGTCGCGTGGACCCACGCCGTCAAGGACGGATGGGGACAGGCCTACTGGACCGCCAACCGCATCATCATCCCGGTCCGGGACAGCAAGCTCGCTGCCACGAACGCCATCGACGGGACGCCGGTCGTCGACTGGCTCGACGACCTCGCCGAGGCGGCTCGGGCGATCGCCGACGAACGGCCCGGCCAGCACCCTGCCCAGCTCGCCCGACTGGCCGGACCGGCCGAGACGTCATCGACCGCCAGCGACGACCATGCGGCCCGCGAGGCCCCATCGGCGGCCAAGAACCACCACAACAACGGCCTAGATAAGGGCGACCGCAGGCCCCGGGGGATGTGATTCCATTGGCCAGGAAGCGCAAGGAGATAGCCGGGCAGCTGTCGTTCGACGACTACCTCTGGGCGCGTGCGTCGGAGCCGGACGACTTCGACGAGTTGGAGGTGGAGACGAGTGAACCAGTACGCAGCGCAAGCAATGAGTCACTGGAGGAGCCATCTGCCGAATCGGTATCGGCAGATCGAGGACCCGGACGAGTTCTTCACGGAGTTGGGGGAGCAAATCGCCCAACAGATCGAGGACCTGAGCAGGACGCTGGCAGGCCCGGACCCGGAGCAGGAGACGTACCTGAGCAAGGTCGGCCGGCTCAACAACGCCAGGCTGAGCGCCGAGGGTCAGGTGCTGCGGGAGATGCTGCCCGACCCGGCAACCGACCTGAGCCCAACCCGCTAGAACCTGCCGCACCGCTACCGGGGGCTGCGCTACCGCCCCCGGTGGCGACGGCTTCACCCGACTCCACCGCACCAGACATCGCCGAACCCGCCCAGCGGCCGACGAACACCCCGACCGCGGCCACCGACCTGCTTGGCGAACTGGCGGACCTGCCGCACCCCGCGCCGCCCGTACCCCCAATCGGGCCGGAGAACGATCCTGTACCTTCCGCCCGCTCCTCCGGCTTCGAGTCGCACGACACCGAGGCGGTACCGAGCGGACCGAGGTTCCGGCCCGCGGATCAGGCGGACCTTGCCCCCTCCGGGGAAGCCGCCCGAATCAAGGCGAACATCGCCGCGCTGCGGGTGTTGCGCACGCTGCAGGCCGATCAGCGGCCCGCCACCGTCGACGAGCAACAGGTACTCGCCCGCTGGTCCGGATGGGGTGCCGTCCCCGCCGTCTTCGACCCGGACCGCGATGACAGCACCTACGTGTGGGCGCGGGAGCAGCTTGCCGAATTGCTCGACGAGACCGAGTGGCGTGCCGCGCGACGGACGACGCTCAACGCGCACTACACCGACGCCTCCGTCGTCAAAGTCGTGTGGGATGCCGTGCAGCAGCTCGGCTTCACCGGCGGCGACGTACTCGAACCGGGATCCGGCAGCGGCAACTTCATCGCCTTTGCGCCGGAGCATGCGCGGATGGTCGGTGTCGAGCTGGACCCGGTCACCGCAGCCATCTCTGCGGCCCTCTACCCGGACGCCCGGATCCTCAACGAGAGCTTCGCTGACACCCGCATTCCGACGGGTGCCTTCGATCTCGTCATCGGAAACCTTCCCTTTGGCAAGGTCGCGTTGACGGACTGCCGGCACAACCCGGGCGGCCATAGCATTCACGACCACTTTATGATCAAAAGCCTTCACCTGCTGCGGCCAGGCGGGCTCATGGCGGTGCTCACCTCGCACTTCAGCATGGACCGGGCGAACCCTGCGGCCCGCCGGGAGATCACGGGACTTGCCGACCTGGTCGGTGCCGTTCGGCTGCCCTCAAGGGCCATGGCGAGAGCTGCTGGCACCGACGCCGTCATGGACGTACTGATCCTGCGCCGTCGTGAGGAGGCCCGCCCCGCCGCCGCCACCCGGGAGTGGGAAGCCACCCGGCGGGTCACCTTGGGCGAGGATGAGGTGCGCGTCAACGCCTACTTTCTCGACCGCCCGGGGCGGGTGCTCGGCCGGCTCGGCACCGGCGGCCTTTACAGCGGGGACGAACTGGCCGTCGTCGGTGACCGCGACTGTGCCCCGGCCCTGCGCGCTGCTTTGCAGGAGGTCGTGGCGGAGGCGCAGGCCCAGGCGCTGACCTACAGCCCCGCCCGGCAGGCCACGCAGTCGCAGCCGATCGCGTTCGTCGCCGCGGCGGAGCAGCAGCCCGATGGCTACCTGGCGCTGCGTAAGGACGACACATTTACCAGGGTGATCAACGGCCAGGCTGAGCCGTATGCGCCGCCGAAGACGCAAGCTGACGAATTGCGAGAGCTGCTGCGACTGCGCAACCTCGCCATGCGGCTGCTGGAGGCAGAGGCGGCGACGCTCGACGACACCGAGGAAATCGACCATCTGCGTGCCGAGCTTGGCCGCCGCTACGACAGCTACGTTTCCCGGTTCGGGCCGATCAACCGCTACAACACCTATGAGACGGGCAAGGTCGACGAGGAGACCGGCGAACCGATCCTGCGGCGGGTCGCCCCCGCGCAGGGCGGATTCCGTGCCGATCCGTTCTCCAACCTCGTCTACGCCTTGGAACGCTTCGACGAGGCGTCGCAGGTCGCCTACAAGTCCGACATCTTCACGACCCGGGCGATCGCTCCTCGCGCACCGAAGCTCGGCGCGGAGACGCCCGAGGACGCCCTCGCCATCTGCCAGGACGTGTACGGCCAGATCACGCTGGAGCGGGTGGCGTGGCTGCTCGGCGTAGACCAGGAGGACGCGCGTCAGCAGCTGGGCACCCTGGTCTTCGACGAGCCCGGCACCGACCGGCTCGTGCCGGCGGCGGAGTATCTGTCCGGCAACGTGCGGGTCAAACTGGACCAGGCTCGCGCCGCAGCCGAGCAGGACGAGCGGTATGCGCCCAACGTCGAGGCCCTGACCGCTGTGAAGCCCGCCGACCTCACGCCGGAGGAGATTCGCGTCCGGCTGGGCGCGAGCTGGGTCAGCGGCGAGACGGTGCAGCAGTTCCTGCAAGAACTCCTGGATGACCCCACCCTCGCCGTCGAACAGGGCGTCGGCGCAGCCGACTGGACGGTCACCTCGAAGCGGCGCGCCACGACCCTCGCCACAAGCACGTGGGGCACCGAGCGGAGATCCGCAGTCGACATCGCCGAGGACCTGCTGAAGCAGCGGCCTGTGCGCGTCTACGACATCGATCCCGTCACGGAGAAGCGCCGGTTGAACGCCGACGCCACACTCGCGGCGCAAACCAAAGCGACCGAAATCAACGAACGGTTCAGCGACTGGCTGTGGGGAGAGCCGCAGCGCGCCAACGCCCACCTGGCCATCTACAACGAGCGGTTCAACTCGCTCGTCCTGCGCTCCTACGACGGGTCAAAGCTGACCCTGCCGGGCCTGGCTCTCACCTTCAAACCACACCCGCACCAATACAGCGCCGTGGCTCGGATCGTCAATGAGCCGTCGGTCGGACTCTGGCACGAGGTCGGTGCCGGTAAGACCGCGGAGATGGTCATGGGGGCGATGGAGTTGCGTCGACTCGGTCTGGTGCGCAAGCCGATGATCATCGTCCCGAATCACATGCTGGAGCAATTCAGCAGGGAGTTCCTCCAGCTGTACCCCCAGGCGCGGCTGCTTTCCACCAGCAGCGCGGACCTGACCGCGGAGCGTCGCCGGTTGTTCCAGGCCAGGGTGACGACCGGGGCGTGGGACGCGGTCATCATGACTCACAGGGCGTTCGAGCAGGTGGCCATGTCGCCGGAGTACCAGCGCACGTACCTGAAGTCGAAGATCGAGAAGTTGGAGCGGCGACTTGAGCTGGCTAAGGGCGCTCGCCAGAAGCGGCTTGTCAAGCAACTCGAAGGGGCCATCAGCCGAGCCGAGGAACGGATCAGAAAGAAGCTCAACACGAAGAAGGACCCCGGCCTGACCTTCGAGATGATGGGCGTCGACTACCTGTTCATCGATGAAGGTCATCTGTTCAAGAACCTGGAGCGGCCGAGCCGAATCCCGGGCATGGGCGTCCCCGGATCCAACCGGTCCACTGACCTGGACATGAAGCTGCGGTGGCTGCGCGAGACCAACGACCGGGTGGGCACCATCGCGACCGCGACCCCAGTGGCGAATTCGCTCGGCGAAGTCCACACCATGCTCATGTACCTCGCACCGCACCTCATGCGTTCCCTGAACATCGACGAGTTCGACGCCTGGGCGGCGACATTCGGCGAGACGGTCGAGGGAATCGAAGTCGTCCCCGAAGGCGGCGGCCTACGCATGAACAGCCGCTTCGCCAAGTTCTACAACCTGCCCGAGCTGCTGCGGTTGCTGCATCAGGTCGCAGACGTCAAGACGGCCGAAGACCTAGCCCTGCCCGTACCAGCGCTCAAGCAACGAGAGGACGGCCAGCGGCTGCCCCGCACGGTCGTCATACCCGCCAGCGACGGGCTGAGCGACTACCTGACCGCCCTGGTCGACCGGGCCGACAAGGTCCGGCACGGCGACGTCGACCCCACCGACGACAACCTGCTGAAGATCACCCACAACGGCCGCTCCGCCGCGATGGACCTGAGGTTGGTGCCACCCACAGCGGACGAGATCGCCGACGTCCTGCGCCGCTTCGAGGTCCTCGATGACGAGCCAGCCGCCGCCGTGGCTGCGAACCTCGCCGCGCTGTGGTCCCGGCAACGGCCCAACCCTTTGGACCCCACTACTGTCGTATGGCCCGACGAGGTGTGGCAGGGCGAGGGCGAGACGCTGTGGTCGGGGCAGTTCGACCACGCCACGGAGCAGGCCCTGCTGCACCTCTCCGACAGCCACGATTGGAGCGCCGGCCCGCTTTCGAGCAGCCAGATCCTTGACACGCTGACCAACTACGACGGGCTCGGTGACCCCGACGTCCGGCAGCGGGTGGCCGAGCACCTGATCGACCACGGGGCGACCGAGCCACCGTTCGGACAAGCCGGAAGGAGCGTTATCTGGCCCAACAGCGTTGAGGACGCCACCGGCCGTGTGGTCTGGAGCGGAAGCCTGCCACGCACCCTCCGGCAGGCACTCGCC
Source organism: Micromonospora qiuiae (assembly GCF_016863555.1). Lineage (GTDB taxonomy): Bacteria > Actinomycetota > Actinomycetes > Mycobacteriales > Micromonosporaceae > Micromonospora > Micromonospora qiuiae. The sequence goes on along the minus strand of NZ_BOPC01000092.1, from coordinate 13,684 downwards.
CTCGCGCACCTGGGGGCAGACGTCGGTCATCCCGTGACCGCGGACCGGCTCGCCGAGCTGATGGACACCTACGACCGCCTCGCGGATCCGGCGATCCGCCAGCGGCTCGCGGGCGAACTCGCCAGCCTCTGGAGCGGGCAGCCTCCGCCAGGAGTAGTCGCCGGCGACGACGGGCAACGGGCGGCGGCGACGGCATGGCCAGGTCCAGTCGTCGCTCCGCCTGGGCTGCTGTGGTCCGGGCCGTTCAGCGAGGAAGTCCAGTCCGCGCTGCTTGCCATCCGCGGCATAGACCCCGAAGCGCCGAGCAAACTGGCCGCCGCGGCGGAGACCATCGCCCGCATCTACGCCGAGCACCGCGACGACATCTTCAGCGATAGCGACGGCCAGCCGCACCCGCGACCCGGTGCGCTTCAAATCGTCTTCAGCGACCTCGGCGTACCGGCGGCCGGCTGGAACGCCTATGACGAGCTGCGAGAGCAGCTCGTTGCTCATGGCGTGCCCCGGGGGCAGATCCGGTTCATGCATGAGGCCGGCAACGACGCGGAGAAAGCGGCTCTGTTCGCCGCCGCCCGTGACGGACGCATCAGCGTCCTGATCGGCAGCACGGAGAAGATGGGTGTCGGCACGAACGTGCAGCAGCGCGCGGTCGCCCTGCACCACCTGGACTGCCCGTGGCGGCCGGCGGACCTCCAACAGAGAGAAGGCAGAATCCTCCGACAGGGCAACCAGAACGCTGAAGTCGAGATCATCCGGTACGTCACCGAAGGCTCCTTCGATGGGTTCATGTGGCAGACGGTGGCGAGAAAGGCCGAGTTCATCGCGCAACTCATGCGCGGCCGGCTCGACGTCCGCGAAATCGAGGACATCGGCGACGCCGCGCTGTCCTACAACGAAGTGAAAGCGCTGGCGACCGGCAACCCCATGCTGCTCGACCAGGCAGCACTGCAAGCCGAAGTGACGAAATTGGAGCGCATGGAGCGCTCGCACCACCGGGAACGCGATCGGATGGCCTGGGTCCGGCGCGAACGTGATCAGGACATCGCCATCCTGCGGACCGAGATCGAGGAAGCCACCGCAGCTCGCGCCCGTCGCATCGACACGAGCGGAGACAAGTTCCGCATCACCGTGCTCGGCCAGAGCACCGGAGAGCGCAAGCAGGGCAACATCCTCCTACGCGACGCGCTCAAGTCGCTCACCGCCCCGCCCCCACGCGGCGAGCAGGAGGTCGCCACCATCGGTGGATTCCAGGTCGTCGCCGAGCATCGGTGGATCGAGGCCCAGAACCGGCGCCTGCTGTACGTCAGCCTGCCCGACCTGCCCCGAGCCGAGTTCGCACTCTCGCCCGCCGAGCTGGACAACGCGGATTTGGTCAACCGGTTGGAAAACCGGCTGCGTGGACTCGACGCCATTGTCGGGCAACTGCAACGCGACCTCGCGGCCAAGGAGCAGGACCTCGACCGGATCACGCGCGGTCTGGACGCGCCCTTCAAACACGCCGACGCGCTGCGCACCGCCCTCCTTCGGTTGGAGGAGGTGAACGCGCAGATCGCCGACGCGAGCAAGTCCCAGCCGTCAACGACGCCGGCTGCCCCCGCCGAGACCACAACGGCGCCGAAGCAGGTCGATCCGGCCATCATCCGCACCGGCCGTCCCGGACACCGCGACGGCAACGACACGATGCAGGTGCTCACCCTTACCGCCGCCGCCATCCAGACCTACGGCTGGGTGTCCCGCCGGGACGCCGACGCCAGCGCCGGCAAACTCGTCCCAACCGCCGCCATCGTCGACACCGCCATCAACGGCGACGGGTACGACGCCACCGGGCTGCGGCAGGAACTAGAGGCCGTGGTCACCGACGACACCCGCGCCTACGCTGCGGCGGCACGCGAGTACGCCATCGCGCTGCCCAACGCTGACGTCAGCGACTACGCCTACCAACTCCGACTCGCCGCCACGGAAGACACCGTCAGCCCACGCCACTTCGCCACCCTGGTCTCCGCCGTCTCCAGCTACCAGCGGCACCTGCAAGACCAAACCATCCGCCACACCACGGCAACGTCCGCCTGGCAAGGCCAGAAGGGCGACAAGGTCAGCTTCGACGCCCGTGTCCTCGCCGCTCGCAGCTACAACCGACACCGACGTGGTGGCGGCCAGTCCGCCGCCACCACGCTCTACCTCGCCGACGCGTCCGGAAACCTGTGGACGTGGCGGGCACCGAACCTCAACGCCTTCCGCGACGGCACATACGTCCACGTCAACGGCAAGATCAAGGGCCACGACACCACCGACGGCCACCGGCAGACCGAACTCGGCCGGTGCGTTCTCACCCCGATTGACCAGCCCGCAGATTGGCCCGGGGCACCCAACGACACCACCACCCCGCCGACAGGAGCCGCCCCACCCCCCGCTGAACCTGAACCACCGGCAGAGTCTGCGGCCGGTGTTCAGACCACCGCAGCTCAGGCTGGGGCAGCGCCGGAGGCAACCGAACTGGCCCGAGCACCGGACGGCGACGAGCCGCACGTCGATCCCGACCACACCGCAGAGCCCGAGCACGGTGCGGGCACGCCGAGTCCCGATCAGGCAGAACCTGCAAGCAGCGATGACCTCGATCAGCGGGAGCAGCAGATCCGTTATCGCCAGATCGCGCTGAAGATCGAGGAGCACGGCGCCGGCTACCACCGGAGCACCGGATCAGCGCACCGCTACATCGCCGAGATGGTCGACGCTACCCCAACGGAACTGGAGTGGATCAAGACCCACATCGCAGACCACCCCGAGGTACTCGAACTTCCGTACCGCACACCGGCACAGTGGGATCAGGTCCGGCAACGGCGCGGCGAAGAGGCATTCCAGCAGGCCGAGGCCGCCCACGCCGCAGGCGACCTGACCAAAGCACTGGACTGCCTCGACGAAGCACGCGCCTGCGGTGTGCTCTCCCTCGCCGAGTGGCATGCGGGCCGCGACTACGTGCTTGCCCGCGACACGGACGAGAAACCACTCCCGCCCACCCCGAGCGCCGAGGCTCCGGCGGACCACCAGCCCTCTCGATCGCAGACAGCACAGGAGGCTGCGGATCGGCAATCCCGGGTTCGGCAGCGCCAACTGGTACTCGCGCTTGAACAGTACGGACCTGGATACCAGCACCTCACCGGTGACGGAGTGCGCTATGCCGCCGAAGCAGCGCGCGCGACGGACCAGGAGTGGGATTGGATGGCAAGCTACGCGCAGGCCAACCCGCAGGTACTGGAGGGCGAACGTCTCGGCGACGCCCGCATCCATGAGATCAACCGCGATGCCGGACGGAAGGCTTTTGCGGCCGCCACCGAGGCAATGAGACGCGACGACTTTGAACTCGCCCTGGCCCGGCTCGACGATGCCGAGGTGCACTGGCCCGATGGCCACCCGGATCGAGGCGGTACCTGGGATCACTACCGAAAAATCGTGCGATCCAAAGCAGGCGCCAACGCCAAAGGAGCGCCGGCGACAGCCGCCAACTCAGCATCTGGGAGGCAGGATTCGGCGAGCCAGGAACGTCTTGGACCAGCGGCCATCGCCAAGGTCGGCCACGCACCACGGCGGCCCGTTCCGGCGGCCAGTTTCGGCCGGGCGCCGGTAGACCCGCTCGCGCCGGTGGCCATTTCGCGCACTCACGGCCGGTGACCACGGCGGCCGGTTACCCAGCAGGTAACCACCGCCACATCAAAGCGGGGGAACTCACCTTGTGCTTGGTTGCTGTCCTGCGTGGGCTTGTGTGGTGCGCGGTGTGGCGGGGCGATGGTCGAGCATGCGGTTTTGATCTCGGGTCATGTGGTGGGTAGTGAGTCGTCCGGTGGCTGTTCAAGTTGCGCTCGGGCTGCGCGAGGTGCGGCTGCCAAGCTGTTCGGAATCCCACTCATCGATACTGTAGAGCGATGAGCGTTCGAGTCGAATGAAAGCGGTGAGCAGCATGGAAACGCGCTGGCCAATGGCTGTTCGGCTCGGTCGTGCATGACTGTGACGCAGGCGCGGGCAGCGTGCCACCTAGTGGGCCTCGATGTTGACGAACTGCGCCCTGTACGTATCCATAGCAACGCGGTGTTCCTTCTACCACGGGCCCGCATTATCGTGCGTGTCGGTCGGGGCGCCGAGGCGGTGGAACGAGCCATGCGGGCGGTCGAGGTTTCCCGCTGGCTGGCGGGCGAGGGCTTCCCCACCGTGGTGCCCGTCGCAGGAATCGAGCAGCCAATCGTCGTCTACGGCGACCAAGAGGAGCAGGCACCGGTCACGTTCTGGGAACAGGCCGATATCTGCCCCGATCCGAACCCGGCCGCGGCTGCTGCAGAACTGGGCTGGCTGTTGCGACGGCTGCACACTCTGCGGCCCCCCGTCGTCCTTCCGCGGTTTCGTCCGCTGGATCGGCTCATCGCGGCCGCTCGGTCCAGCAACTGGCTTAATGAGTCCGACCGGCTCTGGATCGATGCGAGGGCGGTTGAACTGCAGCGCAGCCTTGACATGGGCGAGTTTCGGCTGGGCGCCGGCCTGGTGCACGGTGACGCGCAGTTGGGCAACGTCATCTCGACCCGAACTGGTCCGGTGCTCGCTGATTGGGACAACGCGGCGGTCGCGCCGCGCGAGTGGGATCTGGTCCCGTCTGCTGCTGAGGAACGGTTCGGTGGGCCCTCTGAGCTGTTGACCCATCTGCTCGCCGCGTACGACGCGGATCCAACCACGGACCCTGGCTGGGAAATCCTTCGGGACATCTACGAGCTGCGGTCGGTTGCCGCGCACATCCGCCGCGCCCCGTCCTCTCCGCCGCACGCCCGCGAAGCTGCGCTGCGGATCGCGTCGCTGCGCGCAGGCGACCGCACCGTTTGCTGGTCAGCAGTCGGTTAGTACGAGCAGCAGCGCGCGGGGCACGGTCAGGCAGCTGCGGTACGCAGGGTGACGGTCAGCCGTTCCCGGAACGCGCGAACTGCGGGCCGGGCGGCGTGCGGCGCGGAGTGGGTCAGCAGCGAGCTGAGCCTGTCGAGGACGCGGATGGAGGTGGCAACCTCGGCGGCCATGTCGATCGCCTGGTGGCCGTCGGCGGCTGCTTGGTCCGGGTCGATGCCGGTGAACCGGGCTGCGCTGACGCAGATCTGGTCGAAGACGGTCGAGCGGGAGTAGCCCGGCGGCCGGGCAGCGAGTGCGGCGAGAGCTTGTTCTTCCGCTTGTACAGCCAGATCCGGGTGATGGACAGCCGCGTCCTGCCATGCGAGGGCCGCGTTGCCGGCGAGCTCGGCTCGGCCGGTGTATGCCAGCAGGTCGTCATCGCCGGGGTCCGCGTCGGCGAGCAGATCCTCAGCCAACCGGATCGCGTGCTTGAGTTCTGTGATCGAGGAGGGCCCGAGCGGACCGAGCATCCGTGCACGCAGGTTCCACAGCATCGCCGCGGCGGCAGGGTGCCGTCCGCGCGGCAGCAGCGCCAGGGCTGCGTCGACGAGCTGCAGTCCGGTGGCCGGGTGGCCAAGGTCGCGCATCTGCCGGGCCATGTCCGCGAGAAGGCTGACCTGCAGCAGTGCCGATCGCCGGTCGGTGGATTCCCGGGCGGCCTGCAGCCCGAGAGTGAAGTACCGCTGGGCGGGGCCGGCCATTTGTACGTCGTGGCTCATCCAACCGGCCATTCCGGCAAGCTCTGCGATCGCAGCGAGCATCCGGTTGCCTACCGCGTTGGTGTAGGACGTCTCGCGTAGCAGGTCGACGGCATGTTTGAGTTGCCCGACCGCGGCCTCGCGACTCAGGCCGCCGCCGATCGCCGCATCCTGGGCGCCGAACGCGGCGGTGGCGGCCTCGATTCTTGCGACGGTCGACATGGTCAGGCGGTGAGGTGTCGGCGCGGAGCGGTCCGGTAGCTGCCCTGCGGGACCGGTGAGCCAGCGCAGCAGCGGGTCGGTCAGCGCCTCGCCCGTGGTGAAGGCGATCGCGTTGGTCAGAAGTGCGCGCCTGGTCAGCATGTCGCTCCCGATGTAGGCGGCCAGCTCATCAAGCGTACGAGCGGCCACGCAGGGAACAAGGTGCGGTGCGGGCGGAGTGGCACCGGCACGTGACTGAGGCCAGATCACCGCGACCGGGATTTCGATGCCCCATGCCCGGGACAGCACCTCGGCGACCACTTCCGGCTGCCGGCATGTCCCGCCGGACAGCCATCGTTTGACGCCTACGTGGTCATAGGACAGGTAGAGGCCGTACTTGTGGTTACCGAGAGAGTTGATTGCAGCGGCGAACTCGTCGAGCGAGGTGAAACCACTGCCCTCGAGTAGTACCGCCAAGACCGGGTTGACGATCCGCGAGGGCATCCTCATGGCGTTATCCCTCACACACCTAGGGTGACCGGCCGGCTCGTCCACAGAGTACCGGCGGCGACATCGGCTGTGGGCGAACGCACCTTTCGCGCACCTTCCTGAGCGCTTTCCACGGTCTGGTCGGCCCGGCGGGCCTGGTGCCACGCTCAGTCAGACGGGCACCGCGACCGAACGGCCGAGGGAGCTACGCCGCAGGACGTGCCGCTTGACCTTGCGAGCGGGGGATCGGCACGGTGCACGCCCACCACGAACCGCAAAGGCAGGACCTGCTGCGCTCGCGTATGCGGCGGTCGTCATCGCGCACGGCAGGGAAGCACGTTCGAGCTCACCCCAAGGAGAACTGGTGACAACGACCTTGCTCGACCTCGACGGTCCAGACCATGCCGTGCTCACCGGTGCGAGCGCGCTCAATCGAAAGCAGGCTGAGCAGGCAGTAAGACAGTTGCTGCAGGCCCTCGGCGTCCCCGCGGACACCGAAGTCGGCCGGAACACCCCGCGCCGCATGACCGACGCCCTCGCGCAGTTGCTCACCCCACGGTCGTGGACGTTCACCACGTTCCCGAACGACGAGGGTCACCACGATCTGGTCCTGACGCGCGACATCGCGTTCACGTCGCTGTGCGCGCACCACCTGCTGCCGTTCTCTGGCCGCGCGCACGTCGGCTTCTACCCACGAGAGAAGTTGCCGGGCCTGTCAAAGATCGCCCGGACGGTGGAGATGTTCGCCGCACGGCTGCAGGTGCAGGAGAACCTCGGGCAGCAGATCGCCGGGTTCCTGGAGGAGCAGTTGGCATGCGACGGGGTCGGCGTGGTGCTCGTCGCCGAGCACCTGTGCATGACGCGTCGCGGTGTCCGCGCCGCCGGGGCGGACACGCTCACGGTCGCCGCTCGCGGCCGGCTGCAACAGGACCCCACCGCGCGCATCGAGTTCCTCCAGCTGGCCGTTCAGTCGGGTAGGACCGCATGAGCCAGCTCGCGCCGGCCAGCTCGGCTTCCGTCGAACCGGGGACCTACCGGATTTGCAAGACGTACACGTTCGAGGGGGCGCACCAGCTCGGCGGGCTGTCGGAGGGGCACAAGTGCGGCCGGCTGCACGGGCACGGATACACCGTGGAAGTCATGCTCGCGTCCAGACGGCTCACCGGACCCGGCTTCGTGGTCGACTTCGCGGAGCTCGATCTGCTGAAGCGGCACCTGGACAGCGGATTCGATCACCGGCTCCTCAACGACGTCGTCGATGTCGAGCCGACCAGCGAGAACCTGGCGCGGGCGCTCTTCGACTGGTGCGCGGCTCACCTTGACCTGCCGGACGGCACGTTCATCGAGGCCGTACGGGTGCGCGAAACCGCGACCAGCTGGGCGGAGTACCGCCAGGACATCCACTGACCAGGAACGGAGCCGTCGCCTTGTCTCCTGCGATCACCGCCCCGACCGTCCGGACCGGCGCGCGCGTTGCGGTCGCCGACCTTTTCTACTCCTTCCAGGGAGAAGGGGTGAACCTCGGCCGCCGTGCCCTGTTCGTGCGGCTCATAAAGTGCAATCTGACGTGCGGCTATCCGGGTATGCCTCGTGCAGCGGATGCGCCGGCGATCGGCGCGATGGTCTGCGACACCGAGTACACATGGAACACGGCCAAACACGACCTGCACGCCGCCCCGGCGATGAGCGCGGCCGAGATTTGGAACGAGCTGGTACGGCTCGACCCGGCCACCGACAACTCAGGCATGGCAGCGGTGGACCTGGTCGTCGTCTCCGGTGGCGAACCGCTGTTGCACCCCGGCATCGTCGTCGACCTCGCCAGGCGTGCGACCGCCTCCGGCAGGGCCTTGGAGATCGAGACGAACGCGACCATCGCTCCGAGCCCCGCCCTGATCGCGGCCGGCGCGCGCTTCAACGCCGGGCTGAAGCTGGCAAGCTCCGCGGTCCCCTACGGCAAGCGAATCAAGCCGCAGGTCATCACGCAGCTGCAGGCCAGCGGACGAGCCCGGTGGAAGTTTGTGGTGACCGGCCCCGAAGACGTACGGGAGATCGCCGGCCTCCAGCAGAAGTTCGGCCTCACCGAGGTATGGCTGTCCCCGGAGGGCACCAGTGCCGACGTGGTCGTCGACCGGATGCGGTGGCTGGCCGACGTCGCGCTGACCCACGGCTGGAACCTCACCACCCGCCAGCACGTGCTGATCTGGGGTGACGATCGTGGCCGGTGACCGTACCTCAACGATGCTCGGCTGGGACAGCATCACCGCGACCGCCGACCGGATCGCGAGCGAGGTCCGCGCCGACAAGGTTCCCGACGTATTGGTGGGAGTGCTGCGCGGTGGTGCCATCCCGGCCGTGCTGCTCGCGCACGCCCTCGGCGTACGCATGGTGCGTGCCGTGGAGGTGCTGCGGACCACCGCCGACGGCGTCGACGCGGTGAAGTCAGCGGCGCCGCAGGTCGCCAACGCGGCCAGCCTCGGCGACCTGACCGGCGCGGACGTGCTCGTCGTCGACGACGTCGCCGGCAGCGGTGACACCGTCGCACGCACCGTCGAGCTGGTGCGGACGGCCGGGGCCGCTCGGGTACGCACCGCGATCTTCGTGGTCAACGTCGACAACTGGCAGCGACCGCAGAACCCCGGGCAGGCGCTGACCTACATCGGAGCCGTCGCCGATGGCTGGGTCGTCTTCCCATGGGAGCGTCCGTGACCTGGGCGGCGATCCGGTCCCTGCGCACACCGGCGCCGAAAATTGGTCGCGGCGGCCACAGCACACCGGCTGGCACTCAAATTCGGAAGGGAGAACGGCACGCGATGACCGGTGTATCCCTGTTGTGGGCGCTGCGATCACCGTGCAACCTCGGCTGCCGCTACTGCTACTTCGGCACAATCGAGGAGCACCGGGAAGCCATGCCGGCTCAGCCCGGGACGCTGTCGCACCTGGCGCGCACCGATCTGGGCCTGGCCACCATCGCCGCGTTCGTGCAGACCCTGCCCGCCTCGCGCGTCGAGCGCATCTTCCTCGCCGGCGGCGAGCCGCTGATCTGGCCGCCCATCATGGACGTGGTCGCCGGGATCAAAGCCGCCGGCGTCCAGGTGGTGCTGTGCACCAACGGCATTCCGCTCAACCGGCCGGAAATCGTCGAGTCGATCCTCGCCACCGGGGTCGACGCCGTGTCCGTTTCGCTCGACTCCGCCGACCCCGGCTACAACGACCGGTGGCGTCCGGCCCGCAACGGCGTGCACGGCCACCGCGACGTCGTGGCCGGCATCCAGGCTCTGATCACCGCGCGCGCCGCTGACCGGTTGCCACGCGTGGGCATCTACTCGGTGGTCACCCGGCAGACAATCGACACGGTCACCGAGACCGCGGCCCTGGCCGCTCGGCTCGGCTGCGACTACTTTGTGCCGCAGCCGATCGCCCTGGAGCCGGAGCACGCGCTGCACCAGCAGCTGTCGCTCACATCGTCCGACGCCGAAGCGCTGGCCGCGGCGCTCGCGCAGTTGTACGACGCGCCGCCGGTTCAACTTCCCGCGCCTACCTACGCAGACCAGGTCATCGACGCGGTCACCGCCGAGACTCCCAGCCTCGTGCACGGCTGTTTCGGCGGGACCGACCTGTTCTTCATCGAACCCGACGGCAGCGTCTGGGACTGCCCCTCCACCTTGAAGATCCGCGCCACCGCAGCGGGCGAGGGCCACCGCTCGATCCGTGGCGCGAGCGCCACCACGTTGTTCGGCCCCGGCGGCGCCTGCGCCGACTGCCACCTGTTCTCCGCCGACTGCGTCAACATGTGGCCACTGATGGGCTTCGCCAGGTTCCTGCCCACGGGTGTGCCGTCATGACGCCCGGCAACGTGCGTCGCGCTGCGCCGCCGGATGTCACCGAGCTTGACGAAGCTGTCGTCGCGGACCTTGCGCGTCTGCTCGCGCGGATGCCCGACCCCGCCGGCGGTGTGCATGGACCGGCATTGGAACGGGAACTGGCCGCAGCCACCGGCGTACGGCATGCGGTCGCGGTGTCCTCCGGCACCGCAGCGCTGCACACCGCGCTGCGCGCACTACACATCGGCCCGGGCGACGACGTCCTCGTCCCGGCGCTGTCGGTGATCATGTCGGTCGCCCCGGTCATCCACGCCGGCGCCCGGCCAGTCTTCGTCGACTGCGACCCCACCGGCACCGACCTCGACTATGACGACCTCAGCCGCAAAATCACACCCTCGGCCAAAGCGATCCTGCCTGTGTATCTGTGGGGCCGGCCCGGCGACCCGGCCCGGCTCGCTCGCATGGCAAGAGAGCACGGCCTGGCGGTCGTGGAGGACGCCTGCCAGGCGCAAGGGAGTCGCGCCGACGGTCGACTTGTCGGCACCATCGGCGACGTCGGCTGCTTCAGCCTCAAAGACGGCAAGGTGCTCTGGGCCGGAGAGGGCGGATATCTCCTCACCGATCGCGACGGCATCGCCCAGCGCGCGCGGTCCTTCCGCTCGCACCAGCTGCCGCCACCGCCTCAGAACGGCCGCCCGGCCGAGGTCGGCTACAACTACCGGCTTGCCGAGCCGCTCGCGCTCATCGCCCGCGCCAACCTCGCCCGCTTCCACACGCTGGCCGCCCGCCGCCGCCACCAGGCCAGTCTGCTCGCCCACCTGCTAACCGGTACCCCCGGCATCGACGTGACCGACGTCCCGGCCCGGAAGGACTGGAACGGCTACAGCTTCCTAGCGACGGTGAGGATGGACGAGCCTCACGCGTTCTGCGAGCACCTTGCTCGACACGGCGTACCCAACAGCGTCGGCACGTTCGGCCTGATCCCCGCCGATCAGCGCCCCGCGCTCGCCCCGTTCACCACCGCGCCGTGCCCCAACGCTGCCGCGGTCATCGACCGGACCCTCGCCGTCGTCCTTACCGACCACGACGACGAGCAACGCCTCACCGACTACGCACAAACGATCTCCGAGGAGGCCCGCCGGTGGAGACCGTGACCTGCGACGTGCGCCGGCTGCCGCGAGCACCCCGAGAGCCAGCACCGCCGGTGCCGTCCGGCCACGGGATGGTGCCGCCGACATCGCAGCGACATCTACACAGAGGAAGTGACCGATGAGCGAGATCCTGCTCTTCTCCGCCGGGCTGGATTCCTTCCCGGCCTGGCACTACCTGGGCAAACCTCCAATCCTGTACTTCGACAGCGGACACTACGGAGGACAGCAGGAAATCGACACCGTGCGGGTGCTCGCGGCCGCGCACGGCATGGACCTGGAGATCAGCAGCGAGCTCGACCTGTCTCGCCGCGCCACCCCGCAGGGGGACCTGATCCCGTTCCGGAACGTGCTGTTCGCGATGCTGGCCGCGTTCCGCGCCGACGTGATCTGGTGCATCGGCGTCAAGGGCGACCACACTGCCGACAAGAGCCCCGAGGCGTTCGCGCGGATGAGCGAAATGCTGACCGCGTTCGCTGGCCGGTCGATCCGGGTCGACAGCCCGTTCTGGGACATGACGAAGTCGGAAATCGTCGCCTGGTACCTCAAGGCCGGTTTACCCGTCGACGACCTGCTGCAGACCTTCTCCTGCGCGACGCCGGGCGCCGCGTTCACGCACTGCGGCCGGTGTCCGAGCTGCTTGCGTCGCTGGATAGCGCTGGCCAACAACGACATCGACACCAGCGGCCACTTCGCTTCCCCGCCGTGGAACTGGGACCGGATCCGCACCTACTACCTGCCGACGATGGCCAGGGGCGTCTATCCGGCCCACCGCGTCGAGGAGTTCCACCGCGCCATGGCCACCGTCGGCATCACCCGACACGACGGACCCCGTACACCAAGGGAGGAACAGTGAAAGTCGCCGGCCTGCGGTTTGCCGCGAACATGTCCATCCTTTACGGGCACCTGCCCCTGCTCGACCGGCCGGCTGCGGCGGCAGCCGACGGCTTTGACGCCGTCGAGTGCTGGTGGCCGTTCTCCCGTCCGGCGCCCGACGACCGGGAGACCGACGCGTTTGCTGCCGCGCTCGGCGCCGCCGGAGTACGTCTGGTCGCGATGAACCTGGTGGAAGGCGACATGCGATCCGGTGACCGCGGGCTGCTGTCGAGCCCGCGCCGCCACGGCGAGTTCCGGACTGGTATCGACACCGCCGTGGAGTTCGCCGCGCGCACCGGCTGCCGGATCCTCAACGCGCTGTACGGCAACCGGGAACCCGACGTCAACCCCGCCTGTCAGGACCAGTTGGCCCTCGAAAGTCTCGCCGCGGCCGCCACCGCCGCAGACACGATCGGCGCCACGGTGGTGCTGGAGGCGATCAGCCCCCGGGAAGCCCCGAATTACCCGCTCGGTGACGCCGACGCGGCGGTGACGGTCGCCGACGCGGTCAACGCCCTCACCGGCCTGACCAACGCCGGGTTCCTGTGCGACCTCTACCACCACGGCCGCTTCGGCGAGGACGTGCCCGCGCTGCTGCACCGGCACGCGGCACGCATCGCACACCTGCAGGTCGCCGACGACCCCGGCCGCGGCCGTCCCGGCTCCGGCGTGCTGGACTACCCGACCTACTTCGCCGCTCTACAGGAGATCGACTACCACGGCTGGATCGGGCTGGAATACGAACCGACCCGCGACCCCGCCGTCGACTACGACTGGCTGCCGACCCTGCGGCCGGCCCGATGACACGGGCGGAAGCAGACATGCCGCACACCGACACACCGATAGCCGACGTGCAGACCGAGCCGTCGTGGCGGCTCCCGCCGCCGCAGGGACGCCTCGTCACGATCGAAGGGGTCTGGGGAGCAGGCAAGACCACCGCAGCCCATCTCGTGGGTGCCAGACTCCGGCGGGCCGGGTTCACCGTCCAGGTGATCCACTACGGCGGGGAGCCCGGCAGCATCGGCCGGCTGTCGGCGTTCCTCGAACGCTCCCCGCTGCGTGCGCGGACCGGTCTCGGCGGGTACGCCTTGCCCCATCACAGCACCGTCGATGTGCTGCTGCGCCTGTGTCGCGAGGCCCATCACCACGTCCACTGCTTCCGGCCCGCCCTGGCGGTCAACGACGTGGTGCTCGTTGACCACGGCGTCTACTCCAAACTCGCCTGGGCTCTGGCGGTGCTGACCGAGACCGATCCCGACGCCGATCCCGCGCGCACGCTGCAACGGCTGCGGGCCGTCGTCGCGCCCTGGTTCTGCGAACCGGACGTGCCGGTGTTCCTCGACACGCCGTGGCCGCTGGCTCGGGAACGCGCGATCGCTCGCGGTCGCGGCGGTGGCGATCCGGCAGCGATCGAACGGCTGCTGTTCCTGCCCCGCTACACCGCCGCCTACCGGCAGGTCCTCGCCGGCCACGAGGACCGGGTGGCCCGCGTACGGGTCGGGCTGCGCGCCGCCGGCGTGGTCGCCGAGGAGATCAC
>NZ_BOPC01000091.1 GCF_016863555.1 Micromonospora qiuiae | reverse complement strand
CTCCTCATTCCGGTCCGCTATCGGTCGCCGTAGTGGTACCGGCAGGCGATGATCTCGACGTCATCCTTGGTGATCCGGTACACCAGCCGGTGTTCGCGGTCGATCCGGCGGGACCAGAAGCCGGACAGCTCGCCCCGCAGGGGCTCCGGCTTGCCGATGCCTTCGTACCCGTTGCGCATCACGTCCGCGATCAGGTCGTTGATGCGCTTGACCAGCTTGCGGTCGGTGTGGCTGACGTACTGGCTCCAGGCCGTCGCGGTGAAGACCAGCCTCACGCGACGTCCCGCGCGGCTTCGGGTCGGTCAGCTCCCGCTCGGCCGCGTCGCCCTGCTCAAGCTCTGCGATCGATCGGCGGAGCGCGGCGGCGTTGCTCGGGTTGCGTAGGAGGTACTCGGTTTCCTTCATCGACTCGTACTCGGCAAGCGACACGATCACCACCGGCTCGTGGCCCGACCGGGTCACCACCAGCTCTTCGGCGTCGTTGATGACGCTGTCGAGTTCGGCGGCCAGGTTCTGGCGTAGCTGGGTGAAGTTCACGGTCCGCACGGCCACCTCCAGTGCAGGTACAGGAACTCGTACGGGCCGGGATCGCGGCTCAACCAGCGCTCGGAAGGGCCGCTGACCTGCGGGGGAGTGGGCCGCCAGGGACTCGAACCCTGAACCTATGGATTAAAAGTCCACAGCTCTGCCATTGAGCTAGCGGCCCGCGCGCTCAGGTTACCGGACACCGACATGGCCGGCTTCACGCCTTCCCGCCCGGCGTCGAGGGCTCACGTGATCGATGGGACGAGCGCGGAATAGAGCGGCTCGGCCGGGGCTGGCATGATCGGCTCGGCCGGCAGCACCACAGGTTCGGCAGCATCGGCAGTGCTATAGGGGGAGGTGCGGCATGCCGGAACCGGTCCGGATCGCCGTTCTGGCCGGGGCCGCCGGTGCCACCGGGCTGGTGGCGGGGGTGTTTTTCGCGTACGCCTGCTCGGTGATGCCGGGTCTGGCCGCGACCGACGATCGGACGCTGATCGGCACCATGCAGTCGATCAACCGGAAGATCATCAACGGGTGGTTCCTGTCGGCGTTCCTGGGTGGGCCGCTGCTGGTCGCGGTGGCCGTCGCCGGGTACGTCGGCGACGGTGGCGCGGTGCTCGGCTGGCTCGTCGCCGCGTTGCTCTGCCACCTGGTCACGCTCGGTGTGACCGGCCGGTGCAACGTGCCGCTCAACAACCGGTTGGAGGCCGCCGGACCGGTCGAGAGGATCACCGACCTGACGGCGGTCCGGCAGTGGTTCGAGGCCCCCTGGGTGCGTTGGAACCTGGTCCGCACGGTCAGCTCGGTCGCCGCCTTCGGCTGCCTGATCGGGGCGCTGCTCGCGCGCTGAGCGCCGGTGTGGGCGGGCCGTGGGCGGGGAACCGTCCGGGCATGAGGAGGAGCAGCACTGCCGCCGTGGCCGCGTCCAGCGAGCAGACCGGGCCCGACGGCGTACGGGAGCCGGCCGGCGAGGTGCACGCCTGGCATCCGGGGCAGAACCAGACGGTCTGCGGGCTGGCGCTGAGCCGTACCCGGCTGCGCCGCTTCCCGCACGTCCCGTTCGACTACACCGCGACCGACCAGCTCACCGCGGCGGACCCGGTCGGCTGGATCTGTCCGCGCTGCGTGGCCGCCACGACCGGCCGGCGGCGAGACGCGAAGCGTCCCTGGGTCCGCCATTCACCCCGTCCCTGAAGCATGACACCGCCTCGCCGGGGCCCGGGTCACGTGAGCGGACCACGGCACGGCGTGCGCGGTCATGCTTGGGAAGCGGCTCAACGGGTACGGACCGGGCATGCGGATCGTGGTGGTGGGGGCGAGCGGGAACGTCGGTACCGCACTGCTGCGCCGGTTGCGGCGCGAGCGCGACGTCCAGGTGGTCGGCGTGGCGCGGCGGCTGCCGCACGCGGGAGCCGGTGAGCCGTACGACGAGGTGCGTTGGCACTCCTGCGACATCGGGTCGCCGGACGCGTCGGACGAGCTGACCGGGCTCTTCTCCGGTGCCGACGCGGTGGTGCACCTGGCCTGGCAGATCCAGCCCAGCCACGACCAGCGACAGCTGCATCGGACCAACGTGGGTGGCAGCCGGGCGGTGGTCGACGCGGTGCTGCGCGCCGGGGTGCCGGCCCTGGTGTACGCCTCCTCGATCGGCACGTACGCGCCCGGCCCGAAGGACCGGCCGGTCAGCGAGCGCTGGCCGGCGACCGGGGTGGCCGCGTCGTCGTACAGCCGGGACAAGGCGGCGGTGGAGGAGATGCTCGACGGGATCGAGCGGACCCATCCGGCGCTGCGGGTGGTGCGACTACGGCCGGGGCTGATCTTCCAGCGGGAGGCCGGCACCGAGATCAGCCGCTACTTCCTCGGGCCGTTCGCGCCGGTGCGGCTGCTGCGGTTCGGCTGGCTGCCGCTGGTACCCGCCCACCGGCGGCTGCGGATGCAGGCGGTGCACGCGGACGACGTGGCCGACGCGTACGCCCGGGCGATTCTGGGTGACGTGCGCGGCGCCTTCAACGTCGCCGCGGACCCGGTGCTGACCCCGGAGCTGGTGGCCCGGCACTTTCACGGCTGGACGGTGCCGGTGGCCGCGCCGGTGCTGCGCGCGGCCGCGGCGCTGACCTGGCGGGCGCGATTGCAACCGGTTGACGGGGGCTGGGTGGAGCTGGCGCTGAACGCGCCACTGATGTCCAGTGAGCGGGCCGAGACCGAGCTGGGCTGGCAGCCCCGCGTCGACGCGCTCGCCGCCCTGCGGGAACTCTTCGCCGGCATGGCCGACCGCGCCGGCACCCACAGCCCGCCTCTCTCCGCGACCCCCACCCTGCCCGGCCGCCCCGCGGCCCTGCTCAAGGCCCGCCCTGCCGGCCACACCAACCCCTACTGACCGGCCCCGCCGACCATCAGCGGAGGGTGGAGTCGGTGGTGACGGGCTGGCCGGCGCCGAGGAAGAAGAGGCCGGGGTAGCCCTGGGTCTCGAAGCCGTGACTGGGGTTGCGGCGCAGGGTGGAACCCTCGATGCGCAGGGTGCCGGTGCGGTTGTTGCTGACGAAGAAGATGGCTCCGCCACCCTCCTTCGCGTCGTTGTCCTCGATGATCGTGCCGGCGACGCGTACCGAGAATTCGTTGCCGTCGCAGTAGATCGCGCCGCCGCTGCCGCCACCCGGGGTGCCGGACCGGGCCGGGTTGGCGCCGTTGCCGACGGCCGCGTTACCCCGGAACGTGCTGTTGAGCACTTCCCAGGAGACGCCGATGCTGCTCAGCGCGCCGCCGTTGGCGCAGGAGCCGCCGGTGAAGGTGCTGTTCACCACGTACACCGGCTGCTTGTCGTGCTGGTCGAGCACGCGGATGGCCGCACCACCCAGGTCCGGGCCGGTGCGGTCGCAGCGGTTGTCGACGAAGTGCGAGTTGACCACCTTGAACCGGCCACCCCGGACGAAGATCGCACCACCGCCGCCGCCGTCGGTCCGCTGACCGGTGGCGTCACCGTCGGCGAAGACCAGGTTCTGCACGGTCAGCTGGGGATGATCCTGGTTGTTGCAGTGTGAGGTGGTCCAGCCCTGTAGCGGGTCGCAGGTGTTCATGTAGAGGATGCGCCGTCGGCCCTGCCCGCTGAGGGTGACCTTGCCGCCGCCGTCGAGCACCACCTGCGGGCCGTTGGCGTTGCGTACCTTGGCGGTCGCCGTCATCTTGATGGTCACCGGGTCGGGGCCGCAGTCGAAGGTGATGATTCCGCCGGCCGCCACCGCCCGGACCACCGCCGCCGAGGTGCAGCTGGCCGGCGTGCCGGTGCCGACGGTGCGGGTCGGCTTCGAGGTGTCGACGGCCCCCGCCACCGCCGGTACGGCGACTCGCCCGGCCGGGTTTCCGCTGCGTACGCCCGCTGACCCGGCGGGTCGCGGCGAGCTGGCGCCGGTCGGTGCGCCGTCCGGACCGGTACGGGCCGGCGGGGTGGCCTGCCCGCTCTGCGAGGGCTCACCCTGCGGCGGCTCGGTCAGTGGCTGCTCTCCCCCGGCGACCGGCTCATCGGCGTCGGCGCCGCCAACCCCCGGCTGCTGGGCGCTTCGCGGGTCGGCCCTGGGCACGGACGGACCGCTGCAGCCGGACAAAACGGTGATTGCGGCCACCAGGGCGATGACGGATCTCAGACGCACCCCGTGATGCTAGAAGCAGTTCCCCCTCTGAGCGAGCACCAATGCTGGTCAGACGAGTGGTGCGTGGTGCAGATGCCGGCGGCTGCGCAGCCGGACGGCGAACACCCCCGCCACCGTCACGATCAGCAACACGGTGACCACGATGCCGTGCAGGGCGCCCCGGCTCAGGTAACCACCGTCGGTGTGGTCCACCGCCCAGGTGGCGATCTCCCGGCTGGACCAGAACGGCGTCAGCTTCGCCCCGGAACTGGCCGGGTCGAGCAGCATCTGCACGGCCACCACGGTGAGCAGCAACAGGGTGCCTTCCAACTCGCGGGGAAGCAGGGCGCCGATCAGCATGCCGAACGGTGCCGCCACCACCACGCAGCAGAGCATCGCCATGGCGATCCCGCCGTGCCGCAGGTTGGCCGCGTCGACCACGGTGAGCAGGAAGAACGGCACGGAGATGACCAGCCCCAGCACCCACAGGCCGAGCATCCGACCGAGGTAGAGGTGGTGCGGCCGGTAGCCGGCGAGCCGGAGCCGGGGTTCCAACTCGCGGGCGGCGCTGGTGGCGAAGAGCGCGGCGGTGCTGACCGCCCAACTGATGCCGAGCAGCAGCGCCCGGATCGACTGCCCGACGTAGGAGTCCCGCCGGATCAGCCAGAAAACCAACGGCATCAACAGCAGAAGCAGGAGTACGCCTCGACGGCGCGCCAGTTCCCGCAGCGTCATCTCGGCCACGGTGACCAGCCGGTTCATGAACGGCCTCCCTGCTGGGCGGGGGTCAGGTCGAGCACGACGTCGACCCGGTCGAGTTGGTTGAGCAGGTGGGTCACCACCACGATGGCCTTCCCCTCGTCGCGCAGCCGGGTCAACTGATCCCACAGGTTGACGTAGCTGCCCTGGTCGAAGCCCTGATAGGGCTCGTCGAGCAGCAGCACGTCCGGCTGGGCGAGGGTGGACATGGTCAGGTTCAGCTTCTGCCGCGTACCGCCGGAGAGGTGCCGGGCGAGCACGTTGCTCTCGGCGTCCCAGCCGAGGTGCCGGGCCGCCGCCCGACCGGCCCGCCGGGCCGCTCCCCGTGCCACCCCCTGGCCGGCACCGACCAGCACGAAATGCTCGTCGGGCAGCAGGAAGTCGGCGGTGCCGCCCTGCTGGGGGCAGTAGCCGAGTCGGCCGGAGACGGTGACCTCGCCGGCGTCGGGCGAGATCAGCCCGGCGCAGATCCGCAGGAACGTGCTCTTGCCGCAGCCGTTGGCGCCGATCACGGCGGCGATCTGTCCGGCTCGTACGGTGAGCGTCGCGTCCCGCAGCACGGTGCGTCGCCCGTACCGCTTGGTGATGCCTTGGGCGTGCAGCCGGACCGGGCCGGGTCGCGGGCCGGGCGCGGTGCCGATGGTATCCACGATCGCGGCGGCGTACGCCTGCGGCGCACCGAAGACCAGCCATGGGTCGCCCCCACCTTCGCGGAGGTGCGTGGCGGCCTCGGCCACCACGTGCCGCGCGGCGTCGACCGCCACCCGGCGCTGGTGCAACTCGACCGCGAACGCGCGCAGCCAATCGTCGGCGTTCACTCCTCGACCCCTTTCGTGACGATGCCGTTCACCGGTGCCACGAACGCCAGCCAGGCCTTGCCGCCGTGCCGTAGTGCCGCCCGCCCGTCCTCCGTGAGCTGGTAGTACTTGCGGGCCGGGCCCGACCCGCCCGCCCGCCAGTGCGCGGTGACCAGACCGGTGCGCTGCAACCGCAGCAGCACCGGATAGAGCGTGCCGCCCTGGATCGGCCCGACGCCCGCGGCGTCGAGCGACTGGGCGAGTTCGTAGCCGTAGGACTCGCCGTCGCGTAGCAGGGCGAGCACGCAGAGGTCGAGCACTCCACGCAGCCACTGCCCGCGACGGTCGGAATCCATCGCCGTACACTAGCGCCGCTATCTAGATGGCACAACTACCTAGTTGGAACCGGGCGCCGACGCGGGCACGACGTCGGAGATCACGACCGTGACGTTGTCCGGCGCGCCGGCCTGGTGGGCCAGCTTCACCAGTTGCTCGCCGCACTGCTGGCGGTCGGCGTGCAGGCTCAGCGTGGCGGCGATCGTCTCGCCGGGCACGTAGTCGGAGAGCCCGTCGCTGCACAGCAGCAACCGATCCCCGACGGCCACGGTCAGCATCCCCATCGTCGGTGGCGCGTCCGAGCCCTGCACGGCCCGGGTCACCAACGAGCGCTGCGGATGGTGCCGGGCCTGCTCCGGGGTCAGCGCCCCCTGGTCGATGAGTACCTGGACGAAGGTGTCGTCCCGGGTCAGCTGGCGCAGCTGGCCCTCGCGCAGCAGATAGCAGCGGGAGTCGCCGACCTGAGCGAGGACCAGCGTGTCGCCGGCGAGCAGGGCCGCGGTCAGCGTCGTACCCATCCCGTCGCGGGCCGGGTCGGCCGCTATCGCGGCGTGGATCCGCTGGTTGGCTGTGCTCACCACGGCGCGCAGCGCGTCGCCGGCGGCGTCCGGGTCCGTCGGCGGGATCAGCTCGTCGAGGATCCGGATGACGATCTCGCTGGCCACCTCTCCGGCGGGCAGCCCGCCCATGCCGTCGGCCACCGCGACGAGGCGCTCGCCGGCGAGCGCCGAGTCCTCGTTGTTGGTGCGGACCAGGCCGATGTCGTTGAGGATGGCCGAGCGGAGGATCAGCGTCATGGGACAAGCTTGCCAAGAACACCCACGCCGCGTCTCTACGCACTACTACGTAGGGTGGGGGAATGTTGCCGGTGTCCATGGTCGGGCGCGCCGGTGAGCTGGCCGAGCTGGACCGGGCGTGGTCCACCGTGGTCGGTGATCGCCGCCGCTCGCCGGCTGTCGCCGTGGTCACCGGAGGCGCCGGCGTCGGCAAGAGCCTGCTGGTCGCCGCCGCGCTGGACGGCTTCACCCCACGCCCGGAGGTGATACTCAGCGGCACCGCCCGACTACACAGCCCCGCGCCGTACGACTGGTTGGCCGCCGTGCTGAGCGGGCGCGACACCAGCCGGCTCGACCTTCCAGCGGACGCGTTGGCCTGGCTGGCTCAGCACCCCACCGCGCCGCGTGAGCGCTACGCACCCGGCACCCTGCTCCGGCTGGCCGTGCGTACCGTCCGGATGCTGGTGGGTGCCGGCCCGGCGGTACTGGTGGTGGAGGATCTGCACGCGCTCGACCCGGCCAGCCTCAACCTGGTCGGCGAGCTGGCCACCGCCGCCGGACTCTCGGCCCTGCTGATGGTGGCGACCCGGCCGGCGGCGCACGCGGTCGCGCCGGAACTCATCGGCCGCACCCTGGCCCGGCTCTGCGGGGTCCGCGGCGCGGTGCGCCAGCACCTCGGCCCGCTGCGCCAGGCCGAGGTCGCCGAGGTGCTGACCCAGGTGTACGCCGGCACAGCCCTCGGTGCCCGCCTGGTGCACCGGGTCTGGCAGCAGACCGGCGGCAACCCGTACGCCCTCACCGAACTGCTCGCCGCGCACGCCGGCCAGCCCCCGGAGGCGCTGCTCACCTCGCCACCCACCCCGGCCACGCCCCCGCCCGACCCTTCGCCTTCGGCGGGCGCGGGTTGGGCCGAGTTGACCGGCCGGGAGGTCGAGGTGCTCGACTGCCTGGTCGCCGGGATGTCCAACAAGCAGGTGGCGGGGACCCTCGGCATCTCGGTGCGTACGGTCACCGTGCATGTGTCCAACCTGCTGCGCAAGACCGGCTCGGCCTCGCGTACGGAGGTGGCGCTCTGGGCGGTCCGACAGCGTCGTACGCTACCCACCCCCGCCGACCACTGACCCGCGCTGTCCGGCCCGGCGGCTACCTCGAGCGGCGGACCGGGCAGCTGTTAAAAAGGGGCCCTTTACCTACACCAGGCGTTAATAGGGGGCCCTTCCTTTGGGATACCGGAGGAGGAGGCTGGCGGCCACCGCCTCGTCGCCGACGGCGGTGTAGATGTGCGGCACGTCGGAGGTCCAGCGCAGGTGCCCGCCCGCAGCGGCGGTCAGCGGCGCGTCGGCCGGTCCGGCGCGCAGCACTCCGGCGAAGACCGTCACGTGCTCGGTGACGCCAGGCTGGTGCGCTGGCGAAAGCTGGCCAGGGCCGGGGGCGACCCGCATCCGGTAAAGCTCGTAGGTGGCGTCCGCGTCGTCGAACACCTCCAGCAGGGTGGCGCTGACCGCCGCGCCACGCACGTTCGGCTCGGCCGCCGGCTCGGAAAGCACGGCGGCCAGCGGTACGCCGAGCTGCGCGGTGACCGCGTACAGGGTCTCCAGGGTGGGGTTGCGGGTGCCGTTCTCCAGGCCGGAGAGGGTCGCTTTGCCGACCCGGGCCCGCCGGGCCAACGCGGACAACGAGACTCCCCGCGCCTCGCGCAGGGCGCGGACCCGTCGACCGACCGCCGTGGGGTCCGGATCTGGTGGTGACTGCGGCACCCCGCTATCGTGCTACACGCTTGCTGTTCCGTATAAGGAACGATCGAGGTGAGAGTGGCGGGACGGGTGCAACCGGTGCTGGCCGGGGTGGTGGCCGCCCTGGTCGGGTTCGCCAGCTCGTTCACCGTGGTGCTGGCCGGGCTGCGAGCGGTCGGGGCCACCGAGCGCCAGGCGGCCTCCGGGCTGCTCGTGCTCTGTGTCGCGTCCGGGCTGTGCGCCGCCTGGCTGGGGCTACGGCACCGGCTGCCGTTGAGCGTGGCCTGGTCCACGCCGGGCGCGGCGCTTCTGGTCGCCACCGGGCCGGTCGCCGGCGGCTGGCCGGTCGCGGTCGGGGCGTTCCTCGTCTCGGGAGCGCTCATCGTGGCCGCCGGGCTTTTTCCGGCGCTGGGGCGGGCGGTCGCGATGATCCCCAAACCGGTGGCCGGCGCGATGCTCGCCGGGGTGCTGCTTCCGCTGTGCACCGCGCCGGTCCGCGCGCTCGTCGAGGTGCCCCTGCTGGCCGCGCCGGTACTGCTTTCCTGGTTGCTGCTGCACCGCTTCGCCCGACGGTGGGCGGTGCCCGGTGCGCTGGTGGTGGCGGTGGTGGCGATCGCGCTGGCCGCCCCGGCGGGCGGTGGCGCCGGCGGACTCCGCCCGGTGGTCGAGGTGACCGTGCCGCAGTGGAGCCTGTCGGCCGTGGTCGGCCTGGCGCTCCCCATGTTCCTGGTGACCATGGCCGCGCAGAACGTGCCCGGCGCCGCCCTGCTGGTCGGCTACGGCTACCGGCCGCCGCTCGGTTCGGTGCTCCGGACCACCGGGCTGGCCAGCGTGGCCACCGCCCCGGCCGGCGGGCACGCGGTCAACCTGGCGGCCATCAGCGCCGCGCTGGCGGCTGGCCCGGACGCGCACCCCGATCCGGACCGTCGCTGGATCGCCTCGGTGACCGCCGGCGTCGGCCTGGCGCTGCTCGGGCTGGGTGCCGGCGCGGTGACCACCCTGGTCGGCTGGGCGCCGCCGGTGCTGATCGAGGCGGTCGCCGGGCTCGCCCTGCTCGGCGCGCTGGCCGCCGCGCTGGCGTCGGCGCTGACCGACCCCACGGCCCGGGAGGCTGCGGTGGTCACCCTGGTCGTCACCGCCTCCGGTGTCTCGCTGGCCGGCATCGCCAGCGCCTTCTGGGGCCTGATCGCCGGCTCCCTGATGCTCCTGATCTTCCGCCCACCCCGTCCCACCCGCCCAGTCCCCACCACACCCACCCCTCGCGAAGAGTGCGTTGATCATGAAGTTAATCACTAGGTATGCGCTTGCCAGAGGCAACAACTTCATGATCAACGGGGCGAGTGCGTGAGGGTCAGGATTCGGAGGGGAGGTCGGTGGTCAGGGCGTTGAGTAGGACCTCCTGGTCGGTGACGGTGGCGATCCGGTCGGCCGGCACGTAGACCGCGCCGGTGGGGACCAGTTCGGTGGAGACCTTGAGATAGCCGGTACGCAGCAGCCGGGCGGCCAGGTCCGCCGGCACGTCCGGCTCCTCCGTGGCCGCGGACTCGATCAGCTCGTCCAGGCTGCTGCCGGGGTCGGCGCTCGGCGCCTGCACCGTCACCGCGTTGGGGTCGCCGCGCTGGACGAGGTCCACCGTCCCCACGTCGATTCCGGCGGAGTCGACCACCCGCATCCCGGTGGTGACCCTCGATACGATCGCCCGCTGATCGATGCCCTGCTGTTCCATTCCCGCGCGGTTCCCCGCCCCGCCTCCCCCCAAACCCAAACGCCACCCTGCGCGCCCAATTGATCAAGAAGTCGGCGAAGGGTGGTGCGGGGAAGGGGGGTGGGAGGAAGGGGGGTGGGGGGAGAGTTCGCGCCAGGGGTGGGGGCCCTGGAGCAGGGCGCGTACGGTCTCCTCGGCCTCGTCGAGGGTGTCGTGCTCGTAGAACCGGGAGGCTCCCTCGGCGCCACCGGCCCGCTGCTCGACGTACCACCGGTCGGCGTCCACCCGGAGAAAGACGTCCCGCCGGGCAAGTCGCCCCCACTTCCCGTTCCACCAGTGCTTTCGCTGCTCCATGGCGGGGACTCTATCGAACACGTGTTCGACTGCGTGCGGCCCCTGTGGGAATCCAGCAGGGGCCGTACGTGCGAGTGACCGGTTCAGCGCTGAGTGGGTGGTTCCTCCCGGCGGCCGAGCACGTCGTCCAGCGCGCCACGCTGTTGAGCGGGGGTGGTCCGGCCGGCGGCGACGAGCGCGTCCCGGATCTCGGTGAGCAGCTTGACCTCCTCGCTCGGCGCGGCCGGCGGCGGCTCCTCGCCGCGCCGGCGCCGCTCCGCCAGCTTGTTCATCGGAAAGACCACCAGGAAGTAGAGCGCCGCCGCGGTGAGCAGGAACGTGATCAGCGCGTTGAGGAAGGCGATCCAGTCGAACGGAACGCCCCGGAACTCTGGCGCGCTGCCCGCGATTCCGTTGCTGCTGCCGGTTATCAGCAGCACGAAGACCCGGATCAGCGGTTCCAGGAACGACTTGGTGAGCTGCGTGACCACGCCCGTGAAAGCGGCGCCGATGACGACGCCGACCGCGAGGTCGACGACGTTGCCGCGCATGATGAAGTCCTTGAAGCCCTTGAGCATCCGTACTCCCGAGGTGTCCGGTTTTTCGTCGGGGACAACCTATGCCCCGGGCGAGGGGTCCAAAAATGCGCCGGCTTCCCGAGCGGCCCACTCCGCGTCGCCGGCCCGGATCGCCGCCACCAGCCGGGCGTGGTCGATGTGCCGCTCCGGGGTCAGCGCCTCGCCCGTTGCCTCGGCGACGGTGCTGCGTATCGCCGTGCCGATCGAGGCGTACAACTCGGCGAGCATGGTGTTGTGCGCTGCCGCGACCACTGCGGTGTGCAGCGCCGCGTCGGCCGCCACGAACTCGGCGACCCGGCCGCCGCGCCAGGCCGCCTCGCGGGCGGCGAGCGCGTCGTCGAGCGTGGCCAGGTCCTCGGCCGTACGCCGCCGCGCGGCCAGCCGCGCTGCCTCCACCTCGAAGGCGCGGCGTACCTCGATCACCTCGGCCGTCCGCTCCTCGGTGAGCCGCCGGGCCACCACCGGCGCCAACTCGTCGGTGGAGACGACGTACGTCCCGGAGCCCTGTCGGCACTCCAGCACGCCGGCGTGCGCGAGGGCCCGAACGGCCTCCCGCACCGTGTTGCGCCCCACGCCGAGTGCCTCGACCAACTGTGGCTCGGTCGGGATTCGGCTGCCCACCGGCCACTCACCAGCCATGATCCGCTGGCGCAACTGCGTGATCGTCTCCCGTACCCGTTGGCCCCGGGGCGGGACAGTGGCGGAATCAACCGGCCGTGTCACTGGTTACAGCCTCTCGCAGGAATTCATCCCATGATTGTAGGTTCGAGGTCATGCCCCCGTCACCCGCCGGCACCCCCGTCCCGACAACCACCGCCGGCGGACGTCCGCTCGCCTCGACCCCGGCGGCCACCGGCGAACTGACGCCGCTCGGCATCGATTCGACCGGTGCCGTCGCCGCGACGGTCCGGGGCGGCACGCCCCGTGCCACCGGCGGGCTGCTGGTACTGGCCGGGATGCTGCTGGTGGCGCTGAACCTGCGGGCCGCCGTGACCAGCCTGGGTGCCCTGCTTGACGAGGTACGCGTCGGGCTGGCGTTCTCCGGCGCGATGGCCGGCTTCGTCACCACCCTGCCCGCCATCGCCTTCGCCGGGCTCGGGGCGGCCACCCCGTGGCTGGTCCGCCGGCTCTCCCCGGCCCGGCTGCTGGTGTTCGGGATGCTCGCCCTCACCACCGGCCAGCTGCTGCGGGCGGTCACCGGGTCCGCCGTGGTGTTCCTGCTGACCAGCGCGCTGGCGCTGGCCGGTATCGCGGTGGCGAACATCCTCCTGCCGATGCTGGTCAAGCAGCACTTTCCGCACCGCACCGGGCTGGTCACCGGGGCGTACACGATGGCGTTGACGGTGGGCACGACGGTGGCCGCCGCCTCCGCTGTGCCGGTGGCGCACGCTTTCGGCTCGTGGCGGGCGGGGCTGGGCGTCTGGGCGGGGCTGGCGGCGGTGGCCGTACTCCCGTGGCTGCCGGCGGCGCTGCGCAGCCGGACCGCGACGCGGCGAGCGACCCGGGGCGCCGCGACCGCCGCCCGGCCGGGCATCCGGCCCGGACGCACCCGGCTCGGCTGGGCCATGGCGATCTACTTCGGGGCGCAGTCGCTGAGCGGGTACGCGATCATGGGTTGGTTGGCCCAGTTGTTCCGGGACGCGGGTTTCCGCCCGCAGGACGCCGGGCTGCTGCTCGCCGGGGTGACCGCGCTCGGGGTGCCGATCGCGCTGCTGATGCCGGCATTGGCCGGTCGGCTGGGTAACCTGCGTCCGCTGATCTTCGCGCTGACCGCCGCTTCCAGCCTGGCATACCTGGGTCTGGCGTTCGCGCCACGCGACGGGGCGGTGCTGTGGGTGGTGCTGCTGGCGTTCGGTCAGGGTGCGTTCCCGCTCATCCTGACCACCATCGGGCTGCGGGCCCGCACCGCCGACGGGACGGTGGCGCTGTCAGCCTTCGCGCAGAGCACGGGATACGTCATCGCGGCGCTGGGGCCGCTGCTGGTCGGGATCCTCTACGAGAGCACCGGCGGATGGACCGCGCCGGTCGGCTTCCTGCTGGCCGCGCTCGCGGTGCAGACCGGCGCAGGAGTGCTGATCGCCCGCCCTCGCTACATCGAGGACGAGCGCTGAGCCGGTGGCGTCAGGACGAGGCGGGCGTGGGATCGCCCGCGACCGCCTGCTCGACGGTGGGGTATGTGTGGAGCACCTCGACCAGGCCGCTCACTTCCAGAATCCGCAGCACTCCCCGCTGCGGGGCGGCCAGGCGCACCACGCCGCCGGCCTCGTCGCAGCTGTTCTTGGCGCGGACGAACACCGACAGCCCGGTGGAGTCGCAGAACGAGACGTCCGACAGGTCGAAGACGAGACGGTTGCGCCCCTTGTCGAGCAGGTCGGTGATCTGGTCCTGCAACTGCGGTGCGGTGGCCATGTCCAGTTCGCCCGCGACCGACACGACGACGACGTCACCGCGCTGTTCCGTGTGCACCGTCAAGGACATTTGCCAGACCTCCTGTTTATCTGACGAACGTTATCCCACGCGGGTCGCGGTACGCAGAACGGGAGCACGATCCCGTGTCCACCATCATTCGATTGCTCTGCGGCAAGTAGTTTGCGGGTCTGCGGTGATAGAGTCCGGCCGGTCCGGGTCGAGGGGGTTTTGCGATGGCGCTCAGCGCTGACGAAAGCGGCCGGCTTGCTGTTCTGCTGTCCAGTCACGTCGACCAGATCACTCAGCGGTGGGCCGAGGTTGTAGCCGGGCAACTGCATGGCCGGCTCAGCCAGGCGGAACTGATCCGGCAGGTGCAGGAACTGCACCGCGCCCTGGTCGACGCGCTCGACAAGGGTGCGGCCGATCTCGCCAGCGAGGAGTCCGTCGAACTGCGGGCGGTGCTCGCTGAACTGTCCCGTGGGCAGGCCCGGGAGGGCTTCTCCGCCACCGAGACGGCCAGTGGAGTGTTCGCGCTCAAGGACGCCCTGCTGACCGTCATGGAGGCCGACCACAACGCCGACAAGCTGCGCGACTTCGTCGCCTTCTCCGCCCTGATCGACCAGATGGGGCTGTTCACCTTCGAGAGCTACGTGCGTACCCGGGAGAGCCTGATCGCCGACCAGGCCGAGCAACTCCTGGAGCTCTCCACCCCGGTGGTCAAGCTCTGGGAGGGCGTGGTCGCGGTGCCGCTGGTCGGCACCCTCGACTCGGCCCGCGCCCAGGTGGTGATGGAACGGCTGCTGCAGACCCTGGTCGAGACCAGCTCGCCGTACGCGATCATCGACATCACCGGCGTACCGGCGGTGGACACCCAGGTCGCCCAGCACATCCTGAAGACCGTGGTGGCTGCCCGGCTGATGGGCGCCGACTGCATCATCTCCGGCATCCGCCCACAGATCGCTCAGACGATCGTCGCGCTCGGCATCGAGTTCGGTGACATCGCCACCAAGGCCAGCCTCGCCGACGCGCTGCGGCACGTGCTGCGCCTGACCGGGGTCGAAACCAGCCGCCGCCAGCCCCGCCGGGAATTGTGATGGAGCGGGTGCCGATCCTCAAGATCGGCGACATCCTGCTGGTGTCAATCCAGGTCGACATGTCGGACCAGACGGCCGTCGCGCTTCAGGAGGATCTGGCCGAGCGGATCGTGGCCACCGGCAGCCACGGCGTGATCATCGACATCACCGCGCTGGACATCGTCGACTCGTTCGTCGGGCGGATGCTCTCCACCATCGCCTCGATCTCCCGGGTGCTCGACGCGGAGACGGTGGTCGTCGGGATGCGACCGGCGGTCGCCATCACGCTGGTCGAGTTGGGGTTGTCGCTCAACGGCATCCGTACCGCCCTGAACGTCGAGCGGGGTATGGAACTCATCGGGGCCAATCGCGCCGACGACGACCACGACGAGTTCGACGACGGCCCGGACGCCGAGTCGACGGCGTCGCCGTGACCAGCGGGGTGGACCTGGGTCGTCCGCACACGCAGACGGTGGGCAGCGACGAGGACGTGGTACGCGTCCGACAGCTGGTCCGTACGGTGGCGGTGGCGGCCAAGCTCTCCCTGGTCGACCAGACCAAAGTGGTCACCGCAGCCAGCGAACTGGCCCGGAACACCCTGGTCTACGCCGGCGGGGGCACCGTCGAGGTGAGCATCGTCGACAATGGTCGCAGGCAGGGCATCAGGATCCTCTTCGCCGACTCCGGTCCCGGCATCGCCGACCTGGAACTCGCCCTGACCGACGGCTACACCACCGGTGGCGGTCTCGGCCTCGGTCTCAGCGGCGCCCGGCGGCTGGTGGACGAGTTCGACATCAGGACAGCTCCGGGCCAGGGCACCCGGATCACGATTACCAAGTGGTCCCGGTGACCGCCGAACCGGTCTCCGACCGGGGCCTCTGGTTCCGGGTGGAGAGCGACAGCGCCGGCAGCGGGGTGCGCCGGACGGCCGAGCGTCTGGGTGACCAACTGGGCCTGCCCGCCGGCCGGATCGCCGACCTGGCCATCGTCGCCGCCGAGTTGACCAGCAACCTGATCAAGCATGCCGAGGACGGGATGCTGCTGCTCCGGCCGGTGCGCCGTGAACTGGACGCCGGCGTCGAACTGATCTCGATCGACGCCGGGCCGGGCATGACAGACCTCACCGACGCCACGCGCGACGGACACTCCACCGCCGGCACCCTCGGCATCGGCCTGGGCTCGATCGTCCGCCAGGCGAGCTGGTTCGACGCCTACTCCCGGCCGGGGCGGGGAACGGTCATCGCCGTGCGGGTCTTCGCCGCCGCGGACACCACGCAGCCCTGGGTCGGCGGGCTCACCCGCCCACTGACCGGGCAGACGATCAGCGGGGACGGTCAGGCCTGGCGGATCATCGGCGACCGCCGTCAGGTGCTGGTCACCGACGGTCTCGGGCACGGGCCGCTGGCCGCCGCCGCCACCGACGCCGCGCTCACCGCGTTCCGGGACGCCCCGCCCGCCTCCCCGGCCGACGTGGTCGGACACCTGCACCGGTCGTTGTCACACACCCGTGGCGCCGCGCTCGCCGTGGCCGAGCCGGACCCGGCGGCCGGCGTGCTGCGCTACGCCGGGCTGGGCAACATCGGCGGCCATGTGATCACCGGGGACGGGCGGCGGCGCGGGTTGGTGTCGCTGCCCGGCATCGCGGGGCACCAACGCCCGAGGATCCGACAGTACGACTACCCCTTCGCCCCCGACAGCCTGCTGATCATGCACACCGATGGTGTGGTCGACCGCTGGCAACTCGTCGACTACCCCGGCCTGGCCGAACGGTCGCCACTGGTGGTGGCCGCCACCCTGCTGCGGGACGCCGGTGTCCGGCGGGACGACGCCGGGGTGCTGGTGGCAAGGTTCTGGTCATGAGTGCGCCGCTGCTGCAGATGCCGCTGCGGGTGGAGCGGGACATCTTCGTGCTCCGCCAGCGTGGCCGGGAGGTCGCCGCTGCGGTCGGCCTGGAGCACCAGGACCAGGTCCGACTCGCCACCGCGCTGAGCGAGGTCGCTCGGGACATGCTGCTCACCGTCGGCGGAGCGGACGTGGTGTTCGCCGTCGCCGGCACCGCGGACGGCCAGCGTCACCTGAGGATCGACCTCGCCCCGGTCGGCTCCCTGCCCAACGGGCGGTACGAGCCACAGTCCGGTGCGGTGGCGCGCCTGGTGGACACGTTGAGCGTGGTGGCGGTCGATGGGGATACGGTCGTGAGGATGTCCCGACGAGTCCCGGTAACCACGCAGGCGTTCACCCCGGAACGCCTCGCGGGGCTGCGCGCCCAGCTCGACACGGCGTCACCGGGCACCGTCGACGAGGAACTCGCCACCCAGAACTCACAGCTCATCGCCGCCCTCGACGAGGTACGCAGCCAGCGCGACGAGTTGGCCCGGCTCAACGAGGAGCTGGAGCAGACCAACCGTGGCGTGCTGGCGCTCTACCACCAGCTCACCGACGAGTTGGAGGAGACCAACCGTGGCGTGGTGGCCCTCTACGCCGAGCTGGACGAGAAGTCGGCGCAGCTGCGTGCGGCGAGCGAGTCGAAGACCCGCTTCCTGGCGAACGTCAGTCACGAGCTGCGGGCACCGGTCACCGCGATCATCGGACTGGCCCGGTTGCTGAACGACTCCGCGTCCGACCCGCTCACCGCAGAGCAGGAGCGTCAGGTCGGCCTGATCCGCTCCTCGGCGTCGGACCTGCTCACGCTGGTCAACGAGCTGCTCGACCTGGCCAAGGCGGAATCGGGCCGGATCGAACCGGAGTGGGCCGAGGTGGACCTGCGGGCCGTCTTCGGTCAGCTGCGCGGCACGCTCCGGGCGCTGCGCACCGGCCCGGAGGTCGATCTGGTGGTGGAGGATCCCGCCCCGCCGGCCACGGTACGCACCGACGAGGTGCTCCTCGCGCAGGTGCTGCGTAACCTGCTGCACAACGGTCTGAAGTTCACCACTCGGGGCGAGGTCCGGCTGCGCGCCGAGCGGCGTGCGGGCACCTGGCGGCTGTCCGTGTCCGACACCGGTCCGGGCATCCCGGCGGAGCAGCACGAGCGGGTGTTCGAGGAGTTCTACCAGGTGCCGGGCCCGACCAGAGTTGGCGGCACGGGTCTCGGTCTGCCGTACGCACGCCGACTGGTGACCCTGCTCGGTGGCACCCTCGACATGGCCAGCGAGTCGGGCCGGGGCAGCACCTTCATCGTCTCGCTGCCGGCAGACGGAGCGTGACATGGACGGCGCGGCAACCGTGTTGGTGGTCGACGACAGCCGGACCAAGCGTTACCTCCTGGTGAACTGGCTGGCCCGGGCCGGGTTCACCGTGCTGGAGGCGGAGACCGGGAGTGAGGCCCTGAACCGGGTCGAGGTGGATCCGATCGACCTGGTGGTGCTCGACGTCCGGCTGCCGGACCTGAGCGGCTTCGAGGTGTGTGAACAGATCAAGTCGATGCATCCCGCGTTGCCGGTGATCCACGTGTCCGCGCACGCGGTCGACGTGGCGGATCGTACGCAGGGACTGACCCGGGGCGCGGACGCGTACCTGGCGGAGCCGATCGAGCCGGAGGAACTGGTCGCCACCGCCCACGCGGTACTGCGCTACTACCAGGCTCGCCAGCGGGCCGAGTTGCTCGCCGAGCGGCTCACCGGACTGGCGGACACCACCGTGGCGGTGCACGCCGCACCGAACTTCACCCGGCTGCTCGAGGCGGCGGCGACCGGTGCCGCGGAGATCTTCAAGAGCCCGGCGGCGGTGATCGCCGAGACGTTCGACGGTCACTGCCTGGCCGGGATCTGTGTTGGTCCGGATGCGCCGGCCACGATCGTTCCGTGGTCCGTCGACGACAGCGGGGTGCCGACCGGGGCGACCGTGCGGGTGCATGCGCCGAACGACTGGGCGTTGCTCGACTGGCCAGCCGGCGACACGATCACCGTGGCCGCCGCCCGGCTTCGGGAGGACCGGGCGCCGCTCTACGTCGTGGTGCCCACCGCGACGCAGACCGCCC
The DNA here is from genome assembly GCF_016863555.1 of Micromonospora qiuiae. Lineage (GTDB taxonomy): Bacteria > Actinomycetota > Actinomycetes > Mycobacteriales > Micromonosporaceae > Micromonospora > Micromonospora qiuiae. The sequence goes on along the minus strand of NZ_BOPC01000091.1, from coordinate 9,050 downwards.
GTAGGCCGGTGCTGCGGCAGTTGGCGCAGGCGGTGGCGTCGGCGGTGGAGGCGCAGCGTTCCTTCGACGAGGAACACCGCATCGCGGTGACGCTCCAGCGCAGTCTGCTGCCGCGCCGCATCCCGGAGATCGCCGGGCTCGACCTGGCCGTGCGCTACGAGCCGGCCAGCATGCAGACCGAGGTGGGCGGCGACTTCTACGAGCTGGTGATGCTCGACGGCCATCTGTTGCTGGCGATCGGCGACGTGGCCGGGCACTCCCTGCACGCCGCGACGGTGATGGCCGAGCTGCGGCACGCGCTGCGGGCGTACGCGGTCGAGGGACACCAGCCGGGCGAGATCCTGCACCGGGTCAACGAGCTGATGCGTACGCTTCTCCCGAACGAGCTGGCGACCACCTGCGTACTGCTGCTGGAGCCGGCCACCGGACACGTCCGGCTGGCCAGCGCCGGCCACCTGCCAGCCCTGATCAGCCTGGACGGCAAGACCGAGTTCGTCCAGCACTCCGCCCCGCTGCTCGGGGTGCGGGCACCGCGTCCGGCCGACCTGGAGTTCGTGCTGCCGCGCGGGGCGACGATCGTCTTCTACACCGATGGTCTGATCGAACGGCGCGACATCAGCATCGACGAGGGACTGAAGGCGCTGGCGGCGTGCGCCGCGCAGGTCGACACCGACCTCGACCGGTTCTGCGAGCGGCTGCTCGTCGAGCTGGCCCCCGACGAGATCCAGGACGACGTAGCCGTCGTCGCCCTCCGCCGCCGCTGAGGTGTAAGGAAGGGCCCCTTATTAACGCCTCGTGTAGGGAAAGGGCCCCTTATTAACAACCGGCACCGGTGCGCGGCGGGCGGGGTGAATATGTGCCGGGGGAGGTGCCGGTGACGGCGGTGAAGTCGCGGATCAGGTGGGCCTGGTCGCTGTAGCCGAGTTCGGCGGCGAGGGCAGCCCAGTGGGGCGGGCCGTCGGTGGCCCGTTCGATCGCCTCGTGCAAGCGGTAGCGGCGGATCACCCACTTCGGACCGACACCGACCCGGGTGAGGAAGAGGCGCTGCAGCCGGCGGACCGAGAGCCCGTGGTCGCGGGCGAACTCGTCGACCCGCCGTACGGTTCGATCCGTCCGGATGGCCTCGACCAGCCGCAGCACCTCGTCGGTGACCGGGTCGGGCCGGGGCGCCCAGCTCGTGAGCAGTTCGTCCAGGGCCCGGCAGCGGTCGGCGTCCGTGCCGGAGCAGATGACGGGGGGCGGCGCGGCGGCTGGCGGCCAACGGTCGGCCAGCTCGGCGAAGTGCCGGCGCCGGCCGGTCAGCTCGGCCACCGAGCGGCGCCAGAACGGGTGGAAACCGCCGGGCCGGAACTGTACGCCGCAGACCCGACCGGTGCCGGCGAGCACGATCGAGAAGACGTCCAGACCCACCCCGGCCACCTCGGCGCGTTCCGGCCGGTCGCCGTCGCGCTGGAACACCACGTTCACCGCGGGATGTGGCACGACGCGCTGCTCGAACGGCTCGGTCAGCTCCCAGTCGATGAGCCAGTAATGCTCGATCCAACGTTGCAACGGGGCAGCGGGCAGGTGCCGGCGGAACCGAACCTGTCGCATCAACCGGGCCGGATCGAGGATGCCGCGACTGTCCCCGCGCGGCTGTCGCATTTCTTCAAGACCACCTTCGTACGCTGGCCCTATGGCCACTCAGACTAGTGATTTCCTGGCAGCGGCCGCGCCGCGAACCGTGGCGGTGGTCCAGGCGATCACCGACGACCAGCTGGACCTGCCGACTCCCTGCCGGGAATACGCCGTCCGCGACCTGCTCAACCACCTGTACGAGGTGGTGGTCAACTTCCAGACCCTTGCCGCCCGGAAGCCGGTGAGCTGGGCCGACAAGCCCGATCATCTCACCGAAGGCTGGCGGGACCGGTTCGCGGTGGAGATTCGCCGGCTGATCGAAGCGTGGTCGGATCCGGCCAGCGAGCAGGGCGTCTCGACCGGGATGGGCATGCCTCAGTCGACCCTCGGCGGCATGGTGCTGCTCGACCTCACGGTGCACGGCTGGGACCTCGCGGTCGCCACCGGTCAGGAGTACGAGCCGTCGTCCGAAGTGCTGCCCGCCCTGCACGAACTGACCGGTCAACTCGGTCCGCAGGCCCGGCAGGCGGGCGTCTTCGCCGAGCCGGTGGCGGTCGACGCCGCCCTGCCGGACCTGCCCCGACTGCTCGCCCTCACCGGCCGCGACCCGGCCTGGTCGCCAATGCCCTGACCAGGGCGCGGCGGTCCGAGCAGGGACGGAAGCGGCCAGGACACGCGAGCAGTCGCCGCGCGGTGGCCGGCGCCCGACGCGCCGGGCGCGAGCGCAGTCGCCGCGCGGTGGCCGGCGCCCGACGCGCCGGGTGCGGGCTTGACGCCGGCTATTCGCTGAGTGAATAGTGGTGGAGTGTCCACACCGCACGTTCTGTTGGGACTGCTCGCCAGCGGCACCAAGCACGGGTACGAGCTGAAGCGCGCCCACGACGAACGGCTGCCGCAGGCCCGCCCGCTGGCGTACGGGCAGGTCTACGCCACGTTGGGGCGGCTGCTGCGGGACGGTCTGGTGACGCCGGCCGGGCAGGAACGCCTGGCCGGCCCCGACCGGACGGCCTATGCGTTGACCGAGGAGGGCCGGACGGCGCTGGACCGGTGGCTGGGCACCGTGGAGCCGCCGATGCCACACGTCAACAGCACGCTCTTCGCCAAGGTGGTGGTGGCGCTACTGGCCGCCGACGTGGATCGGGCCCGGGCATACCTGATCGCCCAACGCCGGGCGCACACCGACCGGCTACGTGAGCTGACCGCACTGAAGACCGCCCCGTCGGCCACCATCGACGACGTGGTCGCGGCCGACTACGCCATCGCCCATCTCGACGCCGACCTGCGCTGGTTGCACACCACCCTGGACCGGGTCGCCGACTGGCACCGGGAGGTGCACCCATGACGCAGTTACAGGCTCGCGGGTTGGTGAAATCGTACGGCCCCACGCCCGCCCTGCGCGGCGTCACGCTGGACGTCGCCGAGGGCGAGATCGTCGCGGTGACCGGGCCGAGCGGCTGCGGCAAATCCACCCTGCTGCACTGCCTGGCGGGCATCCTGCGCCCCGACGCCGGTGAGGTGAGCTGGCACGGCCACCGGATCGACACCTGGTCGGAGGCGGCCCGGTCCCGGCTGCGGCGCACCGAGTTCGGGGTGTTGTTCCAGTTCGGGCAACTCGTCGCCGAGCTGACCGCGGCGGAGAACGTCGCCCTTCCGCTGTTGCTCGCCGGCACGGGGCGGCGAGCGGCCCGGACGGCGGCGCTCACCTGGCTGGACCGCTTCGGCGTGGCGCAACTCGCCGATGTCCGGCCCGGTGAGATGTCCGGCGGCCAACAGCAGCGCTGCGCCACCGCCCGAGCCCTGGTCACCGAGCCACGGGTGCTCTTCGCCGACGAGCCGACCGGCGCGCTCGACACGCTCACCGGCGAGCAGGTGCTCACCCAACTGGTCCGGCTCGCCCGGGAGCAGCGCACGACGGTGGTGCTGATCACCCACGAGCCCAGGATCGCCGCGTACGCCGATCGCGAGATCGTGCTGCGCGACGGCGTGATCGACCACACCGGCCTGGGTTTGGACGCCGCTCCGCTGGCCGGCGGTCCCCGGTGAGACCCGGCACCTTCATCCGGCTCGCCCTGGTCGGCAACCGCACCGACGCGGCCCGGTTGGCGCTGACCGCGCTGAGTGCGGCCCTGGCCGCCCTCGCGGTGCTGGCCGCGCTGAGCGTCCTGGCCATCCAGACGCCGCCCGGCGATCCCGGACAGCATTCCGAGCAGTACACCAACGCCCTGCTGCGAGAGCCCGGGCTGCGCGGCGGCACCGCGTTCGCGATTCTGCTGCTGACCATTCCGGTGCTGGCCCTGGCCGGTCAGTGCGCCCGGCTCGGCGCCCCGGCCCGGGACCGCCGGCTCGCCGCGTTCCGGCTGGCCGGGGCCACTCCCGGTCAGGTGACCCGGGTCGCGGTGCTGGAGACCGGCCTGGCCAGCCTGCTCGGCACGGTCGCTGGGCTGGCCACCTACCTCGTCGGCCGGGCACTGGTGCACCGCCCGGACGTCAACGGCCAGCTCGCCCTGCCCACCGACGTGCTGCCGACCGTGCCGGAGCTGGCGCTGGTGGTGCTGGCATTGCCGCTGGTCGCCGCCGCGGTCACCGCCCTGATGCTGCGTCGGGTCACCGCCACGCCGCTCGGGGTGGTCCGCCGAGCGCGTCGGGCCGGGCGGCCCCGCCCCTGGCCGGCGCTGCTGATCGCGCTCGGCGTGCTGGGGGCCGCCCTGTTCGAGCCGATCCGGCAGGCGTCCGGCGACGGCCTGGAAGCCTGGGTGTTCGGGTCCGTCTTCGTCGGTGCGTTCGCGGCCGTGCTCGGCGTGATCCTGGGTGTCGGATGGCTATCGCACTGGACCGGGCGGCTGCTGCACCGGTACGCCGGCAGCCCGGCCCGGTTGCTGGCGGCCCGACGGTTGACGGAGGATCCGTGGGCCGGCAGCCGGACCTTCGCCGCCCTGCTGGCGGCGCTGGCCATCGGAGCCGGCGCGGCGGCGTTCCGGGCCGGATTCGAGCTCAGAGAGCAGCTCGAGCGGGAGCAAAACCGACGGGCTGGCTACGACGATTTCAGCAATGGGCAAAACGCCTTCTACCTGCGCACCATGGATCTGGTCGACCTGGCGGTCGGGGTGGCGGTGGTCATCGCCGTCGCCGGTCTGCTCGTCATGCTGATCGAGGGAATCACCGCGCGGCGCCGGGCGTACGCCGCCCTCGTGGCGGGCGGGGTGCCGCGCGCCACCCTCGGTGTCTCGATCCTCTGGCAGGTGCTGGCCCCGGTGGTGCCCGCCGTGCTGCTCGCGCTCGGCGCCGGCTACACCCTCGGCCGGATGCTCAACCCCGACATCGTCACGGGTGGTGACTGGGAACCGGTCTGCCGGGCGACGGCCGAGCTGTGTGCTGATCCGGCCAACCGGGACAGCCACATCGAGATGGTGCTGGTCGACGGAGTGGTCCACTCGCCCGGCGTACCGCTGGAACAGCTGGCGCTGCTGGGAGCCGGCGCGGTGGCCGCAACCCTGCTCACGGCCGGGCTGGGGGTGCTCTTCCTCCGCTCGAGCACAGCGGTGGAGGAGCTGCGGGCCACCTGAGCTGCCGCGATCAGGCGGAGTTGGCCCGCAGATAGGTCAACGCCGCCAGCACCCGGCGGTTGGTGTCGTCGTCCGGGGGCACCGTTTCCCGGGTATGCCCAGCCCTACCTCGATCCTCGTGCCAGCGGTGGTACGCGACCCGGGTGGCGCCGGCTGGAGCCCGGCGCTCACCGGGCCCGACGCCTGGCGGGTCGCGGTGCCGCCGAGGCGCCAGGCACTCGGGAAGCGGGCCCGGTCAGGCCAGGCCGAGGCGGTCCAGGGTCCAGGCGTTGACGAACGCCTCCTCCCGCCAGGCGTCGTAGCGCCCGCTGGGCCCGCCGTGTCCGGCCTCCATCTCGGTCTTGAGAAGGTACTCGCCCTGCGGCGCGACCGCTCGCAGCCGGGCGATCCACTTCGCCGGCTCGTGGTAATACACCCGGGTGTCGTTGAGGCTGGTCATCGCGAGGATCGCCGGATAGTCCAGCGGGGCGACGTTCTCGTACGGGGTGTACGACTTCATGTACGCGTACACCTCCGGGTCGGCCAGCGGGTTGCCCCACTCCTCCCATTCGGTGATGGTCAGCGGCAGTGACGGATCGAGGATCGTGTTGAGCGCGTCCACGAACGGCACCTGGGCGACGATGCCGGTGAAGGCGTCCGGCGCGAGGTTGGCGACCGCGCCCATCAGCAGCCCGCCGGCTGAGCCGCCCCGGGCGACCAGCCGGTCCGGCGCGGTCCAGCCGGCCTTCGCCAGATGCCGGGCGCAGGCGACGAAATCGGTGAAGGTGTTCTTCTTGGCCAGCATCTTGCCCTGTTCGTACCAGCGGCGACCCAGTTCGCCGCCGCCCCGCACGTGGGCCACCGCGAAGACCACCCCACGGTCCAGCAGGGACAGTCGGCCGACCGAGAACCACGGGTCCATGCTCGCCTCGTACGAGCCGTAGCCGTAGATGACGCAGGGCGCGGAGCCGTCGCGGGGAGTGCCGCGGCGGCAGACCAACGAGATCGGCACCTTGGTGCCGTCGTCGGCCAGCGCCCAGTCCCGATGCTGTTCGTAGTCCTCGGGTCGGTACGCCCGTCCGTCCGGACCGGGTAGCACCGGCCGGCGGCGCAACAGCGTCAACTGACGGGTCACCAGGTCGTAGTCGTACACCGAGTCCGGCGTGACCAACGAGGTGTAGCGCAGCCGCACGCTCCCGGTGCGGTACTCGGGATTGGCGTCCAAACCGACGGTGTGCAACGGCTCGGGGAACTCGATGTCGTGGGTGTCGCCGCCGCCGATCGGCAGCACCCGCAACCCGGTCAGGCCGTTGCTGCGTACGGTGATGACCAGGTGATCGGCGAAGGCGTCCACCGACTCCAGCCGGGTGCCGGGGGTGTGCTCGATCAGCGGCACCCAGTCTCCCGGCGCGTCCGCCGACGTGTACGCCAGGGCGAAGTCCTCCGCGCCGTCGTTGTGCAGGATCAGGAACCGGTGCCCGTGGTGCTCCACCGAGTACTCCACACCCTGCCGACGGGGAGCGATCACCGCCGGCTCGCCGGTCGGGTTGCCGGCCGGGATGACCCGTACCTCGCTGGTGATCTTGCTGGCGATGTCGATGAGGATGAACCGTTCCGACCGGGTCAGCTCGACCCCGACCCAGAACCGCTCGTCGTCCTCGGCGTGCACCACCACGTCGTCGGCGGTGGCCGTGCCGATCACGTGCCGCCAGACCCGGTGCGGGCGCCACGCCTCGTCGACGGTGATGTAGAACAGCACCGAGGCGTCGGCGGACCAGGCGGTGCCGTAGAAGGTGCCGGGGATCTCGTCGGGCAGCAGCTCGCCGCTTTCGAGGTCCTTGATCCGCAGGGTGAACCGCTCGTCCCCGGAGAAGTCGGTGGAGTACGCCAGGAAGCGCCCGTCCGGGCTGACGTCGAAGGCGCCCAGGGAGAAGAAGTCGTGCCCCTCGGCGAGCAGGTTGCCGTCGAGCAGGATTTCCTCCCCGTCGAGTGGGGCACCGTCGGAGCTGATCGGCGGAGCGGTCTCGCCGTCGCGGACCGCCCGACGGCAGTGCACGCCGTACTGCTGGCCCTGCACGGTGCGGGTGTAGTACCAGTACCCGCCCTTGCGGGTCGGCACCGACAGGTCGGTCTCCTGGGTCCGCTGCCGGATCTCCTCGAACAACTCGGCCCGCATTCCGGACAGGTGCGCCGTACGCGCCTCGGTCCACGCGTTCTCGGCGTTGAGGTAGTTGATCGTCTCCGGATCGTCCTTGACGGCCAGCCAGGCGTATTCGTCGACGACGGTGTCGCCGTGGTGGACGCGTTCGGTCGGCACCTGCCTGGCTACGGGCACGGGGGTCTCGGTGGTCACGGGCGCCAGGTTACCGGCCGTCTCCGCCGAGCGGGCGGATCAAACCCCCTACCCGGCCATTCGAACACATGTACGATCGTAGTCATGGTGCCAGCGCGTTCGACCGGTTCGTCCGGTGCCCTCGACATCGCCCGCCGGCTGACCGAGATCTGCGGTCCGCGCTTCGCCCGGCTCGCCGGCGCGGCCGACGAGGTGGCCGGGCGAACGGCGCGCTGGGTGGCGGTGCCGGGCGGCGCACACGCGGCGGCGCAGGTGCTGCACCTGGCGGCCCGACACGACCTGACGGTGGTGCCACGGGGTGCTGGCACCAAGATCGACTGGGGTGCTCCACCCGAGCGGGTCGACATCATGCTCGACACCGGGCGGCTGGCGGGCATCGGCCACCGGTCGCCGGGCCAGGGCACGGCCGAGATCGGCGCCGGCACGCCGCTGCGCGCAGTCCGGGCGGGCCAGGGCACGGTTGAGGTCGGCGCCGGCACGCCGCTGCGCGCGGTCCAGGCCGTGCTGGAACGCAGCGGCCAGCGGCTCGCGGTGGACGCTCCTTCGCCCGGCGCCACCATCGGGGGCGTGCTCGCCGCCGACGAGGCCGGCCCGCTGCGGCACCGGCACGGCACCGCCTGCGATCAACTGGTCGGCCTGCGCTACCTGCGCGCCGACGGAGAGTTGGCCGAGGCTGGCGGCGGGACGACCGGGCTGACCCGGGCCCGATTGCTGTGCGGCTCGGAGGGGGCGCTCGGTGTGCTGATCAGTGCGACGCTGCGGGTGCAGGCGCTGCCGGCCAGCCGGGTCTGGGTGACCCGACCGGTGTGGACCCCGCTGGAGGTGCACGACCTGGTCCGGGCGGTGCTCGCCGCCCGCCTGGAACCAGCGGCGGTGGAGATCGACTTGCCGGCCGGCGCGGGACCCCGGCCACAGCGGGACCGCCGGGCCGAGGCGATGGCGCGGCATCCGTCGATGACGGGACGCCGATCGACCGGCCCGGCGGGCACCGGCTCGCTGGTGGTGCTCCTGGAGGGCGGGCCCGTCGAGGTGACGGAACGTGCCGACCGGTTGGTGTCGTTGTTCGGCAGCCGGTCGACGGTGGCCCGGTCGGCCCCGCCCTGGTGGCGCAGCTACCCGTTCGCCCCCGGCGACACTGCGCTGCGCCTGGAGGTGCCGGTCAGAGACCTGCACGCGGCCGTCTACGCGCTGCGCGACGCAGCCGGCGCGCCGGTGCCGGTCCGCGGCTCCGCCGGGCTCGGTCTGGTGCACGCCGCCCTGCCTGGCGCGCTGTCGCCCGAGCGGGTGGCATCGATCCTGGCCGCGGTGCGCGGCGTACTCCTCGCTCGGCAGGGTCGCTGCCTGGTGCTCGCCGCACCGCCAGCCGTCCGGCGGGCCGTCGACCTGTGGGGCGACCTGACCGGCCTGTCCCACCTACGCGCCGCCAAACAGCATCTCGACCCCGCCCGCCGCCTAGCCCCCGGCCGCCTCCCCGGCCCCCTCTGACCCCCACCCTTCACCCCCGCCCTCGCGCCCTCGCCCTCGCGCCCTCGCCCTCG
>NZ_BOPC01000090.1 GCF_016863555.1 Micromonospora qiuiae | reverse complement strand
GGTCGGCGCATGCCCGACCCGGCAGAGCGGTGCCCTTAGAGTGGGTGCGTGGGTGGGGGGTTGGTCGACGTTGACGTTGCCCTGGTGGGTGGGGGCGGCGCGGCCTCGCTCGTGTTGGCGGCGTTGGTCCGGCACGGCGTGCGCGGTCTGCGGATCGCCGTCGTCGACCCATTGCATCGGCGGGGCCACGACCGAACCTGGGCGTTCTGGGACCAGCCGGGCAACGACCTGGACGACCTGCTCAGCGCGAGCTGGTCGCAGGTCGAGGTGATCACGCCCGGATCGCACCGCACCCTTGACCTCGCCCCCCTGCGGTACGCGATGCTGCGCTCCGGTCCCGTCTACGACCGGGCCGCCGAGGCAGAGCGGCGCCTCGGCGTGACCCGGATCGTCGCCGGTGCCGAGGCGCTCGACGACGACGGGGAGCGGGTGCTGGTGCGTACCGGCGGCGACCGGCCGGTGCTGCGGGCCGGCTGGGTGCTGGACTCCCGGCCCCGACCGCCGCACCGTCCCGGCCGGACGAACTGGTTGCAGCACTTCCGGGGCTGGTGGCTGTCGGCCGACCGGCCGATGTTCGAGCCGGGGCGAGCGGTCCTGATGGACTTCCGCACCCCACAGCCTGACCGGGGCGTCTCGTTCGGGTACGTGCTGCCGGTCGACAGCCGGTACGCGCTGGTCGAGTACACCGAGTTCTCGCCGCACCCGCTCACCGGGGCGGCGTACGACTCGGCGCTGGCCGGCTACCACGAGCTGCTCGGTTTGGACCCGGCCCGCTGCACAGTGCGGGAGGTCGAGAATGGCGTCATCCCGATGACCGACGGCCCGTTCGTCGCCCGCCCCTCGCCCCGGGTGGTCCGCCTGGGCACTGCCGGCGGCGCCACCCGTCCGTCGACCGGCTTCACCTTCGCCGCCATGCGTCGACAGGCCGATCAGGTCGCCCGGGCGCTTGCCGCCGGACGGCCACCGGTGCCGGCGCCCGCGTACCCTCGGCGGCACCGGTGGATGGACGCGGTCGCGCTGCGGGCCCTGGACCGCGACCTGGTCGACGGCCCGGAGTTCTTCGGCCGACTGTTCGACCGTAATCCGGCGCCGCGGGTGCTGCGTTTCCTCGACGGCACCACCACCGTGACCGAGGACCTGGCCGTGATGCGGTCCACCCGGCCGATCCCGATGGTCACCGCCACCGTGGCCGACGCCGCCGGTCGACTCCACGACCGGCTCGCCCCGGCCCGCCGACCGACCTGGGCGATCCCGCCGCCCGTCGTCGGCGACGACCCACCGGCCGGGGCCCGCTGATCCGAGTTGACCCGCTGTGAGGCCAGCAGACCGGGTACGGGTGCCCGTGCCGTCGCGGGCACGGGCGGCTTCGGTAGGTTTGCCGCATGGTGGACGAGGCACCCGGCCGGGTGGTGCAGATCTGGACCGACGGTGCGTGTAGCGGAAACCCGGGCCCGGGTGGATGGGGCGCGGTGCTGCGCTACGGCTCGCACGAGCGGGAGCTGAGCGGGGGCGAGGCGAGCCCGACCACCAACAACCGGATGGAGCTGACCGCCGCCATCGAGGCGTTGGAGAGTCTCACCCGGCCGGTCACTGTCGAAGTGCACACCGACAGCACGTACGTGCGCAACGGCATCACCAGTTGGCTGGCCTCCTGGAAACGCAACGGGTGGCTGACCGCGGCGAAGCAGCCGGTGAAGAACGCCGACCTGTGGCAGCGGCTGGAGGCGGCCTGCGCCCGGCACCGGATCACCTGGCTCTGGGTGAAGGGCCACAACGGGCACCCCGAGAACGAGCGCGCCGACGCGTTGGCCAACCGGGGAATGACCGAGGCGCGCGCCGCCACACCCGCCCGCCGCTAGCGGGAGCGCCCGCAAGGAGATGGGCGCGCGAAGCGTCTGCGCCGGTCAGGCTCGCTCGGCGACGTAGGCGATGAACGCTCGCCAGGCGGTCGGGGCGAAGGCCAGCGCCGCGCCGCTCGGCCCCTTGCCACCGCAGTTCGCCAAGTCGATCACGGTACGGGGCCACGGCAGTTCGCCAAGTCGATCACGGTACGGGTGATCCGAGAGCTGACCGACCGGCACACCTACCACGAGTGGACCTGGATTCAGGGGTACCAACTCGACGCGTACGGCGAGCGGTCGACCGTCGCGATTTGTTCGTGCGACCGGCCGGGCTGCGACTCGTACCCGAGCCGGCCCGGCGTCGCGGTTCTGGTCGGCGTGGCGTGCCCAGGGGCGAGGAATGAGGCCACGCGCGATCACGTACCGTCCCGCCCGACGTGGCGCTGCCAGGCGTGCGGGGGCCTGGCCGTGCTGGCCGGCGAAGCTGCGCCTGCTCGCCGATCACCAGGACAACAGCCCGCGGCTGATGGTCTACCTGGTCACGCTGTGCGAAGAGGCCGCCGAACAGCTCGCCCAGCACAACGGGGGCATGCACCAGACGGACCTGCACGGCCGGTTCACCGATTGGGTCCCGGTTCGGCGACGGTCGCCGGGTGCGCGGTTCAGGAGATCCGCCGCTCAGCGCAACTTTTGAGAAGATGCGGTGTCAGCGCCGCCGGGAGGCAGCAACATCCGCGAAGTTGCGTGGATCATCCGGCGGCGGCGTGCACCTTGATTCAGCGGCGTCGCGCCCGGGGCGTCCGGCCGGTGGCCGCCGCCAACGGCGTCCAGTGCGCCGGGCGGCGCAGCGCCGCGGGCAGGCGGGTGGACCGGTCGCCGCGAGCGGCGTCGACCTGCGACTGGTGCAGGAACAGGGCACCGGACAGGTCGGCCCCGCGCAGGTTGGCTCCGCGCAGGTCGGCGCCGGTGACGTCGGCCCGGGCCAGATCCACGCCGCGCAGGTCGGCCCCGACCAGCATCGCCCCGCGCAGGTTCGCCCCGCGCAGGTCGGCGCGGCGCAGGTCGCGGCCGACCAGGTGCGCGCCGCGATGGTCGGTGCCGGCTCCGCCGCCCCGGGCACGGGCCAGATCGCCGGTACGCGACAGCAGCGCGTTGACCGTCCGGCGGTGCGCGTCGACGTCGAGCGTCAGCAACTGCTGCGGGCTGCCCGAGGCCAGCCGTTCGGTCTCGTCGACTGCGGTGACCAACTGCTCGCGCAGCGCTGCCGGAGGGCGCAGCGCGACCGCCTCGGTCAGATACCACAGCAGCTCGTGCAGCGGACGCATCACCGCGAACACGTCGAACATCTGCCCGGCGGTCTGCGGAGCGCTCCGCCAGTCCCGCCCGCCGAAGGTCTGCTGAGCGACGCGTTGACCGGCGCCGAAGCAGTCGAAGACGGTGCAGCCCGGGAAGCCCCGCTCGCGCAGCTCGGCGTGGATGCCGCAGCCGAAGTCGGTGCGCAGGTTGCGGCACGGCTGACCGGCGGGCTTGTCGAGCGCGAAGTCGGCCGACGCGGCGAAGGCGGGCGCGACGCAGCAGAGCCCGAAGCACCGGCCGCAGTCGGCCCGTAGCTCGCTGCCCACCCTGTCCCGTTCCGCCTCTCTCGCATCGGTCATTCCTGACACGCTACCCAGCCTGCCTGATCATGCCCCGCGTGCCCGGGCCGAGCGGGAATCCGCCTGCGCACCGCTCTCCTCGTCACCGGTTGCGGGCTCCGGGCCGCGCCTCGGGTCCGGTGAAGGGTCGCGCCTCGGGCCCGGTGAAGGGCCGTGCCTCGGGTCCGGTGAAGGGCCGTGCCTCGGGTCCGGTGAAGCTGCCACCGGTTGTAGCCGGTCGACGGGTGTAGCGCCGCCGAGGGTGGGTAGCTGCGCGGGATGGAGTTGGTCGAGGAGTCGCCGTACCGGTTCCGGATCGACCGGAACGACCCGATGCGGGTGCCGGGGGTGGTCTTCGCGTCCCGGTCGCTGCTGCCCGACCCGGTGGCGGACCGGTCGCTGGAGCAGGTCGCCAACGTGGCCACCCTGCCGGGCATCGTCGACGCCTCGTACGCCATGCCGGACGTGCACTGGGGCTACGGCTTCCCGATCGGCGGGGTCGCCGCCACCGACGTCGAGGCCGGGGGAGTGGTCTCGCCGGGCGGCGTCGGCTTCGACATCTCCTGCGGGGTCCGGCTGCTCACCGCCGACCTCGACCGCGACGAACTGCGCCCGCGCCTGGACGCGGTGATGGACGGGCTGAGCGCGTCCACTCCGCGCGGCATGGGCAAGGGCGCGGTGTGGCACCTGACCGGCCGCGACGAACTCGACGGGGTGCTGCGCGGCGGCTCGCGGTACGCCGTGCAGCGGGGCTTCGGCGTCGAGCGGGACCTGCATCGCTGCGAGGACTACGGCGCGGTGGACGACGCCGACCCGGCCCAGGTCAGCGAGCGGGCGATCGAGCGCGGCGCCCGCCAGGTCGGCAGCCTCGGCTCCGGCAACCACTTCCTGGAGGTCCAGGCGGTCGAGCAGGTGTACGACGAGCCGGTGGCCGAGGCGTTCGGGCTGCGCCCCGGCCAGGTCTGCGTGATGATCCACTGCGGGTCGCGGGGCCTGGGCCACCAGATCTGCACCGACTACGTGCGAGCCATGGAGAAGGTGATGGGCCGGCACGGCATCCACGTCCCGGACCGGCAGCTCGCCTGCGCCCCGGTCAGCTCGCACGAGGGGCGCGCCTATCTGGGCGCGATGGCCGCCGCCGCGAACTACGCGCGGGCCAACCGGCAGTTGCTCGCCCACGCCGCCGGCCAGATCTTCGAGCGGGAGACCGGCCGCCGGCTCGACCTGGTCTACGACATCTCACACAACCTCGCGAAGATCGAGGAGCACGCTGTGGACGGCGGGACGCGGCGGCTGTGCGTACACCGCAAGGGCGCCACCCGCGCCCTGCCACCCGGGCACGCCGATCTGCCCGAGGAACTGCGCGCCGTAGGCCAGCCGGTGCTCATCCCCGGCTCGATGGGCACCGGCTCGTACGTGCTCACCGGGGTGGCCGGGGCACCCGCCTTCGCCTCCACCTGCCACGGGGCGGGCCGGGTGCAGAGCCGTAAGCAGGCCGTCGCGGCCGGACGCGGCGCGGATCCGCGCGCCCAACTGGAAGCACAGGACATCGCCGTACGCGGGGCGTCCCGGCGCGGGCTGGCCGAGGAGATGCCGGCGGCCTACAAGGACATCTCGGCCGTGGTCGAGGCCGCCGAGGGCGCTGGCCTGTGCCGGAAGGTCGCCCGCCTGGTGCCGCTCGGCGTCGTCAAGGGCTGACGGGACGCCTCAGACGTCCAGGGTGACCGCGCAGGACCAGCCGGTGTCGTCACCTGCGAAGCGCAGCTCGTGCAGCGAGACGGCCTTCGGCACCGCGCCGGTGAGTTCCACTTCGGCGGTGCCCGTGGTACGCCAGCACACCAGCAGGCCACCGGCGCCGTCGTCGGTCACCTCAGTGGTCAGCGGCAGCTCGTCCGCCGTCTCCATTCGGAAGATCACTTCGTCGAGTACGTGCACCAGCAGGTCCTCGTCGGCGGCGGGCGGCGCGTGGAACTCCTGCTCGGCGTTCGGCCGGGCGCCGGCTGGGTCGGTGAACGACTCGACCAGCGCCGCGATCGCCTCGGCCACGCAACCCTCCCGGTCCGGTGCCCACGCCTCGATCCGTACGTCAGCGGTGTGCGGCACGCACCGGTGCCCCCGTTCGGCTCGTGGCTCCATTCCTCGATGATGCCCGCCCGCTGCCCCCGATCGTCCGCGCTCACGTGACACGACCGCCTTGATCGTTGGCACTTCAGCGGCACGGACACGCCGGGGCTTCGGCAGCTGAGGTGCCAACGATCGGCCGCGTCGGGCGGCGGTCAGTACATGCCCAGCCGGGCGATCGGCTCGACCAGCTCGCGTTCCTCGTACGCCAGGTGCGACAGCAGCGTGTCGCTGAGCAGGTCGACCGCAGCGCGCAGCTCGGCCATCCCGTCCGGTGTGGCGACGAACGCGACCAGCGCCCGGTCCACGCCCTCCAACACGTCGTGGATGGCGTGGTGCTCCTCCTCCAGCCGTTCGATGACCGGCTTGAGGCGGGGGTCGGAGCGCCGTAGGTGCGGGAAGAGCGAGCGGTCCTCGATGGTGTGGTGGGTGGTCACCACCCGGCAGTACGACTCGCAGTAGGTGCCCAGCGTCCACTTGTTCTGTCGCATGGTCATCATGTTGATGTGCGAGCGGGCGGCACCAACGTCGATCAACCCGGCGGCGACCTGCTCGATCAGATCATGGATCTGGGCCAGTTCGGCGCGCAGCCCGTCGTGCACGTCGATCAGGTGTTGCGCAGCGGCCTGCTCGTGCGCCGTGTAGGTGCGCTCCGGGTCCGGGGCCGGCCCGGTGGGCCGGATCGACTCGTCCCACACCCGCACCTCGCTGCGGCGGATGCCGTCGTCGGGCGTCGGCACGACGGCGAACGGCCCGGCGGCGACAGTGGCGCGGCGTGCCTCCGGCCGCCCCGCAGGAGCCGCCGCATCGGTCCGGCCCGGGCCGCCGGCCCGCGCTGCCGCAGCGGATTCTGCTGCTGCCGCACCCGGCGCCGTGCCACCCGGCTGCGTGCCGCCTGAGTTGGCCGTGCCCGCCGTGCCTTCTGAACTGGCCGTGCCCGCCGTGCCGCCTGAGTTGGCCG
>NZ_BOPC01000089.1 GCF_016863555.1 Micromonospora qiuiae | reverse complement strand
TGCCCGTCGTGTCAGCCGTGCCCGCCGAGCCGTCGCCTGGGCCGGTGGAGTCGGTGGAGCCGGTCGCGCGCTCGGCGGCGACCAGTTCCCGCGTGGCGGGGGCCACCTCGGCGGCGAAGCGCCGCAGGTCGTCGGGGTCGTCGCTGGCGAGGATGAAGGTGCTGATCCCGTCGGTCAGGGCCAGATGGGCGAGTTCCTCGGCCCACTGCTCGGCCGGCCCGTCGAGCGGGCCGCGGCTGACCGGCGAGAACCGTCCGTTGATGTTGAGCAGCCGGCGCACGTCGGCCGGGGCGCGACCCGCCTCGGTGGCGGCCTCGTCGATGATCGTGTTGCCCTTCGCCAGGTCGCCGGGGTTCAAGTAGGGCAGCGAGGGCAGCCAGCCGTCGGCCCGGCGTCCGGTCAGCGCGAGCATGCGCGGCTTGTAGGCGCCCAGCCAGATGCCGACGTCGTGGGCGGGTGCCGGGCCGCGTTTGGCGCCCACCGCGCGGTGGAACTCGCCGTCGGCGCGGACGCCGCCGCGGGCGTCGGCGTCCCAGATCTGGCGGATGATCTCGATCGCCTCCTCCAGGGCCCGCACCGCCTGGCCGGGGGAGAGGCGTCGCCCGCCCATCGCCTCGATGGCGTCCCAGAACCCACCGGCACCCAGGCCTAGTTCCGTGCGGCCGCCGCTGAGCAGGTCGAGGCTGGCGACGCTGCGGGCCAGCACGGCGGGTGGGCGCAGCGGCAGGTTGGTCACGTTCGCGGCCAGGCGCACCCGTTCGGTGCGCGCGGCGACGAAGCTCAGCAGCGTCCAGGTGTCCAGGAAGGCGGGCTGGTAGGGGTGGTCCTGAAAGGTGACCAGGTCGAGCCCGACCTGCTCGCAGAGCATGGCGAGACCGACCGGTCGTGCTGGGTCGGCGTTGCCGGGCGTGAGGAACGACCCGAAGGTCAGTGTGTGCCCGTAGTCGCTCATCTCGGCCTTCCTTCCGGTGGCGCGATGCCGATCACCGCAACCAGAAATGCTATTCCAACTAGAACATCCTTGCCCAATAAAGTCTGTGATTTGCGCTAATCTTCGAGGATGACCGGCGCCCAGGGCGACAAGCCCCGTCCCGACCCGCTCAACGACGACCTCGGGTGGATGCTCGGCGTCGTCTTTCGGGCCTACATCCGCGCCGCCGAGCACGCCGTCGGGGAGCTGCCCGGCGGGCCGCGTGGCTACCACGTGCTCACCGCCGCCGACCGGGAGCCACCCCGCAACCAGGGCGCGATCGCCGAGGAACTGGGCATCGACCGCACCGTGCTGACGTACCTGATCGACGACCTGGAGCAGGCCGGGCTGGTGTTGCGCCGACCGGATCCGGCGGACCGGCGCAGCCGTCTGGTCACCCTCACCGACGCCGGCCGCGACGCCGCGCGGCACCGTCGGGAGGCGCTGCGTCGGGTCGAGTCCCGGCTGCTGGAGGCGCTCACGCCCGACGAGGGCGCGACACTGCGGGCGCTGCTGCAGCGGGTGGCCTGCGCGGCGCAGGCCCTCGACCCGCTCACCGACCTGTGCGCGGCGGTGGAGGCGGCGACCGAGCCGCCGCCGACCGGCCGGGCCGGTCGCCGCCGGGCCGCCCGTACCTGACCGGGCGGGCCAACCCCTCGACCCGCCGGCCCAGCTCAACGAGCGCGGTCTGGCCAGCGTCAACGGCTGGTTCACCGAGACGATCCTCGGCTACCGCCACCTCGCTCCCGGCGAGACCGCCTGACCCGCCGCCGCCCCCGAGCACCGCGACGGTACGCCGGACACCGCCCGCCGGGTCGTCTACGCTCAGGCCACCTGCCAGCCCAGGAGGCGCACCATGAGCAGCGATGCGACGTCCACGCGGATGCCGGCCGTGTTCTTCGGCCACGGCAGCCCGATGAACGCGCTGGAACTCAACCGGTACACGTCCGCCTGGCGGGCCTTCGGGCAGTCGGTCCCGCGGCCCCGGGCGATCCTGGTGGTGTCGGCCCACTGGTACATCGGAGCCACGGCGGTCACCGCCATGCCCCGACCGAAGACCATCCACGACTTCTACGGCTTTCCGCAGGAGTTGTTCGACGTGCGGTACCCGGCGCCGGGCCTGCCGGAGCTGGCCGAGGAGGTCAGCGACGTCGTCCACCCCACCTGGGTGGGGGCGGACATCGACTCCTGGGGCATCGACCACGGCACCTGGTCGGTGCTGGTGCACGCCTTTCCCGAGGCGGACATTCCCGTCGTCCAACTGAGCATCAACGCGTTCAAGGGGCTGGACTACCACCTGGAGCTGGGCGCGAAGCTCGCGCCGCTGCGGGAGCGGGGCGTGCTCGTGGTGGCCAGCGGCAACGTGGTGCACAACCTCGGCGGCGTCAACCCCCGGATGGTCGACCAGGGGTTCGACTGGGCGCAGCGGTTCGACGAGGCGGCGAAGGAGGTCATGCTCGGCGAGCCGACCGAGGCGGCTGCCCTGGACGCCCACCGCGACTTCGACAGCGCCGTGCCGACGCCTGACCACTTCATCCCGCTGCTCTACCTGGCCGGCCTCGCCGGTGCCGACGGCGGGGGGACGAACGTGCTGGTGGACGGGTACGCCTACGGGTCGGTGTCGATGACCGCCTACACGCTGGGTCGCCCCGGTCACCCCACAGAGACGCTGACCGGGGCGCCCACGCTGCCCGACGGCGTACCCGCCGACTCAGCCAACATCTGAGCCGGTCGCGCCAACACCTGAGCCGGCCGCGACGTCGACGCGCCAGCCGGGGGTGGCCGGGGTCAGCAGGGTGGTACGCGACGACGCGCCCCAACCCCGGTGCAGCTGCTCGGCGAGCGTGTCCAGCAGGCGGGGCACGTCCCGCGCCGCCGAGTCGTGCATCGCCTCGACCACCACCAGGATGGTCGCTGTGTCGTCGCGTACCGCCGACCAGCCGCTCTGCCGGTTGGTCCAGCGTCGGGCGTGGGCCCGGCCCAGCGGGTCGGCGAAGATCACCTCCGCGGGGTCGGGCTGCTCCTCGACGCCGCCGAGGGTCAGGTAGCGCTCGTCGCCCCGGGCGTGCCGCACCTCGATGCCGCCGCCGCAGCGCGCCACGTCGAGAATCCCGACCGGAATGGCGTACGCGGCCGACACCGCGTTGCCGAGATCCACCAGCGGGTGCACTCGGGGCAGGTCACCACTGGTGCGCAGCCGGCGCAGCAGCGACTCCGCCGCGCAGCGGTACTTCGTCGGGGCCAGCCCCATCCGGGCGAACGCCCGCCGCCACGCCTGGATCTCCGGAAAGCCCGCCTCGGTGCCCCCGGCGAGCCGCTGCCGTGCCCGCCCGAGCAGGTCGGCAAGCGGCAACTCGGTCCGTGGCTCGCCGTGGACGCCCTCGGCGTACAGCACGCCGGCGACCAGCGTCGGATGCTCCGCCCGGAGGCGGGGCGAGTGCTGGAAGTACACAGTTTCTCCCTCATGCTTCGGCGCGGGCCAGCAGCAGGCCGAGCGCCAGGAACGAGCCGGCGAAGCACCGGCGCAGCCAGTCGGCCACCCGGGGGCGGTCGAGGACGTGTCGGCGTACGGCGGCGGCGCCGAGGCCGTAGCCGACGAAGACGACCAGTGTGGTCGCCGTGAACACCGCCCCCAGCCCGAGCATCCGGCCCAGGGCCCCCGGGCTGCCCGGGTGGACGAATTGCGGCAGGAACGCGACGAAGAAGATCGTCAACTTCGGGTTGAGCAGGTTCATCAGCACCACCGAGCCGATGATCTGGCGTGCCGGGCGGGGCGGGGCGCTGTCGTCGATGCTGATCGCGCCCCGTTCGCGCAACATCGAGAGTGCCAGCCAGAGCAGGTAGCCCACGCCCAGGTACTTGACCAGGTCGAAGGCGAGTGCGCTGGAGTGCAGCAGCGCGGCGAGCCCGGTCACGGCCGCGATCAGGTGCGGCACGGTGCCCAGCGTGCCGCCCAGCGCGGCGACCAGGGCGGCCCGGTGCCCGCCGGTCAGCCCGGCGGAGAGCGTGAACAGCACCCCGGCGCCCGGGGTCACGACCACGACGAGCGTGGTGAGCAGAAAGGCGATGGTCACCGACCCACCCTGCCTCCACAATGGTCCGATGAGCAGTACCAAACCAAGCCCTCCCCACAGGTCCATAGCTGAAAGGAAGGGCCCCCTGTTAACGCCTCGCGTGGTAAAAGGGTCCCTTTCTAACGCCGGGTCGGACTTCCTTCACCTGGACATCGGGCAGGCGCCACGCGGTGGACGCGCCGCCTGGCTCGCCGATCGGCTGCGCCGGGCGATCGCCGAGCGAGTCGTGCCGGTCGGTGCCCGACTGCCCGCCACCCGGGTGCTCGCCGCCGATCTCGGCGTGTCCCGGGGCGTGGTGGTGGAGGCGTACCAGCGGCTGATGGAAGAGGGGCAGGTGGCCGGCCGCGGCCGGGCCGGGACGGTGGTGGTGGCCGCCCCGATCCCGGCGCCGCCCCGGTGGCCGAACACCGGGGCGCAACCGCCCTCGACAGGGCTGGGAACAGGCGGGCCGGAATCCGCCACGAGCGCGGCGACCCGTACGACGGATCCCGCCGGCCTGTTCTCGTCGGCGCCCGGCCCGGACGTCTTCGACGCGTTCCGCACCGCCCCGGCGCGGATCGACCTGACGCCCGGCGTACCCGACCTCGCGGCGTTTCCCCGCGCGGCCTGGCTGCGCGCCGAGCGGGCCGTGCTGGGGCGGCTGGCGGCGCCGGACCTCGGCTACGGCGATCCGTGCGGTACGCCCACGCTGCGCCGGGCCGTCGCCGGATGGCTGGCCCGCAACCGGGGGATCGGCGCCGACCCGGCCGAGGTGATCATCACGACCGGTGTGTCGCAGGCGCTCGGCCTGCTCGCCCAGGCACTGGCCGCCGACGGCGTCACCGCGCTCGGCGTGGAGGATCCCGGCTCACTCGGCGTCCGGCAGCACCTCAACAACTGGCAGCTGGACACGGTGCCGATCCCGGTCGACGCCGCCGGGCTGCGCGTGCACGAGCTGGCCGCGAGCAACCTCCCCGCGGTGGTGCTCACCCCCGCGCACCAGTTCCCGACCGGTGTGGTGCTCGCCGGCGGGCGGCGCCGCCAACTCGCCGACTGGGCCCGCGCCGGCGGCCTGATCGTCGAGGACGACTACGACGCCGAGCACCGCTACGACCGCCCGCCGGTGCCGGCGCTGCGCGCCACCCTGCCCGAGCAGGTCTGCTACGCCGGCAGCGTGTCGAAGCTGCTCGCCCCGGCGCTGCGCATCGGCTGGCTGCTGGTGCCGCGGCGGTACCGGGACGCTGTGGTGGCCGCCAAACGAAACGCCGATCTGGGCAACGCTGTCCTGCCGCAACTGGTCCTCGCCGAGCTGATCACCTCCGGGGCGCTGGAGCGGCACCTGCGGCTGCTGCGCCGACGGCACGTACGACGCCGCGACGCCATGATCGCTGCGGTGGGCCGCCACCTGCCGGGCGCCACCGTGCACGGGGCGGCGGCCGGGCTGCACCTGACGCTCACCCTGGCCGGCGAGGTGGCGGACACGGAGCTGGCGGCGGCGGCCCTGGCGCGTGGGGTGAAGGTGCAGCCGCTGTCCTGGCACTGCCAGCGGCCGTACCCGCCCGGCCTGGTCCTCGGCTACGCGGCCAACTCCGTCTCGGTCATCGCGGAGGGCGTCGAGTTGCTCGCCGCCACCGGCTGAGACACCGACAGAACGGCAGGCCGGACGTCCCCGAATCACTCCGGGTGGGGCTCACCGGCCAGCCGGGCGTCCGCGGCCTGCTGGCCGTCGCTGTCGCCGGCCGCCTCGCAGATCGTCGCCGCGTCCACCCAGTGCCGCCGAGCCTCGTCGTCGTCGCCGAGCGCTGCCGCCGCGTCGCCCAGGTGCAGCAGGGTGCGGCCCAGCCCGGCGTTCGGGCGGCCCTGCTCGCGCAGCCGGCGGCTCTCGGCGAGCAGCCCGTACGCCTGACGGGCCTGGCCGGGTGCCACCGAGAGCAGGGCCGCTCCCGCGTTGAGCAGCGCGGTCGCCCGGTGCGTGGGATCGATGACGCTCTCGTACTCGCGCAGCGCCGCCTGCCACGCCTGCCCGGCGTCGAGATGCTCGCCCAGCGCGGAGTACACCAGCACGAGGTTGGTCAGCGCCGCCGCGTAGCCACGTGAATCGCCAAGCGGACGGAACCGGTCCGCCGCTCGGACCAGCAGGTCTTTCGCGCTGTCCAGCTCGCCGCGGGCCAGTCGGGCGGCGCCCAGCGCCAGGTCGCTGAGGGCATTGCCGGCCCGGTCGGCCCGCGCGCGGTGCCGGCGGGACAGCTCCAACTGCTCCACCGCCTCGTCGAGCCGGCCGAGGTCGAGCAGGGCCAGACCGAGGTTCATCCGCGCCTGGGCGGTGCCCCGCCGGCCCCGACCCGCCACGGCGAGGCTGAGCGCGGCCACCGCGCCGTGCGGGTCGTGGCGCCGGCGGCGCAGCACGCCCAGCTCGTTGTGCGCCCAGCCGGCGATCTCCGGCCGGTCCTGCGCGGTGGGGTTGGCCAGTACCGTCTGGCAAACCTCCTCCCACTCGTCCAGCCGTTCGGCGTGCGCGAGCCAGCCGCACAGCGCCACGGCCAGCCGGAACCACCAGTCCCGCACCCGGCGCGGCAGCGTCTCCACCGCACCGGCCGGCACTTTCACCACCGCCATCAGCAGTTCCTGGTGCAGGTCGAACCAGCTGTACGGATCGTCGTCGAGCAGCCGACGGTCGCGATCGATCACGCCGGCCACCGCCAGCGCAGCCATGTGCCGCTCAGCCCCCCGGGCCAGGTGCCGGGTCAGCCGGGCCTGCGCGCTCACCCGGTGCCGCACCGATCCGGCTTCACGCAGGTGCATCCGCGCGTACCCGGCGAGCAGCGGCCGCACCTCGTACCGGTCGCCGCGGGCGCCGACGACGAACGCCCCGTCGGCCAACTCGTCGAGCAGCACAGCGACCCGGTCGGGGCGACGGCGGGCCAGCGCGGCGATGGTCGGCCGGTCCAGCGGCACCGAACTCAACGACAGCAGCCGCCATAGGCGTCGGGCCTCGCCACTGAGCGCGTGGTACGCGGTGTCCCGGGCGGTCACCAGCCCGGCCACCGGGGAGCCGGCGATCCGCTGGTGCGGCGGTGTGTCGGCGGCCCGGCGCAGCGAGTGCAGCACATCGGAGTGCCGCCAGCCGTGTTGCGCGGTCCGCCGCCCCAACTCGGTGACGGTGCGCGGCTGCCGCCCGCACAACTCGACGATGGCGCGGACAGCCGGGTCGGTGCGCGGGTCGGGCCGGTGTGGGCGGGCCAACGGTGTGGCCGCCCCGGCGGCGGCGAACATCTCCACCGCGTCGTCGACCTCGGGTTCGAGCAGCGAGTGCGCCACCACCCCGTCGAGGTCGGCGAGCCGGCCGGTGCCGGCCAGCAGCAGCCGGCAGGTGCGTGCGGTCGGCGGCAGCAGCGGCCGGACCTGAGCCGGACTGTCCACGTTGTCCAGCACGAGCAGCACCTTCCGGCCGTCGAGCTCGCCGCGCAGCTCGTCGGCGGCCTCGGCGAGGTCGTCCGCCCGGCCGGAGCGCGGCGGCCTGGTGCCCAGGACGCGGGCCAGCGCCGACAGGACCTCCCGGGGCGAGCGGGCGCGCCCGTCGCGGCGCAGGTCGAGGTAGTACTGCCCGTCGCGGAAGTCGTCGCGGCACAGGTTCGCCGCCTGCCTGGCGCACGACGACGTACCCACGCCCCGCCGGCCGACCACCGCCACCGCATGTTCCGGGGCCAGCCGGTCCACCACGGCCTCCGCCTGCCCACGCCGGCCGATGTACCGGCCCGGCCAGGGCAGCGTGGGCGCGCTGCTGCCCGCCGGGGCCAGGTTCTCCTCGTCGGCCAGCTGCCCGCGTTGCCGGCGCCGCCACTCCACGACGAACGACGCGGTGATCCCGAGGACCGCCAGACCCAGGCTCGCCGACCCGAGGACGGCGACGGACAGCTCGGAGAGCAGGTTGCCGGTGATGTTGCCGAGCAGCGCACTGGCTCCCGCGCCCGCGACCCCACCGACAGCGAGCAGCAGGCTCACCAGCCGGGGCCGGCGGTCGCTGCGCACCGACGGGCTCACCGCACGCCCCCGGCGACCAGTCCCGCCACGATCTGCCGGCTGGCCAGCAGCACCATCAGCACGGGCAGGATCGAGGCGAGCACGGAACCGGCGGCGAGGGTGCCGCTGCTGGTGACGAACTCGCGGGTCTGGCTCTGCAGGAACAGCCCGAGCGGCGCTGCCGGTGCGCTGAACAGCAGGCCGACCACCAGATCGTTCCAGACCTGTACGAACTCCAGCACGGCCACCGCCAGCAGCGCGCGGTGGTTGTGCTGGACCAGCAGCCGCAGCATGCTCCACCAGTGCCACCCGCTCAGCCGGGCGGCGCGGATCCGGTCGGCGGGCAGGTCGGCGAAGGCGTTGCGCAGCACCAGCACGGCGAACGGCACACCCAGCGCGATGTGTACCAACGCGAGGCCCTGGACCGTACCGGAGGAGAACCCCATCCCCAGCACCTCGTGTATCGGTCCGGCGATGACCTGCACCGGGACGACCGCCATGGCCAGCAACGCCAGCCCGATGGCCAGGGCGGGCGGCCCGGTCAACCAGGCCAACGGGTACGCGGCGAGCAGCGCGACGATCAGCACCGCGACGGTGACCACCGTGGCCAGCATCAGCGTGAAGCGGAAACTGCGCCACAGCTCCGGGTTGTCGAGCACGGCCGCGTACGACTCGATCGTCGGATGGCGGGACCACCAGGCCTCGACGGCCGCGCGGTCGGGATGCTGCAGCGAGGTGAACACCAGCGCCGCCAGGGGGAGCAGCCAGGCCACGGCCGCCCCTGCGGCGAACAACCGGACCAGTCGTCGTGGCGGCGGCGCGACCGGGGCGGGAACGGCCGGCGGCTGGGGCAGCGGCCACGCCTGCCGGATGAACAGGGCCGCGCCCAGCATGCCGACGGTGACCGCGACCAGCCAGATGACTCCGAGGGCGGCGCCCTCGCCGGTGGTGGTCGCGCCGGAGGTCTGCCAGATCCGCAGCGCGAGCACCGCCGCCTCGTCGCGCACCGAGCCGGGTGTCATCACCAGGATCAGGTCGAAGGTCCGGCTGGTGCCGACCGCGACCAGGGCGAAGACCACCGCGACGGTACGCAGCAGCAGCGGTCGCCACTGCGCGTCCCAGAGCACGTCACGGCGGCTGCCCCCGAAGGCGCGTACCGCGTCGGCGAGGTCGGCCGGCACGGTGTCGAGGGCGGCCCGGAACACCAGCATGGCCAGCCCGGCCCAGGCCCACACGAACGCCGACATCACGGCCACGGTGACCAGCTCCGGCCCGAGCAACTGCGGCGCCTGCTCCGCTGCCCGCCCGGTGAGCCGGGCCAGCACCAGGGTGGCCAGCCCACGCTCCGGGTCCGGATCGTAGAACAGCCGGAAGGTCACCCCGGTGACCACCAACGGCAGCGCGATCGGCACCACCAGGATGAGCCGGACCAGCCACCCCTCCTGGGACCGCCGCGAAGCCACCGCGAGCAGGTAGCCCAACACGGTGACCACGGCGGGCACCAGCAGCGCCCACAGCACGGTACGCAGCACCACCGCACCGGTGCCGTCGGCGGCGAACGCGGCGCGGTAGTGTTCGGCGCCCACCCAGCGGCCGTCGCTGGTGACGCTGGCCTGCACCGTACGCAGCACGGGCCAGGCCAGCAGCGCGCCGAGCAGCAGCACCGCCGGTGCCAGCAGTGCCCAGGTCGCGCCCTCCGCGGGGTACGCCCGGCCGCGCCGGGGTGCCCCGACGTCGTCGAGGACCGCGAGCTCGCCGAGGAGCGGCACCCGGCTCACCGTCGCCTCCTCGCCGCCCGGGCCGCCGCGGCGAGCGCCCGGGTGGTCCGGCTGACCGCGTACCGGGCGGCGGTCCCGTCGGTCACCTCCATGAAGAAGTCCTGCATGATCCGCCAGATCCCCACCCCGTCGGTGCCGGTGAACGTCCCGGGCAGCCGGTCGGAGAGGTCGAACTGCACCGTGTCGGCGGCGCGCAGCTCCTCGGCCAGCCTGCGGCGCAGCGGGTCGCGGTGGCTCTCCACCGGCACGTCGAGGTTGGGGGAAAGGTAGCCGCCCGCCTCCAGCCACGGCCCGAACGCCGTCCGTTTGCTGAGCCAGTGCACCAGCTCCACCCCGCCGGCCGATCCGGCGAACGCCACCGCCACGTCGCCGCCGACGATGAGCGGCTTGTCGGCATGGCGGGCGCCGGGGAAGCGGAACGTGCTCAGCTGCTCGTCGCCGCGCCGGAACCGGGCCGCGGCGGCGTCGACGAAGTCGGCCTCGAACACCATCACCGCGCTGCGGTGATGCACCACCTGGATGACCGACTCCTCGAACTGGGTGAGCAGCGCCCGCCGGCCGCCATCGGGAAAGGCGCCGTCGACGCTCCACAGCTCGGCGAGCCGGTCGAGGGCGTACTGCACCGGCTGGCCCTGCCAGTCGGCCTCGCCGCGGGCCAACGCGTCGTACACCCCGGCGCCGGCGACGTCGAGCAGAGCGTTCTCGAACCAGTCGGTGAGCACCCACCCGTCGGCGGCGCCGACCGCCAGCGGCGCCGGGCCGCCGTCGGCCCGGTGCCGCGCGGCGAGCCGGCGGGTCTGGCTGACCAGTTGGTCCCAGGTCTTCGGCGGCTCCTCGAGCAGGGACGGGAAGTACCAGAACAGCGACTTGTGCGCCGCCTTGATCCACACTCCGTAGCGCTGCCCGTCGACGGTGAGCAGGTCGGCCAGACCGGCCGGCGGGGCGTAACTGGTGGTGGGGGTCACCGAGCTCAGCCAGCCCCGCTCGGCGTACTCGACGACCAGACCTGGGCGGGACAGGACCGCCACGTCCGGGCTGGTGCCGGCCGACTGCCGGGCGGCCAGGAACGAGTCGATGTCGTTACCCACCCCGATCACCCGCACCGGGGCCGGGAAATTGGCGACGACCGCGCGGAACCTGGCCAGTTCGTCACCGTTCCAGACCACGGCCGCCTGCACCGACGACGCGTCCCGGGCGCAGCCTGCGACCGCGACGGTGGTCCCGGCCGCGGCGGCGCGCAGCAAGGTGCGGCGGCGCAGCGCCGTCATGGATCCACCTCGCCGCCGACCTCGACCCGCAACCGCCCGGGCACCTCGGCGAGCACCACGTCGTCGGCCGAGCAGAGCAGCACCGCCAGGCCGGGGGTTTTGGGCAGGGCGAGCCGATCGATCAGGCCGGTGAGGTGAATGCCGTCGAGCGCGGCGGGCAGGTCGACCACCAGCACCTCGGGCAGGCAGGCCATGGCGCGGGCCAGGGCCACCCGGAACCGCTGCGCGTCGGAGAGCAGATGCGGGCGCAGGCCGAGCGCCGGAGCGAGTTCGAGCCGCTGGATCAGGGCTTTCGCCCAGGCGTCGGCGACCTCGCGGACCCGCTGTTGCCGGCACTGCCCGTAGGCGATGTTGCGGGCGACGGTCAGGTGCGGCAGCAGGGCGCCGCCGGCCGGGACGTAACCGATCCGCCGACGCAGCGGCGGTAGGTCGGTGACGTCGCGGTCGCCGACCAGAACCCGGCCGGCGACCGGCGCGGCGAGCCCGACCACCACCCGCGCCACGGCGGTGCCCAGCCGGGGCGGGGCGACCAGCGCCACCGTGGCACCGGCCGGCACGTCGACGTCGAGCGGCGGGAGGTCCGGCACGGCAACGAGCTGACACGTGCGTAACGTGATCATCACCTCCGCCGACCACAGTTGTCGATCTCAGGGTGTCACAGTCCGACCACACACGGCGTCCCACCCACAGTCCAGGATGGACATCGACACCGGCCGACTACGGTCATGCTCATGGCAGATCCGACCCCGTACGCCTCCGGCCGGGACGCCGAGGTCTACCTCCTCGCCGGTGACCGGGTGTTGCGCCGGCCGCCGCCGACCTTGTCACCGCCGCGCCGCGGTGACCGGACGAAGCGGAACAACGCCCCGGCGGCGCCGGTTTCGGTGCCCTGCTCAGCGGGTGCGCCGAGGAACCCGTGCCGATCCGCCCCGGTGGGGGTAGGTTCGCCAGCGGGAACGATCGTCAACGAGGCCGGAGCAGCCTCGGTGTGCCGGTCGGCACCGAGGTGGAGGAGGAAGCGTGAGCCAGCAGGTCAGGGGCGTCATCTCGCGCCGCAAGGGTGCGCCCGTCGAGGTCACCGACATCGTGGTGCCCGATCCCGGGCCCGGTGAGGCGGTGGTACGCGTACAGTCCTGCGGGGTCTGCCACACCGACCTGCACTACCGGGAGGGCGGCATCAGCGACGACTACCCGTTCCTGCTCGGCCACGAGGCGGCCGGCATCGTCGAGCAGGTCGGCGAGGGGGTCGACGCCGTCGCGCCCGGTGACTTCGTGGTGCTCAACTGGCGGGCCGTCTGCGGGGTCTGCCGCGCCTGCCGGCGCGGTCGCCCCTGGTACTGCTTCGCCACCCACAACGCCGCCCGCAAGATGACCCTGACCGACGGCACCGAACTCTCCCCGGCGCTGGGCATCGGCGCCTTCGCCGAGAAGACCCTGGTGCACGCCGGCCAGTGCACCAAGGTCGACCCCGCCGCCCGGCCGGCCGCCGTCGGCCTGCTCGGCTGCGGGGTGATGGCGGGCCTCGGCGCGGCGATGAACACCGGCGGGGTGACCCGCGGCGACTCGGTGGCGGTGATCGGCTGCGGCGGCGTCGGTGACGCGGCGGTGGCCGGCGCGGCGCTGGCCGGCGCGACGACGATCATCGCGGTGGACACCGACTCCCGCAAACTCGACTGGGCTCGCAAGTTCGGCGCCACCCACACCGTCAACGCCTCCGACGCCGACCCCGTGGCCGAGATCCAGGCGGCCACCGGCGGGTTCGGCGCCGACGTGGTGATCGACGCGGTCGGCCGGCCGGAAACGTGGAAGCAGGCGTTCTACGCCCGCGACCTGGCCGGCACCGTCGTGCTGGTCGGCGTACCCACTCCCGAGATGCGCGTCGAGCTGCCCCTGCTGGACGTCTTCGGTCGGGGTGGCGCACTGAAGTCCAGCTGGTACGGCGACTGCCTGCCCAGCCGCGACTTCCCGATGCTCACCGAGCTCTACCTGCAGGGCCGTCTGGACCTGGACGCCTTCGTCACCGAGGAGATCCCGCTCGACGGGGTGGAGGAGGCCTTCGCCCGGATGCACCGCGGCGACGTGCTCCGTTCGGTGGTGGTCTTCTGATGGCCGCCCGGATCGACCACGCCGTCACCTCCGGCACCTTCTCGCTGGACGGGCAGACCTTCGACGTCGACAACAACGTCTGGGTGGTCGGCGACGACGACGAGTGCGTCGTGATCGACGCCCCGCACGACGTGGATGCCATCCTCGACGTGGTGGCCGGCCGTCGGGTCACCGCGATCGTCGCCACCCACGCCCACGACGACCACGTCCGGGTCGCCCCCCAGTTGTCCCGCGCAACCGGCGCGCCGGTGCTGCTGCACCCCGCCGACCGGGTGCTGTGGGACATGGTGCACCCCGACGAGCCGCCGGGTGGGCAGCTGCACCACGGCGACACGATCGAGGTGGGCGGCATCGCGCTGACCGTGCTGCACACTCCCGGGCACAGCCCCGGCGCGTGCTGCCTGCACGCTCCCGCGCTCGACGTCGTCTTCACCGGCGACACCCTGTTCGCCGGCGGGCCGGGCGCCACCGGCCGGTCGTACAGCGACTTCGGCACCATCATCGGCTCGATCCGGGACCGGCTGCTCACCCTGCCGCCGCGGACCGTCGTGCACACCGGGCACGGCGACAGCACCACCATCGGCGCCGAGGCACCACACCTTCCCCAGTGGTTGGCGCGGGGCCACTGACCGACGCAACACCACCGCCGACGCTGACCCCGGCACAGCGCGACGCGGTACGGCACGTCCGGGCGGTGGCGCTGCGCGAGCGGCCCACCGCCCTGGCCGCCATCGGCCGCACCCTCGCCAGCACCGGGGTACGACACGACGTGGCCCAGCTCGTCGCGGCTGTCGGCCGGGCTGGTCGGCTCACCCTCAACTTCCACCCCGACCGGCTGCTCGCCGACGGGCGGACGGTCGCCGAGGCGCTCGCGACCGAGGGCGTCTACCGCAGCCAGTTCGAGACCGGGATCTCCAACGGTGGCCTGAGTGCGTACCCGGGTGGTTCCCGGGACCGCTGGGAGCGGCGGCTGTTCGGCGGTGCGTACCAACGTCCGGGCGTACGCCCGGCGGAGCGGCCGAAGTACGGCGGGCTGAATCTGCTCGACCACCCCGACGGCGCCTGCCCCCGGTTCGGCTCCTGTCACCTGCGGCTGCGGCCCGAGGTGCTGACCCGCACCACCTTCTGCTTCGGCGACAGCCACCTCGACCCCCGGGACGTCGGCACCGCCGACGTGATCGAGCCGGTATTGGCCGCCCTGCTCGCGGCGACCGTCGACACCGGGGTCAGCCTGGGCCGACCCGGCGATCTGGTCGCCCTCACCGGCGAGCTGCTGCGCGCGCGAAAGGAGAGCGTTGTGGCACCCCGGGCCGCCGGACGTGCCCTCGACGACTACATCGAAGCGCAGGTCCACGGTGAGATACGGATGGCCCGGGACGTGGCGGAGCTGGTGGTCGACCCGTCGTTCCAAGGCACCGACAGCGGATCGCTCCTCGCCGCCACCGCCCGCCGGTACGGGCTCCCGCTGCGCTGGCACGCCGGCTTCGCCCTGCCCGTGAGCCAGGTCGACGCCGAGTTCCGGGGACCGGCCATCCCGCCGCTGGCAGCCCGGGTGCACGCCGAATTCGCCCGACCCGGGGAGCCACTGCACGCCGCGCTGATCGGCCGGGCCGCCGCCTCGGTGGTGACCGACCCGGGCCGGTGGGCTGACCGGGGCTGCGCCGCGGACACCCTCCAGCAGCTCAAGCAGCTCTGGCACGTCCTGGTCCGCTTCGGTACCCCGTACGGCGGCTGATCCCCGCGGATCCGTCCGTTGCCTGACGGGGTCCTCCGGGGCCGCGCCCGCCTGCCCGCGCGGCCGGGCCCATTCCTACCGCGCGGCACCTGCCGTCCGGTCTGCCGCCTGCCGTTCGGTCTGCCGGGTCCGTCCGGTCTGCTTGGTCCGCTCGGTTTGCCGAGTCCGTCCGGTTTGCCGGCGGTGGCCGTGATCGTCGGAGTCGTCGCGTGAGCCGGATCGCAGCCGCCAGCGGTGGGGCTATTTCCGGAATGCCCGACAGTACGAGCCGGTTGCACTTCCCCGTAGCGCCGGCACCTAAACGCCGGTGTTCTGCAGTCACCCGAGAGCGGCTCACCCCGAGCGGCTCGTAACGATCGAAGGGGCAACCATCGTGAAGCTGGACTTCACTCGATGGCTCCCGGCCATCGCGACGAACCCGAGAAGGAAGACCGCGTTGAGCGTCGCGGGCGTGACCGCCCTCGCCGGGCTGGCCCTCGGCCCGTCCGCCATCGCCGCACCGCTCACCAGCGGGCCCCACGAGGGCGCCGTCGCGGCGATCGACAAGGCGACCGGCCGTAGCGGCACGGTCGAGTCGGAGCCGACCAGCGGTGGCCGTAGCGACCAGCCGGACACCGGCAAGCCCACCCGGGCGAAACTGATTCCGTACGGCGCGCAGGGCGCGCAGTCGCGCATCCCGCTCGACGACGCCCAGCGCGGCAACGCCAAGACCATCATCGAGGTGGCCAAGAAGACCGGCGTGGGCGAGCGGGGCGCGGTGATCGGCATTGCCACCGCCCTCCAGGAGTCGAAGCTGTACAACCTCGGCCATCTGGGCGCGTACAACGACCACGACTCGCAGGGCCTGTTCCAGCAGCGCCCGTCCACCGGCTGGGGCAGTGTGGAGCAGATCACCGATCCCGAGTACTCTTCGACCGTCTTCTTCGAGGCCCTCAAGCGGGTCAACGGTTGGCGAGAGATGCCGCTGACCAACGCGGCGCAGACGGTGCAGGTGTCGGCCTACCCGTTCCACTACGCGCAGTGGGAGGAGCAGTCGGCGGACATCGTCTCCCAGCTCTGGTGACCCAACCGACCGGGCCCGCTCGCCGAGCATGACGCGGCCGTGACTCGGTCGCGGCGGTCGTGATGCGGTGATCGCTCGGTCGCGGCGTGGTCGTGGGTTGGTCACGGCCATCGTTACCGGCTCCTTGGCGGCACCGAACCGGCCGGCCCCGAATCCGGGGCCGGCCGGTTCCGTCCTGTGCAGCCAGGCGGCCCGTCGATGCCCCTGCCCGCCCGCGGGGATCCGCACCCTCATGGTCGACGCGCCCAGCAGTTGCCCCGCTGTGCGCGCAGCAGTCGCCCGCTGTTTGTTAAGAAGGGGCCCTTGCTCTACCCCAGGCGTTAAAAAGGGGCCCTTTCTTTCATCCCTTCCTTTCATCCCTTCCTTGCGCGGTGGGGGGCGATGTCGATGAGGGCGACGAGCAGCGCCAGCGTGATGATCCCGGCAGACACCAGCAGCGATCGCTCGAAGGCCTTCGACCAGGGGGCGCCGGTTTCGGTCACGATCGAGAAGAAGACCGCCCCGACGACCGCGATGCCGGCGGCCGAGCCGATGCGCTGACCGGTCTGGAGCATGCCCGCGCCGCTGCCCGCCTGCGGCACCGGCACCTGCGACAGAGTCAGCGTCTGGTTCGGGGCGATCACCAGGCCGCTGCCGATCCCGGCGACCAGCAGGGGTACGGCGGTCACCCAGGGCACCGGGGCGTGCGGTGCCAGCCCGATGGCGAGCGCCACCAGGCCGAGCCCGGCCACCACGGTCAGCAGACCGGCCGCGACCAGCGGACGGCCGAACCGGTTGACGACCCGTCCACCGACCGCCGAGGCCGCGGCCGAGCCGAGCGCGAACGGCGTGATCGCCAGACCGGCGACGAGCGCGCTGTAGCCGAGCCCGGTCTGTAGGTACAGCGTGAAGATGAAGAAGATCGCGGTGAAGCCGCCGAAGTAGATCAACGCGATCAGCGAGCCCAGGGCGTACGACTGCTGGCGGAAGATCCGTACGTCGAACAGCGGCGATCCCTGGCGGGCGTACCGGCGTTCCCAGAGCACGAAGCCGACCAGCGTGACCAGGCCGGCGGGCAGAAGCAGCCACTTCACCGGGCCGTGCCACTGCTGCCGCTGCACCAGCGGCAGCAGCACCAGGGTCACGCCGATGCCGAGCAGCAGTACGCCGATCGGGTCCGAGCGACGTCGGATGGCCTGCCCCGGCGGCCGGTGCGGCATCAGCCGCCAGCCGAGGATCACCGCGACGATCCCGACCGGCACGTTGACGAAGAAGACCCACCGCCAGCCGTGCTCCGGTCCACCGGCGGCGATCAGCAGACCGCCGAGCAGCGGACCGATGGCGGTGGAGATGCCGATCGTGGCGCCGAGCAGCCCGAACGGCCGAGCCCGTTCGGGTCCCTGGAAGAGCTGCTGGATCATCCCGATCACCTGCGGATTCACCAGACCTGCGGCGGCGCCCTGGAACAGTCGGGCGACGATCAGAGCGCCGGGGGACTGGGCCAGCCCGGCCAGCGCGCTGGTCACCGTGAACAGGGCGATGCCGAACACGAACGCGTTGCGCCGCCCGTGGAAATCACCGAAACGTCCCGCCGGGACCAGGGCCAGCCCGAAGGTCAGCGCGTACCCGGAGAGCACCCACTGCAGGTCGCTGGGACCGGCGTGCAGGGCCCGCTCCAGCGACGGGATGGCCACGTTGACGATGCTGACGTCGAGCAGTGTCATGAACGCCGCGACCAGGCCGACGCCGAGTGCCCGCTGGCGCCGCCGCTCGTCGTACGGCTCGGATCCGGCCGACTCTCCCGCCCGGGCCGAGCTCATCGCGTCCCCCGTAGTTCGGCGTCGTCGAGCATTGTCCCGCTGCGGGGAACCGCCGGTGATGGCCGCTCAGGCGAGTTGCTGGGCGCAGAACCGGGGGCCGAAGTCGAGCCCGGCCATCGGCGAGTCCTCCCGGTGCAGCAGGTTCTTCTCGGTCAGCAGGTGCAGCGGGGTCTGCAACTGCTCCTCGGTCAGGCCGCACTCCTGGGCGATCATGTCCGGGTAGGGGACCTGGCCGCGTGCCTCCAGGGCCGCCACCGCGTCGTACACCCGAGCCTCGACGTCCGACAGCTGCACCTGTTGCATGGTGTCCTCCTTTGCGCTTTCTCCGCCTGTGGCAGGCGGTCTGCGAGCGGCGCTTACCCGGTGCCCGAGCGAAGATGCTTGCCCGATCGGCTGTCGCGTCGCCATCGTCCGGCACACGTGCTGATCTACCCTGCATCGGGTGAGCGTCTGGGAACTCGTGGTGATCGGGGGCGGTCCGGCCGGGCTCTCCGCCGCCTGCGCCGCCGCCCGTCGTGGGGTACGCACCCTTGTCGTCGAGCGCGCCGTACATCCTCGGTACAAGACCTGCGGCGGGGGTCTCATCGGCACCTCGCTGGCGGCCCTGGCCGGGCGGATCGAGGTGCCCGCCCACGACCAGGTCGACCGGGCCACCTTCACCCTCGACGGGCGGATCCGCTTCACCCGCCGGCACAGGTCGGGCCCGCTGGTGACGATGGTGCGCCGGGAGGAGTTCGACGACCGGCTGCGGGCGGCTGCGGTGGCCGCCGGGGCCGAGGTCCGCGAGCGGGTCACGGTCCGGTCGCTGGAACAGGATCCTGAGGTGGTACGCCTGCGACTGGCCGACGGTGAACCGATCGTGGCCCGGACGGCGATCGGCGCCGACGGTTCCTCCGGGGTGAGCGCCCGGCACGTCGGGGTGCGGCATCGACAGGTGGACCTGGGGTTGGAGGTGGAACTGCCGGTGTCGCCACCCGAGCAGGCCCGCTGGCGGCACCGGGTGCTGCTCGACTGGGGCCCGCTGCCCGGCTCGTACGCCTGGGTGTTTCCCAAGGGCGACCGGCTCACCGTCGGGGTGATCGCCGGCCGGGGCGAGGGGGAGCGGACCCGGGCGTACCTGCGTCGGTTCGTCGGCCGGCTCGGCCTGGCCGACGTGCCGGCCACGCACGACACGGGTCATCTGACCCGCTGCCGGGCCGACGACGCGCCGCTGCGGCGGGGTCGGGTGCTGGTCGCCGGCGACGCCGCCGGTCTGCTGGAACCCTGGTCCCGCGAGGGGATCAGCTTCGCGTTGCGCTCCGGTGAGCTGGCCGGTGAGGCGGTCGCCGCCGGTGACCTCGCCGGCTACGAACGGGCGGTGGCGCGCCGGCTGCTGCCGGCCATGCGGGCCGGATTCCAGCTGCTGGACGGCTTCTCCCACCGTCCGGAGATCTTTCACGCGCTGCTCGCCACGCCGGCGGGCTGGCGGGCGTTCATCCAGTTCTGCCAGGGCCGGGCCGACTTCGCCGGGCTGCTCGCCCCGCTACCCGCCCGAGCCGCCCTCGCCCTCACCCACCGCCTACCCAGACGCAAGGAAGGGCCCCCTATTAACGCCTGCGGTAGAGGATGGGCCCCTTCTTAACACCCGCCACCCACCCCGCAAGCCGGATGGCACAGGATCCTAGGATGCCTTACGGGCTGTGACGCACCATCGGCCGTTTCGGGCTTCGCCAGCCCGGGTAGGGCCTTCCGGGACCGGATCCGACCTACCGGACGAGGAGACGCCCGTGAGCCAGGACCAGTACACCCAGCAGGATCCGACCGAGCAGTACGGCCAGCAGTCGGGGCAGCCGAGCCAGCAGCAGGAGCCGCCGGGGCGGACGGGCAGGATGAGGCCGAAACCGGACCACGGCGAGGAGACGTACCAGGGCAGCGGCAAGCTCGAAGGAAAGAAGGCTGTCATCACTGGCGGTGACTCCGGCATCGGCCGGGCCGTGGCGATCGCGTTCGCCCGCGAGGGTGCCGACGTGTTGATCTCCTATCTCGGTGAGGACGAGGACGCCGACGCCCGGGAGACCGTCCGGCTGGTCGAGGCCGCCGGCCGCAAGGGGATCGCGGTGCGTGGCGACATCGCCGATGAGCGCAACTGTCAGGCGCTGATCGACCGCGCCCTGTCCGACCTCGGCGGCCTCGACATCCTGGTGAACAACGCGGCGTACCAGATGGCGCAGGACAAGGGCATCGCCGGGATCAGCACCGAGCAGTTCGACCGGGTGCTCAAGACCAACCTGTACGCGATGTTCTGGCTCTGCAAGGCCGCGTTGCCGCACCTGGAAGAGGGCTCGACGATCATCAACACGTCGTCGATCCAGGCGTTCGACCCGTCGCCGCAGCTGCTTGACTACGCCACCACCAAGGCGGGAATCGCGAACTTCACCAAGGCGCTCGCCGCCGACCTGGTCGATCGAGGCATCCGGGTGAACGCGGTGGCGCCCGGTCCGATCTGGACGCCGCTGATTCCGGCGACCATGCCGCAGGAGAAGGTGGAGCAGTTCGGCACCGACACCCCGGTGGGTCGGCCGGGGCAGCCCGCCGAGCTGGCGCCCGCGTACGTCTTCTTTGCCTCGCAGGAATCGAGCTTCATCACCGGCGAGGTTCTCGGCGTCACCGGAGGCCGCTTCACCAAATGAGGTGTAAGGAAGGGCCCCTTGTTAACGTCTGGTGTATAGCAAGGGCCCCTTGTTAACAGATGCCGCCCGTCAGCGGGGCCAGTCCGCCAGGCGGTAGCGGACCCGGCTGATGTCGGCGGGGCCAAGACCGTATCGGGCGAAGCGGCGGTCCGGGATCCGGTCCAGGTACCGGCCGGCGGCCCGGACGTCCTCCTCGTCAAGGGCGGGGTCGATCTGGCGGGCGAGTTCCAGCAGTTCGGCCACCCGGCGGTGCTCCAACGCGGAGGCGACGTCGATGTAGTCGCGGACCTCGCGTCGGTTCACCAGAGCGGCCGTCTTGTTCGCCATCAGATCCCGTACGTCCATCACCGGGCCGAGGTCCATCACCACGGGGCTGCGGTGACGGTCGAGTCGTGCCAGGCTGAGCCGGATCTGCCGGCCGTCCCGGCTGACGACGAAGTCCCGCATGTCCCGGTCGAAGCCGTCGAACAGGTCGGCGAGTTCGCTGTCCGGGTCCGCGTCCGTCACCGTGAAACCGGCGGCCTCCAGCGTGGCCCGCACGTCGGCGGCCGCCGCGGCGGCCGCGCCCTCCACGTCGGCAAAGAGGTCGACGTCCTCGGTGGGGCGGGTGACCAGGCCGTGTGCCGCCCAGGCCACCCCTCCGCCGAGGACAAAACGGTACGGTCCGGCGACGGTCAGCGCCAATCGGGCAACCTCGCGGTAGAAGTCGTGCGGATGTGACCCGCTCACGCCGACCGCAGACCCCGATGCCGGGTCTCCCAGGCCAGCCGCACGCCACGAGGCAGGTTCAGCACTCGCCACACCCGGCGCAGCGTCCGGCCGTCGAGGAGCAGTCGTAGGTCGTCGAGGTTGGTGCTTTCGCGGAGTACGTTCTCGTACATCCAAAGCAGCTGGTCGGGATCGCTGAGGTCGAAGCTACGGTCGGGGCTCCACATCAAGCGGACCGGCAACTGGACGACGCCTCGGGTGGGCCCGCGCAGCTCGGCCAGCGACCCCGCCACCAGCGTGGGACGACCGGGCCTGGCGAGATGCGCCACGCCGGTCGCGCTGGGGGAGACGGCCTGCATGCTGTCAGGGTAACGCCAGTCGGTCCGCTGGCGGGTCGGCGACCTGTGCGGGGACCGCGAGGCAATCGTACGGATGCCGGCTTCATGTTGCAAAGTCCGATTCGATGTTCTCGCCATCGGTGTGCCCACCGTTTGCGCCGGATGTCCGATCATCGGGTGCCGGTCGACCGTCCTGCGGCGGAATCGTGGGCGCCCGGCGGTGGTTGAGAA
>NZ_BOPC01000088.1 GCF_016863555.1 Micromonospora qiuiae | reverse complement strand
AGCTTGATTCAGTGCGTATCTGGGCACACCTCTACTCAGCCGAGGTCGACCAGCAGGGGCCGGTGGTCGGAGATGGTCGACAGGGGGGTCCGTACAGCGGTGACCGGTGGTAGCTGGTCGAAGCCCTGCCGGTCGGCGAGGGCGTGGTCGAGTTGCACGCGGGGTTGTCCGGCCGGGTAGGTGGGTCGGCGGCCGAGCAGCCGCCAGCCGGAGATCGCGCGGGCGGCCCAGGCGGGCAGGTTGAGGTCGCCGAGCAGGATGCGGGGTGCGGGCAGCTGCCGGAGGGCGCGGACGACCTGGCGCAGTTGGTGGGCGTTCCAGCCGGGGACGAAGGACAGGTGGGTGGCGGCGACGGTGATCGGGCCGTGTGGGGTGTCCAGGACGGCGGCGAGGACGACGCGGGGTTCGTCGCGTAGCAGCACGAGTCCGCCGCGGGGGCCGGGTACGTAGACCGGGGAGCGTACCGGGGCGGGTCGCAGTCGGGTGACGCGCCAGGCGGTGACGGGGTGGCGGGTGATCAGGCCGATGCCGTAGCAGGGTTCGCCGTGGCCGTCGTCGTCGTGGGTCAGGGGGCGGAAGGTCTCGCCGGGGGTGCCGACGACGGCGGCGGCGAAGCGGTGTTCGGTGGCGTGCAGGGCTTGGGCGGCGACGGCGGTGAGGTCGAGGTTGCCGCTGCGGGACTGGTCGCGGTCGACTTCCTGTAGGGCGAGCACGTCGGCGTCGAGTGCGGCCACGGCGGCGGTGAGTCGGGCGGGGTCGACCTGGCCGTCGGTCAGGGACCGGCCGTGCAGCAGGTTGAACGTGGCCAGGCGCACGGTGTCACCTTAACGACGCTCGTGGGACAGTTACCCGATGCTGCGGGCGTTGTTCTGTTCCATGTTGCTTTTCGTGGCGGTGGGCGCGGTGGGGGTGTGGGTGCGGCGCCGTGGCGGCGGGTGACCCCTGGTGGGTGGCCGGTGAGGCTGGCCACAGCGGGCCGCGTCGGGCGGGGCGGGGTGGGAAGAATTGCCGCCCGTGGAACTTGATCCGGTGACCTTCGCGACCCTGCTCACCGCTGCTGCCCTGGCCGGTTGGGTGGACGCTGTGGTGGGTGGTGGTGGGTTGCTGTTGTTGCCGGCGTTGTTGGTGGCGGTGCCGGGGATGCCGCCGGCCACCGCGTTGGGGACGAACAAGTTGGCGGCGATCGCGGGTACCTCGACTGCGGCGGTGACGTACGCCCGCCGTACGAAGTTGGACTGGGCGGTGGTGGGGCCGGCGGCGGTGTTGGCGGTGGTCTGCGCGGGGTTGGGTGCGGCGTTGGCGGGTGCGGTGCCGCCGGAGGCGTACCGGCCGGTGGTGCTGGTGGTGCTGGTGTCGGTGGCGTTGTTCGTGGTGTTGCGGCCACGGTTGGGCACGGTGGCGGTGCCGCAGCGGCGGACCCGGGTGCGGGTGGTGGTGGCGGTGTTGGTGGCGGGGGTGGGCATCGCCACCTACGACGGGTTGATCGGGCCCGGGACGGGCACCTTTCTGGTGGTGGCGTTCACGGCGTTGCTGGGTGCGGATTTCCTGCACGGTTCGGCGATGGCGAAGGTGATCAACGCGGGCACGAACGCGGGTGCGTTGGTGGTGTTCGCGGTGACGGGGCACGTGTGGTGGTTGTTGGGGGCGGCGATGGCGGTGTGCAACATCGTCGGGGCGATGGTGGGGGCGCGGATGGCGTTGCGGCGCGGGTCGGGGTTTGTGCGGGTGGTGCTGCTGGTGGTGGTGTTCGCTCTGGTGGGCAAGCTCGGCTACGACCAGTGGCTGGCCGGGTGAGGCTGCCGGTTGCCGACGTGTGATCATCGGCGGGTGTCGGTGCGCACGACCGTGGGGTTCTGGCGGGGTTGCTGGGTCGGGATCCGCTGTTGCCGGCGGGTTGCATGCGCACCTGTCCCCCGGCTCGGAGGCGGCGCTGGGTGGATCGTTGCGGGTGGTGTCGGCCGGGCCGCATCACAGGATGGCGTTGACCGATCCGGGGCGCTGGCGGCGGTGGAACCGGCCGGGGTGTGTCGGCGGGTCAGGTGTGGCGGGGTGAGTCGAAGCGGCCGGCGCGGATTTCGCGTAGGGCGCGGCGGCGGGTGTCTCCGCGCAGGGTGTCGACGTACAGGCGGCCGAGCAGGTGGTCGGTTTCGTGTTGCAGGGCGCGGGCGAGGAATCCGCTGCCGGTGATGGTCAGTGGTTCGCCGTTCTGGTCGAAGCCGTGGGCGGTGGCGTGCAGGGCGCGGGGGGTGGGGAAGTACAGGCCGGGGATGGACAGGCAGCCTTCGTCGTCGGTGTGGAGTTCGGTGGACAGTTCCAGTGTGGGGTTGATCAGGTGGCCGCGGTGGCCGTCGGCGTCGTAGACGAAGACTTGGGCGCTGACGCCGATCTGGGGTGCGGCGACGCCGGCGCGGCCGGGTGCGCCGAGCAGGGTGTCCATCAGGTCGGTGACCAGGGCGCGTAGTTCGGTGTCGAAGCTGGTGATGGGCTCGCAGGGGGTGCGCAGTACCGGGTCGCCGATGGTTCGGATGTCGCGCATCGTCATGGCGGCAAGGTTATCGGTCGTGGGTGTGGGGTGCGGTCGGGGCGAGGGCGGCGCGGACGGGGGCGGTTTTGGCGGCGGCTTCGGCGACTTCGGCGTGGGGGTCGCTGTCCCAGGTGATGCCGCCGCCGGCCCATACGTGCAGGGTGGTGGTGTCCACGGCGGCGGTGCGGATGGTGAGGCCGAGGTCGAGGTGGTCGGGGCCGATCCAGCCGAGGGCGCCCATGCTGGCGCCGCGGCCGACGGGTTCGCAGGTGGCGATGTGGTTCAGGGCGGCGAGTTTCGGTGCGCCGGTGACGGATCCGCCGGGGCAGACGGCGCGGAGCAGGTCGGCCAGGCCGAGGCCGTCGGCGATGTGGGCGCGGATGGTGGATTCGGCCTGCCACAGGTCGCACCAGCGGCGTACGGCGAACAGGTCGTCGACGCGGACGCTGCCGGTGCGGGCGACGCGGGCCAGGTCGTTGCGTTCCAGGTCGACGATCATGATGTGTTCGGCGCGTTCCTTGGCGGAGGTGAGCAGGTCGGCGCGGCCGGCGGCGGTGGCCGGGCGGGTGCCTTTGATGGGGCGGGTGGTGAGGGTGCCGTGGCGTAGTTCGATGAGGGTTTCGGGGCTGGCGCAGCCGATGGCCCAGCCGGTGCCGGCGAGTACGCCGCCGTAGCGGGCGCCGGGTAGGCGGGCGAGGCGGGCGAGGGCTGGCAGGGGGTCGCCGGTGTAGGTGGCGGCGGCGTGGCCGACGAGGTTGACCTGGTAGACGTCGCCGCGGCCGATGGCGTCGCGGACGGTGGTGACGGCGTCGGCGTGTTGGCGGGGGCTCCAGCTTTCTGTCCACCGGCTGTGCCACCAGGGTGGTGGTGGGTGGTGCGGCGGGGGTGGGGGGTCGGTGTGGCGGTAGACGACGACGGCGACTTCGGGTAGGTCGGCGGGGTTGGCCGGGCCGGGGGCGGCGTTGGTGAGCAGGGCGCCGGCGGCGGCGGAGAGGTAGAGGGCGGCGCCGCAGATGCCGTCGGGGTGGTGGGTGGCGGGGCGGGCCAGGTCGTGCAGGGGTAGGCCGTGGGCGGCGAGGAACGCTTCGGTGAGTGCGGCGGGGTCGCCGCCGTCGGCGGGGCGCCATTGCCAGCGGGCGTGTTCGGTGAGGCGGCCGCGGCAGGCGGGGGGTGTCGCGGGGGGATCGACCCCCACGCGTGGGAGCGCTTCCACGCCGTTTGGGCGGTTCCTGGTCATCCGTTCAGCGGATTTCCGACATACCACACGGATACCTGCTCGATGCGGCGCGCGTACGCTTGGTACTGTGCGTCACTGGTCATGTGAACCATGACACAGTGCCCCCACAGTCCGGAGAACCCGATGTGCCAGCATCAACCCACCTGCCCCTCCGCCGAAGCCACCGATCGGGAAGCAGCCAGGGTCATCGCCTGCTTCCCTGAGCAGGGCTGGAGCCTGCTCTGCAACGGGGTCATCGTTTTCGAGGACACCGGCGAACTGTTGCCCGACGGCAGCAGCATCGCACCGCACCGTGGCCCCGCCCGACACGCCCTCGCCGCCTGACACGATCACGAATGTTCCCGCGCCGCCCAGGCTAGTCCCCGCCCTGGCGGGGCTGACGCCCAGGTCGACGCGGTGCCCGACGTCCCGTCAACTCTCGTACGCCTGCGGCGCCGGACACGAGCACACCAGGTTCCGGTCACCGTACCCGCCGTCGACCCGGCGCACCGGCGGCCAGTACTTCCCCGCCCGCCGCACGCCCGGCGGGTAGCCACCCACCGACCGCGGGTACGGGTGCGGCCACTGGTCACCGGCGAGCATCGCCGCCGTGTGCGGCGCGTTCGCGAGGGGATTGTCCCCGGCCGGCCACTGGCCCGAACCCACCTTGTCGATCTCCGCCCGGATGGCGATCATCGCGTCGCAGAACCGGTCCAACTCGGCCAGGTCCTCACTCTCGGTCGGCTCCACCATCAACGTCCCCGCCACCGGAAACGACATCGTCGGCGCGTGGAAGCCGTAGTCGATCAGCCGCTTGGCCACGTCGTCCACACTCACCCCGGTCGCCTTCGTCAACGGCCGCAGGTCCAGCACGCACTCGTGGGCCACCAGGCCCTTGTTGCCCGCGTACAGCACCGGGAAGTGCGGCCGCAGCCGCGCCGCCACATAGTTGGCCGCCAGCACCGCCACCCCGGTGGCCCGGGTCAGCCCATCGGCGCCCATCATCCGCAGGTACGCCCACGGAATCGGCAGGATCCCCGCCGA
Organism: Micromonospora qiuiae; assembly: GCF_016863555.1. Taxonomy (GTDB): domain Bacteria; phylum Actinomycetota; class Actinomycetes; order Mycobacteriales; family Micromonosporaceae; genus Micromonospora; species Micromonospora qiuiae. The sequence goes on along the minus strand of NZ_BOPC01000088.1, from coordinate 24,874 downwards.
CCCGTACCGGGCCGCCGAGATCGCCGGCCGGCCGGCGACCGGCGCGCCCGCCGGATCCCCGGGCAGGAACGGCGCCAGGTGCGCCCGCACCGCCACCGGACCCACCCCCGGCCCGCCGCCGCCGTGCGGAATGCAGAACGTCTTGTGCAGGTTCAGATGCGACACGTCCGCCCCGAACCGGCCCGGTTTGGCGAACCCGACCAGCGCGTTGAGGTTCGCCCCGTCGACGTACACCTGGCCGCCGGCGTCGTGCACCTTCGCGCACAGCGACGCGATGCCCGTCTCGTACACCCCGTGCGTCGACGGATACGTCACCATGATCGCGGCGAGGGCGTCCCGATGCTGGTCGATTTTCGTGTCGAGGCCGACCAGGTCGACGTTGCCGTCGTCGTCGCAGCCCACCACGACCACCCGCATTCCGGCCATCACCGCACTGGCGGCGTTGGTGCCGTGCGCCGACGACGGGATCAGACACACGTCCCGGTGCCCCTCACCCCGCTCGCGGTGGTACGCGCGGATCGCCAGCAACCCGGCCAGTTCCCCCTGCGAGCCGGCGTTGGGCTGCACACTGACCGCGTCGTAGCCGGTCACCTCCGCCAACCACCCCTCCAACTGGGCGATCAGCTCCCGGTAGCCGGCGGTCTGCTCCGCCGGGGCCAACGGGTGGATGTGGGCGAACTGCGCCCAGCTGATCGGCTCCATCTCGGTGGTGGCGTTCAGCTTCATCGTGCACGACCCGAGCGGAATCATGCCCCGGTCCAGGGCGTAGTCGGCGTCGGCCAGCCGCCGCAGATACCGCAGCATCGCCGTCTCCGAACGGTGGGCGCTGAACACCGGGTGGGTGAGGAAATCCGACGTACGCGCCAACGCGGCCGGCAGCCCGGCCGCCGCTTCGCCGTCGAAGCACGGCACGTCGAACGCCGCCCACACCGCCGCCAGGTGCGCGGCCGTGGTGGTCTCGTCGCAGGCGATCCCCACCCGGTCGGCGTCGACCAGCCGCAGGTTGACGCCGCGCCGCGCGGCCGCCGCGACCACGTCGGCCGCCCGAGTCGGCACCGTCGCGGTGACGGTGTCGAAGAACGCCACGTCCGCGACAGTCACACCGCCGGCGCGCAACCCCGCCGCGAGCCGCGCCGCCATGCCGTGGGTACGCGCCGCGATCGCCCGCAGCCCCTGCGGGCCGTGATACACCGCGTACATGCCGGCCATCACCGCCAGCAACACCTGCGCGGTGCAGATGTTGCTGGTCGCCTTCTCCCGCCGGATGTGCTGCTCACGGGTCTGCAACGCCAACCGGTACGCCGGGTCGCCGGCCGCGTCGCGGGACACGCCGACCAGCCGGCCGGGCAGCATCCGCTCCAACCCCGAACGCACCGCCAGGTAGCCGGCGTGCGGCCCACCGAAGCCCATCGGCACCCCGAACCGCTGGGTGGTGCCGGCGGCGATATCGGCACCGACCTCGCCGGGCGGACGCAGCAACGTCAACGCCAACAGGTCCGCCGCGACGGTGACCAGGGCACCGGCGGTGTGCGCGGCCTGCACCAGCCGGCTGTGGTCGCGGACCGCCCCCGACGCCCCCGGGTACTGCAGGTGCAGGCCGAAGAACTGCGCCGGCAACTCGTCGCGGTCCACGTCGAGCATCCGCACCTCGATGCCGAGCGGCTCGGCCCGCCCGCGGATCACCGCGATGGTCTGCGGCAGGGTGTCCGCGTCGACGACGTACACCCGGCTCGTGCTCTTCGACGCCCGCCGCGCCAGAGTCATCGCCTCCGCCGCCGCGGTGCCCTCGTCGAGCATCGACGCGTTCGCCGTGGGCAGACCGGTCAGATCCGACACCATGGTCTGGAAGTTCAGCAACGCCTCCAGCCGGCCCTGGCTGATCTCCGGCTGGTACGGCGTGTACGCGGTGTACCAGGCCGGATTCTCCAGCACGTTACGGCGGATCACCGCCGGGGTGTGCGTGCCGTGATACCCCAGGCCGATCATCGACACGGCGACGGTGTTGCGCGCGGCCAGGGCCCGCAACTCGGCCAGGGTCTCCCGCTCACCGGCCGGTTCCGGCAGGTTTAACCGGCCGTGCCAGCGGATCACCTCGGGAATCGCCGCGTCCATCAACTCGTCGATCGAGGCGTACCCGACGGTGTCGAGCATGCGGCGTTCCTCGTCCGGCCCGGGGCCGATGTGCCGGTCGGCGAACTGCTCTGCGGTCATGGGCGACGCTCCTGCGGGGGTGGGGTCGACAGGTCGGCCCTCCCCCTCTGTCGCACCCGCGGGGGCGCTCCACAGTGCCTGCCCCGACGCGGTCCTTCTGCCTGAGAGGTTCCGGGGAGGATTTGCCCCTTCGGCGCCGTCCCGGCTACCGCCAGGCGGTCTCTCCCACGTGGGTGCTACCGGCGCGATCAACGCTACCAGCGTCCCCGCCCGACCCGAACCCGACGTCAGGAAGGGCCCCCTGCCGCGCACCAGGCGTTGACAGGGGGCCCTTCCTCACCACATCGGGTGTCAGCGCTGCTGGTGGCGCGGCACGGGGCCGACGGCCACCGCCGGCCCCGTGATGCGTTCCATCGCGCGGGCCAACTGCGTGCTGCCGTCGTCGAGATGCCGCGCCGCCGCCTGCATGTGCGAGATCATCATCTCGCCGTAGATCCGCAGCGCCTCACGTGTGGCCACCCCGTCGTCGAACGTCGCACCGGCCGACGCGCGGTACTCCTGCACCGCCCGCTCCGCCTCCTGCCGGGCCTCCTCCACCGCCGCCCGGACATAACTCTCGTACTGGGTGCGGGCGTACTCGGCGACCCGCCGCGCGTAGTCGTGCGCCTGCGCGATGATCTGCTCGGCCTCCCGCTGCGCCGCCGAGAGCAGATTCACCTCCTTCGCCGCGGGCACCTTCGGCGCCTGTCCCGAACTGGGAATCACCCCGTGCCGGTGCAGCTCCACATGGTCGCCCAGCCGCTCGTTCTCCGCCCGCAGATTCGCCACCTGCGTCGCCAACAGGTCCAGTTCGTCGGCCACCTGCATCCGGAACCGATCCACGTCGGCCTGGTCGTAGCCGCGCCGCGCGAACGACGTCGACCCGAACTCCCACCGCCGGACCCGGTCGGCGGTGATGCGCACCTGCACACCGCCGGCCACCTGCGCACCGTCGTATCTGCTGATCGGGGTCGCGTTCACCGCACCGACCCTCCCTTCGAGCTACGCCGTCCACTCACCGGGCACCTCCGAGATCATCGAGGGCGGAGGGGCGGTCCACCGCCGTCCGCCAGGCCGGGCCGTACCAGTGCTGACCCAGACCCTCGTGGTGCAGCTGCCCCGGGTGGTAGCCGCACCGGGTCAGGGTCGCCACCGCATGCGACACCATGTCGTCGGAGCCACAGATGAACACGTGCCGGGACCGCCAGTCACCGTCGGCCAGCGCCCGGTCCACCGGGCGCACGAACTCCCCCGGCCGGGTCGTGTCCAACCCCACGACCCGGGTCACCGTCAACCAGGGGTACGACGCGGCGAGCTTGTCCAGCGCGTCGCTGTCGTAGAACTCGCTGCGGGAGCGCGCCCCCACGTACAGGTCGACCCGCCGCTGCGCCCCCTCGGCGGCCACCTGCTCCGCCAGCGCCTTCAACGGCGCCAAGCCGGTGCCCGAGGCCAGCAGCAGCAGGTCCGCCGACCCGGCCGGTGACAACGTCAACCGGTCGCCCACCGGCGCCGCCAGATGAAGCTGGTCGCCCACCGCGCACCCGTACACCAGACGCGACGACACCGCGCCGCCGGGCGCCGCCCGCACATGCAGCTCCAGCGTGCCGTCCTGCCGCGGCGCGTTCGCCGGCGAGTAGTACCGCCACGCCCGCGTCGCCGGATGCGACACCCCGATCGACTGGCCGGCGGTGAACGGCAGCAGGTACTGCGGACGCAACGTCAACACCGCCACGTCGAAGGCCCGCTGCTCGTGGCCGATGATCTCGGCCACCCACCACGGCGGGTGCACCGCCTCAGCCTCCTGCGCCGCCTCGGTCATCACCTTCGCCACCAGCCCGTACGCCGCCGTCCAGTCCTGCGCCAGATCGTCGGTCCACTGGTCGCCGAGGAAATGCCGCAGCGTCGCCAGCAACGCCTCCCCGACCGCCGGGTAGTGCTCCGCCCGCACCGCGAACTTACGGTGGTCGGCGCCGAGGTCCCGCAGGAAACCGACCAGGCGGTCCATCTGATCCACGTTGGACACGATGTGACCGAGAGCGGTGACGAGCCGGTCCCGCTGACCCGCCATGTTGGTCGGGAACATCTGCCGGACCTCGGGATAGGCCAGAAACAGTGTGGAGTAGAAGTAGAGCGCCACCTGATCACCGTGCGCGGCGACCAGGGACCAACTCTGCTTGAGCCGGGGAACGTCCACTCTCAGGCGCCCGCCCGGTCTCCGCCGGCCACCACCTGGCCCTGCACCTGCGCCAGCACCGCCTGCACGTCGGTGATGATGTCGCCCGGCACCCCCAGCTGCGTCAACGTCGCCGTCAGATGCTGACCCACCTGGACGTAGTGCGCCACCGGGATGTTCAGCGGCTGATGCGCCGCGGCCAGGTCACGGCCGGTGTACCCGTTCGGGCCACCGAGCACCACCGTCAGCATCTGCGCCAGGTGCCGGCGCTGCCCCACCATCTCCACCTCGGCGAAGTAGCCGGCCAACTCCGGGTCGGCCAGCACCCGCTCGTAGAACAACTCGACAGCGGCCTTCACCGCACTGGCGCCACCGATGCGCTCGTAGTGTGAGGCGGGGGCGGTCTCTTCGACAACCGTCACGGTCGTTTCCTTCCCACAGCAGGTACGCGCGACACCGCGCGGAGGGGCGTCGATCAACCGGCGCCGTCGGAGCACATACCGACGACATCCGGCAGACCGTGACGGACGATAGCGTGTCGGATCGGATCAGGCAGCGCCGGCCTATCGGAATCATGACAATGATTAACCACGAAGAGTGACAAATGGACACCCCAAGCGTGACGCCACACTCACCCGCCGTGATATCGGCGGCGGCCCGCGAGAGCCACCCCCGCCGCGCGCCCCGTGCCCCGACACGCCGGTTGACCTGCGCCAGCAGCCCCACGCCCGAACAACCGACCGAACCCGACCCGGCACCACAAGAAACAGCAACACTCGGTGACCGAGAAAAACCTCAAAAGGCGACGGCCCGACACCCGCACGTCACTCCCGGCCGCAACCGCCTCAGCCGGCCCGCCGGCGAGCCCGCCGCGCCGCCAACTCGTCGCCCACCGGCAACTCCCGCGACTCCGGCTCCGACACCACCGGCTCCGCCGGCAGATGCGACAACGAACCCTGAATCTCCTTGAACGCGCCGCCGATCGCGATGCCGAACACCCCCTGGCCACCCTGCAACAGGTCGACCACCTCCTCCGGCGAACGGCACTCGTACACCGTCGTCCCATCGGAGATCAACGTGATGCCCGCCAGATCCTCCACCCCACGCGACCGCAACGCCTCGATCGCCTTACGGATGTTCTGCAACGACACCCCGGCGTCCAACAACCGCTTCACGACCTTCAACACCACCAGGTCCCGAAACGAGTACAACCGCTGCGTGCCCGAACCCGACGCGTCCCGCACACTCGGCACCACCAACGCCGTACGCGCCCAGTAGTCCAGCTGCCGGTAGCTGATCCCTACCGCATGGCACGCCGTCACACCCCGGTATCCCACCGCACCGTCACCGTCAGTTGCCGACCCGGGCAAACCACCCGACTCGTCCAGCCCGGTGACCCGATCGGATTCTCGCGGCTCGTGCATCCGGACAACCTCCCCGTCAGTGCGGTGACACGTCGTTTCCGCCGACGCGCACCCCTCGACACGGTCACCCTATAGCGGCCGACCAGGGTTACCACGGAGAAACCATCGCGACACGCCGCGCACCGACAACGATGATCATCACCATCACGGAGAGTCACAGCCAGCGGAAAACAGGGCCCCACAACCGGCGCACCGCCGACTCAACCGGCGAAATCCTCCGGCCGCACCTGCTCCAGGAACTCCCGGAACTTCTCCACCTCGTCCTCCTGCTCATCGGGAATCACGATCCCCGCCTCGGTGAGGACCTGCTCAGCACAACGAATCGGCGCACCGACCCGCAACGCCAACGCAATCGAATCACTGGGCCGAGCCGACACCCGCACCCCGTCACCGATCAACAAATCAGCGAAGAAGACATTCTCTTTCAGCTCGGTGATCTCCACCGCCCGCAACGGCGCCTTCAACGCCGCCAACACATCCCGCAGAAGATCGTGAGTCAACGGCCGGGCCGGCTTGACACCCTGCTGCTCATAAGCGATCGCCGTCGCCTCGACCGCGCCGATCCAAATCGGCAGATAGCGGTCACCCTCGACCTCCCTGAGCAGGACGATCGGCTGGTTACTGGGCAACTCCACCCGAACCCCGACCACGCTCAGCTCGCGCACCGCCGCCTCCGTGTCGTTGTCACCTGCGCCGCACCGCGCCCTTCCCTGCACGGTACACGGACCGCGACACGGCCGTACCATGCGCTTCCCGCACCCGACGCCCGCGCCAAGACCGGGGATACCCCATCAAGCCTACGGCACGCGCCACCACACCGACCGGAGCCCAATCCGACGCCTCACCGCCCCAGCGTCGACCGCAACCCCACCCGCACCAACGCCGCGTGCAACTGCTGCGACAGAGACACCAACTCCCGCGCCACCTCCGCCGCCCGCGCCCGCGCCGCCGGATCACTCTGCCGCGCCAACGGCGCCACCAACTGCGCGAACAAACCGACCTCCCGGTCCGCCGCCGTCCGATAGCCACGCAAATGCCGCGGCTGGAACCCGTACGCCGCCAGACCCGCCACCGCCCGCGCGATGATCAACGCATCACCGTCGTACCAGCCCGGCGGATCCGACACCACCAGCCCGAGCCGCTCCAACTCCCCCAACGTCGAGGAATCCAGCCCACTGCGCGCCAGCAACTGCGTCCGATCCAGGCGCACCTGAGCAGACTCCACCGGCGCAGCACGCCCCGGGACCTCACCATCAGGCCCCACCGCCACCAACGCCGGCCGAGACCGCTCCGGTGCCTCACCCGAGGCATCCCACTGCGCCAACTGCTCGCGAATCACCCGCAACGGCAGATACTGATCCCGCTGCGCCGTCAGCACGAACCGCAGCCGCGCCACATCGTCCCAGCCGTACTTCCGGTAACCCGCCGCCGTCCGCTGCGGCTCCACCAGACCCTCAGCCTCAAGGAACCGCAACTTCGAAATCGTCACGTCGGGAAAATCCGCCCGCAGATGCGCCAGCACCTCGCCGATACTCATCAACGACTGGGCACGACCCGCCCCGGACGGCGTGGAGGCCGCAGGCTCGTTCACCCCCGGCCGGCCTCCCCCTCCGGGCGTGGACCGGCGATGAACACCACCCGGAACTTGCCGATCTGCACCTCGTCGCCGTTGCTCAGCGTCGCCGCCTCGACCCGCTCCCGATTCACATACGTACCGTTCAGGCTGCCCACGTCCCGCACCGTGAACGTCCCACCGTCCCGGTGAAACTCGGCGTGCCGACGCGACACCGTCACGTCATCGAGAAAAATGTCACTGTCCGGATGCCGCCCACTGGTCGTCACATCGTGATCCAGCAGGAACCGCGCACCCGCATTCGGACCCCGACGCACCACCAGCAGCGCCATACCCGGCGGCAGCGAACCGGACATCCGGCTCGGCACCACATCGGTATCCGGCCCCTCCAACGCTTCGTCGAGCGAACCGAGATTAAGCGTCGACGTGACGTCGAGCGGGGGGAACTCGTCGCCTGGGCGAGTCATGGGACCACCTCACGGATCTGTTTCGGTCGGCGTCGGCAAACGGCGGGTCTGGCCGCCGGGCGCATCCACCCGGCGGCTGGCTCTGCCACGCCTCGAAAGGCTGTCCGCGACGCTCAACAATGGGTTCTCGGTCGACTGGGCGAGCCTAGCCAGCGCCGAAAAACAGGGCAACCGGACGCGCGGCACACACACCACCGCCGGCACAGGAAAAAAGCTCAGCTCTCCGTCAACTCGCGGTACGCCTGCGCATCGAGCAACGCGTCCAGCGACGCCGGATCCGCCGGAACGATCTCCACCAACCAACCCGACCCGTACGGATCAGAATTGATCACCTCCGGGGTGTCCGTCAACACCTCGTTACGGGCCGACACCGTACCGCCCACCGGAGCGTAAATCTCCGACACGCTCTTGGTCGACTCGATCTCACCCAACGACTCACCGGCCGCGACCTGCACGCCCGACTCCGGCAACTGCACATACACGACATCACCAAGAGCGTCCTGCGCGAAATCGGTGATACCGACCCGCACGGCCCCACCCTCGGCAGCAACCACCCACTCGTGTTCAGCGGTGTACCGCAGACCCTCAGGAATCACCAGAAGCGTCCTCATCCGTCGCGACACCGGACCAACCGGTGCCGACCCCACACTCGGCCTAACTGACCGGGCGGGCGTGTTCCAGCGTGCTCGGCGCGTGCAGCGCCGAAACCTCGGCAACCTCACGATCCTCAACGATCACGTTACCGCCGTCACGCGCCACCTCCGCGACCACCCCGCCCGGAATGTTCAGCGCCGTGCGCATCGTCGCCGCGTCCCCGATCACCGTGATCGTGAACGGCCCGGTCAACGGACGCCCGTCCACGATCAACGACGCCCCATCCTGGCCGTCCAGGAAGTACGTCGACGCCACGATCCGCACCGACGCCCGATCACCGCCGGAGATCTGCATCGCCTCCGCGCCAGCCCCCCGCAGCTCCTGCACCGCGTCCAGCACCCGAATCGCCGAGATCGGCTTCGACCCCGCCTCGAACCGCACCGCCAGGCCCGGCCCCCGCGCCGGCAACGTACCCGCCAGGATCCCCAGCTCGTCCGCCCGCCGGGTCGCCTCCTCCAACGCCGCCTGGCGACCCTGCTCCCCCGAACGCAACTGCCGCTGGCTCTCCTCCAGCGCCGCGATGTCCTGCCGCAGCCGCATCTCCCGCGCATCCAGGTCGTAGAGGATACGAACCAGATCCTCCTGCCGCGCGGTCGCCATCGACGGATCCGTCGACGTGGTCTTCAACTGCACCGCCAGCGTGAAACCCAGCAGCACCAGCAACACACCGATCATCCCCGCGGCCGGACTGAACCGCCGCCACGACCCCCCAGACGACGCGGAAGACCCACCCACCGCCCCGGCCGCGTCATCCACCCCACCCTCGGCCGGTTCGACAAAGCCGGACCCGGCCGCCGACTCGTCACCTTCCGGCGGCGACAACGGACTCAACTCGTCCGGGTCCGGCGCGTCCGGCCGCGGATCCGGCTCACCCGCCGGACCGCCCGGCCGCGCCGGACCCGCCGGCTGCGGCCACCCCGTACCCGTCTCGGTGTGCTCGTCACTCACGCCACAAACCTACGCCCGGAACAGGTGCCGACGGATCGCCGCCACATTGCCGAAGATGCGCACACCCAGCACGACCACCACCCCGGTGGACAACTGCCCGCCCACCCCCAGCTGGTCACCCAGATACACGATCAGCGCCGCCACCAGCACGTTCGAGATGAACGACACCACGAACTGCTTGTCGTCGAAGATCCGGTCCAGCTTCGCCCGCACCCCGCCGAACACCGCGTCCAACGCGGCCACCACCGCGATCGGCAGGTACGGCTGCAACGCGGAGGGCACCGTGGGATCCAGCCACAGACCAAGCAACACACCGGCCAGCAGCGCCAGCACCGCGATCATCGACCACCTCCGGAGGGACTGGGAGACGAACCCGACCCGGACAACTCGTCAGCACCCGACGGCGAGGCGCTCACCGCAGGCTGCGCGTAGCGTAGCTGCGGCTCCGGCGCCGCCGGCAGGGTGAGGTCATCGGCCTCACGCACCTCGAACGACAGCCCCGTGTCCTGCGCGACCTTGCGCATCGTCAACGCGCTCCGGCTGCCCTCATACCGCTTACGCATCGCACCCGGACCGATCGCCGACACCTCGTACGGCCCGGTCACCGGCCGGAAATCCACCAGGATCGCCTGACCCGCGTTACGGATCGTCGAGGTCGCCGTCAACCGCTGCCCGTTGATCGCAATCGCCTCCGCCCCGGCTCCCCACAGGTCGTTGGCCACCCCCTGCAGATCGCTGTAGAGCACCTGCGACGGCCCCACATTGGCACCACTGAGCGGTTGCTGACCGGATGGCGCATCCGCCAGCCGCACCACCACACCGTCGCCACGCACCTTCCCGAGGCCCGTGCTGGCCTCCAGGTTACGCAGCCGCGCCGCGTGCGAACCGCCCAGCGCCGCCTCCCGCTGCCGGTTGACCTCCTCGCGCAACGCGTCGGCCCGGGTGGACAACTCATCGGTCTCATCCTCGCGCTGCTGGATCTGCGCCACCAACCCCGACCGGGCCTGCGCCCGCCCCGGCTCCTCGGCCATGGTCTGCCGGTACGCCACGGCGAACAGGAAACCGAGCAGCACGACGACCGCGACGCTCACCGGCCCCACCGACCAACCCGCCCGCCCCGGCTGCCCCCGCTCCGCGCGCCGCAGCGCCGCGTCCGCATAACCCGGATCCAGCGGACTGCGGAACAACTCGGTGAGGAAGTCCGGACTGAACCCCCGGCCGCCGCGCCGGCCCTCGCCCTGCTCGTCACTCATGCCGGCACCCCTCGGCCGCGTACCGCCCGCACCAACTGGCGGGCCTGGATCACGTAGAGCGCCCCGGCCACCCAGTAGAGCACCAGCCCCCACCAGGCCAGGGCCCAGCCCACCGCGCCGGCGACCGCGGTCGTGACCGGCACCGCGGCGGCCAGCAGCAGCACCGGAAACGCCGCCAGCAGCAGGAACGTGGCGGTCTTGCCGACATAGTGCACCGGCGGCGGACCGTAGCCGTGCCGACGCAGCACCGCCAGCGAACCGAGCAGCAGCGCCTCCCGGGCCAGCAGGGCCGCGGTGAACTGCCAGGGCACCACCTCACGGGCGGTGAAGGCGACCAGGGTCGCGAGGATGTAGAGCCGGTCGGCGAGCGGGTCGAGCAGTTCACCGAGGCGACTGACCTGCCGCAGCCGGCGGGCGACCCAGCCGTCCACCCAGTCGCTGGTGCCGCCGACGGCCAGCACCACGATCGCGGCCACATCGGCGCGGGCGACGAGGAACAGGTACAGAAACAGCGGTACGCCCAGCAGGCGCAGGAAGCTGATCACATTCGGCAGGGTCAGCACCCGGTCGGCGGAGGGTTCTGCCGCGGCCCCGGGGGCCTGTGGTTGCTCCGCCCGAGCGGGCCGACGCGACACCGAACCTCCTCCGCGGCACGCTCGCGCACCGCGGCGCCGGTCGCGCCGTGTTGCGTCGTACGCGCTGTCGGGCCGACTGATGCCGGCGCCCCCTGCGGTCCCGATCCGGGACCTCCCCTGGCCCTGCCGCCCTCGGTTGATGATCACGGGCTGGCCGGATGCGCTGCCACTATATCGGGCCCTGGCGAGGCCCCGGCTGCGCAGCGGCGGTGTCTTCCTCTTGCATGCCGGCACCGGTGTGACGGGTGTCACCATGTCCAGTGTGTCCTAGGATGATAGAGGGTGTCGGGTGGTGGGGCGCTACGCGTCGCGGCATCAGCCGACTTCACCGCTGTCGCCGCCTGGCCGAACGCCAGCAGGGCCCGCAACAGGTCCTGCTGGCTGCGCGCCGGCATCCGGTCCAGCACCGTCCGCACCGCCTCGTGCCGGCGCGACCGCACCTCCCCCAGCAGCGCCTGCGCCGCCGTGGTGGGCTCCAGGCGCACCTCACGCCGGTCCCGGGGATCGGCCACCCGGCGCAGCAGGCCGATCGCCTCCAACCGGTCGCAGAGCCGGCTGGCCGAGGAGGGTACGACATCCAGCAACTCGGCCAGACCGTTGACGTTGGTCTCCGGCCGACTGCTGAGCAACGCCAACACCCGCAGCTGGATCGGCGAGACGGCGAGACGGTGCCGGGATACGGCGGAATCGAGCACCCCCACCAGCGCCTCGGCGGCTGCGTCGATCGCCGCGGCGAGATCCGGTCGTTCCACCCGACGTCCCCTGCGATTGTCCCGCTGGCCCTGCCCCACTGCCCCGGCGCCGTCCGTCAACGGACCTCCCGGCCGGCGGACCCACGCCAGTCCAGGCAGACCACGACCGCGTCGTCGCGCAGATCGGCGTCCGCGTGGAAAGCCTGCAACTCGCGCATCACCGTACCAACCGCCTCGGTCGGCGGCTGCAACCGCGTGGCCCGCATCGACCGGGCCATCGCCCGCTCGCCGTAGCGCTCGCGGCCGGTAGGGTCGGCACCCCACACCCCGTCGGAGACCACGAACAGCCGATCCCCCGGATCCAGGTCGAACTCCTGCAGGTCGTAGCGGGTCTCGGCAAACATGCCCAGCGGCAGCTGCTGCTCCAGCTCCACCCGCGAGACGGTCCCGCCACGCACCCGCATCACGTACGGCGAACCCGCATCCACCGCCCGCACCCGTCCGGTGTCGCAGTCCAGCTCGAGCAGCACGGTGGCCACGTGCCGGTGCCCACGATGCTGGTAGTAGACGGTGTCGGAGGCCAGCTCGGCCTGTTCGACGAGAGACCCGCCGGAGCGGCGCGCGTTGCGCATCGCGTTCACCGCCACCGCCGTCAGCAGCGCCGCGGCCAGCCCGATGCCGTCGCCGTTGAGCACGGTGACGGTGAGCCGGTTGTCGCCCAACGACCAGTCGAAGTGGTCACCGCCCACTGTGTACGCCGGTTCGAGCTGCCCCGCCAGGTGGAAGGCGCCATGGCTGACGCTGCGCCCCGGCAGCAGCTCCCACTGCAGCTCGGCGGCCATACTCAGCCGCTCTCGGCGGCGTGCCCGCCGGTACCGGTCGGTCTCCCGGTCGGCCGCGCGCAGCGCCAGCGCGACCTCGCCGGCGATGTCCGACGCCCGGCGCAGCATCTCGTCCCCGGGTGCCTCGGGCAGTTCGACCATCAGCACGCCCAGCCGTTCGCCCCACACCGACAGCGGCAGGTAGAGCCGGCACCGGCCGTCCTCACCGGACTCCTGCACGGGCTGCTGGCTGCTGAAACAGCGGTGGACCACACCCTGGTCGGCGTGGCTGCCGACACCGGGCTGCCGTGAGTCGAGCACCGGCCAGAGCCCGCTGATGCGGTAGTCGGCGACGAACACGGCGGTGCCCGACGCGCCCAGGACGGACCGGATGGCCCGGTCGGCGGCCTCGACCACCTGGTCGGGCGGGGCCTCGCGCAGGGCGCGGGAAACCCCCGTGGGCGCATCCGCCATGACCATCCTCCGAAAATTACTTGCTCTGGGGCAAGCATCATACGGAGAGGTCTCCACCCATGGTCACCCGGCCGACCGCACCGCACCGGCGAAAAGGCCCCGGCACCTGCTCCGGCGGGCAGCGTACCGACATCACGCCCCACCCCGGTAGGCGGCGGAGCGGGGTTGGCACCGGCCCAGGCGGGTAGACGGGCCGCGTAACGCCACCGGCGCACACCCGAGGAGACAGCGATGCCAGGACCACGACCGGGCAGCAAGTCCTACGACAAGCAGCGAGCCCGCATCCGCAACGCGATCGACAACTCCGGTCGGCACAACCCGGACAAGCTGGCCGACGAGGCCGCCAACCGGTTGCTGCAGGAGGAGCGAGGCCAACGCGGCGTCGTCCGGGGCGAGCGCACCTACGGACCCAAGGGCAACCGGGAACCGGGTGACCCGAAGTGAAAACGGCCGACCTCGCCGACGGGCTCGTCGTCGGAGCGGTGGGCAGCACCGCCCTCAACATCCTCACGTACCTGGACATGGTTTTGCGGGCCCGCCCCGCCAGCCGGACCCCGGAGGAGAGCGCCGGGAAACTGGCCGACACGGTCCACCTCGACCTGGGCCCGAGCGACCAGGCCGCCAGCCGCCGCTCCGGGCTCGGCGCGTTGATGGGCTACGGCGCCGGCCTGGCGGCGGCGGTCGGCTTCGCGGCGCTGGCCCGCGGCCGGCGACAACCGTTCCTGCGGGCCGCCGTGCTGCTCGGCGGTGGGGCGATGACGCTCGCCGACGGATCCCTGGCCCTGCTCGGCGTCACCGACCCCCGCACCTGGCGCCGCGCCGACTGGGTCACCGACCTCGTCCCGCACCTCGCGTACGGGCTGGCGGCCGCAGCCACCTGGAACCGGCTGCGGCCGTCCGGCCCGCACCGGCGCTAGCCGCGCCGGTCACTGTCGTCGTCGGCCACCGGCTCTCCCGCCGGACCGTACGGCGACAGCTGCCCGCGCGGCACAGGGCGGCCGGCGTCCCCCGACGACGAGCCGCGGTTACGGGGATGACCCGACGGGCCGGGGCCCTTGTTGTCCTGGCTGGTGGCACCGAGGTTGTTGCGCCGAAGCTCTTCCTGCTGCGGGTTCGTCACGGTCGTCTCCCTTCGCCGCCGGAGCGCCGCGGGCGCGGCGCCCACCGCGGGCTTACCCGCCGCCGTGGCCGGCATACCCGCACCCGATCAGGGCTAGCCGGACCAGGTACGGGTACACCCCGACGATGGGCGACCAACAAAAGACGGCACGGGTCCTGCTGACCCGGCCCACGTACGCCGAAGAAGCGGGCATCTCCCTGGCCGACCGCCCGGCGCCGCTGTACCAGTTGCTGGTGCTCGCCACCCTGCTGAGCACCCGCATCCGGGCCCAGGTGGCGGTGGCCGCCGCACGGGAACTGTTCGCCGCCGGCCAGCGCACGCCTCAGGCGATGGAGGCGGCGAGCTGGCAGGAACGGGTGGACGCGCTCGGCCGGGGCCACTACCGCCGCTACGACGAACGCACCGCCACGATGCTCGGCACCGGGGCCCGGCTCTGCCTGGACCGCTGGCACGGTGACCTGCGGCGACTACACCGGGAGGCGGGCGACGACCCGGCCGCGTTACGCCGACTGCTCACCGAGTTCCCCGGCATCGGACCCACCGGCGCCGACATCTTCCTGCGCGAGGTGCAGACCGTCTGGCCACAGTTGCGCCCGTACACCGACCGGCGCGCGATCGCCGGGGCCCGGCGGCTCGGCCTGCCCCCCACTCCGGACCGGCTGGCCCGGCTGGTCGACGACGGGGACTTCGGCCGACTCGCCTCCGCGCTGGTGCGGGTGGCGCTCGGCGAGGAATCCGCCGGGCAGATCAGCCGCAGCGTCGCCGCCGGCTGACCGGCAGGCGCACATCGCCCCGCCGGGGCCACGTCGCCTTCAAGCGGCGTCGAGCCGCGAGGCCCCACCTGGGGCGGCGGTCACTTCGCCGCGTCGCCACCGGGCTTGGTCAGGTGCCACACCAGCAGGGCGGCGAGCAGCGCCAGCACCACCAGCCCGCCGGAGATCCCCCGGCCCTCCTCGGCCGACCGGCCGGCGGTGCCGAAATAGATCACGGCGAGACCGGCCAGCGCCGCGAGGAACTTGCGGATGCCTCGGTCTCTCACAGCTCGCACGCTACGACCCGCGACGGCCCGCTGCCGGGCCGCCGCTGCGATGTCCTCCGACCGGGCGAACCGTCAGTCGACCTCCAGATCGTCGAGGGATATCTGGTGGCTCATCAGCCAGCGGGCCAACGCCGACATACCGAACAACCACAACGGGGCCGACTCGGTGGTGCCGTTGGTGGCGAAGATGGCGAACCGCAGGTCCGGCGCGCGGTACGCCTCGATCCGCCACCGGCGCTGCTTGTCCCGCCAGACCGCGGAAGGGTCCATGGCGTCACCGTAGGTCGCCGGGGTCCCGGCCGACCGGCGGATGGACCTAACCGGGCAGGTCGTCCGCCGGGCCCACCACCACGCGGGCGTCGTCGGGCAGCCGGCGGGTGCTGCCCTGCCGGTCGAGCAGCTCCAACAGCGGCACCGCCACCCGGCGGGTGGTGTCCAGGGCCCGCCGGGCGGCGCTGAGCGTGAACGGCTGCGGCAGCCCGGCCAGCACCCGCACCGCCCGCTGCGGCGTACCCGGCGCCAGCAGGACGTTGCCGGGCAGGCGCAGCAACGCGCCGGCGCGTACCGCGGCGCCGATCTCCCGGGCGCCGAGCCCGACGGCGGCCAGCCGGTCGGCGTCGGGCGCGCGGAACGGGTGGGCCGCCCAGTCGTCGGCGACCAGGGCCAGCGCCCGGGCCACCGGCTCGGGCAGCGCCGGCGCGCCGGCGGCGGCGACCCGGCCGGCGGCCAGCCGCAGCGGCGGGGCCACCAGCGCCGCCACCAACGCCCGGTCGGGCAGGTCGAGGCGCTGACGCAGCACCTCCACCGGGACGCCCGGCTCCAACGGATGCGCCCGCGCGTACTCCGTGACCACGTCGACGAGCCGGCGGCCCAGTCGCCGCCAGTGCTCCGGATCGGCCAGCCAGTCCCCCGCCACCGGCGCGACGGTCACCGGCACGCCCGCGCGGCTCAGGTCACCGGAGCGCACCAGGCCCCGGCGGCGCAGCTCGCTGGCCAGATCCGGGCGGCCGTCCACGGTCGCCAGCACCGCCGCGCGGGCCGCCGCCGCGCCCCGCCGCCGCAGCGGCGGCGGGAACACGTCCAGCACGGTGACGCCACCGGACACGTGATGCCGGCCCGGGTCGCGCAGCAACGCCCGGTCACCGACGAGCAACGGCAGGGGGCGGTTCAACCGCAGCCGCAGGGTGTCCACGCCCAGCGGACGGCACCGCACCGGCACCGCGGCCGAACCGACGTGCAGCACGAGCGCCGCCGGCAGGTCGGCCACCGGGTCGCCGGCCAGCCGCACGTCGACCAGATCGGTCGGCCGGAACCGTCCCGGAGTGAGCAGCGCGTCTCCCCGGGCGATCCGGTCACGGGCCACGCCCCGCAGATTGAGCGCCACCCGGGCCACCGGCCCGACCCCGGCACACGGCTCGCCGAGGCGGTGCAGGCCCCGCACCCGCACCGCCTTGCCGCTGCCGGCCAGTTCCAGTTCGTCGCCGACCCGCAGCCGGCCCGCGCCGAGGGTGCCGGTGACCACCGTCCCGCTGCCGCGCACAGTGAAGCCACGGTCGATCCAGAGCCGCACCGGGGCGTCGGCCGCCGCAGCGGGCAGCCGCGCGGCCAGCCGATCCAGCGCGGCACGCAGTTGCGGCAGGCCCACGCCGGTGACCGCGCTGACCGCCACCGCCTCCACCCCGCGCAGCGAGGTGGCCGCCAGCTCCGCGCGGGCCCGCGCCAACGCCGGCCGCGGATCGGCCAGGTCCACGCGGGTCACCACCAGCAGGCCGTACGCCACCCCGAGCGCGTCCAACGCGGCCACGTGCTCGGCCGACTGCGGCATCCAGCCCTCGTCGGCGGCGACCACCACCACCGCGGCGGGCACCGGACCGACCCCGGCCAGCATGTTCGGCACGAAACGTTCATGCCCCGGCACGTCGACGAAGGCGACGGTGACGCCGGAGGGCAGCACCGTCCAGGCGAACCCCAGATCGATGGTCATGCCCCGCCGGCGCTCCTCGGCCCACCGGTCGGGTTCCATTCCGGTCAGTGCCCGCAGCAACGTGGACTTGCCGTGGTCGACGTGCCCGGCGGTGGCCACCACCAGCATGTTCAGTCGTCCTCCGGCACGGCCAGCACAGCGGCGCGCAGGCGCTCGTCGGCGTGCTGCGGCACGCACCGCAGATCCAGCAGCAGCCGGCCGCCCGCCACCCGGCCGAGCACCGGCGGGTCACCGACGCGCAGCGCCGCGGCGTACCGCTCAGGCAGGCTCAACGCCCACGAGTCCAGCTCCACCCCCGGAGCGCCACCGCCGCCGACCACCGCCACCGACGGCACCACCTCTGCCTTGCGGCCCTCGCCCGCCAGGGCGTCGCGCAGCCGTTCGGTACGGGCCCGCAACGCGGCCGGGTCGGCGTGCAGCGCGGACCTTGTGGGCGTGGCCGGATCACCGAGGGTCGCCGCCAGGGCGGCCAGGGTCAGCTTGTCCACCCGCAGCGCCCGGGCCAGCGGATGCCGGCGCAGCCGCTCGACCAACCCGGCGCCGCCGAGCAGCAACCCGGCCTGCGGGCCGCCGAGCAGCTTGTCGCCGCTCGCGGTGACCAGACTCGCCCCGGCCCGCAGGGTGCTCGCCGCGTCCGGTTCGTCGGGCAGCGCCGGATCGGGTGCGAGCAGCCCGGAGCCGATGTCCACGACCACCGGCACGCCGAGCCCGGCCAGCCGCCGCACCGGCACCGACGAGGTGAACCCGGTGACCCGGAAGTTGGACGGATGCACCTTGAGCACGAAACCGGTCCGGGGACCGATCGCGGCCGCGTAGTCGGCCAGGGCGGTGCGGTTGGTGGTGCCGACCTCCCGCAGCCGGGCGCCGGTGCTGGCCAACAGGTCCGGCAGGCGGAAACCATCGCCGATCTCCACCAACTCGCCGCGGCTGACCACGATCTCCGCGTCGGCGGCGAGCGCGGTGGCCGCGAGGACCAGCGCCGCCGCGCCGTTGTTCACCACGTGCACCGCCTCGGCCTGCGGCACGGCGGCGGCGAGGGCGTCCAGGGCGTCGCGGCCGCGACGGGCCCGCCGCCCGGTGCCCAGATCCAGTTCGACATCGGTGTGGCCGGCGGCGGCGACCACGGCGGCCACCGCGGCCTCGGAGAGCGCAGCCCGGCCAAGGTTGGTGTGCAGCAGCACCCCGGTCGCGTTGAGCACCGCGCGCGGGGTGGCCGGCGGCAACGCGGCCAGCACGGCGTCGCGTACCTCGTCGGGGTTGATCTCACCGCGGCGGGCCCGTTCCTGGGCCTGCCGCACAGCGGCCTTGACCCGGTCCCGGCCGAGCGTGACGGCGGCCGCGGCCAGCAGCGGATCGGCCAGCAGCACGTCGGTACGCGGCACCCGGCGACGCGGGTCGGCGCGGCCCTCGCCCATCCGGTCATCTCCTCGCAGCCTTGGCGGAGACGGACGGGAATCGAACCCGCCTGGCCCGGATCCCGGACCACACCGGTGTTGAAGACCGGGAGGGGCACCAGCCACCTGAACGCCTCCACCGAGCATTGGATCACAGCCGGTGGGCGGACGCGCGAGGGAGTCCCGGCTACCGGTCCTGCTCGTCGGCCCGCCGCTGGAGTCGCTCCCGCTGCGGCAGCACCGTGTACCGAGGATCGCGGGCCGACGCGACGCCGGCGTGGAAAATCCCGAACCGGGTGGCCACCGACGCGGCCAGCAGGGCGGCGCCGGAGAACGCCGAGACGACCCGGCTGCGGGCGCCGAGCAGCGCGCCGGCCACCCCCACCACGGTCAACGCCCGCCCGGCACGCAGCAACCGGCCGGCGCGGCCGATGCGGTACGGCTCGGCGACCAGACCGAGGCGGGTCTGGACGCGGTGCGCGCCGACCAACTCCAGGCCGGCACCGGCCACCGCCAGCCGCCGGGCCGGACCGGCCTGCGTCGGCGGCACCGCGATCAGACCCATCCCGGCGCCGCTGGCCAGGGCGCTGCCCGCGAAAACCAATGGCAGGTCCGGGTACGCCCCGTGCCAGGACGGCACCGCCGTGTCCGACAGCAGCACCGCCGTGTAGGTGCCCAGGGCCGGCGCGATCCCCGCGGCGGCCAGCCCGGCGGCGCGCCCCAACGGGGGCAGCATCCGGCGGGCCAGCCCCAACGGCCCCCGCTCGGGCAGCAGCGGCGCCACCTCGGCCACCGCGGCGAGCCCGGCCGCCGGCCCGTACGCGGTGAGGATCCAGGTGCCCACCGACATCGGCGAGGTCGGCTTCGCCACCCGCAGCATGTGGTGGAACCGCTCCGGGCGGCCCAGGTCCATGACCAGCAGGACGCCGCTGGCGGTGACCCCGGCCAGCGCGGTGAGGCGGCCGGCGCGGCGCAGCGCGGGCCGACCGGTGAGCTGCGCACCGGCGGCGAGCAGCGACGAGCCGGCGGCGAGGCCGCCAGTGAACAGGTAGGCGGCGATCTCCCAGGTCCAGACCGGTGGCTTGAGGATCGGCCGGCCGTAGTACGAGCGGAACTCCGCCGGCGGCACCGCGAGTTCCTCCCCGCCCCGCCCACGACGCCGCCTGCCCCGGCCCTCGCCGTCGCGCCCGCCGGACGCGGTGCGCGCATCGGCGCCCGGCGCGGTGGGCGCGCCGCCGACCGAGCCGCCGGTGGCGCCCGGCGCGGTGGGCGGGCCGTCGCCCGGAGCGCTCGCGGCGCCCGGCGCGGCGCCGCTCGGAGCGCCGGTGGTGCCGGCGGCGCCCAGCCGGTCGCGGAAGCGGCGGAACCGCTCGCCCACCGGGAGCCGACGCGGATTCACCGCCGCCCGCCCAGGAACGCGACGACCGCCCCGGCCGCCATGGCCAGCGCGGCCACCCCGGCCCGCCGCCACATCCGCGGCAGGTCACGGGTGGGCACCTGCGGATCCGGCGGCAAGCCGTACACCTCCGGCTCGTCGAGCAGGAGGAAGAAGGCGCCGTCGCCGCCGACGCCGTCGCTCGGGTCGTGGCCGTAGAGCCGCGCCTCGGGCACGCCCCGCTCGTGCAGCGTCGCCACCCGGGCCGCGGCCCGGTCGCGCAGTTCGTCCAGCGGACCGTACTGGATCGACTCCGTCGGGCACGCCTGCGCGCAGGCCGGCGTCATCCCGACCCCGATCCGGTCGTAGCACAGCGTGCACTTCCAGGCCCGACCGTCGCCGGCCCGCCGGTCGATGACCCCGTACGGGCAGGCCGACACGCAGTAGCCGCAGCCGTTGCAGATGTCCTCCTGCACCACGACCGTGCCGAACTCAGTGCGGAACAAGGCGCCCGTCGGGCAGACGTCCAGGCAGCCGGCGCGGGTGCAGTGCTTGCACACGTCGGACATCATCAGCCAGCGGAAGTCGCTGCGCCCGTGCGCGCTACCGGTACGCCCCGGCGGCGCGGCGCCCGGCATGCCGAGGAACTCGACCGGCGCGCCGCTGCTCGACGCCACCGCCGAACCACCTCCGGGCGAGTCGTCGTCCCCCGACGGGCGGGGCTGCTCGACGAAGGCCACATGCCGCCACGAGTTCGCGGTCAACGCACCGGTGTTGTCGTACGACATGCCGAGCAGGTCCAACCCGGAGGAGGGCACCCCGTTCCACTCCTTGCAGGCCACCTCACACGCCTTGCAGCCGATGCAGACGCTGGTGTCGGTGAAGAAGCCCATCCTCGGCGGCGCGTCGACCCAGCCGGCCGCCGTGGCCGGGTCGAACGCCACCGGCGAACCCGACCGGCTCTCCGGGTCGACCATCAGCGATTCCCCTCTCCGTCGCCGGTGGACCCGGTCGACTCGATCGGCACGCCCGGGGTGACCGCCGGCGGGTTGCCGCCCGACACGACGCCGGCGCGGACCCGGTAATCCGACACCAACTCGCGCAACGCCGGCCCGGTGGGCCGTCGGCCCGGCCGCACGTCACACGTGCCGATCTTGCTCTCCTGGATCAGCACGTTCGGATCCAGGGTGATGCCGAACAGATCGTTGGCCGAGTCACCGGTGACCAGCCCCTCGAACCCGAAGTGGTACGGCAGCCACAGCTGGTGGATCACCCGACCCTCCACCAGCAGCGGAGCGACCCGATCGGTGACCAGCACCCTCGCCTCGATCACCGCGCGGGAACTGATCAGGTGCGCCCAGCCGAGATGGTTCAGCCCGACCAGCAAGGCCAACTCCGGGGAGACCTCGACGAACATCTCCGGCTGCAGTTCCGCCAGCGGCGCGACCGTGCGGCTCATCCCGCCCGCGGTGTGGTGCTCGGTGAGCCGGCTGACCGTGAACACGTACGGAAAGACCTGACTGTGCTCCTGCGGCGGGCTCGGGTTGGTGGCGTTGATCGGGTGCGCGTACATCTTGCGGGTCGGATTGGCCTGCTGGCCGTAGAGCGGGTTACGCACCGGCGACTCGACCGGCTCGTAGTGGGTGGGCAGCGGCCCGTCCAGCACCCCGCTGGGCGCGTACAGCCAGCCCTTGCCGTCGGCCTGCATCACGAACGGGTCGTCGCCGGCGATCGCGGCCGGGCCGGTGGCGCCCGCTGGCGGCCGGTACGACGGCGGCTTCGTCACCTCGAAATCCGGCACGTCGTGGCCGGTCCACCGCCCGGCTTCGGCGTCCCACCACACGTAGCGTTTGCGTTCGCTCCACGGCCGGCCCTGCGGATCGGCCGAGGCCCGGTTGTACAGGGTGCGCCGGTTCGCCGGCCACGCCCAACCCCACTCCGCCGCCACCCAGTCCTGCTCGTGCCCGGGACGACGGCGGGCCGCCTGGTTCACCCCGTCGGCGTACACCCCGCTGTAGATCCAGCAACCCACGGCGGTGCTGCCGTCGTCGCGGGCCTCAGCGAACCCGGCGAGAGGGCGGCCGGTGGTGGTGTCGTACCCGTTGATCTCACGCAGCACCGCCTCGGCGTCGGGCTCGGCGTGCGGGCCGTGCGTGGGATAGTCCCAGGCCAGGTCGAGCAACGCCCGATCGCGCGGCAACGGCGAACCCGCCAGCTTCTCGCGCAGCTTGCGTCCCAGATGGTAGAAGAACCACAGCTCGGAGCGAGCATCGCCGGGCGGGTCGACGGCCTTCTCACGCCACTGCAACAGCCGCTGCGTCTGGGTGAATGTGCCGTCCTTCTCCACGTGGGAGGCAGCGGGCAGGAAGAACACCTCGGTACGGCACTCCTGCGGCACGATCTCCCCGGTGGCGACCTCCGGGCCGTTCTGCCAGAACGTCGCACTTTCGATCATGAAAAGGTCACGGACCACCAGCCAGTCCAGGTTGGCCATACCCAGCCGCTGCGCCCGCCCGTGCGCCGAACCGACCGCCGGGTTCTGGCCGAGCAGGAAGTAACCCTTGATCTTCCCGTCGATCATGTCGAGCACCTGCTGGTAGGTGCCGTGGTCGCCGGTGAGCCGAGGCAGGTAGCCGTAGCAGAAGTCGTTGTCCGGAGTCGCCGCATCGCCCCAGTACGCCTTGAGCAGGCTGGCCGCGAAAGCCCGGGCATTGCCCCAGAAACCCTTCTGGCCCGGGTGGCGGATGCTCTCCACCCACGCGTCGAAGGTGGGATGCGCGTCATGCTGCGGCATCGGCAGATAGCCCGGCAGCAGGTTGAACAACGTCGGGATGTCGGTGGAACCCTGAATGCTGGCGTGCCCGCGCAGCGCCAGCACCCCACCACCCGGACGACCCACGTTACCCAGCAGCAACTGGATGATCGCCCCGGTGCGGATGTACTGCACACCGACGCTGTGCTGAGTCCAGCCCACCGAGTAGATCAGGCAACCGGTGCGCTCGCGCCCCGAGTTCTCCGCCCAGGCCCGCGCCAACTCCAGGAACTTCTCCCGAGACACCCCGCAGACCCGCTCCACCATCTCCGGGGTGTAGCGGGCGAAGTGCCGCTTGAGGATCTGGTAGACGCAGCGCGGATGTTGCAGCGTCTCGTCTCGCTCGACGGCACCGGCCACTGGGGCGCCGTGCGACTCGTGTCGCAGCCCGGCGGCCGTCTCCCGCTCGGCGGCCGTGTGACCGCTGCCCGAACTGGCCTCCTGGCCGGCGTACTGCCAACTGGTCTGCACGTAACTGCCGGTCTCCGGATCGAAGCCGGAGAAAATCCCGTCGGCGTCCTCGGCGTCGACGAAATCGTCGCTGACGATCGTCGCCGCGTTGGTGTACGCCAACACGTACTCCCGGAAGTCCAACTCGTTGCTGAGGATGTAGTTGACCACCCCGCCGAGCAACGCGATGTCGGTGCCGGCCCGGATCGGCAGGTACTCGTCGGCCAGCGCGCTGGTGCGGGTGAACCGCGGGTCGACGTGGAACACCTTCGCCCCGCGCCGCTTCGCCTCCATCACCCACTGGAAGCCCACCGGGTGGGCCTCGGCCATGTTGGAGCCCTGGATGACGATGACGTCAGCGTTCGCCACGTCCTGCTGGAAAATCGTCGCGCCGCCGCGACCGAAGCTGGCCCCCAGACCGGGGACGGTGGCGGAGTGTCAAATCCGCGCCTGGTTCTCGATCTGAAGCGCGCCGGCCGCGGTGAACAACTTCTTGATGAGGTAATTCTCCTCGTTGTCCAGCGTGGCCCCACCAAGGCTGGAGATGCCCAGGGTACGGTTCAGCGGACGACCCTGGTCGTCGACGTCCTCCCAGGTCTGCGCGCGGGCGGCGAGCACCCGGTCGGCGATCATGTCGAGCGCCGTCTCCAGGTCCAGGTCCTCCCAGTCGGTGCCGTACGGCCGGCGGTAACGCACCTTCGTCTGCCGCAGCGGGCTGGTGACCAGGCTCTTGCTGGCCGAGCCCTTCGGGCAGAGCCGGCCGCGGGAAATCGGGCTGTCGGGGTCGCCCTCGATCTGGGTGACCTGGCCGTCGGCGACGAACACCCGCTGGCCGCAGCCGACCGCGCAGTACGGGCAGACGGAACGGGCCACCCGGTCGGCGCTCTGGGTGCGGGCGGTAAGCGCCGCGGAACGGGCGGACTGGGCCGCAGCACCTCGGCCCGAGGGGTCGGCGCCGGTGAGCTGCCGGTAGACCGGCCAGCCCAGGAGCACCTTCCGCAGACCCACGTACGACTCCTCCCACCGGCGCTGTCCGCCTTGACCATAGGACAGCCGGGGCGAGCAGGCGAGCCAGGTCGTCGACAGATCCCCACACGACGTCGCCCCCGGCCCGAAACCGGGCCGGGGGCAGCGCGTGGGTGTCGGTGTGCAGGTCGCCTCTCGGCGAGTGGCGCGACGCGGCTCCAGCCGAACGGTATTCCGCGAAGGCAATATAGGTGAGGCCCGGGGACACTGAATCACACCGACGCTCGGTACAACCGACCCACGCCCCTTCTTGTTCCCACCCCAGCCACCCCCATTCCAGACAGGGCGAAGAAGGCGAAGGAAGGGCCCCTTGTTAACGCCTGGTGTAGAGGAAGGGCCCCTTATTAACACGCAGCGGCAGGCGCCGCCC
>NZ_BOPC01000087.1 GCF_016863555.1 Micromonospora qiuiae | reverse complement strand
TAGTGGACAAGGCTCCGGCAAGGTGAATATATGACCGCTTCAGGTGAGTTCGAGTGGTTGGAGTGGCCCGCACTTGATGCTTCCATACGCGTCACCGGCCGGGGCCGCGCGCCTCGCGGGGCTGGCCGCCGAGGCGTTCGATGCGGCCCTGCTTGTGTTCGACGCGTCGGCGCTGGCGTGGCGTCAACTGCTTGCGGCCGCTCTGCTGCAGGTAGGTCGGCTGCCGCCGGTCGTTCGACATGGGCGTGCTCATCGGATCGTCCCCTCTCGCCGATGCGCCCATTTTGCGTCCGGTTCGGGTGAGGTGGCTTCACCCGAACCGGACGAGGGCCGGAGGCGGCCGTCCGGCCGCGGCTCGCCGAACCCTCGGCCGGAGGCCGAGGTAGCGGGTGGCAAGGTTTACCAGCCCGACATGCATCGCGCATCTCCCCGAAGGCTTCCTTGAGGCAACCATGCACGTCTCGGCTCGACGTCGAGGAGGGCTGGCCCTATCTATGACGCGGGCTTTCAGGGCCCGGCCATGAGTGGGGTTTCGACCCGTCGATAGGGCGCGCGAGCTGCCGGAAAGGGCAAAGGGGCCGCGCGGCCAGGCCATCGATGTCGGCCGGGAAAGTACGTGGTATCCACCCATGAACGGGTCGGGCGCGGCTGGCATGCTCTGCGCGTATGAGCGTCGAGCCGATGCGACGGGCCGACGGTGCCCCCGCGCCCGACGGGCTCGATGACGGCTGGTGGGTGCCGGCCCTGGCGTTGCACGAGCGGGCCCACGGCGTCGACCAGGTGACCGAGCGGCGGGACGGGACCTCCCGGGCCAGGTTCGACCGGTGGCGGGAGCGGTACGGTCCGCGTGGCGGCCCGGCGTTCCGGTGGCGGCTGTCCGATGTCGGGCTCGACGAGGCCGGCCTGCTGCGGTTGCTCGCCGAGCCATCGGCCGCGCTGGCTGCCCGCGTCGCGCGTCCCGAC
Source organism: Micromonospora qiuiae (assembly GCF_016863555.1). Classification (GTDB taxonomy): domain Bacteria; phylum Actinomycetota; class Actinomycetes; order Mycobacteriales; family Micromonosporaceae; genus Micromonospora; species Micromonospora qiuiae. The sequence continues at coordinate 29,832 of NZ_BOPC01000087.1, read as the reverse complement.
TGGGTGGGGATGGTCGAGGCGGCGATCCGGTCGGCGGCCGTACCGCCCGCCGAGGTACCCGTGCCCGACCGCTGGCAGGAGGCGTTCGCCTGGCCGATGCGGACCCTGGTCGCGGCGGCGGTCGAGCAGGCCGTCGCCCGGCTCACGCCGGTCCAGGCCACGGCGCAACTCGACCTCGTCTCGGTGGCGGAAGGATTCCGCGCCGACCTGAACGACCGGCTGGTGTGCCTGGCCGCTCGTGCGATCGTGGCGGAGTTGCACGACTGGCGCGACAGCGGCCGGCTGCGCGGGAGCGATGGCCGGCAGCGGTTCGCGGAGTTCGTCCGGCAGCTCACCGGACCGGACGGGCTGTGCCGGTTCTTCTGCACCTATCCGGTGCTGGCCCGGCTGCTGGCCGAGACGAGCCGGTTCGAGGCCGAGGCGCTGGCCACGACGCTGACCCGCTTCGCGGCCGACCGGACGGAGATCGTCCGGGTCGTGCTCGGCGGCACCGATCCCGGGGCGCTGTGCGCGGTCGGCACCGGCCAGGGCGATCCGCACCAGCGTGGCGACGTCGTCCGGGTCCTCCGCTTCAGCAGCGGGGCGCGGATCGTCTACAAGCCGCGTGGCATCGGGACGTCGCTGGGCCTGGCTGAGCTGATCGCCTGGCTGAAGGCCGCCAACCCGGGGCTGGATTTGCGCAGCCCGATCGTGCACGCCTGTGGCGAGTACGGCTGGATGGAGTTCGTCGCTGCGGCGCCGCTGGCCGACCCCGCCGCCGCGGCGGCCTACTACCGGCGGCTCGGGTCGCTGCTGGCGCTGCTGTACATCGTGCACGCCACGGACATGCACTGCGAGAACATCATCGCCGCCGGTGACCAACCCGTGGTGGTCGACGCGGAGACCCTGTTCCACCCCAGCATGCCGGGAATCGGCAGCAACGACCCTGCCGCACGGGTGCTCGCCGGCTCGGTGGCCCGTACCGCGCTGCTGCCGTCGGCCGAGGTCGGCGAGCACGGGGTGGACACCTCCGCACTGACCGGCTCGGTGGGAGCGGTGACCTGGCGCTGGGAGGCGGCCGGCACCGACCAGATGCGGTTCGTCGGCCGGGCGTTGCAGGTCATCGAGGGGCCGAGCCGGCCTCGCCTGGGCGGTCGGGTCGTCGATCCGGCGGCGTACCAGCGGGACCTGCTGCACGGGTTCCGTTCCGGCTACGACGCTGCCCGCCGGGACCGGCAGCGGCTGGCGGAGATCGTCCGCCGCTGTGCCGACCTGCACGTGCGGGTGGTGCTCCGGCCCACCCGTGAATACCACGCCCTGCTCGACGCCCTGGGAGATCCCGACGTGCTGCGTGACGGGCTCGACCGGGATCAGGCGCTCGACGCGTTGTGGACCTCGGCGCCCGACGAGCTGCGCCGGTCCGCGGCACCACACGAGGCGCTCGACCTGTGGGCCGGCGACGTCCCGCTCTTCCAGACCCGTCCGGGTGGCCGCGAGGTGTGGGCCTCGGACCGCACCCGGCTGCCGACGCTGTTGGCCGAACCCGAGATCGATCGGGTGACCGGGACCATCGACCGCCTCGGCGACGTGGACCTGCAGGACCAGGAGTGGATCGTCAAGGCGACGATGGCCATCCGCCGGCCCGTGCCGGCACATCGTCTCGACCGGCCGGCACTGACGAACCTCGACGCGGTCGCCGCCCCGCCCCAGCGGCTTCTCGCCGCGGCGTGCGAGGTGGCCGACCGGCTCGTCGCCTGCGGTATCGCCGACGGCGACCGGGTCAGCTGGCTGGGCGTCGAGCCGGTCGACGAGCAGCGTTGGCTGCTGCTGCCGACCGGGTTGGGCCTGGCGCACGGCACCCTCGGCATCGCGCTCTTCCTGGCCCACGCGGCCCGGCTCAGCGGAGTGCCGAGGTATGCCACGGTGGCCCGCAGCGCGGTGCGTGCGTACCCACAACTGCGCAGCCTGCTCGCCGACCAGCCGCACCTGGCGGCAGCGGTCGGTTGTGGCGGCCTGTCCGGCCTGGGCGGCATGGCCTACGGGCTGGGCCGGCTGGCGGTGCTGCTCGACGACGCGGAACTGGCCACGCTGGCCGCCGAAACGGTCGACCTGGCCGCCACCGTGACCAGGCAGGCCCCGCCCGACTGGCGCGACGGCCTCGCCGGCTGCCTGGCCGCGATGCTCGCGGTGTACCGCGAGTTGGGGCTGCGGTCGGCGCTGGCGCTCGCCCAGCGCTGCGCCGACCTGCTGGTGCTGTTGGTGCGGCGGGCGGTACCGGGCGACGTGCCGGAGGGCTTCGTGACGGGTTGGGGTGGTATCGCGTACGCGCTGTACCGGATGGCGGAAATGAATTCCCGCTACCGGCCGCTGGCCGCCCGTGCCACGGCGCTGACGCCCTCCGCCTCCCCGATTTCCGATGGCGTTCCCGGCTGGTGCGCCGGGGAGGCCGGACGGGTGCTGGCCGCCACGGTCGCGGGCCGCCCGGCCGCCGCCGTCGAACGGGATCTGCGGGCGCTGACCGCCCGGCAGGTGCCGCGCGACCTGAGCCTGTGCCACGGTGAGATGGGCGTCGCCGAGGTGCTGACCGTACTGGCCGAGGCCGGCCACCCGCAGGCTGCGCGGGAACGCAACCGCCGCGCTGGGCTTGTGCTCGACGCGATCCACCGGCATGGCCCGATCTGCGGAACTCCCGACGAGATGGAGACGCCCGGCCTGCTCACCGGGCTGGCCGGGATCGGGTACGGGCTGTTGCGCGTCGGTTTTGCCGCCCAGGTGCCCTCGGTGCTGCTGCTGCAGCCGGTGGAGCCGGCAGGATGAGCCAGGCATCGCCGGTCAAGTGCCGTTCGATCACAATGGACGGATCCCAATGAGGTCCGCTAACCCGGGAGGTTGCATGTTCAGCCGCGACGACAACCAGACGCACCGTGTGGAGAGCGACGACGAGCCCGAGCAGCGCCGGTCATCCTTCGGGGTGCGGGCCGCGATCCTCGCCGGACTGGTCGTCGCCACCACCGGCGGCGTCGCCGCCGTGGAGTTCACCGAGGACCCGGTGCGGATGATCGCGGAAACCCACTCGACCTGTTGCCCCCCGATCACAGAACGCTGATCGGGCCGATGTCGTCGCCGGGCCCGGCCAAGCGGGCCGGAACCACCGCACCGGGCCCCGCCCGACACGTGCCGTGGACCAGGATGTGCACCGACGGTAATATCCGACAGCCGTGAGGAGTCGTTCGTCAACCATCGTCGGCCGGGACGACGAGCGACGTGTCATCGAGGAGAAGCTGGCCGCCGCGCGGGCGGGCGCCGGCGCTGCCGTCTTCCTCGTCGGCGAGGGGGGCATCGGCAAGTCCCGGCTGGCGGCTGCCGCCGCCGACCTCGCCTACGCCAGCGGCATGCGGTTGATGCAGGGCCGCAGCAGCACCACGGGTCCATTGGTGCCGTACCGGCCGCTGACCGAGGCGATCCTGTCGCTGGTGCGCTCGGGCGACGCGGTGGACCTCGACGCGCTCGGTCCGTACCGGCCGGTGCTGGGCCGGCTGGTGCCGGACCCCCGCCCCGCCGGCCTGGAGCACAGCGACGCCTCCCTGGTCATCCTCGCCGAGGCCGTGCTCCGTTTCACCGCGCTGGCCGGGCAGGGCACCGGCTGCCTGGTGACGCTGGAGGATCTGCACGACGCCGACTCGGAGACCCTCGGCGTGACCGAGTACCTGGTCGACAACCTGTCCCAGCAGCACACTCTCCTGCTCGCAACGCTGCGCTCCGAGCCGTGCCCCGCCCTGGATCTGGTCCGCTCGGTCGCCCAGCGTGGGCGCGGTCTGCTGATCGAGCTGCACCGGCTCGACCGGGCCGAGGTGCTCCAGATGATCGCCAGCTATCTCGAGACCGAGGTCGGGGACGTTCCGGCGGCGGTCACCGAACTGGTCTGGGCCGGGAGCACCGGCAATCCCTTCCTCGTCGAGGACCTGCTGGCCAGCATGTGGCACAGCGACGTGCTGGTGGAGACGCCCACCGGCTGGCGGCTGCACGAGGAAGCCTTGGCCAATCGCCCCGACACGTTCATGCGCAGCGTCCGCCGCCGCACCGAGCAGCTCTCCGGGCCGGCCCGGGATCTGATCATGGCGGGTGCGTTGCTCGGCTCCCGTTTCCCGCTCAGCGTGGCGCAGGCGGTGACCGGCATGACCGACCGGGAACTGCTCACCCACCTGCGGGGCCCGGTCGCGGCGCAGCTCGTCGCCGCCGACGATCGGGCCCCGGACTGGTACCGGTTCCAGCATCCGCTGATCCAGGAGGCGTTGCTGAGCCTGCTCCAGCCCGCCGAACGGATCCGGCTGGCCCGGCGGGCGGCCGAAGCGGTTGTTACCGTGCATCCCGGCCTGCCCGGCGAATGGTGCCAGGTCGCCGCCGCCCTGCGGCTCGCGGCCGGCGAGCGGGTCGCCGCAGGCCGGCACTTCGCCGAGGCAGGACGACGCTCCCTCACCGCGGGCGCCGCCAGCTCGGCGGTCGCCCTTCTCGAACGCGCGTGGGACCTGCTGGCCGAGGACGAACCCTCCGGCCGCGCCGACGCGTTGGAACCGTTGATCTACGCGTTGGTCGAAGCCGGACGGATGGACCGCGCGCTGGCCGCCGTGCAGATCGTCGAGCAGATGGGCGGGGCGCTCGACCAGCGGAGGCTGGCCCGTCTGCACACCCGGCTCGCCTGGGCCGCGATGCTGGCCGGCGATCTCGACGAGGGCCTGGAGCGGGTGAGGGCCGCCCGTACCCTGCTCGGCGCCGACGCGCCGCCGGCCGACCTCGCCGAGGTCGACGTCGTCTCCGCCCACCTGGAGCTGGACCGGCCCGGAGCGGACCTGGACAAGGTCGAGGAGATGGCCCGGCAAGCGGCGAGGGTGGCACAGTCCGTGCCCCTGCCGGTGGTCGCCTGCCAGGCCTGGCAGCTGCTCGGCGCGCTGGTGCGCCAACGCGACGCGGCGGAGGCCACCGCGTGTCTGGAACGCAGCCGCGTGATCGCGGTGGAACACGACCTGCCGATCTGGGAAATACACGCCCTGGTCCGGCTCGGCAACGACGACGCCCTGCGCGAGGCCGACACATCGCGGCTGGAACAGGCGAGCGCGCAGGCCGCCCGGATCGGCGCGGTGACCGCCCGCCACCAGGCGGAGGCCAGCATCGCCCTGCAGGCGATCCTGCGGTGCGAGTTCACCCGGGCGTCGACCCTGATCGAGCAGGTACGCATCGCCACGAGCAGGCTGCGGCTACGGGAGACGACCGAGTACGTCCGGCTGCTCCAGGTGGTCCTCGCCGCCCACCGGGGCCGCCGACGGGACATGGACGACGCCCTGACCCGGCTCACGGCCGAGCACGGTGAGCAGAGCCGCAACAAACCACGCATCCACGGCCTGGCCCGCGCGTTCTGCGCCCTGCTGGAGGAGAACCGCCAGCGGGCCGGGGAGGAACTGTCCCTGGCGTTCGCGGCGGAGGACCGCCATCCCGGAACGGTCCAGCTCGTCGGGCGGCACGGCATCGGCCTCCTGCTCACCGTGATGTCAGCCGACGGCGAGGCGCCGCCGGGCACCGCGCTGAGCCCGTTCCGTTGGGACCGCCAGTTTGCGATCTTCGCCCAGGCGGTCGCCGCCGGACGGGCCGGGGACGCGGCCGGCGCGACCAGCGCCGTCGCCGAGGCGCTGCGGGTCGGGCAGCCGTACCCGATGGGACGGCACCTGGGATTGCGGCTGGTCGCCGAAGCGGCGCAGCACGACGGGTGGGGCGCTCCGGTCGAATGGCTGCGAACCGCCGAGGAGTACTTCCACCAGGCCGAGGTCAGCGCCGTCGCCGGCGCCTGCCGTACCCTGCTGCGTGCCGCCGGCGCCCGGGTGCCGCAGCGGCGGACCAACTTCGACCAGGTACCCGCCGCGCTGCGGTCGGTCGGGGTCACCGGACGGGAGTTCGAGGTGATGCGGCTGCTGGTCGACCGCCTCAGCAATCGGGAGATCGCCGAACGGCTGTTCCTCTCCTCGCGCACGGTGGAGCGGCACATCTCCAATCTGATCGTCAAGACCGGCCTGCGGAATCGATTCGCGCTGGGCGAGTTCGCCCGCGAGCACCGCGGCTGACCACCTCGGCCCGCCACCGGCTCAGCGCCGTGCCCCTGCCCCGGACAACGTCACCACCCGGTCGAACCGGTCGTCGAGTTCTTCGTCTCCGTGCAGCACCATGAGCAGGCCGCGACCCCGGGTGCGCTCGGTCAGTTCCCGCAGCGCCAACTCCCGCGCCTCGTCGTCGAGGTTGGCGAACGGTTCATCGACGAGGTAGACGTCGGCGTCCTCGCAGAGCAGAGCGGCGATGCCGACCTTCTGCCGCTGCCCGGAGGAGAGCCGGGTGGGCAACTGGTCATTCAGGCCGTCCACTCCCATCGAGACACGCAGACCCTCGTCGGGGACCAGGTCGCGTACCGGCAGGGGAGGCAGGTGAACCGGTGCGGTCAGCGAGGCGACCCGGGGTGGCAGCGTGACCAGACCGGCGTCGGGCGCGAGGGTGCCGGCGACGATCTGCAACAGCGTCGTCTTCCCGCAGCCGTTGGGCCCGCGCAGCAGCACGTGCTCGCCGGGGTGCAGCTCGAAGGCCTCGATCGACACGCGGGTGCCGGCATCGTAGGAGACCCGTACCCCGTGCAGCAGCACCATCGGGCCCCGCTCGTGGTACGGGGCCGCCGTGAAGCCGCGCAGCGTGTGGATCCGCCGCAGCACGGCGGCGTTACGGCGGAACTGCGGGATGGTGTTGATGACGGTGAGGATGCCGGTGACCGCCCGCCACAGTGAGTTCACGAAGGCGAGGAAACCACCGAACGACATCCGGCCGGCGAACACGAAGAAGGCCCCGACGACCATGGCGGCGGTGTCCGACAGGTTCATGGTGAGGTCACTGAGCGTACGTTGCCGGAGGTTGAGGCGATGGTTGACGAAGGTGATGTCGAGGAATCCCGACAGCGCCGTGCGGTTGACCTGCCGGGCGCCGGGCAGCAGCAACGGCAGTCCACGCACCGCGCGGACGGCCTCCAGCGTCCGGGTCAGCTTGTTGATGTACCGGGCCTCGGCCTCCCGCTCGGGTTCGGTGTTCTCCCCGATCCGCTTGGCGATGCGGTTGCTGACGAACACCAGTGGCGGGACGATGACCAGCAGGATGAGGCTCGCCTGCCAGGACAGGTAGAGCAGCACGCCGACGAAGACGACCGAGGCGATGACCTGCTTTGCCACCCGGACCGAGACGTCGATGGCCGGCAGCACGCCCTCCCGGACGTCGTTGTGGATCCGGCTGACGTACGAAGCGTTGCCGGCGGTGGCCATCTGCCGGCTGTCCAACCCGAGCGTGCGGTCCAGCAACTCCATCTCCAGCGACAGCACGAACGAGTTCTCGAACCGTTTGCGCCACCACGAGTTCGCGTAGGCCCCGAGGTTGATGGCGAGGCCGAGCAGCAGGTAGAACGCGCCGAGAGCAAGGAACCGGCCGAAGTCGCCGGCCAGGACCGCCTGGTCGAAGATCGCCTTGATCAGTAGCGGGTGCAGCAGGGCCTCGGTGCCACCGAGGATCGCCTCGATCACGACGATCAGCGCGAACCGGGGGCGGTTGCCCTGCAACGTGCGCCACAGCTCGCTCACCGTGGCACCTCGTCGAGCAGGAAGTCCGTCGTCCCGCCATGGTTGACCCGGTGCAGCACCCGCAGCACCCCGGCCGAGCCGGTCATGAGATCGCAGGCGCAGCGCAACAGCCCTTCGCCGGGCATGGCCAGCGGGGTGGTGTCGCCGCGCCGGGGCACCCCGAACCGCTGCGCGGGTTCGAAGAGGAAGACCTTCCGGACATAGTCGAGCTGCCGCAGGGCGACTTGACGGTACGACCGGTCGCCGAGGATCTCGGCCGCGTCCAGCAGCGCGTCGACGATCCCGCTCATGCCGAAGGCGTAACCGGGCATCGCGGCATAGTCGATGTCCAGGCTCCGCAGCACCGGCCGCGCCGCAGCCAGGTCGCCGTAGCGCAGCAGAACCTGCGCGACCCCGGCCGAGCCCACCTCGACGTACGGCAACAGGGTCCGGTTGTGCTCGAAGGTGACCGAATCACCATCCCAGGCAACAGCATTGGCCATCTCCCAGTCCAGTGCCCGTCGGCCGAGCCGCAGGTAGGACTCGTCCCGGGTGATCTGGTACATCCGCAGCAGGAACAGGGCGACGCCGGCCTGACCGAAGCCCAGCCCGGTCAGTGGCCCGTCGGTGGCGAACTCGTTGAGCCAGTAGACGTGCTCGCCGTCGCGGTGCGCGCTGTCGCGGAGCAGTTGCGCGCACCTCCGGGCCGCGGCGAGGTCGCCTTCGGCATGCCCGCGCAGGTAGAAGCGCAGGTTGGTCATGCCCAGCCCGGCGAGACCGTAGTAGAAGGTGTAGTCCTCGGAGGCAGTGACCCGCCGGTTGGCCTGCGCCAGCAACTCCCGTGCTGTGCTGGCCGCGCCGATGTCGTCGAGGGCCCAGGCGATGCCCGCCAGGCCGCTCATCAGCCCGTTCGGGTACTCGTCGACCTCGATGTCGCGTACCCGCTCGTCGAGCCAGGTGCGCCACTGCGCCCGGATGGACAGGCCGGAGCGGTCGAGCGCCCACAGCACGCCGGTGGCGCCGAAACCGAGGCTCAACGGATTGGTGAGGTGCGCGAAGGGGTCGACCGGGAACAGCGTGCGCCGGTCGAGGTCGGCCGTGGCCTCGATGAACGCGCCAACCCCGGCCTCCACCTCCGCGAGCCCGAGCCGCTGCTCGACCACCGGCGGGCGGGTCGGCAGCTCGACCCGCTCGACCAGCTCGGCCTCGTTCCCGAGCTGGTCGAGCACCTCGCTGAGCGAGGTCTTCGCCTCGGCCAGGTCGACGATCAATTTGTGGATCTCCTCGGGCCACCCGAGGTTGTCGGTGTAGATCCGGTAGAGATCGAAGACGTCCTCGCGCAGGAACGACATCGCCGCGATGGGGAAGATGAAGTAGGCCATGATGGCCGCGACGCTGTACAGGTCGCCCTCGGTGGAGGACGCGCCGCCGAAGCGCCGCGAGTGGCTGAAGCCCGGCGTGTACAGCTCGATCGACTGCTGTAGGTGCTGGTCCTCGTCGGTGGATTCGGTCAGCCGGCACGACTCGAGGTCGATGACGGTGACCTTGAAGGTGTCGCGGTCGATGAGCAGGTTGGTGGCGGTGAGGTCGCCGAGGATCACGTGCCGTTCGTGCGCCGCCTGGATCGCGCTGGCCAGACCGCGGAAGACGGTGAGGAAGACGCGCAGGAAGTCCCGCGACCCGGCGGCGTCGAAGCGCGGCTTGACGAGCGGGTTGTGCTCGAACAGGATCGCCCGGATGTCGGAGCCCTCGACGAACTCCTCGGCGAGGAAGTGGTGCTCCCAGTGGCGGAACCTGGCCACCGGGGCCGGGAACGAGCCGACGTCGGCCAGGCGGTTCAGGAAGGTCCACTCGCGCGCGTTGATGTCGACCGCGTCGTGGCCCTCGCGCAGGTTGATGTGCGTGTGGGGGCGCGCCTCCTTGATCACGACCGGTCGGTCGCCGTGCGCGGTGTCCTCGGCGCGGTAGACGCCACCGCTGCTGGAGAACTGGATCGCCTCGACGACCCGGAAACGCCCGCCGAGGAGTTCCTCGTCGTCGGCCTCCTCCGCCGGCTTCCAGTCGTCCAGCGGCCAGGGCAGCCACCAGGGCTGGGAAAACGCCGGCTTCCGGTCGTCGGGCACCGGGCCGTCGGGGCCCATGATGTACGGCACCCGCCGGCCCATGGCGTCGACGGTGTGGGTGTCCAGCAGTTGGCCGTAGCGGAAGTAGAGCGCCTTGCAGTCCCGGTAACGCATGTCGGAGAGCACGTACGCGCCCTCGGCGTCGGCCAGGAGCCGCGCCAGGTCGGCGAGGCATCTGCGGAACTCGTCGTCGTCGTTCGGATAGATCGTGATGAGCTTGCCGGAGCTGCCCCGAGCCATGCCCTTGGAGTTGAGCATCTCGAAGACGTTGAGGTCGAGCGCGACCTTGAAGTCGACGCCCTGTTCGGTCAGGTAGCCGATGACCGTGCCGACCACCTCGCGCACGTCGTGCCGCGACGCCGAGACATGGATCTTCCATCCCTGCGTGGGCAGGGCGGGATTGTGCCGGTAGCTCCACCAGATGCCGGAGCGGACAAAGCGCGACCTGGTCTCCTCGTCGAGGTCGGACAGGAAGTGGTCCGGCCGCGGCCGGTAGTAGACGTCGAGCGGATCGTAGAAGAGCGTGTCGTCCCAGGCGAAGAGAAACCGGTTGACCCATCGTTCGTCGCGCATACCAACCTGCCCGCGTGGCTCGTCATGAGTGCGTACGTCCGCCCGTGAAGCGAGGGGCCAGGTAGGGCAACGGGGTCGTCCCTACCCGGCCCGTACATCACTTCTGCTGCTCGCCGTTGCAGCACGAGTGGGTGCTGCTGCTGCAGCTGTTGCCCAGCACGCCGTACTCCACGGCGCGCGGCTGCATGGTCTGCAAACGGAGAACGCTCATCCTGTTCACCTCCTCCGCTGGACGTAGTTGCTCGGAGCACCGGCGGGACATCAGCTCCTGCCGATGCGCCGAAGCTAACGAGAGCCGGCGTGGCGACGCATGCGGGACCAACCCCCACCTTCGTCGACGCCCCGACCCTCGGGGCCGGGCGAAAGTGGGTGGCTCTTCCGGATTGACGCCAGCGGCCGTCGTCCCGGCTCGCCGGTCCGTCGTGGCCCGGTCTGGGTGCCCTGCCCGTGGACTGACGGGCACCCAGGCACGGGTGGGTCAGGTCGGCTTGCTTACCCGGCCGACGGCTTCAGCAGCGTCGCGGCATGCGCCACTGCTCGGCGGGCGATGCTGCCTCGAGCAGGGACAGGATTCGGCGGGCGACCTGCCCCGGGTCGATGTCTGACATGCAGGCCGGCCCGTCGGGCGAGAGCGGGCAGCGGGCATCCCACCAGCACACCTGCTCGGTGATGGCGGTCGGCTGGCGGTGCGGGCAGTCGGGCAGCCCCTGTATCTCACGAACGGTGTCGACGCCCAGGCCGTACCGGCTGGCCAGGGTCGGGCCGAACAGCGCCACGGTGCGGGCGCCAACCGCGGCGGCGAGGCGGACCGGCCCGGTGTCCCCGCCCACCACCGCGCCGCCACGGCGGGCCACGGCGGCGAAGCAGGCGGCGAGGTGGCGCAGGTCGCCCGGCGGCAGCACCGGCGCGGGTGGGCCGGCGGTCACCGTCAGCACCGGGAACCCCAGCTCGCCCAGGCGGCCGGCGAGGGTTCGCCAGGATCGCGGCGGCCACCGCTTCACTGCCATCCCGGCGTCGGGAACGAGGAGGACCGGCGGGCGCCGGACCGGATCGGGTAGGAGGCCGGCCAGCGTCTCCTCGCCCAGTGCGCGCTCCTCGGGACGCAACCGGACCTGTGGGAAGAGGCCGAGCGCGTCCGCGCCGAGCAGCCCTTCGTCGTACAGGATTCGCAGGTAGCGGCTGCCGACTAGCTCGTCGGGTGGGGGTCGGCGCCACAGGTCGGTGACGCATCGTGCACCGGAGGCGGCGAGCAGCTCCGGGATTCGGTCGTAGCGGGTGGTGGTGACGGCTAGGTCCGGCTGGTGTTCCGCCAGCGCCCGCGCCACCGCCGCACCGGCCGTCCCCGGTCCGTCCGGGGCGACGTGCACCCTCGTCACCGCCGGATCGTGCCGCAGCAGGTCGGACCCGGGCGCGTGGGTGACCACCCGCAGGGCCGCCCCGCGATGGCCTCGGGCCAGCCCGTGGATGGCCGGCAGCAGCATCACCAGGTCACCGAGGCCGCCCAGGAGGTCCACCACCAGGATGTCCCGGTAGCGCTCACCTGCCACGCCGCCTGCAAACCAGCTCGTAGAGGTCGCGGTGCCGGGCCGCGACGACCGGCCAGGACCGCTCGGCCACCAGTTTCCGCCCGCGTTCGCCGAGGCGGCGGCGCAGGTCCGGGTCGTGCAGCAGTGGGCGCAGTGCCGTCACCACAGCGCCGGCGTCCCGGCGGTGGGGGATCACCGCCACGGCCCGGCCCGCTGCGAGTGGACCTTGCAGTCGGTCGGGCGGGGTCACCGCCGTGGGCACGCCGTGGGCCAGGGCGGCGAGCAGGGCGCCGCTCTTGAGCGTGACGCCGGCGGTGAACGGCAGCGCGGCCGCGTCGGCCGCGTGCAGCAGCTCGGACACCTCGGCGGCCGGCAGGTGCCCGGTGAAGGTCACCGCATCGGACACCCGGAGCCGGTCCGCTAGGCCGGTCAGCTCGGCGCGGTACGCCTGTGCCTCCGGCTCGGGGAGTGCCTGCGAGGTGAAGCCACCCACCACGGCCAGGTGGAGCGCTGGTCGCTCGGCACGGAGCGCCGGCAGTGCCTCCAGCAGGTAGCGGACCCCCTTGACCGGGTGCACGAAACCGAAGAACACCAGCAGGAAGGCGTCCGGAGCGAGGCCGAGGCGGCTGCGTACGCGCTCCCGCGCCCCGCTGGCAGGGGCATGGTCGGTCACGTTCGGCGCGAGCGGGATCTCGACCGGGTGGCGGCCGGTGCGGTTTCGCAGCAGCCGTCCGTGCTCCGGATTGGTCACCACGAGCGCGGTGCTCGCCGGGGCGAGCCGTCCGGTCTCCCGGTCCCAGAGCCGGGCCGCCTCCAGCGGGCGCCAGACCCCGGCAGGGATCCAATGCGGGGTAGCCCAGGCACCGAACTCGTGCAGCGTGGTCACCGTCGGCAGGCTGGCCGGCAGCAGGTCCGGCAGCAGGCCCGGGGACCGGGCGAACCGGTACGCCGACGGGGCAAACTGGATGTGCGCCACGTCCGGCCGCAGCCGCCGCACTTCGCGGGCGGCGGTCAGCGTCGCAGTCCACCACCCGCTCGACCGGGGCGGACGTACCGGCACCGCACTCACCTGCACGCCCTGCGCGGCCAGCGCGTGGCTCAGGCGTACGACGTAGTCGCTGACCCCGTCGCGCTCGGGCCGTCCCGGGCCGTGCACGACGCACACCCGCAACTGCTCACCGGTCACCGGATATCCGCTCCCCATCGCACGGCTGCCTGATTCCCCACCTTCCGTGCGGGAAACGTTGCCCGGCGGGTGCCCGGGTACGGCGGCGGACGTGACGGCGTGGAAGCATCCAGCGGCCCTGGTCGGCCCCGCCGTGCACTGGCCCGGCCAGCGGCGGATTCGCGTGGTGCGGCCGGACAATCTCGGCGACGTGGTGATGTGCGGCCGGCCCTGCCCGCGTTGCGGGTCGCCGCGCCGCAGGCTCGCTCCGAGGCGACCGGCGCACGGTCGACCCGGCATGCGAGGAGGCGTGTCGGCCTCAGCTGCCGTCGTCGATGAGGGCAGCGAGGCCGTCGAGGGTGCGTGCGAGGCCGAAGGCCCAGGCGCGGTCGGCGTGCCACGCGCTGCCCTGCGCTTCGCCGGCGGCGGAGCCGATGCGGACGGCGCGGGGATAGATGTGGGGATCGAGGGCGCGGGCGAGGACGGATTGGTTGGCCGCCCACCAGTCGGCGTCGCTCATCGCGGTGTCGGTCGTGGCCCGGGCAGCGTCGTGGGCCGATCGGCAGTGGGACTGCACGAACCCGAGCAGGTAGGTCAGGGCGGCGTCGATGTCGACGTCGGAGAGCCCGGTGTCGTCGAATGCGGCGAGCTCGTGCTCGTACTTGGCCATCATGCCCGGCCCGAGCGGGGGGCGGCTCAGGGCGGCGACCTCGGTGAGCCAGGGGTGGGCGGTGAGCAGGGCCCGGTTGGCCTCGGCCACCGTGGTGAGCCGCTCGCGCCACGGTTGCCCGGCCCATGGAGCACGGGTCATCCGTGCGTAGCAGGCGTCCACCATCAGGTCGAGCAACTCGGGCTTGCCCGGCACGTAGGTGTAGACCGACATGGCGGAGACTCCGACCCGCTCGGCCACCGCGCGAATGGTGACCGCGGTCAGGCCCTGCTCGTCGGCAAGCGCGAGCGCGGCGGCGACGACCTGCGTGATGGTCAGCGACCGGGCTGGCCCCTTGCGCCGCGCCGTCTCGGAGGGCTCCCGCCACAGCAGGGCGAGCGTGCGGCTGGGCTCGCCTGATCCGGTGCGGTTCTGGGTCACGGGAACAATCCTGCCACACCTTCGCCGTACACCGTATGGTGTACGGTGTATAATGTAATCCGATCGTTCAACCCCCTGCCTGCCCGGCCTCGGCAGGGGCCATCGAGTCGACAGGAGCCCACCGCATGCGCTTCACCGAGTCCGCCATCTCGCTCAACGTCCCCGACGTCCAGGCCTCCGCCTCCTGGGTGCAGCAGCATCTCGGGTTCACCGAGGTGATGGCTGCCGATGGGTTCTGCTCTCTGGCCCACCCCGAGGCGGGGTTCAACCTCATCTATCTGCGCACCGGGCTGCCGACGTTCAAACCGGCGTCGGCTGCCGGCCGCGCCGATGGGCTGCTGGTCGTGTTCACCGTCGATGACATCGACGCCGACTACACGCGGCTGCAGCAGGAGGGGGTCGAGATCGTCACCCCGATCGAGACCGAGCCATGGGGGGAGCGCTACTTCCAGATGGCCGATCCCAACGGTGTGATCTACCAGCTCGTGCAGTGGGTCTCACCGCCCGATCCACAGCACTCCGGCTGATCCTTCGGCGCAGTGGCGGCGCGTCGTGATGTGCCGCGGCATCCGCCATGCGCCGGACCGGCCGACGTGGACCTTCGGCTCGTCGCCGCTGCGGTCCGGCTGCTGCACGACGCCCACTCACAAACACGGACCGCATCGAGGTCGGCGAGTACACCTACTACGACGACCCCGAGCACGCTACAGAGCCGCAACGTGCTCTACGCCTACGGCCCGGAGCGGCTGATCACCCTGCGCGCCCTATGCCCACATGGGATCAAGGCTGGTCAGCACCACCAGGTGTCGTACCTTCATCCGTTCAATGATCGCAGCCGGCAAGTGGGTTTAGCCGTAGACCGGGCGTGATCAAAGACGGCACAGCCGAGTGCGCGATCGTGCCGGGATCAGTGCGTCAGATTAGGACCCCGACACCCTGTGTAGGGTCCCGCTGGGGAAGCACGGCAGCGCGCAAGGGAGAGAGCCGGCGAGATGCAGGCGTTGGAGCTTCAGCGTGCGGTGGCCGCGGCCATGTCGATCGCAGCATCAGTTGACCTGATGGTCGACGATGCTGTCGTTCTGCAGGACTCTAACAAGCTGACGCTGCGTCTGCTGCCATGTGACGTCGTGGCCCGGGTGGCACCTGCAACGGATCAGGTCGCGCACACCGAGATTGAGCTTGCGCAACGGCTCGCCGAATCCGGGAGCCCGGTAGCTGCTCTTGATCCTCGAGTAGAGCCAAGTGTCTACGAGCGTGACGGGTTCGTGGTCACGCTGTGGACCTACTACGAATCTGCGACGTGCCGGCAGATCTCGCCAGCCGACTACGCCGATGCACTCCGGCGGCTGCATGCCGGCATGCGCAAGCTCGATGTCCCCACGCCGCACTTCACGGATCGAGTCGAGCAGGCACAGCAACTCGTGGCAAGCCGCGACCGCACCCCGGCCCTCGCCGACGCGGACCGGGAACTCCTCGGCAACACGTTACAAAGCCTGCGACGAGTGATCGGCCGACGTGGCGAAGCCGAGCAACCAGTGCACGGCGAGCCGCACCCGGGCAACGTGCTCACCACGAAGAATGGGCTGCTCTTCATAGACCTCGAGACATGCTGCCGTGGACCGATCGAGTTCGACCTCGCCCATGCGCCCGAAGAAGTCGGCGAGCACTACCCGGGTGTCGACCACAGGCTGCTACGCGCATGCCGGATCCTCGTGCTGGCGATGATCACCACGTGGCGCTGGGATCGAGGCGATCAGTTCCCCGACGGACGCCGGCTGGGCACCGAGTGGCTCAGCCAGATCCGAGCAGCGCTCGACCGCAACGGCCTGGATACCGGAAGCTGACAGCCGCAATCCAACAGACCGCAGCATGGCCCGATCTCGGCAGGTTGCTCGGCATGCTGGTACCTCCCATGCGCGCTGTGCGGGCACGTTGACGGCGCCGGTCAGCGGACCACGCGTACGGCGAGAAAGGCGTCGACCGCGGCGATGAACTCCGCTGGCTCGTCGTGGTGCACGTGATGGCCCGCGTCGATGGTGACCAGGGTGGCGTCCGGCATCCGCTCTGCGGTCTCGGCCAGCAGGTGTTGGGGGATGACACTGCGCGCGCCTCCGATGATCAGCGTCGGGGTGGAGATGGCCTTCATGTCGTCCCACCACGCCGGATCGGGATCGTTGATTTGTGCGCGGATGGCGTTGACGGCGGCGAAGTCGAACGGCGTGGGCTCGTCGGGCGGCTGCAGCGGTGGACGCTTCAAGCCGCCCGATCGGGGGGCCGTCATGTCCGCCAGGATCAGGTGCGTGACCAGGTGCGGGGCGGTCTCGGCGAGCAGGACCGCCACGATGCCGCCCATGGAATGGCCGATGAGCACGCACCGGTCGATTCCCACCGTCGCGAGAAACCCGATGACGTCGTCGCGCATCAGCTCGAAGGAGTACCGGCCAGGGTGCGAGCTGCGGCCGTGGCCGCGTAGGTCCAGCGCGTACACGCGGTACGTGGCCGCGAAGGCGGCATGCACGCCGCCCCAGTCGCGCCCGTCGTCGCCGAGACCATGCAGCAGCACCATCGGTGGGGCTGCCGGGTCACCGGCCGCCCGGTATGCGAGCGTCACCCCGTTGACGTCAACGGTTCCCAGTTCGAAGACGTGCGATTGCGTCACGCTGGCTACGCTACCGCCGGGCAGCGGAACGTCTAGCGACGCGCTCACCTGTAGCCGCCGATCGTGCGCCGATAATGGATCAGCCAAGGCACCTGGGGCCTGAGAGGTTGCAGTCGCCTGGACTCGTCGGCGTGACTCACGTGATGCCTATCGTCTCGCGCCAGCGGCTTTGAGCAGCGCTTCCGCCTCAAAGTGGCCGCCTCGGACGGCCCACTCGAGGGGCGACAGCCCGCTACCGTGATCCTCGCGGAGATTCGGATCCGCGCCCCCTGCGAGGAGTTCGCGGACGACATCGGCGTGCCCCCACGCTGCGGCTGCCGTCAAGGGTGTCCCCTCGTCGCCGCGCCCACTCTCCATGTTCGGGTCCGCCCCGGCGTCCAGCAGAACCCGCACCGCCGCAGGCTTGTTCCGCAGCGCGGCCAGGTAGAGGGGTGTGGTGCCGTCACGGTCTGCCGCGTTCGGGTCTGCCCCCGCGCGCCACAGCGCACGTACGGCCGGAAGATCGTCACGCAGTAGCGAGGCCATCAGGCGGACGGTGAGCTTCTTGCGCTGTCGGACGTTCACCAGCCTCAGAATAGGCGGCTGGGTCCGCGATGACCGAGCTGACGTAGGCCCGTTGCTGGCCGTCCCACTGACTGACATCAGTAGGCCCAGAACCAACGCCCACCGCA
The DNA here is from genome assembly GCF_016863555.1 of Micromonospora qiuiae. Lineage (GTDB taxonomy): Bacteria > Actinomycetota > Actinomycetes > Mycobacteriales > Micromonosporaceae > Micromonospora > Micromonospora qiuiae. The sequence continues at coordinate 12,415 of NZ_BOPC01000087.1, read as the reverse complement.
CAATCCTGCCGTAACCGATCCCGGACCTACCATGGCCCGCACCAAGACCGACTTCACGCACATGCCGTCGGTCGTGTGCGCGCCGTGCGTCGGACCTTCGGTCGGCACGAGCGACGGGAGATGACGATGATGGCAGCGGCGGACGTGGTGGTGGTCGGCGGTGGGGTCGTCGGAATGACGGCGGCGGTGACTCTTCAGCAGCGGGGGGCACGGGTGACCGTGTTGTCTGCCGACGACCCGGCGGACACGGTGTCCACGGTGGCCGCCGCGGTCTGGTACCCGACCCACACCGACGAGGACCCACGGGTGTTGGACTGGGCGCGGCAGACGTACACGAAATTGAGCCGCCAGGCGGGCGACGGGGTGCCGGGGGCGGTCGACCGGCCGACCCGGATGCTGCTGCGCGAGCCGTACGTCGGGCCGCCCTGGTGGGCACCGGCGTGCGCAGATCTGCTGGCGGAGCCGGCAGCGCCGCCGTACACGGCACTGCTGCGGTTCACCGCGCCAGCGGTGGAGATGACGCCGTACCTGGCCTGGCTTCGGCAGCGGTTGGCGGCCGGCGCGACTGTTCGGATCAGCTCTGCGTATTGGGGAAAGCGGGGCCGTCGCCAGGTTGCCGCTTCTTGTCTGCGGTGACGTGCCGTCACTTGCGGGCAGGCAACAGGTTCGATGCACAATGGTCGGTGCACCGAGCGCGCCGGAGCGACAACCGAGTGTGATCCGCTGAGACCGATGGAGGCACGTCCATGGCGTTGACCCCGGCGGCCGGCGGTTGTGGCGATTCGCCCGCGTCATCCGTGCCGATCCAGTCCCCGAGGCCGGTGAACGCCGAGGTCGAGTGGGACGGTTTCGACCCGCAGGCCTATATCCGGCACAACTACGCGGACCTGCGCTCCGACGACCGGGAGCTGCTCCGCCGGACCCGAGACTTCTTCGCCGGAGCGAATCTGGCCGACGCCCGCTGTGTCGACGTCGGATCGGGCGCCAACCTCTACCCGGCCCTGACGCTCTTGCCGTTCGCGCACGTCATCGACCTGTGCGAGTGGTCCACGTCGAATGTGCGCTGGCTGCGTACGCAGGTCGACGGCTACGACGAACTCTGGGACCCGTACTGGCAAGTCTGCGTCGAGCACCCGGCGTACGCGGCGCTGCCCGATCCGCGACGGCGTCTGGCACAGGTCGGGCGAGTCTGCAGGACCAGCGTCTTCGACCTGCCGCCGCGCACCTGGGACGCGGGCACGATGTTCTTCGTGGCCTGCTCCATCTCGGCCGATCGGGCGGAGGCCGAACACGCCGTCGCCCGGTTCCTGCGGGCGCTGCGCCCCGGGTCACCCTTCGCTGTGGCCGTCATGCTCGGGTCCTCCGGCTACCGCGTCGGCCCGCGCTCCTTCCCGGCCGTGGCGCTGCAACGCGCTGAGGTGGTGGCGGGCATCGTGGCCAGCGCGTACGACGTGACCGTCCACGAGGAGCGCCCCCGGCCGCCGTTGCGCGACGGATACCTGAGCATGCTGCTGGCCACCGGCCGCACCCGCGGATAGTGCCGATGCGTATCATCGTCGCCGCCGAGTGGACGCCTCGGCCTGCCGGGGCGGACATTCTGCACCACGTCCGGCGGGCTCGCCGACATGCGGCAGGCAGAGCGTCTCCGATGGCACTCGACCGGCCCGTTACCATGACATTGCACACCGGTGCCGGTCATCGTGGATCATCGTGCGCCACGGCAACACCAGCGGTTCCGAGTCGGCGACTACATGCAGACGGCGGTGGATCATGCGGATACAGCCGCGCCAGGAGATCCTCGACATCTGGCGGGCCACGGTGCGGAGTTGTTGGGAGAACGGTGAATGGCACTGGGGCGGCCGAAGCGGTAGCAATTCCATCAGTGATGCCGAGCAACTACTGATCCTGCTCCTTCCCGCGGCCAAGGTTCCCGTGCTGTCAATCGACGACCCCGACCGCGCCGACGACGAGGTGATCGAGGCCCTCAGCCCCATCGGCGGTGCGATCGAGATTCCCCGCCGGCTGGTCAACGTCATGATCGACTACTTCAGGCGGTACACCGCCGAGGACGGCACGCCCATCTTCAGCGGCGGCGGCTACCTCACCCCGGCCGACGGCGGCCTGGAGCTCACCGAGGAACAGCGGTCCCTGGACATCGTCGACTCGTTCGCCGTCTCCGTCACCCTCACGTTGGCCACGATCGGTTTCGTCAAGGTCTACCGCAGGGCCACCCAGCGACGTGACCTGCTCGCGCAACTGGACGACCTGGAGGCGATGGCCGGCATCCGGCTCACCGCCGCCATGGTGGGTCTGCTGCGCAGCTTCAGCACCTTCGTTTTCACCTCCACCGACGAGTACGGCCGCCGGCTGTGCGACATGGTCAACCAGGACGAGCTACCGCGCCGCGAACTCGTCACGGCGTTGCGCGAACAATTGCGGGAAACCATGGCCAGCCTGCGCAGCGTGATCATCGGGTCAGGCCGGGTCACCGAAGACCTCGACAACAGCGAAATGCTTTTCGAATGCGGCTGGTCGTGGGGCATCATCGCCGGCGCCGAGGAAGTCCCCACCAGCGAGCCGATCGGCCGGCAACGCGAAGGCTCGGCCGAGAACGCTCCCTACCTCTACTTCACGGTCATCGCGATGGACGCCATCGAAGACCTGAACTCCGAACGTACCCGCCTGCTCGGCCTGCTCAACGAGGAACAACAGCGGTTGTCCCGGGCTCTGCAACTACGCTGGGAGCTGACCCGGACCTACTGGGCGACGGTGGCGACCTTCGGCAACCGGCGGCGATGGCCCATCGAGGACATCCCGTGGCGCACGACCGACGGCGACCGCACCGACTACTACACCCTCCAAGCAACGTCGCTGGCAGTCAAGGGACTGCTCGCGGTCGGACGCGGCGGCGACGAGGAGCTCGGCCGCATCGCCGCGGTGCTCGTGGAACTGGCACAGCGGGCACGCGTCACCCGCCGCGCATCGCCCGGCGAGTCAGCGTTGCTCGTGCACACTCCCGGTAAGCGGGTCACCCTCAACGACGACACGTCCAAGCCGATCATGACGTGGAACGTGAACGAGTTCTCCACCGTGCTGCTCCATCGGGCGATCACCGTCGCCGGCCTGCTGAGCAACGCCCGGCGGCGCAGCGAACTACTCGAGTTGGCCGACGAGGTGTGGGACCACCTGCTGTTGCGCCGTATGCCCGACGGCCGGCACCGGGGGCTGTGGGACCATGCCGGCGGTGCCTTTCCCGGGCTGGCCCCCAAACCGGACGCGCCCTCCTGGTATCTGACCGAGCGGGTGGTGCACGCACTGGTCAACGCCGGTCAACTGCTCTGGGAACGGCCCTTCCCGCGCGCCGGCCGGCTCGCCGCGTACGCGCAGGACCTGATCGACGAGGCGGAGTACCTGTTCGACCGCGAGCTGATGCGCGGCACGTTTGCCGGCGAGGCGATGCAACGCAGCATGCGCAGCATCCGGGCCAGCCTGCGCCAGGCGCAACTGCTGGTGGAGGAACGCCCGGGCACGGCAGCGGCCCTGGCGAACACGCTGCTGCTTCTGCTCAACGACGTCACTACCGGGCAGCAGAAAGCCAGCGAGGGGATCTGATGCTGGTCTTCGTCACGTCGCACAAGGGTGGCACCGGTCGCTCGGTGACCGCCGCGAACATCGCCTACCGCAGCGCCCTGTCCGGCCGCCCCACCTGCTACCTGGACTACGATTTCGGCTCGCCGACCGCTGGCATCACGTTCCAGATCCCGCACGCCGTCAACGGGGTGGAGGGCGCCGGGCCCAACGGCGGCGGCTTGCACCGCTACCTGCGCGGAGAGATCCCATTTCCCGAACAGCTGGATGTCTGGGGTGCATCGGAACGGCCCAGCCTGCGCCAGCGACCCATCGGCGCGGGCCCGCTGGTGCTCCTACCCGGCCAGCGCAACGGCAGCGAATTCGGCTTTACCAACGAGATTGCCAAACGTTGTGCCGAACTCTTCCTCAGGCTGGAAGAGGAGTTCGACCTGACCCTCGTGGACCTCAGCGCCGGCCGCTCGTACGCCAGCCAGATCGCGCTGGCCGCCACTGCAACCCCCACCTTACGCAAAGTGACCGCGCGCTGGTTGGTCTTCCACCGCTGGACTCCCCAGCACGTCACCGCAGCGGCAGATCTCGCCTTCGAGGCGGGCGGCATCCTCGCCATGGGCAAGGAATACGGCCACGAGCCGGAGCGGCTGCGGGAGTCGCTGCGCTTCATCCGCACGGCGGTGATCGACTCCCGCGGCCCCGAGGTCGGTCACCTCGACCTCGCGCAGCAGGCATTTCTGCGCAAGTGCGACAAGGAACTGTCGGAACTGGCCCGCCGCCGAGGCGTCGGGCGCACGACGCTGCTCGGCGCGGTGCCGCTGGACCCGCTGTTGCAGTGGCGGGAACAGCTCATCTCGGACCACGACGTACAAGCCAAGATCGCGAATGTGAAGACGGTGGACGCCATCGTGGATCTGACCGAAAAGCTCTTCGACGAGACCGCATGGGAAACCGTGTGATCGACGTGGATGTCAGGTTCCAGGAGGCAGCTGCGGTGCGTCGGACAGAGAGCGTGGCGTACTCACACCTGTCGGTCGAGTTGGGGCACTTCTACGCGGAGGACTTCGGCGCCGGCTGCCAGGAACTGCGGCGCAGGTTCGCGCGCATCGCCGACTGGTCGCCGGCGATCCCGGCCTTGGCCCGCCAGGGACTGCCGGCAGGCCGCCAGCCACGAATCAGCACCTGCTTCATGGTGGACGACTACTTTCACCGATTCGGCTCACCGCGCGAGGTGATCCATCAGGTGCAGAGCGCCGCGGCGGATCACGGCCTGGTGTTGGACTACGTGGCCCGGGAATCCAGCTTCGCCCGCCACGGCGGCGTCGAGCTCGCCCAGATGGTGGTCGACACCCTCGTGGTGGAACCACCCCGGCACACCACCGGAAGCCGGCCCCCGCTCAGTGAATCCGGGTGGCTGTCCAACGGTATGCGTTCACCCGGGTACGTGGACGCGCCGGCGATGACCCTGCCTCGCCCTTGGTCCCCGCCGGTGCAGTCCGGCGATCCCCGGCACTCCATCTTCGTCGACATAGAGCTGTGGTCCGACGAACCCAACAGCCGGGTGTGGGCGTGCGCGCTGCTCGCATCGGTCTGGCAGATGACCCGGTTGGGCGTGCTGCGACACCGCGGGCAGACCCTGATGCAACCGAGCCGGCTCACCGGCGAGCTACCCGCCGACTGGGACGAGCTGCCGGCGGTCGTTCAGCTCAACCCGACCGCCGCGCCGTTCTGCGCGTACCGCACACTGACCCTGATGGACACCCAGTATCTGCCGGTCGAGCTGGCGGTACGGACCATCCTCGGCCAGGTGGCGGTACCGCCGGCGGTCGCGCAACAGGTCGCCCGGCGCGCCGGTGATGAAGGCCTGCACCTGCCCAGTGAGCTCGTCGACCGACTGAGTTACGTGTTCATCGGCGGGTGAGTGTGGTCAGCGCCCGCACGGCTGGTCGACCGACATTCGGCCCGCCAGGTCACGCAGCAGCGCCATGTTGCCCACGCTGATCTGATCCCGGATCCAGTTCACCGATGAGTTCCACTGCCGGCTGAATCCGGGCACCTGTTCCAAGCGGTCCCAGATCGGCCGCAGCCGCGGGTTGACCCGCGCGCCCGGCAACCACAGATGCAGCAGGTGCTCCAGCACAGGCCGCAACCGCTCAACGTGCTCCTGCCCGGAGGCCGACCGGGTGACAGCGGCCTCCATCAGGGAGGAGAGCATGGTCAGCAGCCAGTCGTGCAACGCGAGATCCTCGCAGAGACCGGCCACGGCCGCCGGCACGTCCTGCGGGGCGAGCACCAGTTCAACCGTACGCAGGGTCGGGGAGTCCACGGTGACGACGGCGGAGACCTCGCGGTCCGGCTGCTGGCCCACCTGCGCGGTCCACCGCAGCCGGGTACGCGCCGCGCGCAGCGGGGGACGCCTATCCAGCAGGTCGGACATCTGCACCCCGTCGAGCACACGTCCGGTGATCGCCTCCAGGTTCAGCACGTCCGCGTCGTTGCCGTGCAGGAAACCCGCGGTCAGGTCGGCGCTGTTCAGCTTGCCGACCGTCTCCAGGACGCCCGGGTTGGCCAGATAGTGCGACCACGGGTGGCGACGTTGGCCGTTGACGACCTGGATGACCGACGACGCCTGCACGATTCGGCCGCCGGTGATGATGGCTCGGGTGACCACCGCGCCCACCCCCCGTAGCCGCCGCCGTTTGGCGCTGGGCAGCCAGCAGTCCACGCCGGTGCGCACATCGGGCGAGACCGCATAGAGCGACGGACGGCGGGAGGTCAGCACGGCCTCGCCTTCGACCAGGCTGAGCACTTCCGAACTCTGCTCCTGAGCCAGCGCCGTGCTGTGCTGGAGCAGGTTGGTGTGCACCTCACCGACCGTGATCATAGTTTCCTCCGCATCGCCGTCCGCCCGCAATCATCCTGCGGAATGCGACCCCCACTGGTTCATCCTCGCCGTGACCCGCGCCGATACCGCCCCTGGTGAGGCAACGGGACCCTCGCGACAACGGAAATCGACCCGTGGATCGGCATCTGCCCCGGACATCATAAGCCTGACATCGGCGGGAATCCCATGGTGCGCGAAGCGCTCACCGGCCGCACCGACGTGACGACGGCTGATATTTTCGATAGTGCGGTTGCCAGCTACCCCTGGAGTTGCCGTTCATGAAGGTCTACATTTCGGCCACTCAAAAAGACCTGCTGGAACATCGCGCTGCCGTACACGCAGTGGCACGTCGTCTGGAGATCGAGGACGTCGCCATGGAAGCGTACGGTGCCGACGTCCGACTACCACTCGACCGCTGCCTGGCCGACGTACGCCGCTGCGATCTCTACATCGGACTGTTCGCATGGCGCTACGGATTCTGTCCGCCCGGTCAGGAATCCTCCATCACCGAACTGGAGTACCGCGAGGCACTCGCGGCCGGAAAACCCTGCCTGGTCTTTCTCCTCGCCGAGGATGCCCCCTGGCCGGGCGACCAAATCGACCGGGGCACCGACGGGGATCGGATCGTCGAACTGCGCCGGGAACTCAAGGAACGACACCTGTGCGCCTTCTTCAGCAGCGTCGACGACCTCACCGCCAAGGTCACCGCGGCGCTGGCCGACGTGCGCAGCGGACGTTCCCCCGCACGCGGATCCGCCGACCCGGACACCCACCTACCCGAAGCCGTACGCAGCCACTACTACAAGCAACTGGCGCTCAGATACCACGCCGTCCCAGTCGACGCTGTCTCACCACGTCCCACCATCGGCTACCTCACCGTCGGGCTGCCGAAGGTGTTCGTCGAGCCTCGAGTGCACGAGGAGGCCCGCCCGGAAATGCCACTGGCCTGGTGGCGGTGGGCCGGCGCCACACCGGGCGGCGACACCGGCGGACTACCCGGCGTGGTGAACCCGGAAGAGCTCGAACGACTCTGGGAGGAGTACGCGGCCAAGGACGCGCTCTCGTTGTTCGACGTGGTCTGCGACCCCGGCCGCCGTACGATCGTCCTGCTCGGCGACCCCGGCTCCGGCAAGTCAGCGGCCGCACGGTACCTGGCACTGGCACTGGCCGGAGCCTGCGACGAACCCCGACTCGCGGCGCTGAACCGGTACCTGCCCGTGCTGATCGAACTGCGCTCCTACGCCGCGCACTGCGGCGACGGGCGCTGCGACGGCTTACTCGACTACGTCGGCCACCGCCACCAACAGGGACTGACCGGCATCGACCAGGAGGTGCTGGAGTCATACCTGCGCCAGGGCGGCCAAGCCCTCTTTCTCTTCGACGGCCTCGACGAAGTGTTCGACCCGGTCCAGCGCGAAGAGGTGGCCGCGCAGATCGCCACCTTCGCCAACGAGTACCCGGGGGTGCTGTCGGTGGTCACCTCACGGGCGGCTGGCTACCAGCGACAGACCTTCGCCAACGCCGGTTTCGACCACTTCACCCTCGAGGACCTCGACGACGAACAGATCAACCGGTTCCTCGACAACTGGTACCGCTACGTGATGCCCACCCCGGCTGTCGAAGCGGAACGGCAACGACGACAGCTTCTCGACATGCTGCGCAACTCCCGAGCGATGCACGAGATCGCCGGCAACCCGCTGCTGCTGATGCTCATGGCGATCGTCGGCCGCAGCCACCCCCTGCCCCGCAACCGACGCCGACTGTACGCGCACGTCACCGACGTCCTCATATCCGAGTGGGACGTGACCAAACAACTGCGGGAGAGCCACGGCGACGTACCCTCGCTGGACCCGCAGGCGAAGCGCCGACTGCTGCGCCACCTGGCATTCCGCATGCAGTTCCGGGAATCGGGACCGGCCGGCAACTACATCGACTCCGACGAACTGGCCCGCATCTTTCGCGATCATCTCGTCGCGTTCTACGGTTTCGAGAACGAGCGGGCGCTCGCCATGGCCTACTCGATGATCGACAAATTGCGCCAGCGAAGCTTCATCCTGGAACGATACGGGCTGCGACTGTTCGGGTTCGTGCACCGCGCGTTCCTGGAATTCTTCTGTGCCGAGGAGATCGTGGACAGGATCGAGAACGACCCCGGTGCCTGGGACCTCGACCGGCTCCGCGCCCTCTTCCGCGAACACTGGGCCGACCCGTCCTGGCGGGAGGTGCTCCGGCTCGTCGCCGGCGACCTACCCGCCCGGATCGCCAACGACCTGATCGCCCTGCTCGCCACCGAGACCACCCAACCCTGGCCGCCGCTGAACCTGACCGCCCCGCCCTGGAACCTCGTGCTGGCCGCGCAATGCGTGGCCGAAACCCCACAGCCCTCCGAACTGACCGACGCGGGCAACGCCGTGCTGCGCCAGGTCGTGCTGCTGGTCGAACACGGCATCTCCGCCGACGACCCCAACCTGGCGGACCTCACCGAACAGGAACTGCTCTCCTCGGTCCGGGCACTCGGGCCGAACTGGCCCAGCCGGCACACCTTCCTGAACTGGTACCGCCGCCGCGGAGTACGAACCAGCTGGCGCTCCGGCTCCGCCTTCGCCACCCGGATCGCCGCAGCGCTGTCCACCACCGAGGAACACCTGGAGGAACTGCTGGTCCGGGAGCTCCAGCAGGGCCGCGAGCGGCAAGCCCACCTCGCCCTGGTCGCCGGGCTCGCCGAAGCCGCCGGCCGGCTGGACACCACCGACGGCGACCGCCGTCGCTACCGGGACATCCTGATCGCCCAGGCCCGAGCCAAGGTCTCCACCGCCGTCCGGCAGGCCGCCGTACGGGCCCTGATCACCCACTTCGGCGCCGAACCCGACCTCACCGACGAGCTACGCGACCTCGCCGACTCACCCGACCCAGCGGTCCGCGTGCTGGCCGTGCAGTCCCTCGGCGGTCGCGCCGAACTCAGCGACGACATCCGGCACGCCCTGCTCCGGGCCACCGAGGACACCGCCACCACAGTACGACGAGCCGCCGTCGCCGTGCTCGTCGCGCGCTGCACCGACCTGCCGGACGCACCCGGCACCCTCCAGCGACTACTGGCCACCGACTCCGATCCCGCAGTCGTGCAGGACGCGCTGACGGCCCTGCTGGCCCTGCCCGAGCACGCCGAGACCGCCCGCAGCCGCGCGCTGCAGCGAATGACCGGCGACTCCCCGAACGAGGTGCGGCGCTGCCTGGTGACCAGACTGCTGCCGGGACGATCCGGCCCGGAGGAGACCGACCTGTTGCTGAAGCTGGCCAGCTCGGACAGCTCCGCCCGGCTCCGCGCCACCGCCGTGCAGCGGCTGGCGCTCGTACCGGACCCGGACGGACGCTGCCGGACCCGGCTGATCGACCAGATCGAACAGGACGAGGACGCCTCCGTGCGGGCTGCCGCCGTGACCGCGCTGATCGACCGGGACAGCACCGACGACACCTGCTGGACCGTGGTGGCGCACGCGGCTCGCGTCGACGAGGACGCCACGGTGCGCCTCGCCGCGGTACGCGCCCTGGCCGAGGCCCACCCGGACCCCCGCATCGGAGAACTGCTGCTGGACAGCGCCCGACGCGACCCGACCGCGAGCGTCCGGCTCACCGCCGTCGACCTGCTCACCGCCCGACAACTGTTCGCCCACGCCACCCGCGATCTGCTCATCAGCCGAGCCTTCCAAGAGCGGGACGCGCTCGTCCGGCTGCGGGTCACCCGCAGCCTGGCCCGTCTTGCCGACCCGCCCGACCCCGCCGTGCGCGAGTGCCTGGCCGAACAGGTCAGCCGAGATCCCGACCCGAACGTGCTGCGCGCGGCCGCCGACACACTCGCCCGGCACGGCGGGGTCGAGGGCCTCGTGGAAACACTGTGCCGGCGGGCCCGCCGGGACAGCTACGTCGGCATCCGGCTGGCTGCCGTGCAGACGCTCTGCCGGTACGGCAGCCCCGACGTGGTAACCGACGTGCTGCTGGAATGTGTCGAGTCGGACACCGACCCGACCGTGTTCGACGCCGCGGTCTGCTGCCTGACCGAGCGGGGGAGCGCCTCCATGGCGGTGACACTGCGACTGATGCGCCGCCTGGCCGACCAGGACCCGGCGATCCGCGCCCGCATCGCCGCCGCGCTCGGCGAGCACTTCGGCGCCGACCCCGAAGCTCAGGTGCTGCTCGTCGGACTGGTCCGCGACGACCCGGCCCTGGAGGTCCGGCGCCGAGCAGCGGAACAACTCGGCGCGACCCTGGCCGGCCGCGCCGGAGTGCCGGAGCTGCTGCTCCGGCTGGCCGACGACGACGACTGGGAGATCCGCCGGACGGCGTTGCTCGCGCTGACCCGACACCACTACCGAGACACCCGGACACGAGAGCTGCTCATGCGGCTCGGCCGCCAGGAAGACGACGACACCGTACGGCGGCTGGCCGGGCAACTACTGGCCACGCTACCCGACATCACGCCCGACGACTTTCCGTGATCAGGCCCGGCCCATCACCCGATCGAGCGCGTCGCAGCGCTGATGCCGGGTTCGCGATCGCCGGCTCCGACTTCGAGGCCGGCAATTCCACGGCCCTGCTGACCGACCGGCCGTGGCGGCTCCTCACCCGCACCGTGCCCAAGGCGCCGACCGGCAGCTGACGCTTGATTAGATTGGCTTCGGTAAATAGATTGAGGGTGGGCGCCGCCGAGGCCCGGGTGACCGGGTTGTCGGCGGCTGACAGGTCCACCCCGAGCCGGGCACGTCGGTCGTACGCGCCGACCAGTCGCTGTGGCGCACCGCTGCGCCGCGCTCAGGGCGCGTTGCCGTGCCGCGTCCGTCCGGGACGCACGCCACCACGCGCCTCCGTCCATCTCGATGGCAGAAGGACCTCCCATGACGATTCTCCGTGCCCGCACCGCCCCGATTCTGGTGGTCGTCGCCGCGCTGGCCGCCACCGTGGCCGCGACCGGAACGGCCCTGCTCACCGGCCCGGCCATGGCGGCCCAGGGCTGCCGGGTCGACTACACGCCCAACCAGTGGCCCGGCGGGTTCACCGCCAACATCAAGGTTTCCCCCGGTGACGCGGCCGTCTCCGGTTGGACCGTCACCTGGACGTACTCGGGGGACGAGCGCGTCACGAACGGCTGGAACGCCGCGGTCAGCCAATCCGGATCGACGGTGACCGCCCGCAACATGTCGTACAACGGCAGCATCCCGGCCGGCGGCTCCACCGAGTTCGGTGTGCAGGGCACGTTCGCCTCCGGCGGCGGCACGCCGACCGGGTTCAGCCTGAACGGCGTACCGTGCAACGGCGCCGGGCCGGCCCCGACCGGCGTGCCCACCACGATGATGCCGACCACCACGCCGCCGGCTTCGATCCCGCCGAGCAGCCTGCCGCCGACTTCGGCCCCGCCGACCACGAACCCGCCGACCGGATGCGCCGGGGCGGTGCTCTGCGACGGCTTCGAGAACCAGACCGGCTCGACGCCGTCCGGCGACTGGACCGTGGTGAACCCGGACTGTTCCGGCGCCGGCACGGCCACCATCGACACGGTCACCACGCACAGCGGCAGTCGGGCGGTCCGGATCAATGGCGCAGCCGGGTACTGCAACCACGTGTTCATCAAATCCACGAAGAACCTCAGCAGCATGGGCAGTGTCCGGTACGGCCGGATCTGGGTACGGCACACCACCGCCCAGCCCACTGATCACACCACGATGGTGGCGATGGCCGACGCCGCCGACGGAAACAGGGACCTGCGGATGGGCGGCCAGAACGGCGCCCTGCAGTGGAACCGTGCCTCCGATGACGCGACTCTGCCCGAGCAGAGCCCGGCTGGGGTGGCGCAGAGTGTGCCGCTGCCCACCAATCGGTGGGTCTGCCTGGAGTTCATGGTCGACGGTTCGGCTGGTCAGCTCCGTACCTGGCTGGATGGCGCCGCCATCGCCGGGC
>NZ_BOPC01000086.1 GCF_016863555.1 Micromonospora qiuiae | reverse complement strand
TGCGACACGCTCGTACCCGCGCGCCCCGTACGGATTCGTCAGACCGCTGGTAGCGGGTTAGATAGGCAGCGAAAATTGGCCGTTGGCGGGATCTTGACTGTCCCAGAGCCAATACATCATACTTTTCGCGGAGGTGACCATCCATGGTCGTGACGACCCCCATCCACGTTGCGAAGCGGTCATGCAGTCGGCCATCCGCATTCGCCCCCACAGCGTGAGGGGCGGCCGCATGGCAGATCTGAAGCACCTCGCGATGCTGAATTCTGACGGCAAGGCCCTTCCGCCGCTCAGGGACCCTGCCGGCGTCAAGACGGCCCTGGTGGACTTGAGGGCGCGCGTGCTCGCCCGAACGCCCTACGACCGGTTGCTCACAGAGTTGATCACCCTCGATGCTGCCGAGCGAGCGGTCACGCGCGGCTGTGACGCGCTGTTTATCGACACGTTCGGCGACTACGCCATCGACGCGGTACGGGCAGCCGTTGATGTGCCGGTCGTGGGCGCTGGCGAGGCGTCGCTGGCGGCAGCTTCGGCCTACGGGCGGTTCACGATCGTGACGGTGTGGCCCGAGTCCATGGGATTCATCTACGACGAACGACTGCGCACCTGCCCGGGGGGTGAGAGTTGTGTCCGGGTGAACCACTTCTCGGCGGAGCGGGAACTCGACCGGGTCGGGAGCTCTCAGGGAATCAAGGCACGGATGCTGCGCCACGAGCCCGGTCTCATCGACGATCTCGGGCAGGCGTGCCGGCAGGCTGCGATCGCCGACGAGGCGGCGGCGGTGCTGCTCGGGTGCACCTGCATGTCACCGATCGCCGCTGCGATCCAGGACCGGTGCGATGTTCCCGTCCTGGACCCGTCCGCTCTCGGCCAGCAGGCCGCCTTCAATGCGTTGCTGCAGGGCGGCCCGCCGAGTGCCCGGCCACGTACCGCCCGACGTGGCCAAGCCCACGACCTTGTCGACCTTTGGCTGCGGCACGACACCGCGGCGACCGAATCCGACGCCTGTGACGTCTGCGTCATTGGCGAGTACGCCTGAGAGGATCCCCGTGACCGCCACCGCAGGTATCGAGGAGCTCGACGCCCTCCGCGTCGCCGTGCGCAGGCTGTGCGAGAAGTACGGCCACGACTACTACCTGCGCACCAGCGCGGAATCGGGGAACGCCCGCGAGTTCTGGGAGGAACTCGGCGACCTCGGCGCGTTGGGCGTCGCGATCCCGGAGGAGTACGGCGGCGGAGGGCAAGGAATCGAGGCCCTCGCCGTCGTCGCCGAGGAGATCGCCGCCTGCGGCCTACCTCTCATGCTCATCGCATTGTCGCCAGCGGTGTGCGCGACGATGTTGATCGACTTCGGGTCCGACGAGCAGCGTGCGTCCTGGCTCCCCGGCCTCGCCGACGGCTCCCGCGTGCTCGCGTTCGCCATCACCGAACCCGATGCGGGCTCCAACGCGCACAACATCTCCACGCGCGCCGTTTTCGAGGACGGCGACTGGATCATCACCGGCCAGAAGTACTACGTCTCCCACGTCGACAACGCCGACGCGATGGTCGTCATCGCCAATGCCGCGGGAGGTCCCGACAACCTTCCGCCCGGCCCCAAGGCATTCCTGGCACCCACTGACGCGCCGAACTTGAGCCGCACCCCGATCCCCGTGGAGATCATCTCGCCGGAGCGGCAGTATTCCCTGTTCTTTGATGCGGTCCGGGTGCCCGCGGACGCCATCGTTGGAGGCGAGCACGGCCTGCGCGTGCTCTTCACCGGGCTCAACCCCGAGCGCATCCTCAGCGCCGCCCTGCTCAACGGGATCGCGCGTTACGCGATCGACAAGGCCGCCGACTACGCCAGGACGAGAATCGTCTGGAGCGAGCCGATCGGCACCCACCAGGCCATCGCGCACCCACTGGCGCGAGCGGAGACCCGCCTGGCTGCGGCTCGGCTGCTCACCCTCGAGGCGGCACGGGCCGTGGACCGCGGGGAGACCGGCGGCGTCGCGGCCGCGATGGCGAAGGTGGAGGCGTCCGAGACGGCGTCCTACGCCCTCGACGTAGCCATCCAGACGCACGGTGGCAATGGGATGGCCCGGGAGTACGGCCTGGCCACACTCTCCGGTCTGGTCCGATTGTTCCGGATCGCTCCGGTGAGCACGGAGATGCTGCTCAACCACATCGCCCACCGGGCCCTGCGGCTGCCCCGCTCCTACCGATGAGCGGGCTCGCCGTCACCACCGTTGGCGCCGTGGTCACCGTCCACTTCGACGGCAGCCGCGGCAATGCCTTGGACCACGAGCGGTACGCCGGCTTACGCGCGGCTGCCGAGTTGGTCACGGCCGATCAGGTGCTGGTCCTGCGTGGCGCTGGCCGGCACTTTTGCACCGGCCAGGACCTCCGTCAGCATGAGGCCGCTGTGGCCGAAGGACGGGTCGTCGAGGAGTTGCAGCACGGTGCCTCCGCCGTGTTGGCCGTGCTGCGCTGCCGTGGCCCCGTCGTCGTGGCCGCGCAGGGCGCGTGTGTCGGAGCGGGGGCGCTGCTGGTGGCCTGCGCCGACGTGGCGGTGCTCGCTGAGGACGGCTGGTTGCGGCTACCGGAGCTCGAACTCGGGCTCCCACTCGGCGCGGCGGTGGCCGAACGGCTCCTCCCGCCCCCGTTGGTACGACGGATGATGCTCACCGGCGAACACATGGAAGCGCGCATGCTCGGCTCGTCCGGCGCTGCCCGCGTCGTGCCGCGAGGCGACCTCGACGCAACCGTCACCCAGGTGGTGGACGCGCTCTGCCACCTCGATCCCGGCCCGAGGGCGGTGGCCCGTCGGCTATGGGGAGACGGCGAGCGGGAGCGAGCGGCAAGCGCCTACGAACGCGAGGTGGCGGCGTCGGTGGCGCTGCTGGTCGGCCCCGACTCAGCCGGCCGCAGCCGGGTCTGAGCATCCAGGGCGGTCGCGATCCGGAATCCCAGCGCCGTCTCCTCCTCGTGGTCGATCGGGAGGTCGTGAAGCCGCTGCAGCGCCGACCGTAAGGCTGGATATCCCTTGACTGCTGCCCGGATCTCTTCCTCGGTCGGCTGAAGACCAGCGGCGGCAAGCAGCACCCGTACACACTCGTCGGGGTCCGAAAACCTCATCGCTCGTCCTCCGTCAGGTCGGGCCTCCGCAGGTGGTGGTCAGTAAGGTCCTGGAAGTGTCGTCCCGCGTCCAGGACCAGTTGGTCGGCGTGCGGGCGGCCGACGATCTGCAGGCCGACCGGCATCCCGTCGGCAAGGCCCATGGGCACAGACAGCGCGGGGTTTCCAGTGGCGTTCCAGTATGCCGTCTGTAGCATCGCCACGACCTCGTCGAAGTCGAGCCCGTCGACCAGCGGTGCCGGCCGTGAGGCGGTGGGCGACAACACCAAGTCGATGTCGTCGAAGGTCAGCGCCTCGGCGGCGAGGCCCAACATCGTGACGTCCACGCCCTCGGCGTAGTGCGGCAGCCTGATCTCGGTGACCACCGCTTCGGCCGCCGCGAACACCTCCGCTGCCTCCCGCGTCAGCCGGCATACCTCGGCTGTCGACACCTCCAGCGGGTCCACCGCAAGTGCGATGCGCAGTCCCCGTAACGGCCGCACAGGTTCGGGTGAGTACGCGAAGCCGTGACCGGTCGCGGCCGGGTCCTGCCCATCGGGTCCGGCGATCACTGACAGGAGCAGGGCACAGTCTTCCGCGGTTCGCGCCAACGGTCCCACGTGGTCGTAGGTCCAGCCCAGCGGGAAGACACCGGTTCGGGGAACCACTCCGTACGTCGGCTTGTGCCCGGTGACGCCGCACCAGGCAGCAGGCATCCGTACCGATCCTGCGGTGTCGGTGCCTAGCCCGCCGAGGAAGAAGCCGGCAGCAATGCCCGAGCCGGTACCGGAGCTCGATCCACCGGTCCAGCGGAGCGAATCCCACGGGTTGCGCGGCATGGGGAATGGCTTGTCGGGATCGTTGAAGCCGAGCGCGTATTCCATGGTGCTGGTCTTGCCCGTGACGACGGCACCGGCCGCTCGCAGCCGCGCGACCGTCGGTGCATCGACTTTCGGATCACGTGCGATCAGGCTCTGTGCGGTCGTGGGAGCGCCGTACGTCGCGATGACGTCCTTGATCCCGAGCGGGATGCCGGCCAGCGGGCCAAGCGCTTCACCGCGTTCCCGTCGTGCGTCGACCTGCTCGGCCTCTGCCCAGGCGGCCTGCCCGCTTCGGTACAGGTAAACGCCCAACGACGAATCCCAGCGGTCGGCCGCGGCCTCGACCTCGTCGAGGAGCGCCGTCGCCGTCAGGGC
Organism: Micromonospora qiuiae; assembly: GCF_016863555.1. Lineage (GTDB taxonomy): Bacteria > Actinomycetota > Actinomycetes > Mycobacteriales > Micromonosporaceae > Micromonospora > Micromonospora qiuiae. Next base: position 28,342 of record NZ_BOPC01000086.1, on the reverse strand, counting down.
CCCGGACTGAAGGTCGTGGAGCGACTGGGTGATCGTACGGGGTGTCAAGCGAACTTCTCCCTTGCCATGCGGCGAACGCCGGGAAGCACCCAGGCGGCCACGAGCGACGAGAGCACGACAGCCGCGACCAGCACGGCCGTCAGCGGGAACCGAGTCAGTACCGGGCCGGCCGCCAGGGCGGTGCCCGCGAGAGTGGCGAACGCAACGACCAGGTACGCCGAGTAGATCTCTGCTTCTCGACCTGGCGGGGAGATCACGCCGACGAGTGCGGCGCTCCCGAGCAGGCACAGCCCAGCGCCGAGGCCGAGCACCGCCGATCCCAGCATCACGGCGACGGGGGAGAGGCTGGCGACACCGGCCGCCGTGGCGCTCCAACCGAGGAGGGCGAGGACCACGCCGAGTGCCATCGCCGTGGACCGCGACAGCCGTCGGCCGCCGAGCTGGGCCGCTATGACCGCGACCAGCGTCAGCGAGACGAGGCGACCGCTCGCGGCCTCCGACGTCCAACCCATCCGGTGCGCGATCTGCGGGCCGAATGCACCGAACAGGCCAAAACACATGTTGGTGGAGAAGATGGCCACCGCGGCGACGGAGAAGCGACGCAGGAGGAGCCGAGGTACGCGCACGGCCTGCACGACACGTACGGACCCCGCGGCCGTCCGGTCGGTCCGGGAGCGCGCCAGCGGCGCGAGCGGAAGCAACAGCAGGACGGCGATCACCAGGTAGGGGACCAGGAGCGGGCGATCAGACGTACTGGCCAGGCTCCCGGCGACGAATGGCCCGATGGCGACCCCGAGCGACACGCACAATGTGTTGACGAAGGAGCCCCGGTCCGGGCCGTCGGGATGGGACTCCATCAGAGCGGCCGCCGCCGAGCTGACCAGCAGTCCGGCGCCGGCGCCCTGGACGATGCGGCCACCGACCAGGGCGACCAGGTCGGTGGCGAACCCCAGGATGAGCATGGCGGCCAGCAGAACCGTCAGTCCGAGCAGAAGCGTGTTGCGGCGCCCGAATCGGTCCGACAGGCCGCCGAGGCCGATGAGCACCAGCACCACCCCGATGGGATAGCCGGCGAACACCAGGCTCACATGGCCGTCTCCGATGCCCCACTCCGCTTGGTACCTCGGGTAGAGCGGGGTTGGCGTGAAGCTAGCCATCATCGCGATGACCAGCAAGACGCAGGCTGCCCACAACAGGGGAACCCGCCCCGCCGACGCCACGTCAGACAGGCTCGAAGAAGTCGAACGCGGCGCCGTAGGACGAGGCGAGGCCCAGGTGGCGTACGCCGTCGACGGTGACCGGACCGATGGTCTCACCGTGATCGCCGTTCTTCACCAGGGTGTGCAGTGCGTCGAGGTCGGGCACAGCGCACGTGGCGACGACCCTCCGCACCAGGTCGGTGCGGGGTTCGCCGTCCGGTAGTACCTCAGCGAACTCGAGGCGCGCGTTGCGCGAGCCCGGGCCGCGGAAGAGCGCCGCGACGAACCCCTCCCCGGGTGCCATACCGAGCATCTGTTCGACGGCCGGCCCGTCGAACCTGCCGGTGAAGTACTGCCGTGCGCCGAGCACGTCGCGGGCGAATGCCGTGGCCTCCTCGAACCGGTCGGTCATGAAGACCACAGCGACGACCTCGCTGGTGTCCTCCTGTCGGTCCTGGTCGATGACGCACCTGGTGCCGCGCGGGCGATACTGCACGACCGCGTGCAGTAGCCCGGAGAGGGGTTGATCGAGCATCCGCTCCCGTACCGGGATGTCGGTTCCTGGGAGGTTGTAGTACACCGCGGGTGTCCGGAACTCCCAGCCTCCTTCCTCGATCCGCTGTTCCACGGCGTCTGCATCCCGCAGGTAGAAGTCGAGCGCGTAGGGCCCGACCCGGTTCGGGCGCCGGGCCGGCGACGCAGGGGGCAGCCCGGGTACCTCGACGAGCCGGATCCAGCCCCCCGCGCTGCGCGGCTTGCCGAGCATCACGGATCGTGTCGGAGGGGCCGGGAGTTGCCACAGTTGCTGCCAGGCGGGATCGGGGTCGTCGTCCACTGCGACTTCGGTGAACCCGAAAAGCTCGACGTAGAGCCGGCGCAGCGGCTCGACGTCGGCGGCCGGCAGCACCACGTGGTCGATTCCGTCGAACATCAGTAGCTCCTCGGCAGGCCCAGCGACTCGCCCAGCAGGTTGCGAACCATCTCGTTGCTGATCGGGCTGAACAGTTGCAGCCGAGCATCGCGGAAGTACATCTGCATGGCTGACTCGTCAGCGAGGCCCATCGCGCCCATCGCGCGCATCCCTCGGTCGACGATGCGTGCCGCCGTCTCCGCCGCGAACAGCTTGGCCATGGCGGAGTACGCCAGTGCCTCCTGTCCGGCTTCGATCATCGCTACGGTGGAGTTGATCAGCGCGCGGGCCGCCGAGAGTTCGGCGATGCTGTCGGCCGCGGGATGTTGGATTGCCTGGAAGGCCCCAATCGGTGTGCCGAACGCCTCCCGCTCCCGTGCGTAGGCGATGTGCAGGTCCAGCGCCCCCCGCGCGAGGCCGAGGCTGATCGCCGCGGCCATCACCCGCTCCACGTCGAGCGCCTTGGACAGCACCTGCATGCCACGGCCTCGTGCGCCGACGAGGTTCGCCAGGGGCGCAACGGCGTCGTCGAGGAAGACCTCGTATGTCATCGCTGCGCGCATGCCCGCGAGGTGGACGCGTCGCACGGCGACGCCGGGCTGGTCGGTCGGTACGGCGATGAGGCTCAGGCCGCGGGACCGTCGTCCCTTTTCGGCAGGGTCCGTTCGGCAGAGCACGAACACCTGATCGGCTTCGCCGGCCAGCGAGATCCACGTCTTCTGGCCGCTCACCCGCCACTCGCCGTCGACCTCGGTGGCCCAGGCGCGCAGGGCGAGTAGGTCGGTGCCACCGCCGGGCTCGCTGAGTCCGTACGAGCAGATCATGCGCCCGGCGGCCACCTCCGGGAGCCAGTCCGCGACCGGTCCGCAGTCCGGCTCCGCGAGCATCCGCATGGCCATGCCGCTGAGCACGTAGTCCACAGCGAGGCTGGGTAGCACCCGGGCCAGTTCCTCGGTCACCGTGACGGCGTCGCCGACGGTGCCGCCGCTGCCGCCGACCCGCTCCTCGGCGCCGATTCCGAGCAGGCCTGCCTCGCCGAGCCGGAGCCACAGCGAGCGGTCGAAGCTGCCCTCCCGGTCCGTAATCAGCGCCTGCTCCGTCGGCAGGTGCCTGCCGAGGAGCCCAGCGGTCATCTCGCGTAGCTCTCGCCGAGTGTCGGGCTCATTGATCGGACCCGTGCCGAGCATCTGCATCGCACCTGTCGCACAAACGTCTGTGGATTGAAGCCCCGCCCCTGCGCCAGAGGTCGGCAACGGGTGGCGGCGCGCTGTTCGGACAGGCTAGCCGCCGGTCAGGAGCCAGGCCAGGGCAAGACTTGCCGCTTCGGCTCTTGCGGGTGTGAGGGCCATCACCTACCGTCGTCTGACGTATTGACCTGGCCGTCAGGTCGGTGGACATGGCAGGAGACGAGATGCGTTCGCGAACTACGCGCCGGGTCGCGGCGGTGACCGCAGCATCCGCGCTAGCGCTGGGATTTGCAGGCTGCGGTGGCGGTGGAGGAGCCAGCGGCAAGGGCTCGGCGTCGTCGGCGGCCCTGCGGATCGCCTGGGCGTCCACGCCCACCCAGCTGGACCCCAATGAGTTCACCGGGCTCACCTGGGTCTACGGACTGGACGGGTTCATGGAGACGCTGCTGGACTACGACACCAGCAAGGCCGCGGACGGCAAGGTCCTCGGGGTGGACGCCCTGAAGCCCGCGCTCGCGGAGTCCTTCGAAGCCAACGAGGACAAGACGCAGTACACCTTCAAGCTGCGGCAGGGCGTCAAGAGCGAGTGGGGCAACGAGCTCGACGCGGACGACGTCATCTGGTCGTTCGAGCGGATGTTCACCAACCCGCGCTCGCTCCAGGCCGGCGTGCTGCTCCCGACGGCGAACGTCGACAAGCAGGAGCCGTGGACCAAGGTCGACCAGTACACGGTCCGCTACAACCTCACCGACCCGTCGGCGGTGAGCCTGTCGGTCCTGGCGTACCCGATCCTCGGGATCGTCGACTCCGACGAGGCGAAGAAGCACGCCACCAAGGACGACCCCTGGGCCGCCGAGTGGCTGAAGACGAACAGCGCCAGCTTCGGCGCCTACAAGCTGAAGTCCCTCGACCCGGGCCGTGAGCTGCGCCTGGAGTACAACTCGAACTACTGGGGGCCGAGGCCGGCGTTCGAGGAGATCGTGATCAAGGCGGTCCCCGACGCGTCGTCCCGCGCCCAGCTGCTGATCTCCGGTGACGTGGACATGATCTCCGAGCCGCCGATCGACCAGCTCAAGAAGATCGACGAGAGCGCCAACGCAGCCGTGTCGCGCCAGCCCGACTCCAACCGGCACAACCTGTCGGTGAACGTGAAGGACCCGGCCTTGGGCAAGCCCAAGGTGCGGCAGGCGATCAGCCACGCGATCAACCGCGAGGCCATCGTCAACTCCATCTACCAGGGTTACGCGCAGTCCGCGCTGAGCCCGCAGGCGAGCGCGCTGCTCGCCGACCAGCCGAAGACGGGCAGCTACGACCCCGACCGGGCCAAGCAACTGCTGGCCGAGGCCGGGCACCCCAACGGCTTCGACATGACCGTAGCGTTCAACACCGCGCGTCCGGGCCCGTTCGCGGAGAACCTTGGTCGGCTGATCCAGTCCGACCTCCAGAAGGTCGGGATCAACGTCAACCTCAAGGCGATCCCGTCGGCCGCGGACTTCGAGGCCGCGGTGTCGAAGCAGGAGTACCAGGCCTACCTGTACAGCGAGCGCCCCTCGCAGCCGGACCCGGGCTTCTCGCTGTTCCTGTACCTCTACAGCGAGTCGGCGCTGAACAAGAGCGGCTACAACAACCCGGAGTTCGACCGGCTGGTCACCACCGTGCTCAAGCAGCCGTCCGGGCCGCAGCGCGAGCAGGTCGTCAACCAGGCCATCGAGTTCCTGGTCGGGGAGGAGCCGATCATCTCGCTGGTCGAGGTGCCGGACCTGGTCGGTGTCGCGGAAAACGTCAAGGGCTACGTCGCGCTGCCGACCGGTGGCGTGAAGTTCGACGAGCTGAAGCGGAGCTGAATTCCATGACCCTGAGCGCCATGCCCGGTTTGCCGGTCCGGAAGGCCCGCAAGGCCCGCGGACCCGTCAGGCTGGTCCTGGAGCGCCTCGGGTTCCTCATCGCCGCGATGTTCGGGGTGGTGACGCTGTCCTTCCTGCTGGTCAGCGTCACCCCCGGCGATCCGGCGAGGTTGATCGCCGGGCCGATGGCCAGCAACTCACAGGTCGAGGCCATCTCGCAGGAGCTGGGGCTCGACAAGCCGATCCTGGAGCGGTACGTCGACTACATGGGCGGATTGCTCCGGGGTGACCTCGGCCAGTCCTACTACTCCAAGCGTCCCGTGACCACCGAGATTTTCGAGAAGTTGCCGGCGACGCTGGAGCTGATCATCCTGGCGGTCCTTTTCGCGGCGGTGGTCGGCATCGCCTTCGGCGCGATCGCCGCCTACTTCCGGGGCCGGGCGCCCGACTGGATCAGCCGGCTGTTCACCGGGGTCTTCCAGGCGATCCCCGACTTCTTCCTCGGACTGCTGCTGATCTATGTCGTGTTCTTCCTGCTCGGCTGGGCGCCGGCGCCCGCGGGGCAGATCGGGTTCACGGAGAGCACACCACCCAAGGTCACCGGGTTCATCCCGATCGACGCCCTGATCGCCGGTGACCCGGCGCTGGCCGGCTCCGCCCTCCAGCACCTGGCGCTGCCCGTGCTCACCCTGGGGCTGGTCTACGCGGCGTACTTCGCCAAGACCGCGCGGGCGACCCTGGGGCGGGCCCTCCACTCCCAGCAGGTCTTCTTCGCCCGGGCCATGGGCCTGCCGGAGCGGACCGTGCTGCGGTACGCGCTCGTCGAGTCCCGCACCACGATCGTGACCTACGCCGGCGTGATCTTCGCGTCGCTGCTCGGCGGCGAGGCGATCGTCGAACGGGTCTTCGCCTGGGACGGCCTGGGGGCCTGGGCGCTGCAGGGCATCCTGCGGCTCGACGTCCCCGTGGTCCAAGGGATGGTGCTCATCGCCGGCGCCATCACGCTCATCACGTACACGCTGCTCGACATCGTCGTCGGGCTCCTCGACCCCAGGATCAAGCATGCATGATGACGTCTTTGCACCACGGCGGGGCGTCCAGATGCGCCGGATGCTCCGGCAGCACCCGGGAGCGGCGCTCGGCGTGCTGTTCATCCTGGTCCTGCTGCTGGCCAGCCTCTTCGCGCCCCTGCCGTACGACCCGATGGGCATCGACGGCGGGGCCACCCTGCGGTCGCCCGGCGGCGAGCACTGGTTCGGCACCGACGGCGCCGGCGGCGACATCTTCTCCCGCGTCATCTACGCGGCGCGGGTGGACCTGTCGCTCGCCTTGGCCGGCACGGTGCTGTCGCTGGTCGTGGGCGTCCTGCTCGGGCTGGCCGCCAGCAGCAAGGGCAAGGGCAGCGAGCGGTTGGTCCGGGGGCTGGACGCCTTCCAGGCCTTCCCGCTGCTGATCCTCGCGCTCGCCCTGGTCTCCCTGTCGGGCAACAAGCTCTACATGGTCGTCGTGGCGATCGCGCTGATCAACGTGCCCCGGTTCATGCGGCTGCTGCGTAGCGAGGTGCTCTCGCTGCGCGAGTCGCGGTTCATCGAGGCCGCGACCGCCACGGGCGCCTCGCCCCGGCGGATCATCTTCCGGCACCTGCTCCCGAACGTCTGGGGCATCGTGCTGGTGCAGACCTCGCTGACCGTTGCCAACGCCATCGTGGTGATCGCCTCGCTGTCGTTCCTGGGCATCGGCGTGAGCCCGCCGACCCCCTCGTGGGGCTCGATGATCCGCGACGGCGCCGGGAACATGAGTTCGGGCGAGTGGTGGATCGCCGGGTTCGCCGGCCTGGCCGTCGTGCTCTGTGTCCTGGCCTTCAACCAGCTCGCCGACGCGATCGGCGACCGCACCGCAAGGACCTACCGATGAACGCGCAGTCCGAAGAGCTGGCGCTGGAGGTGCGCAACCTCGCCGTCAGCATCAAGACTCCTCACGGCGTGGTCCACCCGGTCAAGGGCGTCGACCTCACCGTGCACAAGGGAGAGATCGTCGGCATCGTCGGCGAGTCCGGGTGCGGCAAGTCGACCACGATCAAGGGGCTGCTCCGGCTGCTTCCGGCCAACAGCACCGTCACCGCCGACAAGGCGCAGCTCGCCGGTTACGGCGACCTGCTCGCCACGCCGGTGCGGCGGATGCGCGAGGTGCGCGGGGCCAAGATTGGCTTCGTCGCGCAGAACCCCTTCGGGTCCCTCAACCCGATCTACAAGATCGAGCGGCAGTTCTACGAGCTACAGAAGGCCCACAAGACCAGAGTCTCCCGCAAGGAGTCGCGGGAGATCGCGCTGCGGATGCTGGACGGGGTCGGCATCGTCAACCCGGCTCGGGTGCTCGACGGCTACGCCCACCAGCTCTCCGGCGGCATGGCCCAGCGGGTCGTGATCGCCCTGGCGACCACCCTGTCGCCGCAGCTGTTGATCGCCGACGAGCCGACGACCGGGCTCGACGCCACGGTGCAGGCACAGATCCTCGACCTGATCTCGGGGCTGGTCCGCCAGGAGGGACGGTCGATGGTGCTGGTCACCCACGACCTGGGCGTCATCGCCCAGTACTGCCAGCGGGTGGTCGTGATGTACGACGGCCAGGTGGTCGAGCACGGTTCCGTCATGGACGTGATGGTCGAGCCGCAGCACCCGTACACGCAGCGCCTGATCGCCTCCGTGCCGAAGCCAGGGGAGAAGCTTGATGTCTCTCGTTGAGATCGAAGATGTGCACAAGGTCTTCCCCGCACGCCAGCGCGGAGGCGAGCCGGTCCACGCCCTCAAGGGGGTCTCCCTCCACGTCAATGAGGGCGAGACGCTGGCGGTGATCGGCGAGAGCGGCTCCGGCAAGTCGACGCTGGGCCGGGTCGCCCTGCGGCTGATCGACGTCGACTCGGGCGCGGTCCGCATCGACGGCAAGGACCTCGGGACGATGGACGCCAACACGCTGCGCCGGCAGCGCGCGGACATGCAGCTCGTGTTCCAGGAGCCGTTCGAGTCGCTGAACCCGCGGATGGCGATCGGGGCGATCGTCGCCGAGCCGCTGCAGATCCACCAGCCGCAGCTCGGTACGACGGAGATCCGCCGGCAGGTGCTGAGCACCCTCGAACACGTCGGTCTGCCGCAGTCGTTCGCCGACCGGCTTCCCGGTGAGCTCTCCGGCGGCCAGCAGCAGCGGGTGGGCATCGCCCGGGCGATCATCAGTCGGCCGCGGTTCGTCGTGCTCGACGAGCCGACGTCGTCGCTGGACCTGTCGATCCGCGCCCAGATCCTCGCCCTCCTCGCGGAGTTGCAGCGCGAGTACTCGATGGCGTACCTGTTCGTCTCGCACGACATGCACACGGTCGAGTGGGTGAGCGACCGCATCGCGGTGATGTACCTGGGCGAGATCGTCGAGACGAAGCCGACCCGGGAGCTGTTCGACGCGCCGGAGCACCCGTACACGCAGACGCTGCTCTCCGCCCGGCTGTCGCCCGACCCCCGGGAACCCCACGCCTACAAGGCGTTCGCCGGCCATAGAACCGTGCGCGACGCCGTCGAGAACCAGGAGCCCGCATGAGTGCCAGTGCCAGTGTCGTGGACGGGTCGAGCCTGCCGTGGGTCAACGGGCGGTCCGTCTGGGAGAGCATGGAGCCGGCGTTCCGGGAGAACATCGGGAGCAGCCAGGAGGCCGCGCTCGACCTGTTGTCCCGCTATCACATGCGCAACCTGTGGCTCGATCCGGAGACCTCGCGCCGCATCGACCACATCCGCACCGACGCCGGCTACCGCGACCTGAGCGAGGCATACCACGACAGCGTGGAGGAGGCCTACTTTGTCGGCGGCGAGGTGGACCTCACCGCCGAGGGGCGGTTCGTGGCCGGTGACTACTTCTGGCGGCCGCCCGGCTGGGTGCACTCGGCCGCTTCCCGGGTCGGTTTCGAAGCCATCCTGATGATGGAGGGCGAGGACGCCGACGAGGGCAGCGACCGGGTCTCCCGGGTGGTGCGCCCGGACGAGGAGGCCGGGCGGCAGGCCCGGGCGCGCGACGTCGGGACGATCGGCCCCCGCGGCTACGTCCGGCGCGCCGAGACGCGGTTCATGGTCTGGCGCCCGCACGACGATTCGGTCACCCGACTCGGCGGACCTGGCCCGCTCCGGTCCAAGGTGCTCAGCGAGAATGTGGAGACCCGGTCGACCTCGGTGCTCGTGCGCCCCTCGGCCGACTGGGTCGCCCGGCCGGAGTCGGTGGATCGGGAGCGGTTCATCATCAACGTCTCGGGCGCCATCGTCGTCGACGGCCGGACTCTGGCGCAGCCCAGCCTGGTGCGCATCCCCGCCGGCGCCGTCGGACCACAGATAGCCGTCGCGAGCGAGACCGAACTGCTGGTGAAGGTGGGAGGCCCGCGATGAGGGTGCGTGGCGGCTACGTCGAGTCCGACTGGGGACAGGTGCACTACCTCACCGCCGGCACGAGCGGACCCTGGGTGGCGCTGTTCCACGAGTCCCCGCTGTCCAGCCGCGTTTATCAGCAGGTGCTGCCGATCCTGGGAGGGCACGCACGGGTGGTCGCCTTCGACACCCCGGGGTACGGCGCCTCGGACCCGCCCCCGCGTAACGGGTTCGAGATTCCCGAGTACGCCGCGGTGCTGGCCCGGGCGGCGTCCGCGCTGGGCATGGCGGATGTCGTCTTCGGCGGCGTGCACACCGGCGCCTCGCTGGCCATCGAGGCCGCCCACGTGTTCGACCGCGGGGCCCGGGCGGTGGTGCTCTCCGGTGTCGCCCTGTTCACGCCCGAGGAGCGCGCGGACTTCCTGGCCAACTGGACGCCCCAGGCGCCGTACGACGTCGAGGGACGCCAGTTCGCGTGGGCGGTCGAGCGGTACCGCCGAATCTGGCCGAAGCTGACCACGGACATGTTGCAGCTCGCCGTCACCGAGCTGATGCGTGTCGTCGACCGCTACGACTGGGGGTACCAGGCGGCGTTCCGCCACGACCCGGGCCTGCCGTTGGCCGCCCTCGACATCCCGGTGTTGCTGCTCGACGCCGAGTTCGACCTGCTGGCCGACAAGGACCCGGTCGCCCTGGAACTGGCGAAGCAGGCGCGCCTGGTGACGCTGCCGGGGCTGCCCGGCCAACCCCACCTGCGGGCGCCGGCGCAGTACGCCCACCAGATCGCCGAGTTTCTCCGGGATGTGGCGGCGCGATGACCGCGGTGCGCGTACGCACGGAGAACCAGGTGATGTATCTCCTGCTCGATGGCGGGGCCACGATGAACAGCCTGACCCCGTCGACCCTGAACGACTTCGAGCGGGCGCTGGACGCGGCGGAGGCGGACGAGGACCTGCGGGCGGTGGTGGTCACCGGCGCTGGCGAGAAGGCGTTCAGCGTTGGCATGGACATCACTTTTCTGGAGTCCTGCTTCGCCGACCTGCACGGGGTGTTCCTGCCGTTCCTCGACCGGCTGCACGCCCTGCTGCGCCGGATCGAGCTGCTTCCGGTGCCGGTGATCGCGCGGGTGAACGGTCTGGCCCGCGCCGGCGGCTTCGAGCTGCTGCTCGCCTGCGACCTTGTGGTCGCCGCGGAGAACGCGCGCGTGGGCGACATCCACCTTCAGTTCGGCGTCCCACCGGGGGCGGGCGCCAGTCAGCGGGCGGCGCGCAAGCTCGGCGACCAAAAGGCCAAGGCGCTCCTGCTGACCTCGTTGTGGCTGGACGGTCCCACCATGGTCGAGTGGGGACTGGCGTTCTCGGCTGTTCCCAGCGAACGGCTGGACGACGAGGTCGAGCGCCTGGTGGCCGCGGTGCGGGGGCGGTCGCGCCCGGCCATTGCGGTGACCAAGCTGGCGGTCGGGGCGGCGCAGAACCTAACCCTCGAGGAGGGGCTGCGCTACGAGCGTGAGCTCTTCGAGAAGATGCAGGTCAGCGCGGCGGACGCCGACGAGGGTTTTCGCGCGTACGTCGAGCGGCGCGATCCGCACTGGGGGGGTGCCGATGTCCGGCAGCTACGTTGAGACCCCGGCCGTCGAGGTCACCGACGAGCTGATCAGGACGATCGTGTCGAGCGGCGGATACACGCATCCGCTGTTCAACCCGACGCCCGGGCAGCGCGCCGAGGGCGTTGACGCGCCGCTGCCGGGCCAGGGCGTGCTGCTGCTGGCCGGCGGCCTCGTCGAGCAGTCGGGGATTCTCGACCGAGCCATCGCCCTGCTCGAGCTGCGGTCGGTGGTGTTCCACTCGATGGTGCGTGCCGGTGCGTGGCTTCGCGTTCGGCTCACCCCCGGGCCGGTGCGGCACACCCACAGCGGCAAGGCGATCCAGGAGTTCGCCTGGCAGGTCGTCGACGGAGCGGGGGCGGCGGTGGCCGAGGCGACGGCGGTGATGTTGATGGCTGACCCGGTGAAGGAACGGTAACTGGTGGGCACCGAACTGAACATGGCAAACGGCGTCCGGGAGTTCGCCCGGTCCGCTCCGAACCGCGTCGCCGTCGTGGACGGCGACCGTAGCCTCACATTCGCGGGGCTGCACGAGCGATCCAGCCGGCTGGCCGCCGGCCTGCTCGCCTCGGGCCTGCGCCCGGGCGACGCCGTCGCCGTGCTGTCGGCGAATCGCATGGAGTATTTCGAGGTCGCCACGGGGCTGGCCAAGGCCGGCCTACCGATGGTGCCGTTGAACTCGAAGAACGCCGCCGCGGACAACGAGTACATCGTCGGGCACTCGGGAGCGCGGGTCCTGATCATGGACTCCGCGCTGCACGGCAACACCGAGTCGATCGTGGATGGACTGGACCTCGTGCTCAGCTTCGACGGCCAGGTCGGGCGCGACTACGAGGCGTTCCTCGATCGGGCTGCCGCCCGTGACCCGCGGGTGGCCGTGGGCGAGCGGGACACCTTTTGCATCACCTACACGTCCGGCACGACGGGCGTGCCCAAGGGGGTCGTGCTGACCCACCGTGGGCGGGTGCTGACGGCGTACGGCGCCGCGATCGAGTACGGGCTGGGACCCTCGCAGGTGACCATGGCCGTGGCGCCCCTGTACCACGGCGCAGGCTTCTCGTTCGGCTACGCCGGCCCGCAGTTGGGTGGAGAGACGTGGGTGCTGCGCAAGTGGGACCCGGAGGAGTTCCTGCGTATGCTCGAACGGTCCCGCACCAGCGCGGTGTTCCTGGTACCCACGCACGCTCAGCAGATCCGGCGGCTCGTCGCGGAGCCCGCCGGAGCCTACGATCTGTCCGCCCTGCGGACCCTCTACTTCAACGCGGCCGCGCTGCCGGTCGAGCTGAAGGAGTGGGTGCACGAAGCCTTCCCTGGGGTCGGGGTCCACGAACTGTACGGTTCGACGGAGTGCTCGATCGTGACGAACCTCAGGCCGGAGGACTCGATGCGCAAGGCTGGCAGCGTGGGGCATCCGTGGTTTATGAACGACGTGCGGTTGCTCGATGACGAGGGCCGAGAGGTCCCGCCCGGCGTGCCCGGTGAGCTGTTCGCGCGCTCGCCGATGCTCATGGCCGGCTACCTTGGCGACGAGGCCGCCACCCGGCAGGCGACCACCACGGACGGCTTCGTCACGGTGGGTGACATCGCGGTGCGTGACGACGAGGGCTTCATCTCCATTGTGGACCGCAAGAAGGATATGATCATCGCCGGCGGCGTGAATATCTTCCCGCGGGAGATCGAAGAGGTGGTCGTCCGGCACCACGACGTCAACGAGGTCGCCGTCATCGGCGTGCCGGACGAGACGTACGGCGAGCGGATCGCGGCGTTCGTGGTGCCCGCCGGGGGCTGCGAGGTGGACCTCGACTCCCTGGAGACGCACGTGCGGGCCAGCGTGGCGCGATACAAGGTTCCGCGCGAGTGGCATGTAATCGACAACCTCCCCCGCAACGCGGGCGGCAAGATTCTCAAGCGGCAGCTACGCGACGAGTACCTCGCCCGCGCCGGAACACGGGCGTCAACGGCGAAGGAGAAGGGTCAGCCATGACCGGTAATCCCCTGAAAGAGATCCAGGGTGCCCGGGGCGGCTCCGGCAACCTGCCGGTGAGCAGGGTGCGGACCGCCTACCAGCAGGTGGCCGACCAGCTGCGGGAGCTGATCCTCACGGGCTCCCTCTCCGCAGGGGACCGATTGCCGTCCGAGGCGGAGCTCGCCGCGACGTTCGGCGTCAGCCGGAGCACCGTGCGGGAGGCACTGCGGGTCCTGGCCTCGCGGGACCTCATCCGCACGACGCGGGGCACCACCGGCGGGACCTTCGTGAGCACGGTGAACTTCGAGCAGGTCAGCGACTATCTCGAAACCAGCATCGGGCTGATGTCCGGCAGCGCCTCGGTCACCGTCGGCGAGATGCTCGAGGCGCGCGAGGTGCTGGAGGTGCCCGCGGCGCGGCTGGCCGCGCTGCGCCGCGGGGACGACCATCTCAAGGCGCTGCGCGAGGCGATCGAGCGGGAGATGCTTACCCGAGGCCGCGGGGGCCGGTTCCGCGAGCACCGCAACTTCCACGCCATCATCGTCGAAGCCGCGGGCAACCGTCTGTTGAGCATGATGACCGAGCCAGTCTTCCGAGTGCTCCAAGCGAAGTTCCTCTCGCCGAGCGTCCCCGACGAGTTCTGGGCCGGCGTGGACCACGAGCACGAGGTGATCCTCGCCGCGATCGAGAACGGTGACGGTGAGGCGGCGGCGGCCGAGATGCTGAAGCACCTGATTGCCCTGCGCGAAGCGTACAGCGATTAGGCCTGCCGAAACGTCTGACATATAGCAACGAGAGCTCCTGTGCGGGTTGTTCAGCGGGGCGCTCATCGCTGCTCTCACCTGCTTAGATGGGCCGCGTGGGACACTTTTCCAATGTTGACATTCAAACGTCTGAGGTTTAACCTCGGCCTACGGGATGATCGCTTGAGAGGCGCGGTATGACAGTCAAGCCGGGGTGGACGGGTCGCTTCTACGAGGACTTTGAGTTGGGTGACGTCTACAAGCACCCGCTGGGCCGCACAGTCACCGAGAATGACAACATCTGGTTCTCGCTGTTGACCATGAACACCAACCAGATGCACTTCAACTCCGTCTACGCTTCGCAGTCGGAGTTCAAGAAACCACTGGTGGTCTCCACGCTGACCGTGGCGATTGCGGTCGGCCAGAGCGTCACGGACATCACCCAGAACGCCTTCGCCAACCTCGGCTGGGACGAGATCCGGATGACCCACCCGGTCTTCGCCGGCGACACGTTGTTCAGCGAGTCGCTCGTGCTGGAAAAGCGGGAGTCGGGCAGCCGCCCGCACGCCGGCATCGTCACCGTTCGCACCCGCACGCTGAACCAGCACGGCGACGAGGTCTGCTCGTTCAAGCGGACGTTCTACGTCTACAAGCGGGGGGCCGAGCAGATCGAAGGAATCTTCCCCGAGGGCAAGGCACCGCTGACGCTGGACCAGGAGTGAGTCGGATGCGCATCACCTACCAGCCCTGGGGCGAAACCCTCGAGGAGTTCGTCGACGCGGGGCGGCGCGCGGAGGAAGCCGGCGCCGAGGTCCTGTGGGTCTCGGAGCTGCACCGCAGCGCCACGATCACCGCGGCGGCGCTGGCGCAGGGCACCAGCCGCGCGAAGATCGGTACCTCGATCGCCCTGGCGTTCACCCGCAGCCCGATGATCACCGCCCTTGAGGCGTTGGATATCGACGAACTGTCGGACGGACGTTTCGTGCTCGGGCTGGGGTCCGGTGTGCAGCGACTCAACGAGCAGTGGCACAACGCACGCTTCGGCAAGCCGGTGCCGCACATGCGAGAGACGGTCCGCAACATCCGGCACTTCTGGCGGACCTGCACCTCCGGCGAGCAGATCGCCCTCGACGGCGAGTACGAGCCGATGCACATCCGCGGCTACGAGCGGCCGTTCCCGGTCCTGCGGCAGCAGATCCCGGTCTACCTCGCCGCGATGGGGCCGGCAATGACGCGGCTGACCGGCCAAATCGGCGACGGCTGGATCAGCCACGAGCTCTGCTCGCCGCGCTACCTCGTCGAGCGGGTCCTGCCCGAGTTGGAGGCCGGGATCGCCCGCACCGAGGGCAAGACGCGCCCCGACGTTGACGTCGTCGTCTCGGCCTGCTGCTCGGTGGACCCCGATCCCGTGCAGGCGCGCCGGAGGGTGGCGGGCCTGGTCGGCTTCTACGCCAGCGTGCGCACCTACGCCGACTTCTTCGACTTCCACGGGCTGAGCGAGCAGCAGCAGGCGGTGATCGACGCGTTCCGCGCCGGCCAGGGCGCGGACTACCTGGCCGACCAGGTCAGCGACGAGATGGTCGACGCGCTCACCCTCGCCGGCGACCGCGACCACGTGGCCGCGCGGATCGCCGCGTACGAGGGGAAGGCCGACTCGGTGAAGCTCAGCCCGCCCACCCACGGCATCGGTGCCGAGGACGTGCGCGTGGCGCAGAACGAGATTCTGGCCTTGATCGCAGAACTGACCGGAGGCAAGGCATGAGACCGCTGGAGGACGTGCGGATCATCTCGCTCGAGCAGTACGGGGCCGGCCCCTTCGGCAGCGTGCACCTGGCCGATCTCGGGGCGGAGGTCGTCAAGATCGAGGATCCCCGGGTCGGTGGAGACGTCGGCCGCTACGTTCCGCCGTACGCCGAGGGCGAGGACTCGCTCTTCTTCGAGACCTTCAACCGCAACAAGAAGAGCATCTCTCTCGACCTGACCACGCGCGCCGGCCGCGAGGTCTTCGAGGAACTGGTGAAGGTCTCCGACGCCGTCTACTCCAACCTGCGCGGGGACGTGCCGGAGAAGATCGGCATCACCTACGACCAGCTCAAGCACCTCAACCCGGCGATCGTCTGCTGCTCGCTGACCGGGTTCGGCATGACCGGGCCGCGGAAGAACGAGCCCGGCTACGACTACGTGCTGCAGGGCCTGGCCGGCTGGATGGACCTCACCGGTGAGCCAGACGGTCCGCCGACCAAGTCGGGGCTGTCCCTGGTCGACTTCTCCGGTGGCTACGTCGCGGCGATCGCCCTGCTGGCGGGGCTGCACGCGGCGCGCCGGGACGGCGTGGGCATGGACTGCGACGTGAGCCTCTACGACACCGCAATCGCGATGTTGACCTACCCCGCGGCGTGGCACCTCAACGCCGGCTACCAGCCGGCCAGGACCCGCCATTCGGCGCACCCCTCGCTGGTGCCGTTTCAGGCGTTTCAGGCCAGCGACGGCTGGCTCGTGGTCGGCTGCGCGAAGGAGAAGTTCTGGGCCCGCCTGGCGGAGGTGATCGGCCACCCCGAGTGGGCGGCGCACGGGTCGCCGTACGCCAACTTCTCCGGGCGTCAGCAGCACCGTGAGGAGCTGCTGGCCAAGCTGGAGGACATCTTCCGGCGGCGCACGGTCGACGAGTGGCTGTCGGTGCTCTACCCCGCGAGTATCCCCTGCGGCCCGATCAACGACGTGCCCGCGGCGCTCAAGGAGGAGCACACCCTCGCCCGCAACTTGGTCGTGACGACCGAGCACCCGCGGTTCGGTACCGTCCAGCAGGTCGCCTCGCCGGTGCGCGTCGGGGCGGAACTCCCACAGTACCGCCGGGCGCCGCTGCGCAACGAGCACTTCGACGAGGTGCTGCGCGACATCGCCGGCCTCGACGACGGGAAGATCGCCGAGCTGCGCCGCGACGGCGCGTTCGGCGCCGAACCGGCGACCGGCCAGTCCGACGCCCCCGGCCCGGAGACCGGCTCCCGATGATCGCCTCAACGCTGGCCGAATGGGGACTCTCGGTCCGGGCGTTCCCGGCGGAGGTTCGCCGGGCGGCGCAGCGGCACCTGTTCGACGGGCTGGCCAACGTGGTCGGCGCGGTGCGCACCGGAGCGGTGCCGGCGGCGGTCGCCGTGGCCGCGGAGCTGGGCGGCCCGCGGGAGGCGACGATCCTGGGCCGCGGGCCGCGGGTCTCCGCGCCCGCGGCGGCCCTCGCGAACGGGTCGCTCGTGCACGCCCTCGACTTCGACGACACCCACGCCGGCGGCCTCATCCACGCCACCGCGGTGGTGCTGCCGGCCGCCCTGGCCGTTGGCGAGCAGGCCGCCGCGTCGGGCCCGGCGGTGCTCGACGCGGCGATCGTCGGGTATGAGGCCGCCTGCCGGATCGCGGCCGCGGTACCACACGGGTTCCACGCCCGCGGTCTGCACGCGACGATGGTGGCCGGCGTCTTCTCGTCGGCCCTGGTGGCGGCGCGCCTGTCCGGGCTGGACGCGGAGCGCACCACCCACGCGCTCGGCATCGCCGGCAGCCAGGCGGGCGGACTGCTCGCCTTTCTGGGCACCGGCGCCTCCACCAAGCAGCTGCACCCCGGCTTCGCCTCGCACGCCGGCATCCTCGCCGCCCGGCTCGCCGCCGCCGGGGCGACCGGGCCGGAGACGGTCTTTGACGGCCCGCACGGGATCTACGACGCGCTGGCCCAGGGAGAAGCCGACCGGGCCTCGATCGTGCGCGACCTCGGACAGCGGTGGGAGACCACCCGGATCGGGATCAAGCCGTACCCCGCCTGCCAGTTGTCCCACGCCGCGCTCGACGCGACCGCGGCGGCGCTGGCGACGCGGCCGTTCCGGCCCGGCGACGTTGACCACATCGTGGCGCGCGTACACCCGGACTCGGCTTCGGTGGTCTGCGACACCAGCCGCGACCTGACCCGCCCGGCGAGCGACTACGCCGCCAAATTCTCGCTGCCGTGGAGCGTGGCGGCGCTGGTCGTCGACGGCCGGCTCGGGCTGGACACCTTCGAGCCGGACTCCATCCGCCGTCCGGAGGTCGCCGAGCTCGCGGGCCGGGTCCACGTCGAGATCACTCCGAGCGACGGCGTCGCCGCCGACGCCCCCGGCGCGGTGCGGGTCGTCCTGCGCGACGGCGCCGATATCCACGGGTCGGTGCCCCGCAGCGCGGGCGGACCCGACAACCCGCTCACCGACGAAGGCCTGGTCGCCAAGGCGACGGGGCTGGCCGGCCGGGATGCCACGCCCCTGTTCGACGCGGTACGGGAACTCGACCGGCACCCCGACCTGGCCCCCCTGCTCGACGCACTGGCCCTCCTCCTGCCCAGCTCTGCGAAGGAACGTCCATGACATTGCACGCCATCAAGCCTGAATCCTTCCCGTGGTTCCCCTACGAGGGCTTCACCTTCTGCCTCGGCCTGGCGGAGGGGGACGTGGCCTGGACCTCCGGCCACACCGCGGCGGCGCACGACGCGGCGGTCGGCAAGATGGTGGTCAAGGGCAGCATGGAGGAGCAGGCCCGGACCGCTTACCAGAAGGTGCTCACCATCCTCGAGGGCGCCGGTCTCAGCATCGCGGACGTCACCCGCATCACCGAGAACGTCACGCTCTCCGGCCTGCCCGAATACGAGGCGGCCGCCGCGGTGCGCCGGGAGCTCTTCGGTGAGCACACCCCCACCGTCCGCACGGTCGTCGTGGAGCGCCTGGTCCGGCGTACCGCGTTCCTCGAGGTCGAGCTGCACGCGGTCGGCGGCGGCAAGCAGCTGCGGATCGCCAGCGAGGCGCGCGAGGCCGGCACCTGGCGGAGCTCCCCGGTGACCGAGGGCTACGACGGCGTCGTCTACCTGCCCACGATCGTGCCGATCGACGAGAACGGCGACGTCATCCACCCCGGCGACTTCGTGGGCCAGTACGCCTACTGCCTCGACCGGGCGGGCCAGCTCCTCGAGCAGGCCGGGCTGTCGTTGGACAACGCCGTCACCACCTACGACTACTCGACCCCCGAGACCCGCGAGGTCTACCGCAAGACCCACCGGATCCGTAAGGAGCGGCTCGGCGGGGCCGGCGTGTACCCGGGCGCGGGCGGGATCCTGATGAGCCGGCTGCACCTGCCCGAGCAGCTGGTCGCCATCGACGTCACCGCCTCCCGGCACCCCTTGGAGCTGGTGAACCCGGGCTGGAAGCGGTACGACACGCTGACCTACTCGCCGGGGATCAAGGCCGGCCGGATGCTGTTCATGTCCGGCTTCGCCGCGCTCGACATGGTGACCCAGGAGGCTCTGCACCCGGGGGACATCGGCGCCCAGGCCGAGGTGACGTACGGCTCGATCCTGACGCTGCTGAAGCACGCCGGGCTCGGCCCGGCGGACCTGCTGGAGACCACGGAGTACTGCGTGGAGTCGGCGCTGCCGGACTACCGGGCGGTGGCCCCCGTGCGCGAGCGGCTGCTCAGCCCGCCGTGGCCGGCGTCCACCGGGGCGCTCTGCAAGGGACTGCTGCGTCCGGAGTTCCTGCTGGAGGTCCTCCCGACGGCGCTGTACCCGGCCGAGACCGAGGCGCGGGCATGAGCCTGCTCACCGACGAGGTCCGCGCGCTGGAGGGGCGGACCAGGGTCTACACCGCGCCCGAGCCGTTCGGCGCCGCCGCCGGCCGCTACTTCGGCCTGGCCATCGGGGACGACAATCCGCTCTACTCCGACGCCGAGTACGCGCGGGCGCAGGGCCTCGCGGGGGTGACCCTGCCGTTGACGCTGGTGTGCGAGACCAACCAGTACGCCGGCCTGCCGATGGACCACGAGGGGTACCCCGGCCACACCTGGGGCCTGGACATCCCGGGGACCCGGCAGGTGCGGGGCGGCAACTCGTACGTCTTCCACCGGCGGATCCGGCCGGAGGACGTGGTGACGGCCACCTGGCGTATCGAGGGCGTGACCGAGAAGGTCACCGGCTCGGGGCACGCGATGCTCATCGTCATGTCCAAGGCCAGCTACACCAACCAGGACGGCGAGCTGCTCGCCGAGAACGAGGAGAGCCTCATCTTCGTGGCACTGGAGAAGTCGTCATGAGCATCACGGTCGGGCAGGCCGTGCCGCCCCTGGAGCGCACCATCCGGCTCACGGACATGGTCGCCTACGCCGGTGCCACCTGGGACTGGCACCGGCTCCACTACGACCCCGAGTACGTCGCAGAGAAGAAGCTCCCCGGGCCCATCGTGGACGGCCAGGTCTTCGGGGCGCTGCTGGTCGAGCAGCTGCAGGACTGGCTGGGTCCGAAGTCGTTCGTGCACCGCCTCGACTTCACCTTCCGCAACCTCGTCTTCGCTGGCGAGACCGTGCGCTGCGAGGGCACGGTCACCGAAGCCGACGACGAGCGGATCGTGTGCGACCTGAGGGTCGTCGTGGTCGGCGAGGGCACCTGCGCAGCCCGCACCGCGGTGGCGCCGGCCTCGGCGACCGTCCTGCTCGGACAGGCCGATGGCCCCGGAGCGGAGCCGGCGCGATGAACGGGCACCTGATCGGCCGTGACCAACTCGGCACCGGTGTCGCTGTCGTCGGGGTCGCCGAGTCCGACCTCGGGGTGACCGACCAGCCCATCCTCGGCCTGCAGACCCAGGCGATCACCCGGGCCCTCGACGACGCTGGGCTCGCCCTGCGCGACGTCGACGGGCTGGCCACCACCGGCATCTCCCGGTTCTCCGCCACCCAGCTGGCCGACTGGCTGGGCATCCAGCCGAAGTGGACCGACTCGACCTTCGCCGGCGGCTCGGCGTACGAGATGTACGTCGCTCGCGCGGCGCAGGCGATCCGGGCCGGGCAGGCCGAGACCGTGCTGGTCAGTTTCGCGTCGAACCAGCGCTCGGCGCGGTCCCGCTCGCTCGGCGGTGTGGTGGAGGCCCACACGCCCGAGGCGCAGTTCGAGACGCCGTACGCCCCGCTGTATCCGCTGTCCTACTACGCGATGGCGGCGCAGCGGTACCTGCACGAATTCGGCGCCACGCGCGAGCATCTGGCCGAGATCGCCGTGGCGGCCCGGGAGTGGGCGCTGCTCAACCCGAAGGCCTTCCGGTACGGCGCCGGCCCGCTGACGGTCGAGGACGTGCTCGCGTCCCCGATGATCTCCAGCCCGCTCACCACCGCGGACTGCTGCCTGGTGACCGACGGAGGCGGGGCGGTGGTGCTCACCTCCAGCGAGCGGGCCCGCGACCTGCGTAAAACGCCGGTCGAGGTGCTCGGTTACGGCGAGCGGACCACCAACACCTCGATGACCGCGGTGGACGACCTGACGCTCACGGGGGCGGTGGGTTCCTCGGCCGACGCCCTGGCTCGTGCCGGCCTTTCGATCTCCGACATCGACGTCATCGAGGTCTACGACTCGTTCACGATCACGGTGGCGTTGACGCTCGAGGCGCTCGGGGTCTGCGGTCGGGGCGAGGCGCTGGACTTCATCCAGGACGGCCGGATCCGCCCCGGCGGGCAGTTGCCGCTGAACACCAACGGCGGTGGCCTGTCCTACTGCCATCCCGGTCAGTACGGGGTGCTGCTGCTCGTCGAGGCCGTTCGTCAGCTGCGCGGCGAATGCGGGCCCCGCCAGGTGGCCGGCGCACGCACCGCGCTGGCGCACGGCACCGGGGGGATTCTGTCCACGCACGCGACTGTGATCTTGGGGGTCGACCGATGAAGGCGCCATCCGTGGCCCCCGCCGACGTCGTCACGGTCGGCTGGTGGGATGCGACCCGCGAGCACCGACTCACGGTGCAGCGGTGCGCGGAGTGTTCCGGCGTGCAGCACCCTCCGCGTTCGTTGTGTATCCACTGCGGGCGCACCGACACGCTCCGGTTCGACACCGCCGCCGGCACCGGGGTCGTCGACTCGTTCACGGTCGTGTACCGCTCGCCGGTCCCCGACGCGGACGTTCCCTACGTCATCGCCCGGGTCCGCCTCGACGAAGGCGTCATCTGCCTGACCCGGCTCGAAAACGCCGAGCCCGATGCCTGGTGTATCGGTGACCGCGTCGCCGTGGACTGGGTCGACCTCGACGACGGGCGAGCGCTGCCGGTCTTCGTACCCGCTCCCCGCTAGCCGGCGCCACGCCGACTCCTTGCCAGCACAGAGAGGCATTGCACGTGGACTTCAAGCTCAACGAGGAACAGCGCGAATTCCGCGCTCTCCTACGCCAGTTCGTGGACCGGGAGGTCGTCCCCGTCGCTCGGGAGTGGGAGCAGTCCGGCCGATACCCGACGGAGATCGTCAAGGGCATGGCCGACATGGGCCTGTTCGGCATCACCGTGCCCGAGGAGTACGGCGGCCTCGACCTCGACCCGGTCTCCTTCGCTCTCGTCTTCGAGGAGATCGCCCGCGGCTGGATGGGCATCGCCGGCATCCTCGGTAGCCACTCGCTGGCCTGCCGATTGATCGCCATGCACGGCACGGAGGAGCAAAAGCAAAAGTACCTGCCCGACCTGGCGACCGGTGTGCGGCGTACCGGTATCGGGCTGACGGAGCCCGACGCCGGCACCGACCTGCAGGGAATCCGCACGACTGCCCGGCTCGACGGCGACCACTATGTCGTCAACGGCTCCAAGATGTGGATTACCAACGCCCGGTACGCCGACCCGCTGCCGGTTCTTGTCAAGACCGACCCCGGCGCTTCGCCAGCGCACAAGGGGATGAGTGTGTTGCTCATCGAGGCGGACACCCCCGGCTTCGAGGTCACCAAGGACATCCCAAAGCTCGGCTACAAGGGCACCGAATCCTGCGAAATCTCACTGCAGGACGTACGGGTGCACCGTGACCAGTTGGTCGGAGGCGTCGAAGGCAAGGGCATGCAGCAGGTGCTGTCGGCCCTCGAGTGGGGCCGGGTGAACATCGCGGCCCGCTCGGTTGGGATCGCCCAGCGTGCCCATGACGAGGCCCTCGCCTACGCCAAGCAGCGCAAGGCGTTCGGCCGGCCGATCTCGGACTTCCAGGCCATCCAGCTCAAGCTCGGGCAGCTCGGCACCCAGGTACAGGCCGCCCGCCTGATGGCGTACTGGGCCGCCGACGCCGTCCGGCAGGGGCGCGCGGACGGCCCGACCGGGATGGCGAAGATTTTCTGCTCCGAGGTGGCCCTCGAGGCGGCGATCGACTCGATGAAGGTGCACGGCGGGTACGGCTACTCCACGGAGTTCGAGGTGGAACGCCTCTACCGCGATGCCATGCTGATGAGCATCGGCGAGGGCACCAACGACATCTTGCGGATGGTTGTGGCCAAGTCGCTCATCAGCGGAGAGACGGTGGTGGGATGAGCGTCACCGACCTCCCACGCACCTACCTCTACGTCCCGGGTAACGCCCCACAGAAGCTCGACAAAGCGCTCGACCGCGGCGCGGACGCACTGATCGTCGACCTCGAGGACGCCGTACCGGTCGCCGAGAAGGAACCTGCCCTCGCCGCGGTACAAGACTGGCTGCGCGCGCAGCCGACCGACCTCCGCACCGAGCTGTGGGTCCGGATCAACGGCGGCAACCGGCGGTCCGGCGAGGTGGCCGCGCTGGCGGGCATCCCGGCCCTGCGCGGACTGGCCCTCGCCAAGGTGGAGTCCGCGCAGGACGTCCGCGAAGTGGCTGACCAGCTCGCGTCGCTCGGTGACCACGACACCGTGCTGATGCCGCTGGTCGAGTCGGCGGTCGCGATGCTGCAGGTGGCGGCGATCGCCGCGGGACCACGTGTGCACCAGCTGCAGATCGGTGAGGTGGACCTGGCCGGTGACACCGGACTCGAACCCGGCCAGGACGAGGCCGAGCTTGCCGGCATCCGCATGATGGTGGTGCTGGCCAGCGCAGCTGCGGGCATCAACCCACCGGTGGGTCCCGTCTCGCGGATCACCAAGGACGCCGAGCCCCTCGCCGAGTCCACCCGCCGGGTGCGTCGCCAAGGTTTCCTCGGCCGTGCATGCATCCACCCGGCTCAGGTCCCCGTGGTGCACGAAGTGTTCACCCCCAGTCGAGAGGAAGCCGAGGAGGCTCGGACGGTGATCAGCCGGCTGGAAGCGGCAGAGGCCGAGGGGAGCGGTGTGCTGCTCGATGACCAGGGGCGCCTCGTGGACGGCGCCGTGCTCAGGAACGCGCACAAGATCCTGGCCCTCGCGGCTCGCGCGGAGCCCTGATGCCTCGGCCACGCGCGATCGACCTCACCGCTGACCGCATCCCCTGGCGCAGGGTCCCGATGCTGGGAGCCGAGCTTGGCCTGGATCTCGTGCCACTGGAGTCAGACGGTGACACCTTCACGCTCCTGGCCCGGTTTCCCGCCGGCTTCGTCCGCGACACCCCCGGTGGCTACCTGGCCGCCGAGGAGTTCTTCGTGCTCGACGGCCACCTCGAGTTCGAGGGAGAGGTCCACGGCCCAGGTGAGCTGACACACGTCCCAGCACGGTTCCTGCGAACCAGCATGCAGGCGCCGCAGGGGTGCACAGTGCTGGCGTGGTTCGGCGGTCCGGCGATCTTCCGGACTCCGGAGGAGATTAGCCCGACCGCCGCTGAACCGATCATCTCCGTCGATGTTCGCTCCGGCAGGCGCGGTGAGGTGTTGCTGACGTCGGAGGCCCGCTGGCGGATCACCACGGTCGACGACTGGCCCGAGGGAGCGGAGGCATTCGACCTCGCTGGCAGGCGCTGGGCCCGCGCGGCCGCCGACTGGCCGGGCGAACCTCCCTCGGGTGACATCATGGTGCGGGAACCGGTGGCTCGTGGCTGACCGCGCGCACTTCGTCGAGGAATGGCGCGGCTTCGACGGCGTCTTCGGCGGTCGCGTGATCGCTGCGCTCGGTGAGGCCGCTCAGTGCATCCCGGGGTTCGAGGTGCTGTCCCTGGCGGTCGAGTTCAGCGGCTCAGTGGGCCTCGGCGATGCGGATCTGCTCGTCTCCCCCCGGCACCAGGGCGGACGGACCGCGTGCGTTGAGGTCTCGCTGCTTCAGGGCCACCCCCGGGCCCGCGCCGTAGCGAAGCTGGCCCGCGTCCGGGGCACCGAGATCCCCAGAGCGCCGATCGACCTGGCCGGCATACTCACCCCGGAGCAGACCCCCAGATACGACCCGCCGTACCGCGACCAGCCGTGGAGCCGACTGCTCGAGCTACGGCTGATCCCCGACACGGGCGCCGGGACGGCCACGCGCGCCTGGATGAGGCTGAACGAGCCGGCTCGGCCGCTGGCCACGCTCGACGCACTCGGCCGCGCGGCGGTACTTATCGACGCGGTACCGCCCGGGCTCTTCCTCAGCCCGCGTGTGCCGGCGTTCGTCCCCACCATCGACTTCACGCTTCACCTTCGGCCGCAGCCGCCCGCTCCTCGCGACGGCTGGTACCTCGTGGTGTCGTCCACGGTCTGGGCCCGCGACGACTTCTGCATGGAAGACACCTCTCTATACACCTCGATGGGCGAAATGGTCGCCCAGGCGCGTCAGAACCGCCGGGTCGTCTGGCCGGCCGACGTCGACTGATAGCCCCGCCCGCCACGAAGGGAACCAGCATGACCGAGATTGATACCCCGCCGGGACATAGAAACCAACCCAGCGCCGGGATGATCGGCGGCATCTGGCCCAGCGCTGGACGCCGCCGGCCTCCGCGTGGCCATCGGATCCCGCGATACCGGCGTGCCGCGGCAGCCGCCGCCCAGATCAAGTCCATGGGGAGCCGCCACCGGCCTGGTGTCGCTGACTGCTTGGCCTGGGCCGACGTCGTCGTCCTGGCCCGGTCCTGTCCGCCTCTCAGACGGTCGCGGGAATGAAAGGGACGGCATCCTATGAACGTCCAGAGAGTTATGGAGCTGGCTCGGCCGGCAGATTACGTAGTGGGAGGTCGTTGAAGCGCGATGAATATCGTCGTACTCGTCAAGCAGGTGCCTGATTCGGGGGCGGAACGCAGCCTGCGTGCTGACGACAACACTGTCGACCGTGGTTCGACGGACAATGTGATCAATGAAATGGATGAGTATGCCATCGAGGAGGCGTTGAAGGTCAAGGAATCGGTCGGCGGTGAGGTCACGGTCCTGACGATGGGTCCGGATCGGGCGGCCGAGTCGATCCGTAAGGCGTTGTCGATGGGCCCGGACAAGGCGGTGCATGTGGTGGACGACGCCCTGCACGGCTCGTGCGCAGTAGCGACGTCAAAGGTCCTCGCCGCCGCTCTCGGCCAGCTGGGCGCGGATCTGATCATCTGTGGTGCGGAGTCGACGGACGGGCGGGTGCAGGTGATCCCGCACATGATCGCCGAGCGGCTGGGTGTGGCCGCCCTGACCGGTGCGCGGAAGCTTACCCTCGACGGTTCGACGCTGACCGTCGAGCGGCAGACCGAGGAGGGCTACGAGGTGGTCACCGCCTCGACGCCGGCAGTGGTATCGGTGTGGGACACGATCAACGAGCCGCGGTATCCGTCGTTCAAGGGGATCATGGCGGCGAAGAAGAAGCCGGTGCAGACCCTGTCCCTGGCCGATCTGGGCATCGCCGCCGCTGAGGTGGGTTTCGATGGGGCGACCAGCACGGTGTTGGAGCACGCCAAGCGCCCGCTGCGGTCGGCCGGCGTGAAGGTCACCGATGAGGATGACGGCGGCGTGAAGCTGGTGGAGTTCCTCGCTTCCGAGAAGTTCGTGTGAGGGGTGCGGGTCATGTCTGAGATTTTCGTCGTCGTTGACGCCACCGGTGAGTTCGGCGTCAAGAAGGTCACCCTGGAGATGCTCACCCTCGCCCGGCAGTTGGGCACCCCCGCCGCGGTCGTGCTCGGCGGTCCCGGCGCCGCCGACGCGCTGAGCTCGAAGCTGGGTGAGTACGGCGCGGCGAAGGTTTATGCCGCGGAGGGGGAGGAGATCGACAGCTACCTGGTGGCCCCGAAGGCCACCGTGCTGGCCGATCTGGTGAAGCGGGTGCGCCCGGGTGCCGTGCTGCTGGCCTCGTCGCAGGAGGGTAAGGAGATCGCCGCCCGCCTCGCGGTGAAGCTGCACAACGGCATCCTGACCGACGTGACCGACCTGGCCGCAGACGGCACCGCGACCCAGGCGGTGTTCGCCGGTTCCACCATCGTGAAGTCGAAGGTCACTCGTGGCCTGCCGCTGGTTACCGTCCGCCCGAACTCGCTGTCCCCGACCCCGGCTCCGGCCAGCCCGGAGGTGGAGCAGCTCGCCGTTACCGTCAGCGACACGGACAAGCTGGCCCGGGTGGTGCAGCGGGTCGCCGAGCAGAAGGGCTCACGCCCGGAGCTGACCGAAGCCTCCGTCGTCGTGTCCGGTGGTCGTGGTGTCGGTAACGCGGACAACTTCAAGCTCGTCGAGGAACTGGCCGACCTGCTCGGCGGTGCGGTGGGCGCGTCCCGGGCAGCGGTTGACTCGGGCTTCTACCCGCACCAGTTCCAGGTCGGGCAGACCGGCAAGACGGTCTCCCCCCAGCTGTACATCGCCCTGGGTATCTCCGGGGCGATCCAGCACCGGGCCGGGATGCAGACCTCCAAGACCATCGTCACGGTCAACAAGGACGCCGAAGCGCCAATCTTCGAGCTGGCCGACTTCGGCGTGGTCGGCGATTTGTTCAAGATCGTACCGCAGGCCGTCGAGGAGATCCGCAGGCGCACGTGATGGGCGACATTGCCGAGTCAACCAGCTCGTGTCCCGTTAGCGAAGCTGACTACAGACTGACCAAAAGGAGTAAGACATCATGACAGATCTCCTGCCCGAGTCGCTTGTCGGCAAGACCATCGCGGTCCTGGGTGGTACGGGCCCGCAAGGTCGGGGCCTGGCCCGCCGATTCGCAGCTTCCGGACTGGCGGTGGTCATCGGCAGCCGTGACCCGGAGCGGGCCGCCAGCACCGCCACCGAGCTGGCCCGGGCGACGGACGGCCTCGTGTCCGGCATGGACAACACCGGTGCGGCCGACGCCGGGGACATCGTGGTGATCGCCGTTCCCTGGGAGGGACATGCGGACCTGCTGAAAGGGCTGGCGACCAGCCTGGCTGGCAAGGTGGTGGTCGACTGCGTCAACCCGCTCGGCTTCGACAAGCAGGGTGCCTATGCGCTCCCGGTTGAGGAGGGATCGGCGACCCAACAGGCGCAGGCGCTGCTGCCGGACAGCATCGTGGTCGGCGCGTTCCACAACGTGAGCGCGGTCACGCTCGACGACCCGGAGACCGCCTCGGTCGACACTGACGTCCTGGTGTTGGCAGATGTGCGGGAGGCGGTCGACCTGGTGCGGGATCTGGCCAGCTGCATCCCGGGCGTGCGCGGCGTGTACGGGGGGCGGCTGCGCAACGCACACCAGGTCGAGGCACTTACCGCGAATCTCATCAGCGTGAACCGCCGGTACAAGGCGCATGCAGGGATCCGGATCACCGACATCTGACGGGGCGACTCCGAGGTCTACGGCCGGCCGACCACGATAGGGTCACCGTGCCATGACCAACGCGTGGGTGGTCGTCGTCCCGGCCACACCCTTCTACACTTCGCGCACCTCCT
>NZ_BOPC01000085.1 GCF_016863555.1 Micromonospora qiuiae | reverse complement strand
GTTGGGCTGGCTCGCGACTCGTTCCCCTATGGATGCGACCCACCGCTAAAGGGGCGACAGCCCTTCGTACTGCCCCAAAGATAAAGCTGTGTCGCGGGCAGCACAGCCTGTAGGCATCCTAGGACAATGGGTGTCGTTCTCGTTCAACCAGGACGGAGGCCATCGCTGACGGACGGAGACACGAGTACCAGCGCCGGGATCGTGGCGGCGTAGCCGGATCTGGAGGACTGGAGACCGAAGATCAAGAGCGAGCCCTCTCGATCAACGATTGGGAGGGTGGCCACGCACCGCCGCCGCGACTCTTACGGTCCGCCCTCGGCGGCTCCCTACCCTCATCCGCGATCAACGCATCTGGTTGCACTAGCTCACACCCTGTAACTTGAAGGCGCATCGGGGATCTTCGTTGGGGAGGGCTGTTGCGGCCGAGTCGACGTCCCACCAGCTCCCTTCAGCTGTCGCTGCTGTTCATCGCGGTCCTGTTGGAGATCGCGGTGAACTTCTTCGCCAACGACGACGCTTCGCCGCTGGCAGCGGCAATCCGTGAGGTTGCTGGCCCCGCGCTGATTGTGCTGCTGGTGGTGCTGATCGTCGGCAACGGCGTGATGCTGTGGTGGGAGGCCCCGCGTAGCCCGCGGCCGGTGTGGCAGGCGGATCGCAGCCCCTATCCTGGACTTTCAGCGTTCAAAGAGCAGGACGCGTCGGTGTTCTTCGGCCGCGAAGAGCAGGCCACTGATCTGGTACGGCGCCTACACGAGCTGGGCCTGGACGGGTCCGACCGGTTCGTCTGCGTCACCGGCGCTTCCGGCAGCGGCAAGTCCTCGCTGGTGCACGCGGGCGTCGTTCCCCGGTTGCGAAGTCGACGGTGGCACGTGTTGCCGGCGGTAGCGCCGGCCGGCGAACCCCTCGGCGGGCTCGCGGATCTGGCGGTCACGTTGGGCGCCGCGGACCGGGCCGCTGCGTTGCGGGAGGTCCGCGCGCGTCCGGACAGCCTCGCCCAAAGCCTGGCGGCGTGGCGGGCCCGGACGGGTCATCGACACAAGCGGGTGCTGCTGGTTATCGACCAACTTGAGGAACTGGTCACGCTGTCCAGCACCATGGAACAGGCGATGTTCCTGGAGCGGGTCGCGGCCGCGCTACAGGCCGACCGGAGGCTATGGGTGGTCGCGACGCTGCGCGTCGAGTTCCTCGCCGACCTGCTCGCCGGTCCGCAACCGGAACTGTTCGCCAGTCCGGTCGCGCTGGGTGTCATCCGCCCGGAGGATCTTGTCGCGGTCGTGGAGCAACCCGCCCGGCTCGCAGGGATGCGTTTCGAGGACGGCCTGGTCGAGCAGATCGTCGCGGACACGGCCACGCCGGACGCGTTACCGCTGCTGGCGTACCTGCTTCAGGAGCTGTACCTGGCGGCGGGGCCGGGCCGGGTGGCCACCCATGAGGCGTACCAGAACCTCGGTGGTGTGTCGGGGGCGTTGGGCCGCCAGGCCGACGACGTCATGGCCGACCTGCGTCGCGATAGCAGCACCGACGACGTCCTGG
Organism: Micromonospora qiuiae; assembly: GCF_016863555.1. Classification (GTDB taxonomy): domain Bacteria; phylum Actinomycetota; class Actinomycetes; order Mycobacteriales; family Micromonosporaceae; genus Micromonospora; species Micromonospora qiuiae. The sequence continues at coordinate 31,621 of NZ_BOPC01000085.1, read as the reverse complement.
CCACCCTGCTACGGCTGGTGGCGATGGAGGGCGCCGAGCCGACCCGACGTCGGGTGCCCCTACGGGAGCTGTCCGACGACCAACGGCGGATCGTCGCCGTGTTCACCGACGCGCGGCTGTTGACCACCGACGTGGTTGACGGTGAACCGTACGTCCAGGTCGCGCACGAGGCGTTGTTCCGCCAGTGGGCACCGCTACGCCAGCAGGTGCAGGCGCGGGCGGAGCAACTACGCCGGCGTACGGAGCTGGAACGCTGGGCCGCCGACTGGGAGCACGCCGGACGCAGCGCCGACTATCTGCTGACCGGGGAGCGGCTTGCGCTGGCCGGGCAGTGGCTGGAAGCGATGGCCTCGGCCGGCCAGGACAGCCCGACTGCCCGCGCGCTGGTCAACGCTTCCCGCAGCCGCGACACCGCGTTCCTGCACCGGGTGTCGGAGACGATCGGCCAGTTCGCGCTCGGCAACGTCGACCGCTATCCCGAGTTGGCGGTGCTGCTGACCTCGGCCGCGCTGCGGGAATGCCCACCCACACCGGTCGCCCGGCGGGCGCTGATGGCGGCGTTGGCGTTCAGCCACACCGAGGCCGTGCTCACCGGCCACACCGACGCCGTACGGGGAGTCGCCTGGTCACCAGACGGCACTCATCTGGCAACGGGCTCTCGGGACGGCACTGCCCGGATCTGGCACACCGACACCGGCACCGTCTTCCGCGTCCTGCGGGGGCACACCGGCATGGTGGAAGCCATCGACTGGTCGCCGGACGCGACTCGGCTCGCCACCGCCTCCCGGGACGGCACCATCCGGGTATGGGACGCCGCGACCGGGGACACGGTCGCAGTGCTGTCCTGCGGCGACATCGCCCGCGGCGTCGCCTGGTCCCCCGACGGCGGGCAGCTGGCCGGGTCGAGCCGAGACCGGACGGTCCGGGTGTGGAACAGCGCATCGTGGCAGCTTGATATTCAACTGGTCGGTCACGACGGGGACGTCTGGGGAGTCCGGTTCTCCCCTGACTCCCGCCGGATCGCCTCCGCATCCCACGACCGGTCCGTCATCGTCTGGAACCTCGACACCGGCCAGCCGCAGCAGAGACTGACCGGACATGGCGACTTCGTCGAGGCCGTCGCCTGGTCACCGGACGGCAACCAGCTCGCCACCGGATCCGGCGATCACACCGCACGAGTCTGGGACGTCAACACCGGCGAAACCCGGCACGTGATCGGTGGCCAGGGGTCACCGATTTGGTCCGTTGCCTGGTCTCCCGACGGCCGGACGGTGGTATACGCCAGCGGCGACGGCAGCGTCCGAGCCTGGGACATCCAGCGGCTCCGCGAGGTAGCCGAACTACGCGGACACACCCAGGGCACCTGGTCCGTCGCGCTGTCCCCCGACGGACGACGGGTGATCAGCGGCTCCGGTGACCACACCGCCCGGGTGTGGACGCTCCAACCGCGCGGATCCGAAGATCGGTTGCTGGCCGGACACAACGGACCGGTCACCGCCCTGGCCCTGGATCGGACCGCGAGGATCGTTACCGGCGGTGCCGACGGCACCGTCCGGGTATGGCAACCCGACGGCAGCGCCACCGTCACGACCTGGCCGGAACCCGTCGCGGTGCTCGCCTGCTCACCGGTGGCTGACATGCTCGCCGTGGCCCTGCGAGACGGCGCGATCCACCTGGTCGACGCCGACGGCGACGTACACCTCGACAGCGAGGCCGAGGCGGAATCACTGGCCTGGTCCCCCGACGGATCCCGACTGGCAGCCGGCTGCAAAGACAACTCCATACGAATCTGGGACATCCACACCCGCAGCTCCGCCGGCGTACTGCGCGGACACGCCGACTGGGTCGGCACGCTCGCCTGGTCACCGAGCGGCCGCTACCTCGCCTCCGGCTCCGACGACCGCACCGTCCGAGTCTGGGACATCGAACACCCCGGCAACAGCACCGTCCACTCCGGCCACCAAAACTACGTCGACGGACTCAGCTGGGCACCCAACGAACGCCGACTCGCCACCTGCTCCGCCGACTGGACCATCCGCATCTGGGACCTCACCGGCACCGACCAGCCACACGTGCTCACCGGCCACGAAAAACGGGTACGCACGGTGGCCTGGTCACCGGACAGCCAGCGGCTCGCCTCCGGCTCCGACGACCGGACCATACGAACCTGGAGCGTAGACGACGACCAGGCTGAGGTGATCGGCGTCCACCGCGACGGCGTAACCAGCCTGGCCTGGCTACCGGACGGACGACAGATCGTGACCGGCTCGGCGGACGGCACCATCCGCGTCTGGGCAGACGACGCCGACCTCGACGAGCTGACGGCGCTGGCGCGCACCCGAGTGTTCCGCGGGCTCACCGACGATGAGCGGCGTGCCCACCTGCTGCCGGTCGACGCGGACTCATAACGTCTGCTCGACCTCGCGAGTCTCCTCCCCCACCAGGTAATCGCCCGGGTCCAACCCAAGCGTCTTACGGCGCTCCGAGGCCCAGTAAGCGGCGTTTGCCTCCTCGAACGACCCAGGCCCGTCATAGGAGATCACCCATACGTGCTGGTTACGCGCACGGTCCTTCCACGAACCGTGAATCTCAAAACCGAGATCACGACGCAGTGGGACGACCAGGCGCTGCCACCTGTCCACCCACTCGTCCAACAGCCCATCCCGCACCGTGTAGGTACGAATCTGCACGGTTCTTGCCACGCCTACCACCCCGCCCGAGTCCGTTCAATGATCGACCGTAGCCGAAGCCACACGCGCAAGCCGGTAGCCGATCCAGCACGCAATGCGTCATATAGCTGGCAAATGTGCAACTTCAGACGCCACCGCTCGCCATCCTGTCTGCCGTCCACTCGCCCACTGGGGAGCAGGCCGCCGCCCGACCCGCCACCGCCCGCGTACCTGGGCGCTGCCTCCTACGCTGGCGGACCGGGCGGCGGCCTCCTCGGCCCCGGGTCGATGGCAGACAGGATCGCTCCATCGCAACCACCCGCGGAGCCGACGGCCGCAAACGGCCTCCGGCCATCCTGGAGCCGGAGCGCCCCCGCCGGAGGCGCAGTAGCCGCTACCCAGACGGTACGTAAGCGCCCTGGAACAGCGACCTCTCCCCCACATCGCGCTCGCGCTACGGCCGGTCGCCAGCCATGCCCTTGCCTCACTTCTATCGATGAGTGCCCTGTATCCGTATCGAGCCTTATGAAGAGCTCCCATGCCCGTCGTAGTCCGAAAATTCCGAGTAGCCAGGCCAATCAGAGGGCTGTTGCAGCTAATCGGCAGCGACCGTGCACAAAGGGCATTGCCAGTCAGACCCGAACAGTCGAGGCCTGTTGTCATTGCGAAACCCGTGCGTGTGTCCACTAAGGTCACCGGATGGCCCCCTCGACCGCCAATGTGGCTCTGAAACCAGAAGCTGACATCGCCCGCCTAGTTCCGGAGCCGGGACACGTGGTCGAAGTGCGCGGCTCAACGTGGGCGGTTGCGCGGGTGCAACCGCAGGGTCTGCCGCGGAGCCCGGCGGACGAAGCCGTAGCGTCGCTCAACCACGCGGTGACTCTTCAGGCGCTCGACGAGGACCGTCTGGGTGAGGAGCTGACGGTCGTCTGGGAGCTTGAGGTTGGCCACACGGTCACACCTGCTCAAGGATTACCGACTCAGGTCATTCCCGACGCCTTCGACGATCCGAACACACTCGCTGGTTTCGTCGATGCGATGCGCTGGGGTGCGGTGACCTCGGCGGATGATCGGAGCGTGCAGGCGCCGTTCCACAGTGGTGTGGCGGTGGAGGCGTACCAGTTGGAGCCGCTGCGGCGGGCGTTGTCCTCTCCCCGGACGAACCTGCTGCTGGCCGATGATGTCGGCTTGGGCAAGACCGTCGAGGCCGGCTTGGTGGTGCAGGAGTTGCTGCTGCGGCATCGGGCGCGCACCGTGGTCGTGGTCTGTCCGCCGAGTCTGGCGTTGAAGTGGCAGGACGAGATGCGGGACAAGTTCGGTCTCGAGTTCACGATTATCAACAGCGAGATGATGCGGGAGGTCCGGCGCCGCTACGGCCTGCACGCCAACCCGTTCCAGCTCTATCCCCGAGTGATCGTGAGCATGGCTTGGTTGCCGCAGGTGCGCGCCCAGCGGATGCTGCGTGACGTGTACGCACAGGCGGCGAGCACGAAGACCGCCCGGCGGTACGCGTTCGACATCCTGATCGTGGACGAGGCGCACCATGTGGCGCCGGCCAGTCCGTCGGCGATCGGGGGCGGGCGTGGCTACGCGGTCGACACGCAGCGGACGATCGCGGTGCGTGAGCTGGCGGACAAGTGCGAGCACCGGCTGTTCCTGAGCGCCACCCCGCACAACGGGCACCCTGAGGCGTTCACAGCGCTGCTGGAGATGATCGATTCTCGCCGGTTCAGCCGGGGCGCGCTGCTGGATGAGCGAGCGTTGCGGGAGGTGACAGTCCGCCGGTTGAAGTCGGATCCTGCTCTGGCCCACAAGGGCTTCCGTCCCCGGGAGCTTCGGGTCATCCCGTTCGAGCCACGCGCAGACGAGCAGCAGATGTTCGCCTTGCTGGACCGGATTCTCACCGAGAGCGCGAAGGCGAGCGGGACCGGCGAGTCCGGTGATATCACCGCGATGCTGTTCAAGAAGCGGTTCTTGTCGAGCCCGTGGGCGTTCGGCATGACCTTGCAGTCGTACCTTGCCGCACGGTCGGTGGGCCAGGTGGCGACGGACTGGGACTACGACGACATCCTCGGCGAGGGGCAGTCCGACGAGGAGGAGGGGCTGTGGGAGCAGGACGAGGCGACTGCCCTGCGGCACAGTAAGTCCTCCGATCCGCTGGTCGCCGCCGCGCCAGGCGAGTTGCAGCGGCTTGCTGAGTGGGGGCTGAGTTTCGAGAGCCGACCTGATTCTCGGCTCGATGAGCTGATCACAACCCTGGATGCGATCTGTCGGCCGGGTGGATTCTGGTCCAACGAACGCGTCGTGGTGTTCACCGAGTACGCCCACACCCTGGAATGGGTGCACCGAGTGCTGGTTCAGCAGGGCTACGGCGAGGTGCTAGAGGTCATCCAGGGGCAGACGCCGACCGATGAGCGGGAGCTGATCCGCGAGCACTTCACCACCGAGCCGTCGGCGAAGAACCCAGTGCGGGTGCTGCTGGCAACTGACGCTGCCGGTGAGGGCATCGACCTCCAGGACCACTGCCACCGGTTGGTCAACCTGGATATCCCGTTCAACCCGTCACGCTTGGAGCAGCGTATCGGCCGGATAGATCGGTACGGGCAGCAGAAGAGCCCCCTGGTGTTCCAGTTCTCGCCGGATCGCTCGGCGACCATGTACGCCGCGGACATGGAGTTCATGGGCCGGATCGCCCGCAAGGTGGTGACGGTCGCGCGTGACCTGGGTTCGGTCAACCAGGTCATTGCCGACGAGATCCAGGACCACTTCACCCGATCCGGTCGAGGGCGACGCAAGAAGGCTGCGCTCGACGGCAACGAGTTGATCAATAAGGCGTTGGCCGGTGGGTTGGACCTGAACAGCCGGTTGACCCAGTTGGAGAAGGGCTACGCCGACAGCCGGGCGCAGCTGCACCTGGAGCCGGAGAACCTGCGCAGGGTCGTCGATACCGCGCTGCGAATCAGCCATCAGCCGCCTCTCTTGGTGGCCGGCGACGACCGGACCGACGCAGCTGTGTTCACTGTTCCGGCGCTCGGCCCGGCCTGGCAGTCGACGTTGAAGGGCCTGGACACCCGCTCCGAGCCCGGAGTGCTGCGGCCGATCACGTTCGACGACAAGGCCGCAGCCGGGCGGAAGGACCTTGTCTACGTTCACCTCGGTCATCCACTGGTGAAAAAGGCTCAGCGGCTCCTGCGTCGATCGCTGTGGAGCGCTGACGCACCGCTGCACCGAGTTACCGCGGTCGTGGTGGACGGGCTAGAGGAATCCTTCGTCGCGGCCGTCACCCGGATGGTGTTGGTCGGCCGGGGCGGCCTACGGCTACACGAGGAGATTTTCCTTGCCGGCGTCCGTCTCCGCGGCCGGCGGGCCATCGCTGAGGAACGTGCCGAGCACCTGCTCGACCAGGCCCTCGACGCCGGCAGGCTGACGCTGGCCGCACCGGACGTCCGCGCCGACCTAGCGCGGGAGTGGAATGAGCCGGAGTCCCCGCTGCGGTCCCGGCTACTCGACTCGATGACCCGCCGTGCCGAGTCCCGCCACCAACGAGTCAGCGACCAACTCGCCAAACGCGAGGACGCCGACGTGACTCGGGCGCGGGAGATCTTCGCCGCGTTCCGCCGCAACCTGAACGAATCGCTGGAGCAGCTCAACAGCGCCGAGATGCAGGAACAACTGGCTCTCTTCCCCGATGAACAGCAGCGGCAGCGCCGCCGCGACATCGAAACGATGCGCCGCCGGCTGGACGAGCTCGGCGACGAGGAGCAGCGGGAAATCGCGGCGATCACCGAGCGGTACCGCGATGTCAAACCACACACCACCGCTGCAGCGGTGGTGTTCGCGCTCACCCCGGCCGATGCCCAGCGAGGAGGTTCACGCTGATGCGGACCGCTCGTACCTTCCGCCCGAAGACGGGCACCGAGCTGCACCGGGCATGGCTGGAACTCGTCGAGACGGACGGCCCGTTTCTGGCGATCCCACCGCTGAAGCGGGTATGGCCGCAGGGCATACCCGCCCTGAACCCCGAACGCCTCGACGTCCTTCGCGAGGCCCGGCCGGCGTTCGACCACGCCTGGGAAGCCCTCGACATCGACCCAGGCGACGAGACGATCCGAGCCAAGTACGCCGAGGTCCGCGACGTCTGGGTGCAGACCATCCTGAGGGACGTCGTCGGTTGGCGTACCTCGCTGGCCTGGGGTCCCGACTGCGCGCCAGGGGTGACCGCGCACTCGCCCGACCGGCGGATCTCCGTCACCCCGCAGGCCGCGCTGCACGGACCGGACGGCATCGGCGCGCTGGTCAGCGTGGTCGACAAGTGCGACAGCCTGCACGCCACCGGCACCGACGGCTGGGCCGCCACCGCCATCGACCGGATGGAAGCGATGCTGCGCGGCGCCGGCATCGCGATCGGCATCGTCACCGACGGCCGCTGGTGGGCCCTGGTCTGCGCCCGGCCGGACGCGATGGTCGCCTCCGGCATCGTCGACGCCCAAACCTGGGTCGAGGAACCGCTGACCCGCAACGCCTTCCTCACCGTCATCGCCCGGCAGTACATCATCGGCGGTGACCCCAACGAGCGGCTCCCCAAGCTGTTCGAGGAATCCGTCGCCGCCGCCGAGGAGATCACCGAAGCTCTCGGCGCCCAGGTCCGCCGCGCCGTCGAGCTGCTGATCCAGGCGTTCGCCGAGACCGCCGCCGACCACCACAGGCGCGGCCTGCGTGATCCGCTCCCGGACGACCCGCACGACACCTACTCCGCGGCCGTCACGGTCATGATGCGCGTCGTCTTCCTGCTCTTCGCCGAGGAGCGCGGCCTGCTGCCACAGAGCGAGCTCTTCCTTCAGGGATACGGCATCAGCGGCGAACTCGACGACCTGGAACAGCGCCGGCCCCGGGACGGCGAGGAATCGCTGGACAGCACCTACCTGACCTGGCACCGGCTACTCGCCACCAGCCAGGCCCTCTACCGGGGCGCATCGTTCGAGAACATGCGAATGCCCGCGTACGGCGGATCGCTGTTCGACCCCGACCGATACCCGTTCCTGACCGCACCGAGCGACAACGGCACCCTCGCCATGCCCGTCTCCGACCGAGTCATGCTGCACGTCCTGCGCTCGGTGCAAGTCGCCCAGCTCAAAGGCAACGACGCCCGCCGAATCTCGTTCCGAGACGTCGACGTCGAGCAGATCGGCTACATCTACGAAGGGCTGCTCGGGTACTCCTGCATTCGGGTCATCGGCGACACTCAGGTCGGCCTCGTCGGAGCCACCGGAGCCGAGCCGGAGATCCCGCTGACCGTGCTGGAGCAGCTCGCCGACGCCAATGCAACTCCGGCGAAATTGGCCACCGCGGTCATCGCCTGGCTCAAAGAGAACCAGCCGGCTGCCAGCCCACCGAGCCCGAACGCCTTGGCGAAGCGGCTCGCGGCCACGCCCGGCGACGACGCCGATCGCATGCTGCGCGCGGTGACCGATGACGACGACCTGCGCGCACGCCTGCTGCCCTGGGCCACCATCACCCGGCCCGACCTGCGCGACCGCCCTACCGTCGTCCTGGATGGCGACCTGCTGGTCACCGAAACACCGTCGCGGCGCAACGCCGGCGCCCACTACACCCCGAAATCCCTCGCCGAGGAAGTCGTCCACCACGCCCTCGAACCACTCTGCTACTCCCCCGGCCCGCACCAAACCGCCGACCGGGACGCCTGGAAACTGCGCGGCTCAGACGAGATCCTCAACCTCAAGGTGGCCGACATCGCCGCCGGCTCCGGCGCATTCCTGGTCGCCGCCGCCCGCTACCTCGCCGCGCGCCTCGTCGAGGCATGGATCGCCGAGGACCCCTCCAACGCCGGCCGGCCCGACCTCGGCCAGCACGCGATCCGCGAGGTCGTCGCCCGCTGCCTGTACGGCGCCGATATCAACGCGATGGCCGTCGAGATGTGCAAGCTGTCGCTCTGGCTGGTCTCCCTCGACCGCGACCTGCCGTTCTCCTTCGTCGACGACAAGATCCTCCACGGCAACTCGCTGCTCGGCCTCACCGATCTACGCCAGGTGCGCACGCTACACATCGAACCGGCAGAGCATGGTCGGGCCTTACCTGCCAGCCTGGACATAGGCGGCACCATTCGGCGAGCCATGGAGATTCGTCGGGAACTGGCCAGCGAGGTCCGCGAATTCGACCCCCAGCGCAGCGCCACCGCCAAACTTCGCCAGCTCAACCGATTGCGAGAGCTCACAGCGCAGTTACGCACCGCTGCCAACGGTGTGATCGCCAGTGGACTGCGCCTTGGCGGTAAGCCTGGCGTGATTCTGGATGAGGCATACCAGAATCTGGCAGCGGCGGTTGCTGCCGCGATTCCAGGAGATGGCACAGCATCCGACACGGGCGCGCTCGACATGATTATCAAGACCGGACTGACCCCGACTGTCGCGACGGACTACGAACGCTGGCAGCCGCTGCACTGGGTGCTCGAAGTCCCCGATGTGGTGGTCGATCATGGCGGCTTCGATGCCATCATCGGCAACCCGCCTTTTCTCGGTGGTCAGAAGCTCACCGGCGCGATGGGCACCAACGTCCGGGACTGGTTCGTCCACCAGATCGCCGACGGCACCCGGGGCAGTGCCGACTTGGTCGCCTACTTCCTGCTGCGGGCGGTCGAGTTGCTGCGCCCGTCCGGGACGCTCGGTCTGATCGGGACCAACACCATCGCCCAAGGCGACACCCGCCAGGTCGGCCTCGATCGCATCACCGCCAGTGGATTCACCATCACCCGAGCTGTACAGAGCGCTCCCTGGCCGTCGGCCAGCGCCAACCTGGAGTACGCGGCGGTCTGGGGCAGCCTCGGTCCCGTCGCCAATGCCGCCGACCGGATCGCGGACGGAATGATCGTGCCGCGCATCTCCACGCTGCTCGAACCGGCTGGGCAGGTCGTCGGCACCCCGACCCAGCTGGCCGAGAATGCGAACATGGCATACATCGGCTGCTACGTGCTCGGCCTGGGCTTCGTCCTAGAACCTGAGGAAGCCCAGGCCTGGGTTACCGAAGACGAGCGCAACGCCGAGGTGCTTTTCCCCTACCTCAATGGCGAGGACCTCAACTCCCGGCCGGACTGCTCCGCCTCCCGCTGGGTGATCGACTTTACCGGTTACTGCGTCATCTGCGCCGCCCGACTCCGTCGGCCATTCGACCGCGTGGAACGGCTCGTCAAACCAGAGCGTTTGCGCAACAACCGCAAGGTCTACCGCGATTACTGGTGGCAGTATGCAGAGCGCCGGCCGGCGATGCGGAAAGCGATTGCCGAGCTGGACGAGGTGCTGGTGATCGCGCTGGTCAGCAAGTCAGTAATGCCGGCGCGGGTGCCGACCGGCCAGGTCTTCAGTCACATGCTCGGCATCTTCGCAACCGACTCGGTCGCGGATCAGGCAGTGCTGTCGTCGAGTCAGCACCAGCTGTGGGCAATTACCTATGGCTCGACGCTGGAAACGCGAGTGCGCTACACGCCATCGGATGTGTTCGAGACGTTTCCGCGGCCGGAGCCGACTGATCGGTTGGCTGAGGCGGGGCAACTGCTGGACGTCGAGCGGCGAGAGATCATGCTGCGGCGCGGGTTGGGGCTGACCAAGCTGTACAACCTGGTCAACGACCCAGGGATCGCTGACGGCGACGACCCGGATGTGGCCCGGTTGCGGCGGATCCACGTCGAGCTGGACGAGGCAGTTATGGCTGCGTACGACTGGTCGGATGTGCCGCTGGAGCATGGGTTCCACACGTACCGACAGATGACGCGATGGACGGTGAGTCCGGCGGCACGGGTGAAGATCCTGGACCGGTTACTTGCGGAGAACCTGCGCCGCGCGGCGGCGCAGCAGCCGAAGGCGGCGAGGAAGGCGGCTGCCCGCCAGCGGAAGCTAGTGGTCCACGAGGGCCAGGAGACGCTGCTGTGACTGACTCGGCTCCGGGTTTTCAGCTCGCGCACGAGCCGGATGGCACTTCGTACACGGTCCGGGAGAACCTGGTCGACATCCTCGAGCGTGAGTTACTCGGTCCATCAGGTGGTCCGGAGGAGTTGTTGGCGGTGAGCCCGCGCCAGCTTTACCTGGTGGGACATATCGCGCCGGTGAAGCTGACCGAGCCCGATGCTGAACCGGCCGGATCGGAGGACGGGTACGGCTTGGTCGGCATCCGGGCTGACGCGGCGGGTGCGCGAGCGCAGCGCGGGGTTCCGGCCGAGTCCGCGGACGACACCGACGTCGAGGGCGAGGAGGATGACGCCGACGACAAGGCTCCGAGGCAGGGGCTGATGATTCCGTCGTCGATGGGGTTGCGGTTCCAGGTGCCGAACGATCTGGCAGAGTTCACGGTCACCGCGTCGTGGGGCACCTACGAGAGCGTGAAGACCGGTGAGGTCGACAAGCGAGGGCGGGCGGTGCGGCGGTATCGGCGTACGCCGGTCGGGATCGTCGAGAAGATCGCGGTGGCCGAGCTGACGCCGGGGCGGACGTACACGCGGGTGCTGACGGGGCAGATCTGTCTGCGGATCGACGCCTACGACGACGCGCGTTTCCATCGGCGGTTGATCGAGATCGCGCTGGTCAATGACCGGGAGACGCCGCCGACGATCCCGGTGCACGAGTGGCTGTTCCAAACGAAGCTGTACGTCGACGCGGGCGGTGCGGCGATGTTCCTGCCGGTGCGTGACGTCATGGAGCAGGAGTGGCCGGAGCACGACGACGAAGTACGCCGGCTGCACTTGCAGTACCGCAACCGGCTGGAGTTCGCGGTCGGGCGGACCTGCTCGGTGGACTGGCGGGCGGAGCCGAAGGCACGACGGGCGACGGCGGTGTGGACGACGTGGCTACCGGTCGCGGAGACACCGCAGACGCAGGCACGGTCGGTCACGGGCGCGATGCTGGGCATGGACGCACTCGCCAAGGCCAGCCCTGAACAGATTCGTGACGGCCTCGCTCCGCTCGTGGACGGGTACCGGACCTGGCTCGACGGTAAGGGCGGTGAGGCCGCGAAGGCGGCGCAGCTCCCCGAGCACCTGCGGGACCTGGCCGAGGAGGTCGTGGACGAGGCACGCGCGGCACAGCAGCGGCTGGCGGACGGGCTTGCGCACGTGGTGGCTGATCCGGAGGCGTTCGCGTGCTTCCGGTTCATGAACGAGGTCATGCGGGACCAGCGGATCCACTCCCAGATCGGGGCGTTGCGTAGCTCCGACCCGAGCCTGTCGTTCGATGACGCCCGCGATCAGGTCGAGGCCGACGAGCGGGAGAAGCCCTCGTCGTGGCGGCCATTCCAGCTGGCGTTCATCCTCATGCAGCTGCCAGCGTTGACCGACCCCACTGCGGCGGCGCGCAGCGACGAGCTGTCGCGGGTGGAGTTGTTGTTCTTCCCGACCGGTGGTGGCAAGACCGAGGCGTACCTGGGTCTGGCGGCGTACACGTTCGCGATCCGGCGCCGGCAGCAGGTGGTGGCGTCCTCCGATGGGCCGTTGGACGGGCGTGACGGGGTGGCCGTGTTGATGCGGTACACGTTACGGCTGCTCACCGCGCAGCAGTTCCAGCGGGCCACCACGCTGGTGTGCGCGGCGGAGCTGGTTCGCCGCCGGGACGACACAACCTGGGGTAGCAAGCCGTTCCGGATCGGGTTGTGGGTCGGCACCGACGTGAGCCCGAAGCGGTGGGACGAGGCGGACGAGCAGCTACGCAAGGCCAACGCGTACGGCGGGCACCGGCTGACGGTGTTGCAGGTGCAGCGATGCCCGTGGTGCGGCAGCCCGATCGGCGCCGCGAACGTGAAGCCGATCAAGACCACTCGGCGGGTACTGGTCTTCTGCGGCGACGACATGGGGCAGTGCCCGTTCGCCAAGGGCGGCCAGGTGGATGAGGGCCTGCCGATGCTGACGGTGGACGAGGAGATCTACCGGATGCCGCCGGCGTTCGTGATCGCGACGGTCGACAAGTTCGCCCGGCTGGCCCGCGAGGGTGAGGCGGCATCGCTGTTCGGCTACGTCGGGCGGCACTGCGGTCGGCACGGCTACGTACATCCCGACTACACGGCTTGTAGCGTCACCACCGGTCACCAGGCCGAGCCCGGCCTGCCCGCCGCGACCGTTCGCCCGGTTGGACGACTCCGGCCGCCGGATCTGATCATTCAGGACGAGCTGCACCTGATCACCGGAGCGCTGGGCACCGCCGTGGGGCTATTCGAGGTGGCCGTGGAGACCCTCTCCTCGTGGGAGACCGCAGACGGCAAACCGGTCCGACCGATGATCGTGGCGTCGACGGCCACTGTGCGCCGCGCCGACGACCAGGTGCGAGGCTTGTACGGACGCGGCGTACAGATCTTCCCGCCGCAGGTGTTGGACGTGGCGGACACGTACTTCTCGCAGGAGCTACCGATCGGGCCGACCACCCCGGGCCGGCGCTACATCGGGGTAAGCGCGCAGGGCGTGCGGCTGTCGAGCGCGGAGATCCGGGTCGCCGAGGTGTTGCTGCTCGCAGGGCAGTTGCTGTTCGACCGCAGTGGGTCCGCCGCCGATCCGTACATGACGTTGGTGGGCTACTTCAACGCGACCCGGGAACTGGCCGGTATGGCCCGCTACGTGGCCGACGACGTGCAGAACCGGGTCCGGCAACCCCGCCCCGGATCAGGTTTCCCACGGCGCCGCGGCTCGTACGGGCGGCTGGTCACCGGCGAGCTGACCTCCCGGATCGCCTCGGTCGATATCGGCCGTACCCTGGACAACCTCGCCTTGGAGTTCGACCCCGACTCCGCCACGACCGCAGCGATGCGGCGGCGGCTCGAACAGCAGGAGGCCGGCGGGCGGGTGGAGCGGCCGAAGGCCGACCCGTTCGACGTGGTGCTGGCCACCTCGATGCTGCAGGTCGGGGTCGACGTGCAGCGGCTTGGTCTGATGCTGGTGGTCGGGCAGCCGAAGAACACCGCCGAGTACATTCAGGCATCCTCGCGGGTGGGCCGCGATGTCGGCCATCCGGGTGAGGACTGCGGCCGGCCCGGGCTGGTCGTGGCGCTCGGGAACTGGGCACGGCCGCGCGACCTGGCCCACTACGAGCAGTTCCGGCACTACCACGAAACGTTCTACGCGCAGGTGGAGGCGCTGTCGGTCACCCCGTTCTCGCCCACGGCTCTGGATAGGGGCATCGACGGGGTGCTGGTCAGCGCGGCGCGGGTGCTGCAGGCGCACCGCGACGACGGGCTGTCGCCGGAGCGGGCCGCGTGGCGGGTCCGTGACGAACGGGACGCTCTCGCTGCCCTGGTCGATCGGCTCGACGCCCGAATCCGGGCGGCGGCCCAGCTGGACAACCTGATGGCACAGGCACACCAACGGCTGATCAACCGGCTGGACCAGTGGAACGCCCGGGAAAAATACGCCGGGAAACTCAGCAAGACCCTGGTATACGAGCGCACCGGTGACAACGACAGCTATCTGCCGTTGTTAATCAGCCCGGAAAACGCGAAGGCCCACCAGGGTCAGCCGGACCGAGCGCCGTTCGTCGTCGCGCACTCGATGCGGGAGGTCCAGCCGGAGATCAATCTGCTGGTCAGCCCAATATCCGAGCGGATGTTCGCCGTCGAACCCGACGACGCGCCGTCCTGGAACTTGCCCGAAGGAGAAGACGAGTGACGGACGACGACGCGGCACAGATGATCTTCGAGTCGGCGCAGCCGATCGACCCGCTCGGCGACAGCGAGCAGTCGAACGTCAAGAACCGGGCCAAGGTCGGCTCGGCCCGCCCGTCATCGCTGCTCTACACCTACGGCGTCGGCTCGATCATGGACCTGCCGCAGTTCTCGATCATGCCGGCTGGCCTCGGCGATTGGGAGCCGATCTGGCGGCGGCGGGCCAGCGTGCCAACGATCGAGGAACCACGACTGCTCAAGGTGGTTCAGATTCACCTCGGGTCCAGCGTGCAGCAGCTGCGGCCGTTCCCGTGGCAGCCGAAGGCCCGCGCGATGTCACAGGAGGGCTCCGACCTCGGCATCCCGGCCCGGGTGTTCCCGCAGTGGCTGCGGTGCACCGGCTGCGACTACCTCGGGCCGCTGTCGCGGTTCAGCTACACCAACACGCACCCGTTCCGGCCCGACCTGGCGATCTTCGAACACGCGAGTTGTCCTGGCCGTACGTTTGCGGGGGCGGCAGCGAAGGGAAAGGCCAAGACTCCCGCGAAGGGAAAAGCCAGGCGCAGCCCGGCGGTGCCAGCCCGTTACCTGCTCGCCTGCGCCAACGGCCACCTCGACGAGTTCCCGTACGCGTTGTGGGTACACCGCGGCAGAACCTGTCCCACCGCCCCGCACCCGGACCTGAAGCTGCGCGACAGCAACATCGGCCAGGGAGCCGGCGCAGTCATCACCTGCGAACGTTGCCAACAGCGGCGCGGCATGGGCGAGGCGCAGGGCGCGGCCGGCAAGCGGAAGCTGCCAACCTGCCGGGGCCGGCATCCGCATTTGAATGCCTTCGACCTCAAGTGTGGGCTGGACACCTCGCTGATGATGATGGGCGCGTCCAACCTCTGGTTTGCCTCGACACAGTCGATCATCGTCATGCCCCGAAGCGAGGAGCAGAAGCAGACCGCGCTCGCCACGCAACTACGCATGCACCTGACCCCAGCGGAACTGGCAGACTACGCAACCCTGCCGAAGGTGCTTCGTTCGTTGCTCGTCGCAAACAAGTGCGACGTTGCCGGAGTCACCGACGATCAGCTAACCGCAGCAGCGGCCGAGGCACTCGCCCCACCACCGTCTGAGGAGGAGTTCCGGGAGAGGCGACGCGCTTGGGACCCGGTCGAGCTGCTTGTGCCGGAGTGGGACTACCTGCAGAAGCCGAGCCTGTTCGCGCAGCAGCAGGACTCAAGCGGGCTGATGGTCACCGAGATGCCCATCGCCGCCGATCTCCCGAAGCAGGTACACCGGGTCATCGCTGTGAACCGGATGAAGAAGGTCAACGCGGTGATCGGCTTCACCCGCATCGACGAGATGGATCGGGTGAGCGACCTCCCGAGCCGGCTCGTCAAGCTCACCCGTAAGCGACCAACTTGGGTGCCGGCCACCGAGGACCGTGGCGAGGGCATCTTCCTGCAACTCGACGAAAATGCCGTCGCCGCCTGGGAAGCGCAGGTCCTGCCCACCGCTCTGTGGCGGGCGCACCGTGAAGCCCATCGGCACAACTTCTCCCGACGCTTCTCGGCCACCGCCGCCCAGATCGAGCCGGACGACCGGTTCCCCGCACCTCGCTACTGGCTGATCCACACCCTGGCGCATATCCTCATCCGCCGGATGGCGATGTCTTGCGGCTACGGTGCCGCCAGCCTTAGCGAACGCCTCTACGCCTGGCCCGCTACCCTCGACCGCCCCGCCGCCGCCGGACTGCTCATCTGCACCACTGCCTCCGACAGCGAGGGAACCCTCGGCGGTCTCGTCGCCCTCAGCCAACCGGAACGACTCCACGGCCTCCTGCTCGATGCGCTCCGCAGAGCAGGCCGCTGCTCATCCGACCCGGTCTGCGGCCAACGCACGCCGCGGCACGGTGAGGATTTCCTGCATGGCGCGGCCTGTCACTGCTGTTGCTTCGCCTCGGAAACCTCCTGCGAACGTGCCAATCGATTCCTCGACCGGCGGTTCCTGCTCAACCTGCCCAGCATCGACGACGAACGAGTCCCCGGCTTTTTCGGCACGATCGATGTCTACTGACCCCCACACCGCGCTCGGGGCCTTCCTGACCGCCTACGAGGCGCAACGACTCGCCGCCGTGCTACAAGCCGGCGGCACCAGGGGCCAGGCGCTGAAAGAGGTGCACGCCGCCCGTCGCAGCGAAGCGAAACGACTGCTCGCCGCAGCCGAGATCGGCACCGAACAACGGGACGACTCGGTCGCCATACTTCGGGCCATCGCGGGCGCCCACTCGGTCCGGACCGCGATCACCCCCGTCTGGACCATGCCCGGAGTCGAGGCCACCACCGGCCGTCTGACCAGCGAAGCCCAACGCATCATCGATGACGCACGAATGTCCGTCGTCTGCTCCAGCTTCAACTTCACGCCGCACTCGGGCATGTGGACTTCCCTCAGGAACGCCGCGATGCGAGATGGCCTGAGCGTCACGGTTTACCTCGACGCCAGCGCCGGCTCTCCGGCAGCGGTCGCTGCCCACCTGCCGAAGGCGACCGTACTGCGAACGCTGACCCTACCCGGAGGCCGCGGTCCGTTGATCAGTCATGCCAAGTTCATCATCGTCGATCGCGCAATAACCCTGCTCACCAGCGCGAACTTTTCCTACAGCGCCGAGAACACCAACATCGAGTTAGGGCTACTGGTGCATGACAGCGATCTCGCCGCGTCAGTGGAAGCCCTCATGCGTAGCAAACACGGCATACTCTACGAATACGTCGCCTGAAAGGCGGCTCGGCGTTGCAATCAGAAAATCAGGACGAATCCCTCTTCCTGATAGCCGTTGGCCATGGCAGGCGCAGGTCACGATGCGCTTCTCGCATCCTCCTCGGCGGCTTTCAACACAGGCTGACGTAGAGCAACTGGCGGCAAGGGTGACAGGCACAGCCCGTGGCTGACGCGCAGGGGTTCGGACGGGGACGAGTTCGATCTCGATGGCGAGGACGCCGAGAGCTTCTGGATGTCGGCGGGGCGGCGTCGCAGTAGGGGGTCGCCAGCCGACTTCATGAGCTGGGATCACTGGTCCGTCGGGTGGTTCTGACGGACCTGTGTCAGCGTTGTCGTCAGGGCTGCCGGGGCCCGCACATGGGCGGCGGCCGGCTTAGTACTCCCGCTCGTAGAGCAGGCCCTCGGCGGCGTCTAATGGCACATCGCGCCTGCCGATCGGGTGGCCAAAGTGCTCCGGTGGCGGCTCATTCGGCTTTGGCGTCATTCCGGGTGTGCTCTCGGGTTGTCGGGGTTCGGCGGGTGCCGTGCCGGCGGGTGCGGACGGTGCGGTCGGGGTGTCGTACCAGGAGGGGATTTCCCCGGCTGCCGCAATGACGGATGCGGCGAATGTTCGTACGGGGCATGGGTTCTTGCCGCACCTTGCGCATGCCGCGGTCGCGGTCGGGTGGTGGCGCTGGTACAGCTCGACGGCGGTGGTGTGTGTCAGGGTGCCGCGCAGCGTGGGGATCGGGCGATGCATTACGGCCCTCCCTCTCGTCTCGGCGGTAGGACGCTGGGCGTATGCGGTTCGCGTGGTGAATCGGGGTGGCGGTGGGCCTGTGGGCGGCAGCCAGGTGGTCATGTGCGCCGGGAATGAGGTTGTCTTCGGGGTTGTCGAGAAGTAACCAAAAGCGGGCTTTGGCGTGGCTGTCGGCGGCGGTGAGGGCCTGGTCCAGCACCGACTGCTCGTCGAGCGCGGGGGTGGTCTGGTGCTCCCAGCTGGAAACGGCTGCGATGGCGACGCCGAGGTGTTCGGAGAACGCGCGCAGGCTCATTCGTAGCGCTTCGCGTAACGCGCGGACCTCCCGTGTGGTCCACCGGCCGACGACGGCCTGCCCGCACCCGCACGCAGCCGGACAGGCCAGCACTGGAGAGATGGGCGGGGCTGATGGTGTCCTGGCCTGCTGGCGTCCCTGGTCGCGTGCGTGATCTCGTTGTGCTTGGAAGTCCTGTACGAGCGCCCGGACCTGGTCCGACATGGCCAGCAGTGCTCCCCGTGCGCCCAGGGCAGCGTCGGCGTTGCGCCAGAAGACGCGGGTGGTGTTGTCCCGGCCGACTTCGACGTTGGCGATCTGGCTTCGGGAGTAGCGAATGAGCTTGGCAAGATCGACCTGTCGCAGCCCGGCGACGGCACGCCACTGGGCCAGGTGCCGGCCAAGTTCTTTGCGCGCTTCGGCTACGTCTGTGGGGGTGATTCCGCCTGCCGTGCCGAAGCGGCGGGGCACCGGAGGCATGTGCTGGGCCAGATGTGAGGGCCGTGGACTCTGAGCAGGGATCATGGCCGCTGCCGCTGTTGCCCGATCCGACGAGCCGATGCGTCGCCGACAGTCCCCGGCGCACTGATCGGGGTCAGGCTGCCTGGCTTGACGACGCCGGGGTCAATCGGCTTCCGGATCGGTCCGGCGGCCACCACCGCGAGGAGACCGGGTGGCCCGATATCCTGGCGGACGCCGGTGACCACCTCAGTGGTGCCCGGTACTGTCCGTGTCAGGCCGCGCTGAGAACGAGACATCGCGCAGACGTGGGTAGGTACCAGCGCTGTCGTCATCGCGATCCGCCTCCGGTGGCCAGATCCGCCGCTTGCGCTTGGGATGCGTGGACCTGTCCCGTCTCTCACGACCTTGAGCCGAGCGGGCAGTGCGCCTGGCTGACCGGCAAGCCGCATCCCGGACACCATCGCTGCGCACGCCTGAACAACGCGAACCCCGCCGCGAAGCCCACCAGCAGCGCCGCACACACCGCGATCCCCACTAGGAAGCCCACCGTGTACCTCCCCGACATGATCGAGCGCTGATGGCAGGCGTTCGCCGACCGACAGCTGATTGGTGGTGAACCGCTGCTCCGCCGGGATTTCGGGGAGATCGTGGACATGTACACCGGGGACTTCATCGTTGGCGTGCCGACCAACGCCACCCGGGGGTTGCAGCACGCGAGGTCGATGGTGGGGAAGGTCGCGTTCGTCAACGTGGGCTTGGAGGGGCCGCGGTCGACCACCAACCGTGTTCGCGGCGACTACGACGAGGTGATGGCGGCGTTCGGGGGTTCCTGGAGGCGGGCTTGCCGCTGTCGCTGTCGGCCGTGGTGTACCGGTCGACGCTGCACGCGTTGCCGTTCACCTATCAGATCGCGGACGTCATCGGCGCGGGCAAGCTGAAACTGATCCTGCCACTGCGCAAGGGCAACGCCCTCGATCTGGAGGAGAACGAGTTCATCAGCCTGGAGGAGGCTGGGCAGACCTTCGATCGGCTGACCGAGGCGCGGGCGGTGCACGACTGGCGGCCGGCGCTGCGGATGACGACGTGGACCCCGGACACCGAGGGGCACATGATCCTGGTGAGGTGACCGGCAAGGCGAGCGCATGGCCGGTGTACGACGCCCCGGACCTGCTGGAGCCTCTCGGCAACCTCCTGGAGGAGCCGGTGTCGGAGATCTGGGCGCGGTACCGGTTCAAGCGCAACCACTTCGCCAAGTATCTCGGTGCCAGCATCCGTACCGTGTCCAACGCCGGCGCGGCCGGGTCGGGTGGGCATGCCCGTGCGTGAGTACACGAACCTGCAGTGGCCGGAGGCGCCGTTCGGCGCCGACCAGCGTCCATTCGGCCGGCAGCGCGACATGCTGGCCGCGTTCGCTCTGGCCTGGGCGAACCAGCCCGGCGAGGGGCCGCTCCCGGTCGCGGCAGCGACCGTCTACCTCGGGGTCCGTCGGCACGGCAGCGCCTACGAGGTAAGCGAGGAGAGTCTGTCGATCGGATTCCGGGCCGATATCGTCGAGGACAGGACCGAGATACCCGAACTCCTCAGGTTGACCGACCGGGCGTTGACCCGGGCCCGCCGGCACGCGGCGATCCTGGCCGGTCACCGTCTAGGGCGTGTCCTGCCGATCTTGTAGTGGTTGATCGTTGACGATGTGCCGGTGGTGCGTCGTGGTGAGTTGACCGATGAGGCGTGGGCGGTGATCGCGCCGCTGCTGCCCGAGCCGGGCGGTGCGCGGGGGCGGTGGCGGGATCACCGGCAGGTCATCAACGGGATTTTGTGGAAGCTGCGTACGGGTGCGCCGTGGCGTGACCTGCCGGAACGGTTCGGGCCGTGGAAGACCTGCCACGAACGCTTGCGCCGGTGGACCGCCGACGGGACGTGGGATCGGGTCCTCGCGGCGGCGCAGGTGCATGACGACGGCATACCGGTGCAGTGGACGATCAGCATCGACTCGTCGATCGTGCGGGCGCATCAGCATGCCGCTGGCGCCCGCAAAAAGGGGGCTCCCCGGCAAGTGCGGCGACGCCTGGTGCGCAAGATGGTGAGGCCATTGGCCGATCCCGAGGCGGGCTGAGCACAAAGATCCACCTCGCCGTCGACGGACGCGGCCGACCGCTGTCGATCCTGCTCACCCCAGGCCAGGCCGGCGACAACCCCAACTGTTGGCGCTGCTGGACGCGATCCGGGTCAACGAGCCAGGTCCGGGCCGCCCCCGCAAGCGCCCCGATGTGCTGATCGCGGACAAGGGCTACGCCCACGACTCCACCCGCCGGGCGTTGCGGCAGCGCGGGATCCGGCACGTCATCCCAGAACGGTCCGACCAGGTTGGCCGCCGGACCGCCAAGGGCAGCGCCGGCGGCAGGCCACCAGCCTTTGACAAGGCGATCTACAAGAACCGCAACGTGGTGGAACGCTGCTTCAACCGACTGAAGCAGTGGCGTGACCTGGCCACCCGCTACGCCAAACGCGCATCCCTCTACCGGGCCAGCCTCGTCCTCATCGCTGCCATCATCTGGCTTTCATGATCGGCAGGACACGCCCTAGGCGACGATCTGTCCCGCATGGCCGCGCTCTCCACGGTGCCGCTGCGCGGTGCGGCCGGGGTGCTGGCCGCGTGGGTGAAGCGCGCCGCGAAGCAGCGGGGCATGGCGCTCATGGTGGACACCTCGGTCGAGGCCAGCGACGCCGCCGCCGAGCTGGACATGCCGCTTGAGCCACTGCCCCGCCCGCTGCCGCAATGCCCGACGTGCGCCGCCGAGACAGTCCGGTACGTGCTGGGCCGGAGCCTGGCGATCCGGTTGACAGCGGCGGTGCACGCCGGCCGCTACCGCTGGGAGGGGACCTTTCGCGTCACCGACGCCGTCGACAGGGCGGCATGGGACGTACTAAAAGTCGGCGGGACCGAGGACCACCCGCACGACACGGCCCACCCGCCGGCTACCCGCACAGCGGGGTGACGACCGCTAGCCTCGATGGCCGTCGCCCGCGACGTACCGGGGACGGCGGTCAGCCTGGCCGTGACCGGTACGTCTCAGATGAAGGGATGCAGGTCTGGTGCGAGTGATCAGCGACGCCGGCGGGCCGGGCAGGATTCCCGACCGGCCGCCGGGGACGCGCCTGGTCGCCTCGATCGACGTCGAGTGGAGCAAGAACTACCGGATCAAAAACGGCAACCAGGCGTTCTGCTACTCGGTCGTCTGGCTTGCCGTACCGCTCGACGGTGAGCCGCTGGTGGTGACATCCGGGCTGCCGTTTTGGGCGACGAGCGTGTACCTCGACCGCGAGGACGAACGACCGGACCTGGTGGAGGCAGCGGCCAGTAGTATCGGCGCAGCGGCCGACGGCGCGGATCTGGTCGTCGGTCACCAGCTGTGCAGCGACCTGGCGGTGCTGGCCGCGAACGCGGGCACGGCGGCGCCGGCTGCCCTCGCCGCCGCCCGGCAGGCATGGCGCGACCGCCGAAACGCGGCCGTACGCGACCAGCGGGTGTTCGACACCCGCTTCGATGCCGGAGGCGTCCTGTCCAATACCTCACGACGGCTGGTCGACGTGTGCGGCGAGTTGGGCCTCGACGTGACGCAACCTGAGCTGGCGCGCAAATCCATGACCGCGCTCAACCGCGACTGGCTCAACAACGCCGACACCGAAGCGCGAGAACGAATCACGGTGCTGAACCTGCGGCACAGCCTGTCCACCGCGTACGTCGCGCTCCGCGCGACTGGCACGCTGACCTGGCAAACCCCGTTGAACGTCAACACCATGCTGGCCGACGGGCTCGCTGGACGGGTCGGCTGGCTCGAACACCCCACCTTCCGAGCGCTCACGAGCGGGGGACGCGAATGAGCGTGCGGGACTGCGTACTCATCGGTATCGAGGGCACGCACGCTGCGGGGAAGACCACCCTCGTACACGCCCTGACCGCCCACTACCGGCAACGCGGAGTACAGGTCGACTGCACCGGCGAGCCGGCCCGCACCAGCCCATTCATCGAAGAAATCGTCATCCACGGCAAGGGCACCTTCGACCTGGCAACCGAGGTCGACCTGTTCGCGCAACAGCTCTCAATGACACTGCGCACCGCCCGCCACAACAAACTCCTGATCTGCGACAAGAACGTTGTCAACGTGCTCGCCTACGCCCGCATGGTCCTACCAGCCGCCGACGCCAGCCACGACGCCGACGTACTCGACGCGATGGCTCACTTCTGCCGGGCCTGGGCCCCCACCTACGACGCAGTGTTCTACCTCCCGGACCGCTACCCCGACCCTGCCGACCCCTTCCGAGCCAAGGTCACCCACCTGCAAGACCAAACCGCCGAGGCAGTACGGCGAACCCACGCCGAGGTCGGGCTGCCACTGGTGGAGGTGCCAGGTGGTCTTGGCACCCCCGAACGCATCGACTGGATCGCCCGGCGGGTCGACCCGCTTCTCGCTGGTCAGCCAGCTATCCTCCGCCAGCGTGACCGCACCGCCGACCCACCCAGTTGACGTACTACTCCTCCTCACCGACGCCGACCACGTCCTCCTCGCGCTCCGCGACGGCACCGGCTACGCCGACGGACAATGGAACCTGCCCAGCGGCAAACTCGAACCCGACGAGGACGCGATCAGCGCCGTTATCCGCGAGGCCCGCGAAGAAGTCGACTTGCGGCTCTCCCCGGACGAACTACGGCTCGTCACAACGGTGCACCACCGCAACCCCTCCGGACACGCCCGCGTCGGACTCGTCTTCACCGCCGCCCACAACCCTCGCCAGCAGGGCGAACCCACCAATGCGGAACCGCACAAATGCTCCAAGATCGGATGGTTCCCAACATCGCTTCTGCCCATGAACACCTACCCGTACACCACAGCCTGTGTCCAGGCTTTCAGCGACGGACGGCCCCTCGTTCTGGACGGCTGGCGGTAATCCGGACGCCGGAGGCACGACGAAACCCGGCAAGGGACTGGAGGACCCGGTCGCGGATGCGCCGAGGCTCTCGCCGGGCTGCAGCGTCCGCAGGCGCAGCCGGAGCGGGATCGCCTGATGCAGAAGGACGCCCCAGCGGTCGTCGCCAGCGTTGTCGATCAGACGGGTGTTCACACACGCCGCATTCAGCTGGCGGACAGGCGTGGCTGAAGGTTCTTACCGTCGCCGGCAGGGTGCCACGAACGCCCACCGCCCAGTCGGCGACCCGCTGATACGGGCACCGTTGGCCCAACCGCCGAGAACAGGTGATTGTGATTGCGAAGCCGACCGTCGCCGCGCTGGCGATCATTTCCACCGCTGCGGGTGAGGTGGTGTTCGTCCGGCAGCAGCGCGGCCCGTACGCGGGATGGCTGCTGCTGCCCGGCGGCAAGATCGAGTTCGGAGAGTCGGCGCAGGACGCGGCCCGCCGGGAGGCGGTGGAGGAAGCCGACTTCGAGGCCGGCGAGCTGACACTGACCGGGGTGTACGAGATTCGCGCCGAGAATGGCTCATACCATTTCCTGATGTTCGCCTTCCACGCCGGCACCGCGACCCAGGTGACGGCCGGCGGGCATCACGTGGACGGCGTGCTCCAGGCACCGGTCGACGAAGTGCAACCGCATCCGACGGTGATGCAGATCCTCAACGACGCGGATGCTGCCCGCTACCCCGCGCGGGACATCAAGGCAGGACTGCGCCGAGACGGGATCCTGATGCGCGGGCATCTGACCGCAGCTGCGGACGCGACATCGGCGAAGCGGTTGCCGCGGCCGCAACCCGATAGCATCGGGCCGTGGAGGCGACGGCGGCAGGAAGGTATCGTCGAACAACGCTCGAACGCGCCGATCAGCGCGTCTCGTGGGAACGGTCTGACCAGGCATTCTTCGCGGCTGGAGCATGCCACATCCTGGCCTGGGTTTGCCGAGAGTCACACCTTGAAAGGTCGATCGGGATTACCGGGCTGCGTTTCGCCGCCGAGCAGCAGGTCTTCCACGTCTATGCAACCTGGAACGGCTGGGCGTTCGACCACTCAGGTTGGAACTCCGAGTCGCAACTGTTCATGGTCAACGAGGACTTCGAAGGCCGTCCACTCAAGCGTGTGACGATTGCGGCTGATCTCGCTGCTTTCTGTGCGGAGCACTACTCCCGCATGCCCGACCAATATTGGCGGGACCCGCTTCCACGCGCACGCGACTACGTGGCTCGGTACCCACCGCCCTGGGAGTCCGGCCACAGACAAACTTGAGCGGCAGAAACCCTCACGGGAACAGCATCTCCATCAAGGATGCGCCAAGCGCCGGCCACGTCTCGAAGACACATGCAGAACCGCCCACACGAACCGAGCTAGCACATGTGTTCTAAGGTTTGCGGTATCGTCCTGGGATAACCGCTCCTGATGTGCCGCCCGGTCCGGTTTCGTTGACTGACCGGCAGCGGCAGATCCTCGCCGTGATCCGTGCCTGGGTGCAGCGGCATGGCTACCCGCCGACGGTGCGGGAGATCGGCGCGGCCGTCGGACTGGGGTCCCCCTCGTCGGTGGCGCATCACCTGAAGACCCTCGCGCATCACGGCCTGATCCGGCGGGCACCTGGCGGGCCACGCGCGGTCGACGCCCGCCCTCTGGTCGACGACGATGACCCGCCGGTGAAGTCAGAAGCCCAGCGCGGGACGCGGGTGCCTCTGCTGGGAGCCATCGCCGCCGGCACGCCGATCCTTGCCGAGGAGCACGTCGAGGAGATGCTCGCCCTGCCCGCCGAGCTGGTCGGCCGGGGCACGCTGTTCGCGCTGCGGGTACGAGGCGACTCCATGATCGAAGCGGCCATCACCGACGGCGACTTCATCGTGGTCCGTCAACAGGCGGTCGCCGACAACGGCGACCTCGTCGCCGCCATGATCGACGGGGAAGCCACCGTCAAGCAGTACCGAACCCGCGACGGCCGCATCGAACTCGTGCCCCGCAACCCGCGCTACCCAATACTGCCCGGCGATCACGCCACGATCCTCGGCAAGGTCGTCTGCATCCTGCACCGCCCATGATCCCGACGACCACCGCTGTTCTCCTGCCGACCGGATAACGGAGGCGCGCGCCTGCGGTTATTACTCAGCTAACTTGAGTTTTAACCTGCTGGGCGGTGGTATCGACCCCGGCTGATCATGGGGACAGCCCTTGATCGATCATTCCTCTTGTCTAGGGAAGAAGATCAAGGATCAAGGGCTGCTGGTGACCAGTGTGCACGATGCCGGGTCGAGCGACGAGGTCGGGCGGCTGGCCGCGTTCCGGCGTGAGTTCCACCGTTGTCTGACCGCTCGTGGGGATGCGTTGTTCGAGTTGGCCGACTCACTGTTGTGCGGGGATGCGCCGGTGCGCTCGTTGGTGGAGTTGTCGCTGGTGGGTGAGCACCGTCGTGGTCACGGCTCGTTGTATGCGGCGTTGAACCGTGGCCGGATCGATGTCGATCGGCTGCGGACGGCGGTGGCGGCGGTGCCGGTGCCGCGGGCCGCGGGCCGCGGACGGGCGGATCGTCCTGGCAGTGGACGTGACCTGTTGGCTGCGGCCGGAGGCGCACACCTGCCCGCAGCGGGTACTGTGCCACACCTACGGGCGTGGGAAGGACAGCCACATCGGGGTTCCGGGCTGGCCGTACTCGTTCGTCACCGCTGTGGAGGCCGGGCGCACTTCGTGGACCGCGCCGTTGGACGCCCGGCGGCTGGCCCCGGGCGATGATGCTGCCACGGTCACCGCCGGCCAGTTGCGGGACGTGGTGCAGCGGCTGATCGATGCCAGGCAGTGGCAGCCTGGCGATCCGGACGTGTGGATCGTCGCGGACGCCGGCTACGACGGGCCCCGACTGGCGTTCCTCCTCGCTGATCTACCAGTGCAGGTGTTGGTGCGGATGCGGTCCGACCGGGTGCTGCGCCGACCCGCGCCACCCCGGCTGCCGGGCACCACCGGCCGCCCACGACGTCATGGCGGCGAGTTCATCTTCGGTGACCCGGGCAGCTGGGGCGACCCGGACGTCGCCACGACCACCGACACCCGCCTCTACGGCACCGCGACCGCACGGGCCTGGCACCAGCTGCACCCCAGGCTGACCCACCGCACAGCCTGGACCAGCCAACACGGCCCACTGCCGATCATCGAGGGCACCGTGATCCTGCTGACCGTCGACCGACTCCCATCAGGCGCCACCGCGAAACCGGTCTGGCTCTGGTGGTCACAGCCGACCGCCACCACCGTCGAGGTCGACCTGCTCTGGCAGGCGTTCCTACGCCGCTTCGACATCGAACACACCTTCCGCATGCTCAAACAGACCCTCGGCTGGACCAACCCGAAACTGCGAGACACGCACGCCGCCGACCGCTGGACCTGGCTGGTACTGGCCGTCTACACCCAGCTCCGCCTCGCCCGCACCGCCGCCCGCGACCTCCGCAGGCCCTGGGAACGCCCCGCACCAACCGAGCGGCTCTCACCTGCCCGCGTCCGCCGCGCGTTTCGGCACCTACGCGCCAAAGCCGGCTGCCCCGCCGCCGCACCAAAACCGAGCCGACCAGGCCCTGGACGACCGCCCGGACACCCCAACCGCCACCGAGCCGCCCGCCACGACGTCCACATCGTCACAGCCGCTACCAGCAACAAGCCGACCAACAGCACCAAGAAAACGAAGACCTCGAATAGCCCGAGGCCACGACGCACAGGTTAAAACTCAAGTTAGTCGCAGCCCAAAGATGCCAGGAGACGTCCCTACTTCAACGAATCCCGAGCCGTCCAGGCAGCGAGGGCCAACGTGGAGAGAGTGGAGATGAAATCGATTGGTGAGCCGGGCTGGGGGAAATCCGATGTCGCGGCGAAGACTTGCCTTGGCAGCCGGTTGGATAGGATTCGCACCGCGAACTCCTGTCGTTGGTTGACCTCCGTGCTCGGGACCCGGCTGGCTTCCTCGGCCGTAAGTGCTCGGGGCGGCTTACATCGCAGGACCGACGGGCGTGCGCCAGTCTCGTCCTGGGTCACGAGTACGCGGGCCTCCAGAGCGTTCGCCGCGGGGATGAGGTTTGGTCCGGGCAGCACCATCACGCCGGAGGCGATCAACCGGACCGTGGCCATGTACCAGTCCTGCCCGCCGATGCTGTGGGCAGTCACGTCCGAGACACCATCGAAGGTGAGCGAGGGCGAGAAGAGCCACTCCGACCCGGCAAGGATTTCCCCCGCGTTCTCGCCGTCCCCGAGTCGGGTGCAGGCAAGACCCGCGTTCATCCATCCCGAGTCGTTCTTGTGGGCGAACGTCGGCAGGTGTTCGGACAGCGCGTCCGTGAGTAGTTCGATCGAATCCTTGTCTGACAGGAGTGCAGGGAGGAATTCCGGGTCGACCTCGGCCGGCTTCGCGAAGCGCTCCACCACGGCGTCCAGGGCGATGAGGTGACAGAAGCGGTCCTCTATGCTCGCGAGGTCGCTCTCCATCGGCTCCAGGTACTCCGTGCCGTCGCCGAAGTCCTTCGTGTTCTCGCTGACGAAGTAGACCGTTTCATCCTCGTGGTCGCGTGCGTACTCGATGGCCGTCAGCCAGATTGCAGCATCCCGTGAACCGGTCTTGCCGCCCTTCTGGCCGCCCCGCTTGCACGGCGCGAGGACGTTGGACTCCCGAAAGAGCGCGGTCCGCAGTACCTCCACGCTCGGCTCGATGACCTCGACCATCTGCCGGTACATGTCTCGCCAGTGCCTCCGGTGCCGATCCGTGTCGACCTCGCGGAGGCTGGGCACTCCTCCCCACGGGACATGCCCCTTCAGCTCGTTGAGCGCCGAAGTCGCCTTAGCGTGAGCCTCGGCGTACGGGAGAGCCCGGTGTGAGACCAGTTCCTCCAAGACCACCCACGGGACAGCGACGCGGATTCCGGCTGCCTTGAGCGCCCGGAGGAGGTCGGCGGTGCTGCTGTCTGGCTTCATGCCCCAGAGGATGTTGGTGTCCAGAATGATCAAGGGTGGTGACTCCGTCCACGCCGGTCCGACTCGTGCGGGCACACCTTCTCAGATTCAGAACTCGGGTAAAGTATCGGCTTGCCGTCAGCGAGCCCAGCACATCTCGCGGCACGCGCGGCCCAGCGCGTTTCGACCAGGATGGGGCTTCCCTCGGCGCCGGGGCAGTCTAGGCGGCCAGTCGCCACCGTCAAGATCGTCTCCCGTGCGAGTCCACAAGCGTCAGGCGTGGCTCCGGCTTCCCTCTCGCCCTCATGGATTGGCCAGGGAGGCGATGCGTGTCGAATGCATTGGGCCTGTCTACCGGTGATCCCCCGGACAGGCCCCATTCAAGATCTGTACTGGCGAACTGCCGGGTGTCCGGGTCCGAGGTGTTGGACAGTCTCGGTTGCTGCGTCCCGGCGGTACCGGCTGGATCGAAGTATCGCGCACTGTTGCGAAGGACCCACGGGGCGGTCCGCGGTGAGGATGACTCGTCGGCGGCCGGCTCGCGCCGGTCGCCCGTTGCTCTGGCCGGGCCGAGACTTTCTTCGCGCGTGGCGGGGCTGGACGGCCGCTTCTCGTCTGGCTCCAGCAACTCGCCAATGCTCAGCAGACCACGATGATCATCAACACGGCATCGGCGCCGCTGATCAGCTACTACCAGGAGGCTGGCTTCGGCCTCGTCCGCCGCCGCCTTGGCGTTGCCACGTTGCACTATCCGACCGGCGACAAGAGGACGGCAGCACCATGGTGGGTGTGTCCGCCGCATCCCGCTGAGGTTGTCCCACTCAACCGCCGTCCGGAGCCAGCCGCGTCAACGTCGCTCCCGCCCTTCAAGTTGAATATGGTGCCGAGGCGGGAGGAGCAGTGAGTGGAGATCAGGACCATCAGTGGGCGACGGGCAACCAACCGCCGTGGCGCGGCCGAGTACCTGAACATTCCGCTGAACACGGTCCGGATGAAGTCCAGCCCCGGGCAGCGTGGCCAGACTGGCTGGCCTGAGCCCCTTGCCGAGCGATTCAACGATCAGGACTGGTTCGCCCTGGATGACCTGGACGCATACCGGAAGAGGTCCGAACCCGTTCTTCCTTCGCCTCCACAGGTCGATGATCCGGAGCGTGTGATCGGCGTGTCGGACTTCGCCCGCCTGAGAGGCGTAGCGCTGGAGACCGTCAAGACCTACGTCAAGCTCAGTCTGGACGACTGGATGGCCGGACGCCCTGGGTACCTGCCTCGTCCGCTCTCCCTACAGCCGCCCTATCAATGGCGTCTGGGTGATGCCGTCTCGTGGAGCTTCCCGGCCACGCGTCGTACGAGCAGCGGCCGGCCTCCGGGTCGGCGTCCAACCACCGCAGACCTTCGCCGTGTTCTAGCAGCAGCAGCCAAGGGGCAGCCGGAACCTACCGCTCGTCAGCTTGCCGCACTGCTGTCGGCGGAGTTCGACCCTCCGGTCAGCCTGCAAACGGTGTATCGCCTCGTGAAGCGGATGCGCCAAGAGAACGATGCCGCTGCCGGCCTCTCCGGCGAGTAGCAGCAACCACCCTCCGTTGTCCCTGGCGCTCGGCCTGAGGCCCCCATGATCTGCGAAGACAGGGGTGGTAACGCCCCTTGGGCAGAATCATGAGCGGGCGCACGACGAGCGCGCCGGACGATGCTCCTGAGCAACCGGCGGAGGTCGCCCATCGTTGCGCGGTCCTAATCCGCGTGGCGCCAGGGACCTTGCAGCAACTCGAATGGGGGCATCATTATATAGTTAGGCGTGGCTCGACAGCGGAAGGACGAAGACGTGCCCCTCAAGCAGCTCAAGGCCATTCGCTGGGCCGTACGCGCCACGCTCGCCCTCGGCGTGATCGCCTCCACCATCGCCAACATCCTGCACGCCAATCCGCACCCAATCAGCCAAGCGATCGCGGCCTGGCCACCCCTGGCGCTCCTGCTCACGATCGAACTGATCTCCCGCGTTCCGGTACACCGCCCCGCGCTGGCCGCTATCCGGCTCATCACCACGGCGATCATCGCGGGGATCGCAGCCTGGGTGTCCTACTGGCACATGGTCGCCGTCATCGCACGCTACGGCGAAACCGGAGCGGGCCCCTACCTCATACCCCTCACCGTCGACGGACTCGTGATCGTCGCATCCGTGTGCCTGGTGGAACTGGGCGGCCGAATTCAGGCAGCATCCACGACGTCGTCGCAAGCCGGAGACGTGCCCGGTCCACTCAAGGGTGCCACTGGCGCCACAAACAGCGGCGACCAGCCGGAGCCAGCACCGATCGCCCTGACGGCTGCACCTGGCGGATCCTCGGAGGGTGCCCCCCGGGGTCAGCGAAAGGCAGCGATTGCAGAGCAGGCGTCTAGGCCCCGTCACCCCCGACCGCACCCGACTGCACGACGCGCCGCACCCTCGAAGACGCCTGACGCATCCTCTGCGGAGCCGAGCGGCGACACTCGCGGGGTCAAGGTGCCGCAGACTGCCGATGCCTGCGCGCGCTGGGTGAGGTGCTGGATCAGCATGCGGAAGGACGGACTGGACACCGGACCAATCAGCCTCGGCTTCGAGGAGGAGGCCAGGAGACGCTACGGCTGGGGCGTCAAGCAGATTCGCGATGTACGGCACGCCGCAACAAGCGGCCGTCTGCGCGAGCAGGCAAACCTCCTCGGCGTCGACCTCCCACCCGAGTATGCTGACGAGCAAGACGAGCTGATGGTTTCCCGGTGAGCGTTTAGCCTCGCGAGACCGCCAACATCCTACTTGAGCGGCGAGGCACCCTCTCCTGGTGCCGTTGTAGGAAACCGTTCGCCTCGACCTCGACCTCGACGTCGCCATTGACGCCCACCTACCCATCGCGGCGGTCACCGTCGAGCAGGCGCGCCGTTCACGCCAGATTACGTCCGGTGCCCGGCGGGTGACCTCTCGGCCAGAGCCGTCCGCGTGTCGCGGGCCCGCCAGCGTGGGTGGCGGGGTCATAGTGACCGGGCGTGGGTCACGTGTTCGTCGAGTCGTTCGGCGGCGATAGCCAGCCAGTGGTTCGCGCTGTTGGCGTGTCGGCCGGCCATGTCGAGGTGATCGCTGCTGGCCGCGTTCGGGCTTTGGTGGGCTGGGGTGGGTAGTGCGAGGCGGAGGCGGT
>NZ_BOPC01000084.1 GCF_016863555.1 Micromonospora qiuiae | reverse complement strand
GGGGGTACGTCCGGTCCGCGTGCCGGCTCGCTCACCGGTACGCCGGCTCGGCGATGCCGTGCACGATGCCCTCGGCACCAGTTGAGTCGCTGATCGTCGTGGTGCTGCTCAGGCATAGCCAACGCCGTGGTGCTCGGCGCACCGGCGATCGGTGATGGTGGGGGCACCTCATCGGCTGAGTCTGCTGCTCCAAGTGCCCTCGGTCAGTCCGCCGACCGTGCAGACGGTTGGCTCTCGCCGCGGTCTGGGTGCCAACGCTTCACAGCGAATCAACCAACTGTCAATGGGCTCCGGGATTGGATGTATCGGCACGCCGAGGGGTCGCCGGCAGCAGCCATCTCCGCAATCTCGGCGTGGCGGTCTTGCCGGGCCAGGAGTCGGATTAGCGCCTCCTGCGCCTCGCGGTCGCCACCGTGAGCCATCTGGCGAACCTCGTCCTCCCGGCCTTGGCGTTCCAGTAGCTCGACGAGACACCGATGAGCGTCGCGTGCGGACCCTTTGTGAGAGAGCGTTCTCAATTCTGTCTCCGCGTCGGCTGCCGCCAGCGCTCGGTGAAACTCCGGGCCCGCAGCCGCAGGGGCGCGTGCGGCCAGTTCACGAAGTTCCTCAAGGAGGCCCAACCTGGACAGCAGTCGCGCGAACGTCGCCACTACCACATAGCTATCGCCTCCCTCGGCGAGGCTGCGAAGTTCGTCGACGCGCCCCTCGTGCGACAGGAACTCGGCGTAGTACATGCGCAGGGCATCGTAGCCGTTGGCTTCTTCCTGGATCATCCACTCTCGGAGTTCTTCCCCTCGCCCAGCGCTGACAAGGAGGCTGGCCAGAGCGCGGGCGGCCTCATCCGGAACGTCGCCATCGCCGTTCTCGATGAGGTCGTCGTACTTCTCCTCGGCCTTCTCGACTTTTCCTTGCCTGGCGTACACGGCCGCCAGGCTCAACTGAGCCTCTTGGTCGCCAGCCTCTGCGAGGTCGATCAGATCGGACTCTCGGCACTTGTCTTCCAACAGCTGCAGAAGGTAGAACCGTCCCTCCTCACAGTCAGCGTTCGAGAGTCGCCGTAGCGCAGCCTCGTTCTCCCGGTCGTAGAGCACTTCGGCGAGGCTGTACCAGCCGTCTTCGCTCACATCGTCATTTCCCCAGTGCGACATCAGTTCGTCGAGGCGATCCTGGTGGATCATCAGCCAGGTGATCCCCCAGCGAGCCGCCCCGACACCTTCATCGAGCAACTCGCGGAGACGATCCTCACGACCTTGGCTCAAGAGCAGGTAGGTTAGCCGCCACGAACACTCTTCGTCGATCATGTAGGTGCGTAGCAGTAATGGAAGGGCATGCTGCGTGAGGCCACGGTCATCGGCGGCTAGCGCCAATCTGCTGAGAAGCCGTAGGTCGGTGACATGGTCGCCTATGGCCTCCCACAGAGTCGGTGGCGCGGGAACATAGTGGCGTTCGAGCCCGCCACGCTGCTGCAAGTAGTCGTGGAGCACGTAGCCGCCGTCCGCGCCCATCTGAGATCCGCGTAGCGGCCGAAGGGCACGGGTCCCGCCTCGCAGCTTCGTCTTGGCGTACTGCAACGCGTCCTCGTCGGCATTGGGTGGGGCCTCGGCGAACTGCTCGTCGGTCAAGTAGGACGTCATCGCTGCGGCCAACAGGCCCGAGCTGAGGACTTGCACGCCTAGGTTGGCGAGGTCGATTGCTGCGGTAAGCATCGCCGCGCCGTAGGGCTGGCTAACCTGACCGAGCTTCCAATGCTGTAGAACCTGTGGAGCGCCGGCGAGGTGTTGCGTGAGGCCGTAGTGATCGTCGTGAAGTGCGGCAGCAAGTCGTCGATCGGCAGTGGCTGAGGCCAGGTCGGCGGCGCGCCTGGCCTCCAGGTCCGTGAACGAGTTGCTGACCTCAATACGGGGGCCGGTCGCCAGGCGCAGGCACTCTCTTGCCGGGCGCCATGGATCTGGAGTAGGCCCCGGTTCGAGTACGGAACTCGTGGGTGAAGCATCGATCTTTTGGTAGGCGTCTGGCCACAGCACGTGGACCACGATGTTTGGTCCAGTTCCACCTCTAGCCTTGGTCCATGCCGAGATGTCGCCGGCAGTCAGGCCTCCGGGTACGAGGAAGCGCGGGATCGGTGTGTCATCGAGCCATACCAGGGTGGGCTCCGACGATGCCTCCATCGCTTCACGGACTGCGGCAGCGTCTTCGGCTAGCAAGATCTGCCAACCGTCCAGGACGTGCCGGCACGCCTCATACAGGCTCCGTGACTTGCCCGCCGACGAGTCACCGATGACTACGACCGATCCTCCTCCGCTCTCGGCCGCGGAGTGCAGCTGGGCACGTAGCGCTGTGTCGTGATCGCGGACGACATATGGAGGAAGGCGTGATGACTCCGTCTCTAGTTCCAATGTGGGATGAACCCCGAGGTCGAACGGAGAACACGAGTCGATGGGCACTAGGCGCCACGTCTTGCGAAAGGGGGCCGGCTCCGCAACGGCAAGACAAGCCGTCGAGTGCTGCCTGCGCGGCTCCCTGCTGCTGTGGAGGGAATCGGGAAGGACGCTGTCGACGACATCGAACACCTTCGCGAGCAGGTCGCCCGGGGTGATGAGGTCCGAGAAGTTCTCGCGCACGCCCCGGTAGGCGTCGAGGTACGTCGACAGCTGGTCGCCGTCCCACAGCGCGTAGTCCTTGAGGCCGAGACAGTCGACGAATTCGAGCAGTAGCGTGCGTATGGAGTCCTTGCCGCTGCCAGGAACGCTAGAGAGTCGAACATTCGTTGCAAGAATGTAGTATTCGGGCAATCGCCCGGAATTGAAGCGACGGCCGTTCGGATCGAGCCATGCCTTGAGTTCGCTATGGATCTGTCGCCTTAGCCACTGGGTGTCTTTGTTGCCGATGTCCTTGCGTCGGTACTTGGCCTGGAGTACTCCGTGGCCGCTCCATGGCTGCGCTGGTCCTGGGTAGGTCAAGGGTCCGTCGAACGTAGCCTCCCGTCCCCCGTCGGGGCCGTCACCAAACGCCTGGATGCCCGCGCCGAGCACGTGTACCGCCAGGGCCCGGCAGAGATCCTCGAATGGGCGCTCACCCAAACGACTGAGATCGTGCTTCACCTCACCATCATCGACCATCGAGCCCGGCCAGCTTTCGCTACTCCGCGCCACCAAGTCGTCCTGCAGGCCGTGAACGGAACCTTCGCATGTCCACTAGCCATGTCTGCGGGGCAGGGCGTCATCGCCCGGTGCCCGGTGCCCGGTGCCCGGTGCCCGGTGCCCGGTGCCCGGTGGGTAGGGATGGCTATGGACGTGTGTCTGCGGATGTGGCGGCCAATGCCTACAAGGATGTGCCGCCACCGCTAACGCTGTTGGCTGGTGGGAGTAACGCGGCGACGACGCCGCAGCTCGCGTTGGGCCTGGGCGCGGGCGCATTCGCGGCTGCAGTACTTGACGCCTTCGGTGCGGTTTTGTCCGAACTCGGCTCGGCCGCGCTGGCGGACGAAGGGCCGGCGGCAGGGTTCGTTGGCGCAGTGGCGCACTGTGGCCCCCTCGGCCATGTGGTTGTACAGCTGCAAGAACGACGCCGAGTAGATCGTGGCCCGGCGTTCTTCGAGTCCGCCGATGCCGATGCCGAACTTGCGCAACGCGGCGTTGAGCACGGATTGCAGGGTCGACAACCGGGAGGTGGCCATCATTTCCCGGAGGCCATCCAGGGTGACCTCGTGGAGGCTGTCCGGGTTGTCCCGGCGGAACTGCTCTAGCTGTTGCTCGTCTACCTCCGCTTCCACCAAGGCTTCGAGCCCGCCCTCGGTCTGACAGGCCAACCACGTTTTGATCGCCTCGTGCGCCAGGGATAGGTGCACCTCGACGTCGCGGCGGTGATGCCCGACCCGCCAATGGTCGTCAGGGGCGAACGGCACATCCTCCAGCCAGCCCTGCGCCTCGATGTCGAGATCGTCGCGGTCCATGTCGACCAGCGGGCCGTAGGCCCGCATAAGCGCGGCCACAGCTTCCAGGTCTGTCTGCGGTGTCTCCAGCAGTTCGTGCAGGTAGAAGTCGGGTGGCAGGTAGACCAGCTCCCCTTGTCGCGGCCTGATGCGCCACAGGATCCAATCCCCGTCGACCTCCACGTCAAGAAGCGGACGCAGAGGCGGCGGCGCGATCACGGTCCCCGGCCACAACGTAGGACGAAATCGTGCAGGCATATATCACGCAGCCTCTTGTCGGCGAGTGTGGATAGTAGGACGCTAGCAAGGCAGAACGTACTACGACGCGCTGAGGCGGCGCAACGCAGACCCGACCCCGACCGAAGGGCGCATGCGTGTTGGATGGCTTGGTCATCACGGCAGAGCGGCAGCGAGCACCCGGCGATGACATGCCCACGCCCCGACCCCCGCACCTAGAAGCTCCGACCGCAATTCCAGACCTCCTGCCGGCGTCCGACCGGCACGAGATCACCAGCAGGGCCACCTGCTGGCACGTCTGGCCCCCTGAACTGGACCCGGACAGTGCATGCGAAAGGTGCCACCTGGCCTATCAGGAGTGGTCCATGTAGGACTTGCAGGACCAGCTGACCAGCTGAGTAGTCAGCTTGCCAACTGGGCCGGTGACTACGCCGTGCAGCGCGGCGACGGCCCGCCTCGTGGTGACGGGGAGTGCTGGAGCGTTCGCTTTGTGTCCTGGGGTCATGAGGCATTGCTAAGGAGGTTGGTCTATGGCTGCTGGTGGGTCCGCGTCCGCGAAGCTGCCCGGCATCGTGAGTACGCGCAGTTCCGTACCCGCCAGCTCGTGAAGCGCATCGGGCCGCGGCGGCGCGGCGGGCCCGTCCTGATCTCGTCGGACGGCACACGCACAATGGACGCGTGACTAAGGAGCCGGATCTTCTTGCCGAGATCACGCGGGGTGCTGCCGACGATCGCGTCCCGCTGGCGTCGCTGCTTCGCAAGTGCATTGCACTAGGCGGTGCCACGGGCAGCGCCGAACTACGTGACTGGGCCAGCGATGAGGCTACTGGCTATCGCGATGACACCAAGATCCCTGAGTATCGGATCGTGTACGCGCCCATCCTCGTCGATGGTCAGACGGGGTGGCATAAGGTCACTGGTCAACAGATCAGCAGTTGGGACCTGCCCGACTTCGCTCGCGACCACATCACCAACGAAGTGCCTCTCGCGCGAGGCGTGGGCGAGCTAGAAGCCTTGCTGCGCAACGCCGATCGCAACGACGAGACTTTCGTGCGCATCCAGCCGCCCGGTGCTTCCGATCTGGTGACGTACATGAACCACCAGCAGGGCGGCGGGATCGAGCGTATCTACTGGAGCGTGAGCACCGCCCAGATCGCGGGCACGCTCGACCAGATCCGCACCACCTTGGTCCGCTTGGCGAGCGAGATGCGCTCCACCCGGCCGGCGGGGACCACTGTTCCTTCGCGGGAGGCCGCTGCCGAGGCCGTCAGCGTTGTGCTGCACGGCGGCGAGCGCAACATCGTCAATATCAACGCCGTGCAAGCCCAAGACGGCGGCAACGCCACCGTCACCATCACACCGCCCGCAGAATCCAAGGAATCTGGATGGTCGAAGACGGCGACCATCTGGACTGTGCTCGGCGTCGTAGTGGCCGTGGTGACCGGCTACTTTACTTATCGTCAATGGCGCGGCTGAACCTCCTGGTCCGCAGCCGGTCGAGGGTCGTTGGATGATCAGTCGTCTAGGCCGATGAGCCGCTTCCGTTCGCCGGACCCAGACCGGGACGGACCCCAGCGTGCGGCAAGGGCCGCTCCCGGTCGGAACGGCCCCTGCCCCGTTGTCGCGTCAGCCCGGCGTGCCCGCCCTGCGCTGCGGGGATCGGGATGCTGGCACGCCGGTTGCTGCCCAGCCGGGGCACGTCGGCCCGCGCGGCAACGACCTCGCCACGCCACACGCACCGGGCCGGGTCCGTGGCTTACCAGCCGGCGGCATCCCGGAGGTAGCTCTGCCACTCTGTGTACTCGTCTAGCACACCAAGCCCGCCGTGCAGCACGATGCCGCCCGCGTTGTGTAGCGCCTCCGCAACCGCTTCCAGATCGAAGTTGATCTGGTCCGGACGCGCGGGGACGAGCACGAGTGCGCGGTCCTTACCCATACGGGAGCGCTTCTTCACCGTGCTGTAACGGAACCACTGCCCGCTGTCGTCCAAGGCGTGCAGTGCGTCCAGGACTTCCTTGACGTCGTCGGGAAGCCGCTGACTGTCTTCGAGGTCGAGCCGGGCGAAGTAACACGTCAACCGCTGGGCGAGCCCGCCGATCGAGTGCGTTGCCGCCAGGATCGCGTCGAGGTTGGCCTGCTGAAGTTCGGTATCCGGGTCGCCGTCTGCCCGCAGGCACCGGGCGGCGCGGCGGATGACCGCCTTGAGCGCGAGTTCGATTCCGTGGCGGTAGTTGCTCAAGATCGGGAGGGCCAGATTGTCGTTCGGCCGGTGTGCCTTCCAATGCGTGGTAAGCACGTCGGCGGCTTCGAGGTAGCCCATCGCCAGGGCGGCGTCGTCCTCAAAACAGCCAAGGGTTGCCGTGCGGCGGAAGCTGTCGCCCGCCACGACCGGTCGCAACAACGAGGACTGATTGACGGTAGTCACCGATCAATCTTCCACTCCGATCCTTCACCTGGCCAGCGGTTATAAAGCCGGACCGGGGCAGCAGCTCGGGAGCCGCCGGTAACCTGGGATCCCCACCGTGCCAGCCCAAGCCACGTCGACCCTAGTGAAACCGGCCACAGTATGGTCGGCAGTGATACCTCCAGTCCCGACTTTGGGAGCGACATGACCGGCACTGCGCCCCTGAAAACCTGGCAATGCGACCGATGCCCCGACCTGATCACCGACCCCGACATGGCGCTCGTGGTCTGGCGCCGCGAGGACCAGAAGCTCAAGGGATTCATGATTGTGCACAAGTCCGCCGATGGGCGGGACTGCGACCCGGGCGACCAGGCCGGATACCGCGAGAGCAGCGAGTTGAGCACCTTTCTCGGGCAAGTGGGAGCGGCTTACCTGCTCAGTTGGCTCAGCATGGGCCCGGTGAGGGGCGTGCCGGACACCAATCAGGTCGCCGATCTCGACGAGTTCGTTGATCTCTTTCGGCGGGTCCAAGTGCCGTGGTACGAGCAGGCGCGGCCCCACTTCCATGACGAAGAGACCCAGCACTGGCTGTCGGACGCAAACGAGTACTACCCGTACATTCCGGAAACTCTACAGCGGACCGCCAAGCGGCGCTTGGGTGGCGCATAGGTAAAGCCGCAACGCCGATCCGGATGTAAGCGAAGCCACCCCCGGGTCGGCGTTGACAAGCCACCACTGTTCGATCGCCATCAGCCAGTGGTCGCGGCCATCAAGATTCAACTCTCGGTCGACGGCTACCACTCCACGACGCACTGTTGCGGCCTAGGCGAAAGCTCGACCACATCGGCAACCGCGAGGAGCTTGGCGGCCACGTTTTCTCCCAGGTCCGCTACCAGCCGCTCGCGGGTCGAAGCACATGCGATCCACGAACTTCCTGCCCTGCCAGCAAGCCTTTCAGCGGCGTCAGCTACCGCCCCTTGGTGCACCGCCATCAGGGCCTGGATATCCGGCTCGTCGGGCTGGAGGTTCCCGACGCCAGCCACGTTGTCGCTGCGGTCCGTCAAGTTGTCGAGGAAGATCACGGGCGGCCCTTGCTCGATGAGTCTCGGGTCGTAGTCACGGGCCATCTCGTACGCCTGGTAGGCCACCAGGTTGGATGGCGGGTAGCCGGCAGCGAGCAGGCGGCGGAGTGCGGCGTACGCGTTGTGGGTCTTCCCGGACATGAAGGGGCCGAGCAGGAGGAGCCGGGACCTGGCGCCGGACAGGACGGCGGTGCACCAGCGGTCGACCTCCGGCAGGTACGTCTCGGCGTCGCTGAAGCGGGCAGGAATGAGGTGTTCAGACACTGGCCCTCCTGGTGGGGACTGTTGTCGGCTTGTCGTGTTGTGTTAGCACCGTACTGCGGCTCCGGGGCCTGCGGTCGCACCCCGGGCCGGACGATCAGGCGTTGCTTCGGCTCGCTACGCAGCGGCTAGCTGCACCTGTATCACGCGGGCGGCCCCCCTCATACGCGGCGGCGGCGAGTCGTTCTACGAGTTGTCACAGCTCGCCGGGGACGGACGCTCCGGTGCACCCGCCATCGCCTACGACGTCCGCGGCTCGAAGACCTACAAGGTAGTCGGCATCTACAAAGGTCAGCGGCAGATGACCAACTCCGTGGAATCACCACGGCGGTCGGGTACGCCGCGCGGAGCGAGATGTTCGCCGGCTGGTGTCCGAATATCCTAGGCCAGACTCTTCTGAAAGAGGCAAACCCGCCCAATGGTGTCGAGCCGATAGTGCTCGGGCCAGCGGGCTTCGCCGACAGCCCCTACCCACCGCATGACGGTGCTTCCGCCAGCCCAGTTTAGTTCCGTCGCGCTGGAGACAGTCGACGCCGCACCCCGCGCAGCCCGAAGTCCGCTGTCGACGCGCAGGTCGGAACTCCGTTGGCATGCGTTACCAAGACGGATACTGTACCGATTCATGAGTGGTGAGTTGTCGGCCTTCGGTGCACTTGTTGACGGTCTTCGGCGCACACTCGACGTGCACCTCGCGGAGAAAGCCAATCCGCCAAAGGTGAAGCGTTCACGGAAGCCCAGATTTCAATTATCTGTTTCTCGGCTGCCGGAGATCCTCCGCGAGCAACTCCCCGATTGGGCTGAGCTGGTCTTAATTACCGGGAGAGAAAACGGCCGTGACGTCCGGTGGATTGGCGACGCAGACCGCTCCGCAGCCATGATCTGGTCGTCGTTCGAAGACGACGCCCTGGAATTGCTTGAACATGCGGGCGAGCACCCAAACACTGCGGACATCGCCCTCCGAATAGCGGGCGATCTGGCCGGGGAGCCGATTCCAGCATGGGAGTATGTCACCGTAGACCTCAACCTACCCATAACCAGCGTGCAATTGTTTGACGGCTGGCAACTGGCCAGCATCAACCGCGCCGAGGACCCAAGTTTGCCAATCTCCTATGGTGGATTCCTAGGCGATTTGTGGACACCAGATCTACTGCACGACCGCGGTTTCGGCGCGCTGCGGCGGCCAAGCTCTGCTCGCAGGCTCGACGAGGCCGCTGCCGGGGAGAACGACCTAATCTGGCCCCTGCTCACTCTCAACTTGCTGGATATTCCTCCAGTACGCGCGTTTACGGCCTATCTGGTGGAGCCTGGCCGGAGGGTACTTTGCCCGGCTGGCGGCCTCAGGGAGGGTTATCTGCCGTCCGAGGTCAAGCAGTGGCATCCGCAGCCGTTAACCATATTGCCGCGCAAGCCACACATCCTCGATCAGGCCATAGCGAACAGATTGGGGCGCTATGCCGCCGAGATGGGGTCTTGTCTAGCCGCGTTGAGTGTTGGCGACCGCCGGGTTCTGGCCCGCGCAACAGAGCATCACCTGTATCTGGCATATCACGAAGGTCCGAAGCAACCCAAACTCGATGGAAGCTATGCTGCCTTCCGCCATACCGTCACCTTGGAAGCACTTCTCGCCAGCGCGGACAGCGACCATGAGGGTATTGGTCGCAAGATATCCCAGCGGGCTGCGGTACTCGCCGGCCAGGACGACAACAGCCGTCTAGCCGTCCGCGACATTATCAAAAGTGCCTACAGCGCGCGGTCGGCCTTCGCCCACGGCAGCGGCCGCACCAGGCAGGTAGACCATGCACTTTTGACAAGCACCGTGAAGATAATCATGCGACGATGGCTCGCGTTAGCCGCCTCTCACGGAGCCAAACGAGTTGCGGCGTTGCTCGACGATGCCCTCCTGTCCACCACGGTGCGGGATGGCCTGATGCACGAGATCGCAGAACACGAGAGCCGCGCGGGAATTCAGTAGCCGATCGTCCTCGTACCTGCCTCAGCGACGGAGCTGGAACGCCGGCATCTTGACGGTGGACGCACCCCGCTACCGTGCCTACGTGTCCATCCGCTGGAGTTCCATCCATCAGCAGCTCGGGGAACCACCGTGCGACCTCAGCTACGAGATCATTCAGGCCGCCCGGGACCAAGGCGTCGTAGAAACTGACGGCTTGGACTGGAAGCGGACGCTCCCCGGCAAGGAACCCGGTGACCTAGACAAGTTCGCCACAGACGTTGCCGCCATGGCCAACACCGGTGGCGGGATCATCGTCTACGGCGTGGCCGAGGAGCACGGCACCAGCCGAGCACGGGAGATCGTCGGGGTCGACGCATCCGACGCTGCCCAGCGACGGCTGCGGCAGATCGCCAACAACCGCATCGACCCGATCGTGCCGGGTGTGGAGATGGTGTCGCTGACCGGCGACGGCAAGTCTGTGCTGGTGCTGTCGGTGCCGCGCAGCCCTGACGCACCACACATGATCGGTCAGCGAGAGTGCTTTCGCGTGCCCTACCGGGACGGCTCCAAGAACGAGTGGATGCGGGAGCGGAACATCGAACACGCCTACCGCCAGCGCTTCGACCGGCAGCACGACCAGACGGAGCGCTTGGTGGCCATGACTAAGGACATCGCCGACCACTTGGAAGGCAGCAGCAAAGCCTGGCTAATTGGGGTCGCGCGGCCCAGCACGCCTCTAACGCCCCTGGTCAAGCCACTCGCACGCGGGCAGGTACGAGAGCTGCTAGAGGCAGTCCTGCGGTACGCCAACCAGCTCGTGCCGCAGGACAGGTTCGGCCGGGAACTGCTTCTCCAGTCGCTCGGCGACGCGGCGCTCAATCCGAGGACGGGGCTAAGGCGATGGATCATCAGCCCACTGGCTGACTACGGCCCGGAACCACGCGCCGCATACCTGCTCGTCGAGCTGCATCGAGATGGATCGTTGGCGTTTGCGGTCGACAGTGGAGGTTGGGCACCCGGCCAGCCGGAGACGCCATGCCAGATCTATGCACCCTTCGTCGAGAACTTCGCTATCGATCTCGTGGCACTGGCCAGCGTGTACGGAAGACAGATGGGTGGGCAGGCACCCATGGGCTTTCGGATCGACCTGTGGAAGGCGGATCCGGCCACGCCCGTAACCCCAGTAAACAACCTACGAGGAGGCGGAATGATCTCCTCGCACCTGGAAAGGCCAGCAGGAGCCCGGGACGTACGCCGTTTCCACCCGTTCTACGGAGAAGTACCAATCGAGGGCGACAACTCAGACTTGCTGGACACAGCTCGGACAATCGCATCCGACATCCTGCACCAATTCGGCATTAGCCGCCACACTGTACTTCCCCTAGCGTGAACCCACACGTACCAACTCTTGAAACGGTGCAGTTCTTGAACCTTTGGAATTTCCTTGCCTCGCCGGCCTGGGGCGCCCTCGAATCGCTAGGTACCGCTGCCGCCGTGGGGGTAGCGGCTTGGGCCGCGATGCAGGCGCGGTCATCGTCACGCTCCTCAAACGCAGCCACGACCACCTTGTCATCAATCGAGATTCAGCGCCGCCACAGCGAGTTATTACCTCGGTTCCGAGTAACATGTGAGCCCTTCAACCCTGGCTCAGATATATTGCGCCTGCGAGTCATGTTGATTGGCCCGCCAGGGCTCGACCGCATCGATCGGCTGACCGTAACCATTCGAAACGATCACTTCCGCCGAGGAGAGGGCGACCATCGACAGTCGATGGACGGCCCGACACAAGAAGAAATCCGTGATTACATCTGGGGTCCATACCGTTTCACTCCTGGAACTGGCCCGGACGACGCCCGCGCCGATCGCTTAGGCCGAGAGACGGTGTACGACACGGCCCTGCCGATCGGCGAAGAGTTGCCGTATCAGCTTGAGCAGACCATGCCGGGGCACTGGATGAGAAGCATGACGCAACAGGGCTGGCTACAACAGCGGGGACCCATCGTGCGCCTAGCCTTTACCGCCGAGCATCAGACGCACGGAACATGGTACTTGCCCTGCGAGATTGATACGACGAATATGCCGATAACGGTAATTGTGCCGCAGGTCGAGCATGCAACCCGAGGTGACGGCTGAGGATCATAGGTCGTCAGCATCCGGAATCAGCTTGTACCAGGCAAGCTCGTTACCTGGCTCGTCTGCGTACCACGCCCAAGTTCCGGAGGCGAGATCCTTCAGTCGCCTCTTGGCGGCACTGGCGTTTCTGCAGGAAAGCCGTAAGAAACGAACACCGATCAGGTTTGATGCTCTGCTGGGCGGCCCAGGCCAACAAGGCTTTGCGGCGCTCGGTCGAA
This sequence comes from Micromonospora qiuiae, assembly GCF_016863555.1. Taxonomy (GTDB): domain Bacteria; phylum Actinomycetota; class Actinomycetes; order Mycobacteriales; family Micromonosporaceae; genus Micromonospora; species Micromonospora qiuiae. The sequence continues at coordinate 20,969 of NZ_BOPC01000084.1, read as the reverse complement.
ACCGGGCCGGTGGCTGCGGTGGACCAGTGATGGCCGCAGCGCTGCCATGTCATCTCGTCACTCACCGGGCCGAGTGCAGGAACTCGTCTCGCAGCGCCGCGTCGGATCGGACCGTGCCGAGTAGCGCGGTGGTGATCGTCTCGGTGCCCGGCGCCTGGGCGCCGCGCAAGGTCATGCACAGGTGCTCGGCGCGGACGAGGACGCCGACACCGGCTGGTGCGAGGTGTTCGGCGAGGTACGTGGCGACCTGCTGGGTCAGACGTTCCTGGACCTGGGGGCGTCTGGCGGTGTGCTCGACGAGCCGGGCCAGCTTCGACAGTCCGACGATCTTGTCGGTGGGCTGGTAGGCGACGTCGGCGGTGCCGCGGAACGGCAGCATGTGGTGCTCGCAGAGGCTGTGAAAGGGGATCGCCCGGACGGTGACGAGGCGGTCGTAGGTGGCGTCGTTCGGGAAGGTGGTGAGGGTGAACGGCCGCGGGTCGAGCAGTTCGGCGTACGCGGCCACCATCCGGTTCGGGGTGTCGGCGGTGGCCGGCGCGTCGATGTCCACCCCAAGTGCCTTGAGGAACTGCGCGGCGGCGTCACGGGCGGAGTCGAGGTCCGGCGGGGCGTCAGTGGTGCTGGGGTCACTGGTCATGGGGTGTCCTTGTCGACCGGGGGCAGGAGGTGCGGACGCCGCGCCACGACGTCGCGGAGGAAGGACAGCTTGGAGTAGTAGTCCAGGCGGGCGGGCAGTGCGTGCTCGGCGAGGATGCCGGCGACCCAGTCGGTGATGTGCTCGACTTCGGTGAAGACGGCGGGTTCGTCCAGGGGTAGAACGCTTCGGCTGCGCAGGTATTCGACCTCGACTTGGACGAGTGTTTCGGTCGGGTCGGCGTGTAGGGCGCAGCGGTCGACGAAGATGCCGTAGTGGTGGCCGGTGCGTAGCGACTCGAACTTGATGTCGTAGCGCATTCGGCGGAATCCTGGCATGGGTCGGGCGATGAGCCCGAGGGTGTCGCGCACGTAGCCGTCAAGGGGCTCGGTGATGGTGACGTCGACGTTGACGTGTTCGTGGCGGACCAGGGCGTCAGTGTCATAGTTCTTGCGTTTGACCTGGTAGAGGCCGGGCTGGGTGTAGAGGAACGAGACGTAGCCGCGCTGCGGGCCCGGCCCGTGGACCTCGAAGAGGGTGTTGGCGAAGTCCCACGTTTCAAGGGGGTCACGGAAGCGGGGTGCCATCTCGGGTAGCGCGCCGGCGGCGATGCGGTCGTGCAGGTTGACGGCGAGGGGCCACAGGGGGGTGTCGCGCGGCAGGGTGAACTTGGTTTCGATTTCCTTGCCCAGGTGGGCCTGGGTGATGGCTCCGTCGAGGCTGTTGAGCTGTGCGGCGTGTGAACTGTGGCGGGCGACCGCGTCGGGTATCCAGCCGATGGGATCGGTCGGGTCACCGGCGGGGGTAGCGGAGGTGCGGATGAAGCAGCCGGCGTCGGGACGCAGGTGGACGCGGCTGTAGGTGTGCCATCCGTCGGGGTGGGCGGTGGCGCAGAACAGCGGTGTGTGGCCACGCGGGTCAGTTCTGCGGATGGTGTTCAGCGCGTCTGTGAGCGCGGGGCCGAGGTGCAGGCCGGTCAGCAGGGCGTCGGCCGGGATCTGCTGGGCGTGCTGGCGAGTTCCGTCGTGGGTCCGGGTGACCACCGGCAGGAGCCGGTTGCCGCCGAAGCTGGCAATGATGGTGTGCGGCGGGCATGGCTGTGGCGGTGTGGGCACGGTGACCACGGTCATCGGCTCGTCCGGCCGCAGTTGCCGGGGCTGGTGGAGCAGGTCGGCGTCCGCGATGAGCAGCAGCGCTTGGCCGGCGGCGGGATCTGTCATTGAGGCTCGCCTCGCTACACGGTTCGTCGGGGCGTGTCGTGGAGGGCGCGCAGTAGACGGGCGGTAGGGTGCCACGGGCGCCTCTTGCCTGGCCGGCGACCTCTGATGCGAGGTGCGGGCGTCGTTTGCCTCCGTACCGGGGACGGGTGATTGTGACTGCGAAGCCGACCATCGCCGCGCTGGCGGTTGTACCCACCGCTTCGGGTCAGGTGGTGTTCGTGCGGCAGCAGCGCGGCCCGTACGCGGGGTGGCTGCTGTTGCCGGGCGGCAAGGTCGAGTTCGGGGAGTCGGCGCAGGACGCGGCCCGCCGGGAGACGGTGGAGGAAGCCGGCTTCGAGGTGGGCGAGCTGACGCCGACCGGGGTGTACGAGATCCGCGCCGAGGACGGCTCCTACCACTTCGTGATGTTCGCGTTCCGCGCCGGCACCGCGACGCGGGTGACCGCTGGCGGGCATCACGTGGACGGGGTGTTGCAGGCATCGGTGGATGAGGTGCAGCCGCACCCAACGGTGATGCGGATTCTCAACGACGCCGACGTCGCCCGCTATCCCGCACGGGACATTGAGGTAGGGCTGCGCCGGGACGGGATCCTGATGCGTGGGCATCTGACCGCAGCCGCGAGTGCTCTGGTCTGAGGGGTTCACTGGCCGGCCTCCGCCGGGTCGGGGTCCCACTGCACTCCACCGCCGAGGATGCCGTCCTCGGCCACCGTGCAGCGCACCCGCCGGTGCGTGCCGTACCGCTCGGTGATCGCTGCGACGAGCCTTTCGGCGAGGTGCTCGCAGCTCTGGGCGCCGAAGTCCAGCGGCCCGTCCGGACGGTCGGGCGGTTCAGCGAACGAGCCGAGGACGGTGGTGAGCCAGCGGGCGACCGCGTTGATCTCCAATTCTCGGTCGCTGTGCTCGACGGAGATCTCGACGGAGGCGACGAACAGGTGCCGGTGAGACGCGGCGAGGTACTCGTCGGGTGGGCCGGCGTCCGGCCACCGGTGCAGCCCTTCGACCTGGGTCGTGACGTGGATGTGTCGGGTCAGTGCCATGCCGCCTCCTGCTCACTCGGCGTCTCGGCGGGCAGGGATGGGAGTCCGGCCGCGTCGCGCAGCAGAGCGACGTGCCTGTGGGCGGCGGCGAGCCGCACCGGGTCGAGGACATGGTCGTGCAGGTTGGGTTTGTCCGGGGCTTGCCGCTCAGCCCGGCCGGTGCGGCCGTCGGCCGGCAGATCGTGGGCGGCGTACCAGAAAGCGAACGACGAGTCGTTGCTCGTGATGAACGTGTCGTAGCCGCGCTCGCGGTGCTGGCGTAGCTCCCAGATCAGGGACCGGTCGCCGCCGAGCAGGTGCATCGGCAGCGGTGGCGGGGTGCCGCCGTCGGTGAGGGCGGCCAGGCAGTCGAGTCGGGCCTCAGCGACCGGGCCGGCGAAGCAGCGAGGCACGGACAGCTTGCTGAGACCGATCATGCCGACGCCGGGCAGGTCGGCCAACCGGGCGTGGCAGTCGAGCCACTCGCGGCGGGTGGAGCCCTGCGGCACGGCCATATACGTGAACCGGCCAGGTTCGGTCAGGTCCGCGGCCTCGGCCAGGAATCGGCGGGTGGCTTCGACGGTGGCGGGTCCGTCGTAGAGCACGTCGTGGCAGATGACGACCGCAGGGTTGATCAGGTGCGCGGCGCGTAGGACGGCCTCGGCGCTCATACCTTGACCGGTGGTGTCTTCCAGCTCGTAGGCGCTGTTGTCGAGCACGACCCGGACCTTGGACTGGGCGCGCGCGGCGAAATGTGCGGCCTGAGCGGGTTCGGTGAGGACGAGGTGGGTCAGCGCCATGTCGATGCTGCCGGCCGTGGACAGGCCGGCCAGGTGCGGCGTACTGGCGATGACTGCGACGTCGATCAACGTTTGTTCTCCTCGTTCGGTCGGAGGCCGCTGGCGTGGCGGCAGCCGCGGTGCAGGAAGCAGGCGGTGCAGGCGGGCGGGCCGGCGGTGCAGGTGGTCCGCCCGACCAGCAGAAACACGAAGTGCGCCAGCGCGACGTCGGTGCCGTGGGTGAGCAGCTGGGCGATCACGGCGTCGCGCACGCTGGGGGTGAGTTTCCCGTCGTGGCGGGCCAGGCCGAGCCGGTCGGCGACGCGGAACAGGTGCACATCGACCGGCATGGTCGTGGTGGTGCGGGCGGAGAACACCAGCACGCAGGCAGCGGTCTTGTGCGCCACCCCGGGCAGGGTGTCAAGGTAGGCCAACGCGTCGGCGGGTGGGCCGTGCATGATGCGCTGGTCGAACCGGTCGAGTCCCTCGACGGCGACCAGCGCGGCGAGCTGGCCCAGCCGGTCGGCCTTCCAGGGCCCCGCGGAGCGGATGGCGGCACGCAGCACGGTCCGGTCGAGGGCGGCCAAGCTCTCCGGCGTCAGACCACCGCAGAGCTGGTCGAGCGCGGGGTAGACGCCGCGGACGATCTCGCCTGTGCGGTTCTGCGACAGCACGGTGATGACCAGCGCCTCGAACGGCGGTGCCCACATGACGATCACACCGCCGTACCGGGCCTGCAACTGTGCCCAGACGGGGTTCGTTCCGAGGTCGAGGTCGGCGACCTGGATCGGGAACATCCGCCGCAGCAGTCCGGGTAGTTCGGCGTGAGGGCGACTGGCGGTAACACGCAGGCCGCCGTCGCACTGGCGGACGGTGACGACGATCGGGTGGCCGCCGAGGTGTAGCACCCGCCGGTAGCCGCCTGCCGGACCGGGCTGCCAGGCCAGCGCGGGGATCTGAATATCCATGGTGGCGTCCAGGTCCGGCGGCGTGGCGAACGGCAGGTCGAACTCGGTGGTGCCGCTCATCGCTGGCTCGCCACCCGGGCGTGGTCGGCGATGGCTTGGCCGGCGATCAGGCCGCTGAGGGCGGCGGCCGAGAGGCTGGCGGTGTAGCCAGCGGCGTTCCCCACCACATACAGGCCGTCAATGTCGCGGCTTTGCCAGGTGTCTGGGTCGATGGGGACGCGGTAGTTGTAGTACTTGATCTCTGGTGCGTACAGGACGGTGTCCGGGGCGAGCACCGGCGGTAGGGCTGCGCCGAGTGCGGTGATGTAGCTGGCAAACGCCTCCGCCAACGGCGGCGGCAGCACCGCGCGCAGGTCACCGGCGCGGGTCTTCGGGTTCGACGCGGCCACGCCGAGCGGCTGCCCGGTCGCCCCGTCAGGGAGGAACCCGGCGAGGGCTTGCCGGACTGGGTAGCCGCCGGTGGCGGCGGTGACGGCCCGCGCGGTGTCGCGGACGTACGCCTTCGGGTCGGGGGCGAACGCCTGGGTGATGGTGGCCAGGATCGCCAGGTTGGATAGGTCGCTGCGCCGGTGCAGGAACGAGTGGCCGTTGACGCCGCGGATGTTCAGGGGGCGGTGGAACTCGTTGACGATGTAGCCGTGGCCGTTGACGCAGAAGCTGCGCACGTCGATGCCGCCTGCGCTGGTGTGGTGAGCCTTGAAGTCGTAGAACTGGCCGATCAGCGGGTCAAGGGCGGCAGCCGAGGTTTCCAGCCGGATGCCGATGTCCGCCGGCCCGGTCTCCAGCGTCACGCCGGCGGCGGTGAGCTGCTGCTCCAACCAGGGTGTGCCCACCATGCCGACCGCAGCGATGACCGCCGTGGCGTCGATGGTGAGCGGACCCGAGTGGTCGCGGCCGACGACTCCGACGCCCTTGCCGTTGATGATGCGCAGCTTGGTGGCGTCGACGCCGGTGAGTAGCCGCGCGCCGCGGTCCTGGAGTTCGGCGCTGAACCGACGGCCGAATTCGCGGATGCCGTCGGATCCCACGTGTAGTAGCGGGTATGACTCGCCGCGCAGTCGCGTCTCGTGCCCGGCAAGGGCGGACAGTTCCGGTACGGGGGCGTAATCGACGGCGTCGCTGACGTTGCGGCGAACCGCTGCGGCGATGACGTCGAGCTGATCCGCCTGGATGTCGGTGAACAGCCGTTGGGAGTGCGTGCCCCGTACTGCCGAAAGAGTGATCTTTCCGTCGGAGAAGGAGCCCGCCCCGCCTTCGCCCTCCAACACGGGGCAGGTGGGGCACATGCAGCGAGGGCCGGGCGGGCAGACCCGCCGGGTCATCGGCCGGCCCCGTTCGGTGATCACGATGTCGGTGACACCAGCGCGCAGCAGGGCGTCGGCGGCGAACAGTCCCGCTGGCCCGGAACCGAGAATCAGGGCGGTGCAGCGCAGGTTTGTCATGGGGCGTTGCCTCTCAACGTGGGGGCGGACAACCGGTCCTCGATCGCCGCTAACGCGGAGGCCAGGACGGCGGGGGCCGGCTGCTGCGCGTCGAGACCGACGACGTCGGCTCCCTGGCCGCGCAGCAGGGCAAGGCAGGTGTGGTAGGCGCCCGGTAGACGGCTGGTGAACTCTCGTGTCTCCCAGCGGCTGTCCGGTGGGCGGTCCACTCGCTCCGCTGCCACCGGCACCGGCACGTCGAGGTACAGATACACGTCCGGCATCCGCACGCCGCCCGCACAGGAGGAGGCGTAGAAGGCGGGATCGATCCCGTCGGCGAGGTGATACGCCAGCCCGGACAGGTAATACCGATCGGAGATGACGACCTGAGCCTCACGCAGCAGTGCCCGCAACGTGGGCTGTTGGTGGTGCCGGTCGGCCGCCGACAACAACGCCAACGCGGCCGGGCAGGCAGGCTCCTCGACCGCGAAGCTCCGCAGAAGGCTTCCGATCGGTGCGCTGGTGGGCTCCTTGTGCCGTCCGACGGCGACACCCCGGCCGGTCAACGTCTGGCACAGGCCCTCGACGAGGGTCGTCTTGCCGCTGTGGTCGATGCCCTCCACTGCTACGAACAGGCTCACTGTCAGCTCCCTACCTCGACGACGGAACGGCGCAGGGCGGCCACGCGCGTGGCCAGCACCTGTTGGTCGGGGTGCAGCAACGCCGCCGGCCGAAGTCCTCCACCACCAACGACGCGACGGCGCACGCGTGCCCGGCTGCACTCAACAGCTCGTCACCTTCGACCAGGCACGCCGCGAGCGCCCCGGCGAACGCCTCGCCGGCACCGGTGGGATCCACGGCAAGGCGAGCAAACGTCGGAATCCTCTGCACGGCGTCGTTGGTCAGGACATGACAGCCCTGGGGCGCGTCGGTTACCACGATCGCCCGCCCCGACCCGTCGACGGCCCGAGCGAGCCACGTCAGCGCGTCCGCCACGTGCGTCACGCCAGCCAGGGCGGCGGCCTCCGGCGCCGAGCACACGAACACGTCGCAGGCGTCGAGGATCCGCAGCACCGAGCTGCGGTCGGCGGCGACGCGAGCCAGGAACGTGCCGGCGCTGATCCGAGCACGCCGGGCACCGGACATCGCGCGCAGGGCTGGCGCGTATCGCAGCTGAACGCCGGGGTCGCCCAGGGCGCACAGGTGGAACCCGGCGGCGCCCCGGTAGAGCGGCGGCACCTGACCAGGCTGCAGGTCCTGCTCATCGCCGCCGTGGTCGGTGCGGTAGGTGGCCCGGCCGCCGCCGTCGTAGCTGATGTCGAAGGCGAGGCAACGGCCAGGCATGGTGATCAGACCCGCATCGCCGACCGCGGGCCACCATGGCTGGCCTGCAGTTAACGGGTGGTCACTGCAGATCCCGGCCAGGCCAACGGTGGTGCGGGTCGCCGCAGCCAGCGCCGCGTATAGCCCGCCGCCTCCAAGTACCCGCACCCCGCGCTGTAGCGGTGTGCTGATCCGGTCGACGAAGACACCGTCGACCACCACCAGCCGGGGCGCGCCCAGGTCAGCGTCCACGGGCGTCCTCCCACAGCAGCACATGCAGTCGACCCGTCAGGTTCCACCCACGCCGCAGCGTCTCGTCCGCCACACCGCGAAGGCCGGCCACAACCCGTCCGGAACGAGTGCCCTCCGGCATCACCCACACCGGCGCCAACCCGTACCGCTCGGCAAGGTCGCCGACCGCGTCGAAATCGCCCGGCCCTATGACGACGAACTTGAACACCGCCCGTCCCGTCGCCACGAACGCCGCCAGCGCAGCGCCGTTGATCGGTTGGTCACCGTCGGCGGCGAACGACGGCAGCTTCGGCGAGACGTTGAACCGGTCCACCACGGCGGTCAGCGCGGAGCTTGGGGCGATCGTGCCGTTGGTTTCGATCTCCACCCGGCGTCCGGCGGCGGCGAGCCGCTCTGCCAGAGCGGTCACCGTGGGCTGTTGCAGCACGGGCTCCCCGCCTGTGATCACCACCAAGGCTGGCGGTGCCGCGAGCACCTGCGCTATGACGGCCTCGACGGATGCGGCGACCGTATGTTCCCGCAGGTCGTAGCGGCGGGTGTCCCATGTGTAGGGGGTGTCGCAGCCAGGACAGCGCAGATTGCACCGTGAGAGTCGGACGAACATCGCCTGCTGGCCGGTCGACGGGCCTTCGCCCTGAAACGTCGGGCCGAACACTTCCGCCAGCAGTAGGCGCCGGTCCGACATCGGCGGGAGCATGGTGCTCACGTCAGGTCCAGGACGTATTCGGCCCAGCTGCTGGGCGTCTCGGACACGCGGACCACAGCGAGCCGGCCGCCCAGCGAGTCAGCTAGGTGGTCCTTCAGCCACTGCGCGAGGTGCCAGGCCAGCCGCTCACTGGTTGGTGCGATGACGCCCAGGACGTCGTTGAGGTGCCGATGATCGAGGTGGTCGTTGATGTACTGGCCGAACGGGGCCAGGTCACCGAAGTCGGTCACGAAACCCGGTCCGGTGAGCGAGTCGCCTTCCACCACCACCTCGACGGTGTAGGTATGCCCATGCAGGCGACCGCACTTGTGCCCCTCAGGCAAGCCCGGCAGACGGTGCGAGGCGTCGAAAGAAAAGCGCTTGCCGATGCGCCACACGCCGATCACCGACCAGCCGTGCCAACAGGTGCCGATGTTGACTGGTGCACACCAAGCGTGGCCACGACCAGTTCGGCGATCGCTTCACCTATTTCCTGCGGCGACATGCCATTGACGTCCAGAGACGTCCAGCCGTGCTGAACCGTCCACGCGTCGAGCACTTCGGCCAAGCGCCGCTGGTAGCCGACGAAGGCGTCCCGGGTGAGCGCCACGTCGCCCTCGTGGTTGCCCGCCTCGCTGATGCCGAACGTCGCCTTGCGACCTGCGGCTGTCACAGGGTCGAGGTCCAGACGGACGACAAGGTCCGGCTGCGGCAACCCATCGAACACCGAGGCCGCCGCCGCAAGATCTACATCCGGGCGCATCGCCAGCTTTGCCAGAAACTTATAGGTCCAGGTGTCCGTCACCACCACCTGCCCGGCCTCGATCAACGGCCGGACCGCACAGTGCGCTGCGGCCGAGTACCAGGCGGCCTGCAGGTACACCCAGTGCATGTCACCCAGTTCGAGGTACGGGTCGTCTGCGGGGTGCTCCCAGATCAACGCCCGCAGCTCGCGGGCATGGCGGCGCACGTAATCCGAGCCGAACTGGGTACTCTTCTTGTCGAAGACCACGCCTGGGATCCCACGGCGCCGCAACGCATCGACGACACGGCCAACAGCTGTTGTCTTGCCGGCACCGTCGATCCCCTCAAGGCAGATGAACCGCCCGCAGTTCCCGGCGATCTCCTGCCCGGCCAACGCCTGAGGCAGACCCATGACAAGCGCTCCCCTCTCTCAACGGCAACGCCGCCCCAGATGTCGATGCGGATCTCGTTCGAACCCGCTGCGGGGCATCCGCACACGGCGTCCCTGACGATGCCTTGAGGACGCCCCCTGGCGGACCCATCGGTCCCCGCTGGGATGGGCCGCGCCACGACTCTTGAGGTGAGTCCACCAAGTGTTCGCCCATGTCGATAAGCCCTGCCGGTCGGCTCCGACAATCCGCCGACAATCGGATGCCCAGCACCGAGTCCAGCTCAACGCTGCCAAATTTGGGTAGTACGGCCGCGTGGCGGCAAGGGCCTACCATGGGGTGTATAGGCTGCCACGGTGCAAGAGGTTGAGGTCAAGTACCTGGTGAGGGACAAGCCTGCGTTACTGGCGGCGCTTGCTGACCGAGGCATCGCGCTGTCCGAGCCGGTACGCCAAGACGATCAGGCGTACGCACCCTCTTCGTGGCGTTATGGGATGTCCAAACGGGGCGTTCCCTTCGCACGGCTGCGTACGCAGGCCGGCCGGCACGTATTCACCGTGAAGCGGCCGATGAACAACGAGCTGGCCTGTCTGGAACACGAGACAGTAGTCGCTGACCGAGGGCAGATGCACGGCGCGCTGCTCAGTATGGGCTTCACGCCGACAGTGCAGATCATCAAGACCCGCAGAGTCGGCGCCTGGGGTGCGGTGACCATCTGCCTGGATGCCGTCGACGGGCTGGGGACCTTTCTGGAGCTAGAGACCATGGCTCGGGAGGACGAGGCTGGCGCGGCGACGCAGGAGCGACTGCACAAGCAGGTCATGGCGCTGGGGATTGCAGTCGAGCGTGTGGCGCAAACCTACGATTCCCTGCTTCGGGCCGCCAACGTGCCCGAGCCGTCCGTGTAGGCGGCCGAGGTGCCCTGACATGGCGGTGAGCCACCAGACGGAGTTCAGGGGAACTGCAGGAGCGGCACGTCGTAGACGCTCGGTTGGCGGACCCGCCGCAGCGCGGGCTCGGCGGGCTCGGCGATCTCCACGTTGACGATCTCGGTGAGAAACTGGACGGTCGCGGCGATAGGTGGCCGGTGTGGGCGCTGTGTGCCTTGAGGCCGACGGTCAGGGTGGATGTGCGGCTCAAGTGTGTGCCGGTGTCGGGGTCGTAGGCGATGGTGCCGCCGCCGAGGGCTGAGGTGAACCTTCGACCAGACGGGAGCGTCCGGGTTGTCGAGGCGCTCGCAGGTGCCGACGAGGTCTGCGGTGGCGAGACCGGCGATGAAGGCGGGATGCAGGCCTGACGGATGCGGTGCGCGGCAGGTGCGGTCGAGTGAGTCGTAGAAGTCCTCACGTGATCGAAGACGACGAGGATGGTGAGTCTGGTGACGATCTCGCGACTGCGGAGGCGGACTCCTGGAGCCACATGGCGTGGTGGTTGCCTATGGGCGCCTCAGCAGGTTGAGCGTGTCCTCGAAGCTGTGGACGAGGCTGGCGAGCACGGCGCGTCCTTTGGCTTCGGTGGCCAGCGACGGTTGCCCGATGACGCCGGTGTCGGTGTAGGCGGACATGCCGAGCATCAGCAGGTGCGGCCGTTCCGCGAGATGATCGGACTTGTCGAACTCCGCACCGACGCTCTCGGGTGCGACGTGCAGCAGGAGCGACGTCTCGATCTCCCCGGCGTGCATGTCGTCGTGGCCGGTGCTGTCCAACCCCGCGTCGTGGCGGGCTTTGTCCCAATCCCGGCGGCTGGGAAACAACGCGAGCCGTGGTCGATCGGTGTTGGCTTCCTGGACAACGTTGGACAGCACATAGTTGCCGCCGTGCCCGTTGACCAGCACGAGACGGTCGACGCCTTGCCGGTGCAGAGACGCCGTGATGTCCGTGACGATGGTGCTGAGGGTTGTCGAGCTGATGCTGACGGTTCCGCGCCAGCCGGCATGTTCGTGGGAGCACGAGATCGTCACTGGTGGTAGCAAGAACAGCTGGTAGCGCTCCGCCAGGGCGCTGGCGATAGCGCTTGCGACGATGGTGTCCGTGGCGAGCGGTAGGTGGGAGCCGTGTTGTTCGAAGCTGCCGATGGGCAGGATGGCGACCGTTGCTCGGCGGTGGGACTCGTCGGCCGCGGTGGCGATTGTCCACAGGTTCACGCGCCTATTCTGCCGTTGATCTGTGCGGCGAGGGCATATCGGGCGCGGAAGCGCTGTACGGATGGCTGGGTCGTGTGGGCGGCGAGTTCGGTGTCCACGCGGCGCAGCGCTTTCGTGAGGCGGGTCGATCCGGTCTCGGCGGCCAGCGCGAGGACGGTGTCGGCTTGCTCGGCGGCTTCGTCGATGCGGCCGAGTAGCGCGTACGCCGTCGCCAGCCAGGTTCTCGTCATTCCCTCGTCCTGGCGGTACGCGCCTGGCCAGCCCTGAAGGACCTCTTCGAGGATCGTGGCAGCGCGATCGGACTTGCCGAGAAGCAGGTGACACTGGCCCTCGTGGGCGATGACGTAGGCGGGTCCACAATGCTGTCCGATCGCGTCTGGCTCGTCACGGTCTACGGCGACGGCCACCAGTTGTTGCGCGTGCCGGAGCGCGGCCCAGCACGCGCCCGCCTCGCCGGCGAGGGCGTTTGCCTGGGCTAGGCGGACGGCGCAAAGCGCGCGATCCCGAGCGACAAGGCTGGTGCCGCGCGCTGACGCCTGCGCGAGGTTCAATGCTTCGGGTACGTCGCGCCGTTCCGTAGCGCGTTGGGCCTGACGCATGAGCACGTAGGCGACCATTTGGTCATCGTCCGCGTCGCGGGCCAGCGACAGCGCTCGTCGGAGCCAGTAGCTGGCGTCGTGGCCGTCGCCGAGATTGTCCGCCGTCCAGCTCGCGAACTCAGCCCAGCGCGCCTCGACTCGCTGCAGTTCCCGTCGTGTCTGCCCTTCGGCGCGTGCGCCGTGGTGGTGGATGATCGCCAGTTCCCCGCGCACGACATCGTGGATCCGCCGCGGTCCGAACGCATCATGGGAGGCGGCGAGGATCCGCAGCATGCCCATCCAGTGCGGCACCAGCGCGGGGTTGACCGGGCCCAACTCCCGCAGCGCCGGCAGCTGCCCCTGGCGCGGGAGGCTCTGCGGGCCGGTGCGAGCCTCGTCAGCAGGTCCGCTACTGGGGTCGGCCAGATCAAGAGCGACCGTACGCGCAGGGCCGGTACCAGCCGCAGACAGCACTATCAGCGCATCGCCTGACTGGTGGTTCGCCCCATCGTCGTCACCGTGGGCGGCCTCGGCTCGCAAGGGTGCGGGGGTGGAGCGTGCAGCGCCGCGCAGCGCCGATGCACGGCGCTGCTGACGAGCCGAAGCGACGATTCGGTCGTACTCCTTGACCAGGACACCTCCGGTCTGGAGGACCATGTCGCACCGCACCCAGAAGGCGCGGTCGGGCTGCTGACGGCCGGTCTCGGTGTTGGCCACAGAACTGCGCCCGTACTGCACGAGCCCGGCGAACACGTGCTGCGTGTGTCCTGCAGCGATCCTTAGCTGCGCGAGGGTACGGCCGAGGTCGCGCCAAGCGCTCTTGATCTCGTGGCTGTCGGCCATGGTTGCTTTCCTCGTCGGCGGAGGCTGCGGTTACGGTGCGCTAGACCCTAGCGGCTCCTGGTAGCTGTGGCGCCTAGCGCCTGCCGTCCGGGCTCATCCAGCGCTCTCCCACAAGATCGGCACGCGACATCGATCACACGCCTCAACATTCGGGTCTGGGCAGCTCATCGTGCGGCATCGCCTATCCCGACCCAGCCTGGAACTTGGAGGAGGCGCGCGGTGTCGGCGTTTTGTCAATATTTTGTCGGCTGGGGGATGCCTCGCGGAGACGGTCGGCGCAGTGCCGGTCGCGAGGGCTCGTTGTGGTCGAGGAGGAAGGGCAGGTTCGGCCGCACAGACCGGCTGAGTACAGCTGACCTCCCCAACGGGACGTGGCGGTGGCGGGGCGCGGAGGCGGTCATGAGCAAGGCGGGACACGGTGCGGATTGGCTGCCGACAGCTTCATCAGGTCCTTGAGTTCGTGCCGTTTTGCTTGACGACCGGCGACACCGGATATGCGGTGGGTATCTCGTCGAAGCAGCCCAGAAAGGCGAGCTTGAGTGATGATCGGCGATGATGGAACAATGCGGCTTCTCATCCTTGGTGGGACCTGGTACCTCGGTCGCGCGGTCGGTGAACTCGCCCTCAGCGCCGGCTGGTCGGTCACCACGTTCAATCGCGGCACCTCTGCGCCAGATCTCGTCGGCGTCGAAGCGGTGCGCGGTGACCGGGAACGTGTCGAAGACCTGCGGCGGCTCGCCGAACGCGGGCCGTGGGACGCGGTCGTAGACACGATCGGCTACGTCCCGAGCCAGGTTTTCAACGCGGCGACGGAGTTGGGGCCGGTGACCGGCCACTACGTCTTCCTGTCCTCGGTGAACGTGTATACAGGATGGCCGGACCAGCCGCTGGACGACGCCTCAGCGCTGTTCGGGTGCCCGCCTGATGCGGACGCGACGTTCGGGGCGGATCTGGGCTACGCAGGCCAGTACGGGGCGCTCAAGGCGGGGTGTGAACGCGCTGTCCTCTCGGCCGTCGGCACCGAGCGGTCGACGATCCTGCGTCCAGGCGTCATCCTTGGCCCCCGCGAGTACGTCGGGCGCCTGACGTGGTGGCTTGGTCGGTCCGCCCGCGGCGGGCAACTTCTGGCCCCTGGCCCACGCCTACGCCCGATCCAGCCGGTCGACGTGCGTGATGTCGCCCAGTTCGCCCTGCACTGCGCCTCATCCCGGCTGGCAGGTGCCTTCAACGTCACCGCGCCGATGGGGCAGCCCACGTTCGCCGATCTGGTCGAGGGCTGCATCGCGGTGACCGGCGCGGACACCGAACCGGTCTGGGTGGATCCGGACTGGCTGGTGAGCCAGGGAGTGCAGCAGTGGACCGAGCTGCCGCTGTGGCGCACCAACCAGGGAGTCTGGAACGTGGACAGCAGCCGCGCGATCGCAGCGGGGCTGCAATGCCGGCCACTTCGAGAGACGATCGCTGACACCTGGGCATGGATGAACGGCGGCGGCACCGCGATCACGGGCGAGGGCGAGGCGGGTCGTGCCGCAGACCATGGACTTCCCGCCGAACGGGAAGCGGAGCTGCTGCTGGAATGGCAGCAGTCTGGTCAGGCCGGCGGCAATGCAGGCGGCCTCCCGTGAGTGGTGCCGAAACTGGAGGCGAGTTCTGCCACCTGGCGCGCCTGGGGCACCTTGCGCCATCGCGGTGCTGACAGCACGCGATACACCCGGTGCAGCCGTCCCGCCAGGCCGGCCCGTCGCCAGTCTGTGGGAATGGACCACAGCGGAGCCAGCGTCTCCTGCGCGGCGTCGAGCTGACCGGTGAGCAGTTGGCAGGTGGCCAGGTCCACCCTCGCCTCGGCTGGCACAGTGAACCACTCGTTGCCTGGTCCGTCGTCGGCCAGGTCCAGCGCGGCGACGGCCGCCGCGATGGCCGGCTCCGTGTGCCCGACCTTCAGCCAGGCGGTGCTCGCATTGCGTGCCTGCTGCGCTGGGGTGTAGCCGAACTCACCGCCGATGATGTCGTGTAGTAGGTCCTGCCCCATGGTGCCACGCGCGTCTTCGGCGGCCATGATCGTTCGACGAACGTCGTCCCCGGTGCCATGGTGCGACCAGGCGCGAGCCAGGATAGACAGGGCTCGGACCCTGGCCACGCCCGCTGGCGCGAGAGCCACCGCCGCTTCGGCGTACCCGACCGCCTCGGCGGGTTGCCCGGTCCAATACGCGATTGTCGCTTGCATGCCGCGTGCGTACGCCCGTACGCCGTCGTGTCCGGTGACCTCGCCGTAGGTGTATGCCGCACGCGCGTACTGCATCGCCGACGGCCATAGGCCCAGATCCGCGCTCTCACTGGCGAGCAACGCGGCTGCCTGCGCGGCGATCAGATAGAGATCGCGTTGCTGTCCGGGTCGCCGTGTCCGTTCCAACAGCGCGACGGCGAGGTTACGCAGGCGCAGTGTCTCACTCACTGCGTCCGCCGGGGTTAGCCGCGCGAAGTCCCGCGCGATGCGGGCCGCATCCTCGCGTAGCTGCTCGATGGTGGCGTCTGACACGGCCCACGCCCCTGCATCCATTGCGTGCTCGCTCGTTTCCCGGGCGGCGTTCATGATCGAACGCTCGACGTCAACGTACGCGTCCGCCCGATCGTCGGCAAACCCGTCCCTGCCTAGAAAAGAGCGATCCAATGGGATGCTGCCGGAATTGGTGATGGCCTGTCGAGGCTCAGCGGCGTTACCCCGCTGCGCCGACGCGGCATCCACCGGCCGGCGTCGCCGGGCCTCTGCCTGGGTGCAAGTGTCTGCGGGCTCGCCGGCCGCCGCAGTGGCGAGCCGGGAGCGTGTCGCGGCGTGCATCGCGGAATCTCGTTGCCGCTGTCGTGCGAGAAAGACAATCCTGTCGTACTCCTCGGCGAGGACCCCTCCGGTCTGCAGGACGCTGTCGCAGCGCACCCAGAAAGCCCGGTCGGGTTGTTGACGACCAGTTTCGGTGTTGGCGACGGAGCTGCGTCCGTACTGGACGAGCCGGGCGAACCCGTGCTGTGTGTGGCCTGCGGCGACGCGCAGCTGCGCGAGGGTACGGCCGAGGTGGCTCCAGGCGGTCTTGATCTCGTCGCTGTCGGCCATGGCCGCTTCTCCCAACGGCGGACGCTGCGGTAACGATGGGCTAGACCCTAGCTGCTGTGGGTGACGGTAGGTGCGACTGTCTGCTGCCGGTGCGCGCCCCGTCTGGGCAGTACCTTGCCAGCGAGTTCTACCGACGCCCGTCTCTCCTGCGGGCAGATGCCCAGCGTGGGGAGTATCTCGACGGGCCGTGCCGCTCGATGGCGAGCGGTTGTCGGAATTTTGTCAATGTCTTGTCGGTGCCTTGGCCCCCAGCGCCGCGCCGTCGAGGCCCTCGTGAAGTCCAGGGAATGTACGGCCTTCTCAGAGCGGTGTCGGCATTGCGAGTGCGGCACCGCGTTTGACGGTAGCTGGGACGTCGATGTCGACGCTGTGCGCGGCGTGGTCGGTGAGCCCGTTCAGGCGGGGTTGGTGCAGGTATTCGGCGGCGGTCAGGTGGGGTTGCAGTCCAGGTCCGGCGTGGAGGTAGTCGAAGCGGTATCCGTTGCCGCCGCGGCCGATCCAGCTGTGGGCCTGCGCTTCGGGATGCAGGCGCTGGTGAATGTCGGTGAGCCCGAGTGCGGCGAGGGTGCCGAGGAACTCGTACTCGAAGGTGAGGAAGCCGGGGTAGCGGGGTTGGTGGTCGCGGCTGATGACGTTGTAGTCCCCGCCCACCACGAGATGAGCCCGGTCGGCGGCGTGCATCGCGGCCAGGGTGTCTTGGACGGTGGTGAGGAAGGCTCGTTTCTTGGCGACCTTGGTGGGTGCGCGGTCGCTGGAGGGCACATACAGGCCGAGCACGCTGACGGCGGGGTCGGTGTCGAGGATGATGGCGGGGGCGCGGCCGGGCAGGCTGATTCCGACGGTGAGGTGGGGGGCGGGTCGGCTCGGGACGCGGGTGGCGATGGCGCACCCGCGGTCGCGGTCGGGTGAGGGCTGGTGGGTGACGGTGAGGCCGGCGGCGCGGAGTTCGGTGAGGAGGTGTTGGGTGCCGGGGCCGTTGCTGGTCTCGGTCAGGATGATCACGTCGTCGTCGCGGTTCAGGAGCCAGGTGAGCAGGCGTTGCGCGCGGGTTGGCGCGGCGGCTTGCATGTTGATCGTCAGGATGGACAGCACGTTTGCGGGGCCTCGCTGGTTAGGGGCAGGTCGGCGGGTAGGAGGCTGAGGATAGTGGTCACGATGTGGTCGGGGGTGAGCCCGTTGCAGGCGACGGTGTGTTGGCGCCATTCCTGTCGGTGTAGGTGTCGGGCCGCGTCGCGGTAGTGGGCGAGTTCTTGTTCGGGTGTGCCGGCGCGTTCGAGGCGGGTCAGGTGCGGTCGGGCTTCGAGTCGGGCGCGGATGACGTCGGGGTCGTCTTCGAGGTAGATGACGGTGGCGGGTAGGACGTACCGGTTGTAGGACCAGATTTCGGCGAGGTCGAGGCCGTCGACGCGTTGCAGGACCAGCGAGGAGGCGACGTATCGGTCGGTGACGACGTGGAAGCCGTCGTCGAGGCGGGGGATGATCTCGTTTTCGATGTGCGCGGCCCGGTCGGCGGCGAGGGCGAGTGCGAGTGCTTTGCCGTGGAGGAAGTCTTCCTGCCGTCGCAGGAGTTGGCCCAGCGGCGTGCGGCTGGGTTCCGCGGTCAGGTGCACGCCGGCGGGGCCGAGGTCGGCGAGGCGGTTGGCCAGGAGGCGGGCGATGGTGCTCTTGCCGACTCCGTTGGGTCCTTCGATGGCGATGAACAGGCTGATCACCTCTGCGGGGTGAGCGGCAGCAGGCGCCGGTCGTGCGGGGCGGTGACCGGGCACTGGCCGGCGTCGACGTCGCCGATGCGCCCGCCTGCCGCGACGACCGCCGCGGGGCAGCCCTTGCCGCACTGGCCGCCGAGCGCGCAGGAGCCGCAGGTCGGATTCCCGCCGGGTCGGTAGCGGGTGTGGAAGTCGTGGCTGTCGAGGTCGGTGGTGATGCCTGCGGCAAGGATGTTGCCGGCCAGGAACTCGGTTTCGCGGTGCTGGGAGACCGGTGTGCGGGCGGCGAAGACGAGGTAGGGGCAGATCGCGACCTGCCCGTCGACGAAGACGTAGATCAGTTTGCCGGCGTCGCAGCCGCCCAGCGGCAGTTCGTCGTTGGGGAAGCGGATACGTACGAGGTCGAGTTGGTCGGCGAAGCGTTCGGTCACCGCGCGGATGGCGTTCATCGTCGCCGTGGTGGCGGCCAGTCGTGCGCGGCTTTTCACCCCTCGTCCGAAGGACGACAGCGGGTTCATCAAGACGTACTCGGCGCCGACCTGCACGCCAAAGGCACACAGGTCGGCGAACTCCTCCGGCACGGTCAGCGCATTGGGCGTCGACAGAAGCCCTTTCAGCAGGCCGGCCTGGGCGAACTTGCGGGTGGTAGCGAGTGTGGTGGCGAACGACGACTGGTTGCCGCGGAACTTGCCGTGGCTTTCGGGGCGGAATCCGTCGAAGGACACGTTGATGTGGACATTGTCCAGCGCGGTCAGGGCGGCGATGTGTTCGTCGGTGGTCTGCGTCGCGTTCGTGCAGATGCCCACGGGCAGCCCTCGGTCGGCCACGGCCTGGCATATGGCGATCAGGTCGGGGTGGACGAACGGCTCTCCACCGGTGAGCGTGATGCGTTGCACCCGGGCGTCGAGCAGCCGGGGCAGGACCCGGGTGGTGAAGTTCTCCAGCGTCAGGTCGGAGCCTTGGGCGGTGGAGGAGACGAAGCAGTGGGCGCAGTGCAGGTTGCACCGCTCGGTGATCTGCACCAGCGCCTTGCGGCCGTCCCCGCCCACAGAGGTGCGGAAGTAGCAGGACGAGGCGTGGGTGTCGACGATAAGACGTTTCACGATGAGTTTCCCGCTTCCATTGGTAGACGGGCGGCGCTGGCAGGTGGTGCCGCTTCGAGCAGCTGTGCGGCCCCGTGGAGTTGCCGGAGCACGACCTGGGCGTGACGCCGGTCGGTGTCGGGCCGGTGGTGGCCGGCGGCGGCGGTGGTCAGGAACCACCAGGCCGCCCAGACCCGGTGCCAGCCCAGCGCCCACCGGGCGGCGGGCAGGCCGCCCCGGTCGGCTTCCGCGTCCGGGTGCCCGCCTGCGGCGACGTAGGCGCGGATGAGTCGGGCGAGCAGACGGGGTTCGGGTGGCGTGCGGGTGCCGAACCAGGTCGCCAGGTCGAGCAGGCCTGGTCCGGTGAACGCTTTGGCCCAGTCGACGAGGCGGCATCCGGTACGGCTGACGTGCAGCGAGCTGCGATGGAACTCGCCGTGGCACAGCCCGAAGGGCGGCCGTTCGGCCCCGTCGGCCCTGGCCTGCGCGACGGCGGCCAGCCGCTGCAGCGACTCCTCGATTGGCCTGGAGTCGGGGAAACGTCCCTGCCGCCGGAGCGCGTCGAGCGCGTCGAGCGCCTGTCCGGGCAGCCGCGCCAGGCCCGCCTGGTCGAATGTTGGCAGCCCGGTGATGCCGGCAGCGGCGTGGACCCACCGGGCAGCAACCGCGGCTTCCGCCGCGGTTGCTGCCCGGGCCGGGGCGCCGAGGTCGTCCACCAGGATGCCCAGCGTCTGGGGGCGCATCGCGTAGCCGTGGAGCACCGGAACTGAGGCTCCCCGCTCGTTGAGCGCCCGCAGCACGGTCGCCTCGCCGGTGAACGGCGCGGCGGCGACCTTGCAGACCAGGCTGCTGCCGTCGGCGAAGAACAGCCGTTCCACGGCGGATAGCTCCCACTGCTGGATGGCCTGCCGCCCGGTCGGTACCCGCCGGGCGGCGGTGAGCAGGTCACATCGCAGCTGCGTGACGAGGTGCTCGTCGAGCCTGGAAGTGTTCACCGCGCACTCGCTGGGAGGATGCCGGCGGTGACCTGTTCGATCCGGGCGAGGACGGCGTCGAGATGCGCCGACATGCTGGCCGGCACCCGCGGACAGGCCGCCTGCTGGAAGGCCCGGAAGTGCGGAAGCAGCCCGCATAGCACCGGCCGCCGGGCGAAGAAGCCCGTGACGTCGCCGGTTGCTCGCGCCCGGCGCAGTAGCGATGTCAGCGCGACGATCTTGTCGGCGGCCGAGGCGAGCAGCACCGGCTGGTCATCGACACAGATGGGTGGCTCTGGGTCATCGAGGGCCTGATGTTCGGCCTGGAGCGCGGCGATGATCCGCGCAACCTCGGGCCCGTAGCCGGCGGTGAGGACCTCATACACGTCCGGCGCGGGCGGGGCGAGGTCTGGAGCGTCGTGCAGCAGCGCCGCCGCGATCACCTCCTGCGGCGGCGCGGGCACGTGTTCGCCGATGGTCACCGCGACCCGGACCGCGTGGACCAGGGCCGGCCGGTCATCGATGGTGTGCCCCGCGCACCACGCTTTGGCGTCCCGCAGGGCGCGGTCGACGACGGCAGGACGGGGAGGGGATAAGACCGTCATACCCTGATACCTCCTGATTGCCGTACGATCGGCGCCATGTCCGGGCCGCTTCCGCACTGGTGTGAGCAGACCTGCGTCGTGTGTCCCGCTCAGCAGCTCGGGCCGGGCCAGTTCGACGTGGTCGACCGGCCCGGACCCGAGTTCGCCTACCGCCCCGACCTCGGGTGGCGTTCCACTGCCGACGGCGTCGCCGTGTGCGTCCATCCCTTCCGGGTGGGCCTTCCCGCCGGCCGGTACGCCTCGGCCGGGGAACCGGTCCCTGACCAGGCGCCCCGGCCGGCGCCGACACCTGCGGCCCTGGAACTGCCCGCCGACGTGGTGGATCTGGAAGGCTGGCTCGTCGCCGTGCTGCGGGACGCACCCCCCGAGCAGATCTTCACCGCGGTCGGCCGTGCCGAGCGGCTGGCCGCGCAGCGGTTCGGAGCAAAGCCAGCGGTGGCGGCCCTGCGGCGGGTGCTATCGGTGGAGCTGGCTAAGAGCGACCGGCAGTAGGTGTTAC